>NZ_DASXYM010000015.1:0-17637 GCF_036502485.1 Occallatibacter sp. | reverse complement strand
GCCTTGTCCAGGTTGAACAGGACTTGCCCTTTGGTATAAAGCGGCGTCTCCGGCGAATTGATGTACTTCGCCCCCGCCTTCTCCCCCGTCTCCAGCGTCCGCGCCGTAAACGCAATCACCCGCCCGCTCTCATTGCAGATGGGGAACATCACCCGCTTGCGGAACCGGTCGTACAGCGGACTGACCGTCCCGTCTTCGTGTTCCTTCTGCGAGAACAGCCCTGAAGCCCGCAGCGCCTCCGCATCGGCCATCCCGCTCAGCCGGTCCCGCAGCGCACTAAAGCTGTCCGGCGAGTAGCCAATCCTGAACGCCTTCATCCCCTGCTCATTCAGACCGCGCCCCGCCAGGTACTCCCGCGCCACCGCTCCCTCGGGCCCGCGCAACTGCTCCTCGAAATACGCCGCCGCCTCTTCGTGCAGGTCCAGCAGCTTGCGGCGCAGCCGCGCCTCCGCAGCCTCTTCCGGCGACGAGTACTCCTTCTTGGGCAGCGCAATCCCGCACTTCCCCGCCACAATCCGCACCGCCTCCGGGAAGCTCACATTCTCGATCTTCACCACGAAACTGAACACATCCCCAGACACCCCGCACCCAAAGCAGTGATAAAACTGCCGCACCGCGTGCACGCTGAACGACGGCGACTTCTCCTTGTGGAATGGGCACAGCCCCGACCAGTTCACCGCCCCCGCCTTGCGCAGCCGCATGTACTGCTCGATCACCTTCACGATGTCGGCCTGCTGCTTCACGATCTGGGCAAAATCAGTCACAGGAACGTGACTCCAGCATACCGGCCGCCCGCCCTTCCAACTCACAATGGAGGCATCCCCATTCCCACCGTCGGCCCGCCGCGCCCCGTGTGAGCCCATCACCCCAACAACCCTCACCCCCCCCTCCTGATTCGCGTTACCCTGTCCGTGCGTACCCTGCAACAGCATCCAGCCTCAACGCACCCGCTCCCATGTAACCGTGCCCCGGTACGCGCGTAAGTAGAAGCAGGGAGGCAGGATGAAACGGCGCATCCTCGTGATCGCAACGGCAGCCGCGGTCCTCATCGCGGCACGCGAGCCACAGGAGAAGCCACCCAAGCTCGTTCCAGCGAAGAATGCCGAGCGAAGCTCGCGCTGCCCACACCGCAGGCGCCCTGCGACATAATGGGCAATGCGCTCAAGCGAGCCCCACATCGGCATCGACTTCGGCACCACCAACTCCGCCGTCGCCCTCTACCGCCCCGGCCAGCCCGTCGAACTCGCCCGCTTCTCCTTCCGCGGCGAACAAAGCCCCGCCTGCCGCTCCGTCCTCTATTTCGAGCAGCACAAATCCCCCGCCGGCCTCCGCCGCGTCCACGGCTACTCCGGACCCGAGGCCATCGAGCGCTACCTGGACGCCGATGAAAAAGGCCGCCTCATCCAGTCCCTCAAGTCCCACCTGCCCAGCCGCTCCCTCACCAGCACGGAGGTCTTTGGCCGCCGCCATCGCGTTGAAGAGCTCGTCGCCCGCATCGTCGCCGACCTGCGCAAGCAAGCCGAATCCCAGTTCGGCCTCCCCATCCGCAGCGCCACGGTCGGCCGCCCCGTCCGCTTCGTCGGCTCTGAATCCTTTGAGGACGACGACTTCGCCGTCTCCCGCCTTCGCGAAGCCTTCCTCACCGCCGGTTTCGAGCACATCGACTTCGAACTCGAACCCATCGGCGCCGCCTTCGCCTACCAGGCCACCCTCCAGCACGACGAGCTCATCCTCATCGGCGACTTCGGCGGCGGCACCTCGGACTTCTCCCTCCTCCGCGTCGGCCCTGATATCCGCGCCCGCGGCCGCCGCCCTGAAGATTTATTGGGCAACAGCGGCGTAGGCCTCGCCGGCGACGCCTTCGATGCCCGCATCGTCCGCAAGCTCGTCTCACCGGCTCTCGGGTCAAACTCTGAAGCCCGCTCCCTCAACAAGATCCTCCCCGCCGTCCCCGCCTGGATCTACGCCAACCTCGAACGCTGGCATTACCTCTCTTTCCTGCGCACCAACAACGTCCGCGAGATCCTCAAAAGCGCCCACGCCCGCGCCCTCGAACCCGAAAAGATCGAAGCCCTCATCACCGTCATCGAGGGCGACCTCGGTTACCAGCTCCACCAGGCCGTCCAGCAGGTCAAATTCGAGCTGTCGCGCAGCGACCGCACCCAGTTCCACTTCTGCGACGGCACCGCCCACGCCCACACCATTGATTTGAGAATCCCCGTCACCCGCGCCCAGTTCGAATCCTGGATCGCCGACGACCTCGCCACCATCGAACACGCCGTTGACGCCCTCCTCAAGAGCGCCAACGTCCAGCCGCACGAAGTCGACCGCGTCTTCCTCACCGGCGGCACCTCCTTCGTCCCCGCCGTAAGAAACATCTTCACCACCCGCTTCACCCAGGCCAAACTCCGCGGCGGCAACGAATTCACCTCCGTAGCCCAGGGCCTGGCCCTCCGCGCCGCCAGCGCTCCATAGCTTTTGCTCCTCTTGCCGTAGCTTTTGCTCCTCTAGCTGTAGCTTTTGCTTCTCTTGCTGTAGCTTTTGCTTTTGCTCCTCTTTTGCTCCTCTTGCTGTAGTTTTTGCTTTTGCTCCTCTTGCTGTCATTCCGGCAGGGAATCTGCTTCTCCCCACAGCCGCACCGCCCCTGTCATCCCGAGCGCAGCGCAGCGGAGTCGAGGGACCTGCGGTTGCATTTCCCCTCACCCCCACAACGACCAACACGAATCAGGCTGCCCTGTAGCGATGACGAGACCGTCAGGTCGATCCGGTTTTGGCGAAAAGCCACAACAGTACATCGTTGCCGTGGATCGCTTTCCACCATTCTCCCCACGGCCGCACCGCCCCTGTCATCCCGAGCGCAGCGCAGCGGAGTCGAGGGACCTGCGGTTGCATTTCACCTCACCCCGACAACGACCCACACGAATCAGGCTGCCCTGTAACAGGGCACGACTTCAGTCGTGCCGATGAATGCTGCTGCAAAACACCTGGGCTTTAGCCGCTGCCACGTCTGGCGAGACCACAAGCTCCCTGCCCTCGGCGCGATCTTCGGCCGCCGCCGTCCAACCCATCTTGAAGCCCATTTCGGCGACCCATAATCCCCACCCCCCCACCCCCCCAGACCATCTGGTCCCTGGTCCCTGCCCTCTCACGTGACCGCCGACACAGCCACCGCCGCCAACTCCCGTCATAATCACTGCTCGCTCCACAGCCCAGCCATGTATCTCCAGATCCAACCCGCGACCCCCCCACCCCCCCGCCCGTGTCGGCGCGTTTCACCCTCATCCGGCGAATTTCCACAAATGTTAACTGGAACATTACTGAGTGCACTTTTTTTGACTTTCCGCCTCGCGAGAACGTCAACTACATGAAAAATATGTACTTAGGTAGATTCTGTATGTGATCCGGCTCACATATTTGAGGTCGTCCGGCCCAGGATTTACGCTCCTACCCACCGGAATTCGCAAAAGCTGCTATCCGCGCCAATTAACCAATGAGTAACTCCCACCCCCCTCCCTTTTTTGCTCAGCCCGTCGAAACCCTGCTTTTTACCCCGCTCGTAGACTTAATTTTTCCCGCCGGGCGGCCTGCCGGGCGCCCCCCGGAATGTCTCTGCACCCCAATGGTTTGCGCCCGATGGCTGAGCTTCTGGCCGCTCCAACCCTCCGGCAAGACCGGCAAACCTTTCCCTCAGCCGTCCATATCCCGTGTAGAATGAATGCATGGGTTTCCGAATGACCGGGACCCGGAAGCAAACAGCCCCGTTCCATCGGCTGTTGGATCTTTATGGACGCCTTCTTTTCTGGCCCTCGCTGCCCTTCCAGCCGTTCTTCTCATCTGCATTTCCTTTCCATCTCCCACAATTCCAAGCAGCATAACTGTGCGCCTCACCGTACGTTCGGAGCGCTCTAATGGCTGATTTTGTAACCCTCTCTCCATCACTGCGCCCAAACTCCGCTTCACGAGGGCCAGCTCTTCTTGATGGCAAGCTGAAACCCAAATCCAGTCGCCGCGCTTTGGCGGTATTCGCAGTCGCTGTCTTCGCCGGGCTCTTCTACATCGTGCTGCACGTCTCCCGCGACCTCGATGCCGTCAAGACCGTGAGTTCGTGGCCCTACATGCTGCTGGGCCTGGCGCTGCTCATCGCGCTCGGGTTCGAGTTCGTCAACGGATTCCACGACACCGCCAACGCCGTCGCCACCGTCATCTACACCAACTCCCTGGAACCAAGCTTCGCCGTGGTTCTCTCCGGCTTCTGCAACCTTGCCGGCGTCCTGTTTTCGAGCGGCGCGGTCGCCTATGCCATCATCGCCCTGCTGCCCGTGGACCTCATCCTCCAGGTCAGCTCCGGGGCCGGCTTTGCCATGGTCTTCGCGCTGCTGATCGCCGCCATCCTCTGGAACCTGGGCACGTGGTGGCTCGGCCTGCCGGCATCGAGTTCGCATACCATGGTGGGCTCCATCATCGGCGTCGGAATCGCCAATCAACTGCTCAATCCGCAGACCGGTACCTCCGGTGTGGACTGGGATCAGGCCAAAAAAGTTCTGGAATCGCTGCTGATCTCCCCGGTGATTGGCTTCACCCTGGCGGGCCTCCTCCTGCTGCTCTCCAAATGGCTGGTAAAGCACCCCTCCTTGTACGAGGCCCCCGTGGCCAATGAGCCGCCCCCTTTCCCAGTGCGCGCGCTCATGGTCCTCACCTGCACCGGTGTCAGCTTCTCGCACGGGCAAAATGACGGTCAGAAGGGCATGGGCCTTATCATGCTGATCCTCATCGGCACGGTACCCACCGCATACGCGTTGAATCATGCGGTGAGCCCTGCCGAAATCCAGGACTTCGTGGCTGCCTCAGAACGCGCCGCGCACATCCTGGATCAACATATCGATCCCAGCGCGCCCGTCGTGGCGGACGCCCGCGGCGAAGTGACAAGCTATATCCGCACCAAGCGCCTCAAGGCTGATACGCTGCCCGCCGTCCGCACTCTGGTCGAGGGGCTCGATCTCCAGGTCGGCCATTATCGCGAGTACAAAGCGGTCCCGGACAAGGATCAGGCAAACGTTCGCAACGATATGTACCTCGCCAGCGAGGCCCTCGGCATGATGCACAAGGCCGGGAATCCGACCTTGAACGCGGACGAGTGGGCAGCGCTGGACAACTACAAGAGCAAGGTGGACAAAGCCACCAAGTACATTCCGGACTGGGTCAAAGTGGCGGTAGCTCTGGCCCTCGGCCTGGGCACCATGGTGGGATGGAAGCGCATTGTGGTCACCGTGGGCGAGAAGATCGGCAGGGAGCACCTGACCTATGCGCAGGGCGCCGCCGCCGGCCTGGTGGCAATGGGCACCATCCTCGGAGCAACCAGCTTCGGGCTGCCGGTGAGTACCACCCATATCCTTTCCAGCGGCGTGGCCGGCACCATGGCTGCCAGCGGCAGCGGGCTCCGCTTTAAAACCATTCGCAACATCGCGGCCGGGTGGATCTTCACGCTGCCGGCTGCGGCCCTGCTTTCCGCGCTGCTTTACTGGGGTTTCCGCAGCCTGACCCGGTAGTGGAGCGGCATGAACAGCAAGAAGGGGCCGGCTTCCGCCGACCCCTTCTGATTGTTTGAACCGGAGCGCGAACCTGGCTCAGGGCCGCAGGTTGCTGCCCGGTGTGCGCGGGTCGAACTGGCCCTCAATGGTCACCGGCTCTGGCTCCAGATTCTTCGTCTTGCGGTAGACATTCCCCACCGCCAACGTCCAAAGCGGTATCAGGTCAACTCCGGGGATGAGCTTGGCGGCAAACGAGGGCAGGAACTCCCAGTGCCAGCCAAGCAGGTAGGTAAGCACGCCGGCCATGCAGAGATCCACCAGGTCGTCCACTGGCGACGCCGCGCCCTCCACAAACAGCGGAAACCCAACCATCTGCACCACATCGGCCACCATCGCCAGGGCCAGTGCCGTGCGCATGCGGACCTTCGGCGCTAGCGCCGTAAACGGTTTGCTCAACTCGATTGGCATCATGGTTCGGTCCCGCCTCCCTGTAATGAGATGAGCCGCGTGGCACCTGGAGTTGAATGGACGTACGAAACCGGTATTCGTTTCGATGATTTTGAGTTGCGGCTACACAGACAAAGCCAGTTCCGGCACCAGATCCGTCACCAGCCGCGGGCCGGGAGCCGGAACTTGGGGCGCGGGCGCCCTCACCCGAACCGCAGCGGCGGTGCTTCCGCCCTGCAAGGCGAGGAGCCGCTCTATCCGCGCCTGAGAGAAGTGCCACGCCTCCGGAAGCATTTCGATACTCCGGGCGCCGCTGCTGCTGGCCCACTCATACATCTCAAGCAGCGTGCAGCGGCCGATGCGCTGCGCTGTCTGGCGCATAGTCTCTGCGATCTCGTCGGGCGACGCCAGATACACGCGGGGCAGCTCGTGGATGGCCACACCCTCAAACTGCACCAGGCAGCATACGGTGCGCGAGCCGTAGCCGGCGCGCCACATGTCGATGGCGCTGAGGCAGTCCACGCGCATGCCGTTGGTTTCGGCCACCCGGCGGATGAAGCCATTGGTCAGCGCCCATTCGCCGTTCTCGCTGGCTTTGACCGAGACCTTCAGAAGGTTCCCGGCCTTCGTGACCACAAGGTCGTACCAGGGCTTGTCGCGCGCCGCCTGTACCAAAACGTCAAACCCGCAGCGTGCGAACTGGGCTGCGGCAATTCCTTCCGCTCCCACTGACATGGGCCAGCAGGAGGGTCTATGCGTGGGAGCGGAAAGAACGGCCATGAAAGGCTCCTTTAGATGCAATCGGCGGATGCCGCGGACGCAGGCGCGTAGGCGTCGAGCTTTGTTCGGATGCATCCGTTATCGACCCTTTTCCACAAGTTGTAAGTGATTTGAGACACATTCGCTAAAAAGAAGGATTGCAAGTTTCCTTTCGGATGCAAATCTTCGGTTTCCCGAAACAGGATGCCGCATGCAGCTTCGTTGCGGCGCGCCGGCTCCCCAACCCTCCGGCACACCGCGGGTTATTCCGTTACCATACGAAAGGACCCGCAGAATGAGCCTGAAAGCCAAGCTGGAAGCCGTAATTTATGCTGCCGAAGAGCCCGTCACTCTGGCGCAGCTCGCACAGATTTTTGCCGCCGACGCGCTGGAGTGGCAGGCCGTCCAGGCCGCCGCCGCTGCTGAAGCCAACGCCGACATGGCGGGTGAGGACCCCGCGTCGGCCGCCTCCCCCTCGCTTCTTCCTGCCGATCTTGAGATTTTGCCGGTGGCCGATACGGCTGCCATGACGGCAGAAGCCGCAGCGCAGGCCGCCTCGGCTGCCATGACCGGTTCCGTGTCTGGAGGCCAGTCCGGTCTGATTGCTGAGACTGGCGAGGCGCAAGGCGCCGCGGACCAGCCACTTGCCGTCGAGACGACCGCTGAGTTTGCACCTGAAGCGCAGGTTGACGCTGAGCCGGCCGCAGGCGCAGAGCCCGGCGACATGGAAGGAACTGGAGACGCGGTTGACCCTGAAGCTGAGGCGCGTCGCCTGGCGCGGCAGCGGGACCGTGAGATCAGGTCGATCCTGAAGCAGATCCTCGACGAGATCCTGGCCGGCTATGAAAATGACGAGCGCGGCATCGAGATTCGGGAGATCGCGGGCGGCTATCGCATGGCCACCAAGCCGGAATGCCATGACGCCGTGCGGCTGTTCGTGAAAAGCCTCAAGCCCCCGATGAAGCTGTCTCTGCCGGCGCTTGAGACGCTCGCCGTGGTGGCTTACAAGCAGCCGGCAACGGCCCCTGAAGTGAGCGAAATCCGCGGCGTGGAATCGGGCGGCGTGCTGGGCTCGCTGCTGGCTCGCAAGTTGATCGCTACCGCGGGGCGCAAGCAGGTGATCGGGCGGCCCATTCTCTATAAGACGACCAAGGAGTTCCTGCTGCGGTTTGGACTGAAGGATCTGAACGAACTTCCTTCCATGGAAGAGTTCGAGAAGATGGCCGTGGAGATCGAGGAAATGGAACCCGAGGCAGTGGCGGCGGATGCGGCGCAGGCCGCCCTGGAAGCCGCGGAAGCTGCCGAGCCCGGCGGGGAAGCCGAGGTTGCGGCGGAAGAAGCCGGCCGGCACCAGACGGGGGCCGGAGAAGCAACGGCTGAGTCGAACGCGGAATCCATCGGAAAATCCGGCCAGGAAGCCATGGAAACCCCGGCCGAGCTCGAAGGCAATTCGCCAAGCGGCCTTGAACTCGCCGAGGCCGAGACCGCTGAGGCTCCGCCTCCTCAAGAACCTGAGCAGGCAGAAGTTGAACAGGCATCAGAAGAATCCACCGAGAGCCCGACCGACGCGACGTCAGCCGAGCCTTCAATGACATCCAACGAGCAGGACGCCGGAAACTTAGCAGCGTCTGAAGCTCCGCCCGCCCAGCCGGACATCCCTGTGCCGGCAGAAAACGAGGGCAATCTCCATGCCGAGAAAGCCGAAGAAGAGCACGGAGCCTGACGCTCCGGACACGCAGGCATCTGCAGAAATCCAGAACCACCAGACGCCCGCCATTCCCGAGGGCGAATCAGACCTGCCGGCGAAGAAGACGGCCCGTAAGAAACGCGCAAAGAAGTCAGACGCTGCGGAGCCGGGAACCGGTGCAGCCGCCCAGCAGGCGGAGACCGCTGACGCCGAGCTGAAGGCACAGGCCGCCGATACATTCGACGATGCCTTCGAGGGCAACACCCCAGGCGAGGCGGCAGAGCCCGCCGACGCGCCGGAGCCGCCCAAGAAGAGCAAGAGCAAGCGAGTGAAAAAGGCGGCACTCGCGGCTGAGGCCATTGTAGAGACCCCGAAACCCGAGCCCCAGCCCGACGGCGATCCCGACGACCTGGGCGCCGATGAGGACGACGACCTCGAAGGCGACTGGGAGTCCGGCGCGGACGAAGAAGACGAAGAAGAGGAAAACCAGCAGGAAGAGGAGCCGCGACACTCTGCTCCGCGGCCTCCCGCACAGCTGGAGCGCCTGCAGAAGATCCTGGCCGCTGCCGGGATTGCCAGCCGTCGCCATGCCGAGGAACTGATCACCGAGGGCCGTGTGCAGGTGAACGGCAAGGTGGTGACGGAACTCGGCTCGAAGGCCGACGCGGGGCGCGATCACATCCGTGTGGACGGGAAGCTGCTGCACGGCGCGGAGCGCCCGCGCTATTTCGTCTTGAACAAACCGCGCGGATACGTGACCACGGTCAGCGATCCCGAGGGCCGGCCTACCGTGATGGAGTTTTTCGCGAAGATGAACGAGCGGCTGTATCCCATTGGCCGGCTCGACTATCTCAGCGAAGGCCTGCTGCTGATGACCAATGACGGCGATCTGGCTAACAAGCTGACGCGCGCCGCCTCGGGCGTAGAGAAGACCTATCTCGTCAAGGTGAGCGGGCAGCCGGATGAGAACCTGATCGACGGGCTGCGCGAGGGAGTGAGCATCGACCGCGGCCGGCCGGGCGAAGGCAGAGTCCGTACAGCGCCCGCGCGCATTAGCCAGGTGCGAGAGGGCGACAATCCCTGGTTTGAAGTCACGCTGATTGAGGGGCGCAACCGCGAACTACGCAAGATGTTCGAGGAGATCGGACACCATGTCGAGAAGATTCGGCGCGTGGGGTACGGGCCGCTGGTGCTCGATCTCGAACCTGGCCAGTCGCGTGAACTGGACCCCGAAGAGCTGAACTTGCTGCGGCTGGCTGCCGAAGGCAAGTGGAAGCCGAAGCGCCCGAAGTCCAAGACCATGCTGCCCAAAGAAGCGGGAAGAACCGTGGATCACGACGCGACAAAACGTGGCGGCAAATCGTTCAGAGACAAGCGCCGGCCGGGCTCCGGAGTGCGTTCCGGGGCTGGACGCGCGACGGGACGCGGCTCGAGGCCCGGTTCCGCGCCAGGTGCGGGTCCAGCAGCGAGGCCCAGCTCGGGGCTGGGATCAAGGCCAGCATCGAGGCCCTTCGCGAGACCAGAATCCAGACCCGAAGCGAGACCCACTGCGGAACGGGGTTCGAGTCAGGGCTTCCGCGAGCGCCCACGGACAGGTGAGCGGCCGGCCTACGGTCGGCAAGAGGACCGTGGCGGCGCCCGGCCGACCTTCCGAGAGGGGCAGGGGACTGGACGCGGCATGGAAGATCGCCGCCAGGGCGGTGACCAGACCCGCGGCCAGACCGGCGGCACCGAGAGGCGTTCGGGTATCCGACAAGGGGCAAGCGGCGGGAGCCGTGGGCAAGATCGTCCTCCCTATCGCGATCAGGGCCGCGGAACCGGCCCTCGGCGAGAGGGACGTCCGGCAGTTGGAGGCCAGGATCGCGGGCGCGGTGGTTTCTCGCGCCCTCAGGGCCAGAGTTCCGGGGCCAACCGCCCGTTCCGGAGCCGGCCGGAGTTCGGCTCCGAGCGGCCGCCGCGGCCGCCGGCTCGCTCCAGCTTCGAAGACCGGCCAGCGCGTCCCGGCGGGCTCCGCATTGAAGAAGGTGAGCCCAGGACGGGAGGCCGACCTGAAGGCAGAAGCGAGGATCGGCGTCAGGGCCGTGCACCGGCCGGCTCAGGCGGTGTTGAGGGTCGAGGTGCGGGTCGTCCCGCAGCCCGTGGCCAGGAACGAGGACAAGACCGCGGTCAGGATCGGCGCCAGGGTGCATTTCGCAGCGAGCGCCCCTCTGGCGCAGGCCGTCAGGAGCGTGGCACGGGCGGCCGTCCGCCGCGCCCATCGGCCGGCGGCGGATTCCGGCCTAGGCCGGAAGGTGGCGAAGCGCGAGGCTTTACCCAGCCGGAAGACCGCCGCCCACCGCGTCCGGCAGGCGGCACCGCTTCGCGCCCGCCCAGGTCCACCGGCGGTGCTGCAGGCGGTGGGGCGCGCTCAACTTCCGGAGGCGGCTTTGCTGCACGTGGCCGCAGCGAAGGAACCGGCGGGCAGCGTTTCCGATCCAACGATCGTGGCCGGAGCGGCTCAGGTCCACGCGCTGGCACAGGCGGGCGGGGCTCCACGGGGCCGCGCGGCGGCGCTGGCCGGGGCTCCGGAGGCCGGGGCGGTCCTGGCCGCAACAACCGCGGCGGCCGCTAAACAGCGCGATCATCTCGCTACCAGTTTTATGCACCCGCGGATAGGCGCGGGTGCATCCACGCCGGAGCGGCAAGCTGTTCTGTAAAATCGCTGTTTCTAAATCACGCAAGCGCACTCGTTTTGGCGTTCCGCTCTTTTTTAGAACGCAAAGCATCCACTGCGCGCTTCTGCGCCTCGTAGTCGTTAATAAGTCTTTTTCTGCGGGGTTGTTCAGTGCGGGTGTTAATGATCGGCGCGACGGGCCGCTTTGCCGGACACGTTCTGCCGGAGTTGATCAAGAGGGGCGTCTGGGTACGGGCTCTGGTAAGAAGCCGGGAGGCGGAACGCATTGCCCGTGACCGGGGCGCGGATGAAAGCGTTTTCGGAGACCTTGAGGATACGCGCGGGCTGATTTCGGCGGCCGTCGGTGCGGACGCGGTGTTTCATATTGGCCCGGCGTTCCATCCACGCGAGTCGGCTATGGGCGTGACGATGGTGAACGCGGCCAAGGCAGCCGGCGTGCGAAAATTCGTCTATTCGGCAGTGATCCATCCGTCGCTTTCCAGGCTGACTAACCACGTGGCCAAGCGGCCGGTCGAGGAAGCGCTCTACGAGTCGGGCATGACCTTCGCAGTGCTGCAGCCGGCCAGCTTCATGCAGAATATTGAGCTGGAGTGGCGGCGGATTGTGGAGACCGGCTTGTACGCGCTGCCCTATTCGCAGAGAGCTAAAGTCTGCTATGTGGACTACCGCGATGTCGCGGAAGCGGCGGCGCTGGCATTCGTGACGGATCGCCTCGATAACGGCACATTTGAACTGAGCGCTCCGGGCATGTACAACCGCATGCACGTGGCCGGTATGATGAGCGACGCTCTGGGCAGGCGGATTGAAGCTGCATCGATCGACTTCGATGAGTGGGCTGACGGCGCCAGCTTGCCGGAAGGGTCGCGGCGCCGCGGCATGCAGAGGCTTTATGCCAACTACGACCAGTATGGCTTTCATGGCGGTAATGGGTTGGTTCTGCGGTCGGTGCTTGGCCGCGAGCCGCGGTCGCTGCGCCAGTTCTTCTGGGAATTGGCGAGCCGTGCTCAGATCGCTGCATGACTTCGCCGCCTGCGCATCCCGGGGGCCTTCGCGAGAAGCGAAATGTTGACCAATCCGCGGGGCCGTGCATCCTTTAAATCATGAGTATCGAAAAAGCGACATTTGGGGCGGGATGCTTCTGGGGCGTCGAGGCGCAGTTCGCCACCATGCCTGGAGTCACAGCGACCGCGGTGGGCTACGAGGGCGGCAAGCTCAACAATCCAACCTATAAGGACGTGTGCACCGATCAGACCGGTCACGCGGAGGTGGTGGAGCTCGACTTCGACAATGAGAAGATCACCTTTGTGCAGTTGCTGGACGCGTTCTTTGACCTGCACGACCCCACCACGATGAATCGCCAGGGACCCGACTGGGGCGCACAGTATCGGTCGGCGGTCTTCTTCCACTCGCCCGAGCAAGAGCAGCAGGCGCGAGCCAAGATCGAACAGCTTACGAACGAGGGTCGGTTCAAGCCGAAGCGAATAGTGACTCAGGTGGTGCCGGCGGAGACCTTCTGGCGAGCGGAGGAATATCACCAGCGCTATCTGGAGAAGCGCGGCCAGGCGAGCTGCCATATCTAACCAGTTTTCAGTTCACAGTTGTCAGTCTTCAGCCTCCGGTCGTTCCGTGGCCGGGCCGGGGCGTGGCGCTATCGAAGAGCGGGCTGGGCGGATTGCGCTGGCGGGTCAGGGGCGGAGATGCTGATTCCGGTCAGCTCGCCGGCCACGTGCAGCGGCTGCTCGGCCGTGCCGTAGCTGCGCAGGAGCTTCGGTTCCGTGTGCGTTGGCGGCCATGCGTTGGGGTAGTTGTTCGGAACCTCGAGGTAATCGTTGTCGACGCCCTCGGCGCGCAGAATGTAATCGCCTTCCGGGACGAACGCGAAGGTGAAGGTGTTGTCGTCTTTGGACACGGACGCGTGTCCAGCCTCGGACCGGTCGTCAGCATTCAACAGAGAGAGTTTCCCTCCATTCAGGATGTGACCGTCGTGAGCGCCAACAATGCTGCCGCGGACGGTGTGCAGCCTGGTGAGAGGAATCTCCAGGTCTTGCCCACCGAACTCCTCGCCCGCGGTCACCGCAATGGGCTTCGCGTCTTTCTGCCGTGCGCTGCCTCCGGAGTAGAACGAGAGTGAGTAGATGGGCCACGTGCCCACGCTGGTGCCGTTTGTCTCGTTCACGTTGTAATACATGCCCTGGATGCTGAGGGTAGCCTCAAGCAGGTATTCGCCGGCCGGCAGGCCGCTGATCCGGTAATGGCCCTGATCATCACTTCCGGCGGAGTAGGATTGGCTGGCGACGGGACTCGAGGGAAGCTTGGTCCAACCGCCTTTTGTGCGGACCAGTATGGAGACCCGAACGCCTGCGGCGGGGCCGCCGTCGTCATAGAGGATTGTGCCGCTCACGGCGGCGCCCCGCTCCATGCTGACGTTGACCGCGACGGGCAGGTTGGACTGGACCGTAATGCGTGGAGCGGTCATGAGCGGCTTCTTCGGCTGGCGTGCGTCCGGAGTGGCGCGGCCAGCAGGTGGAGCGTAGATCGAAGCGAGTGCGGAGACGTAGCCCTGCTGCATGGCCAGGACGTAGTACACGCCGGGCTCGACGTGCTGAATGTTGAAGCTGCCGTCGAGCAGCGTCTGGGTCATTTCGCCGTGGGAGGATATGTGCTGGTCCTCACCGGGATGTATGGCATCGATCTGCTCGGCTGGCTGCAGAATGACGCTGGCCATCCGCGCCGGAGTGTTGGTGTCGGCACAGTAGACGTGGCCGGAGACCGTTGAGCCCGAGGGACGGCCAGCCCGCTTCTGCTGGGCAAGAGAGAGGGCAGCGGCAACGCACAAGAAGACCAGAACGAGCGGGGACTTCATGCATGACAGGTTGCGCGGGCGGGCTCCCTTTCGCCGTGACGGCGGACACAACAAGCGAGTTCGCAGTTCTCAGCTCTCAGCAGCCAAAAGCGTCGCTCGGCCAGCACCGAAAACTCAGAACTGAAACTGTAAACTGTTCTTGGTATGCCGCACGCTTTGGCACAGGCCGTGGAGCTGGTAACCACGGTGCTCGCCGTGGCGGGCATGGGCTATTTCATTGCGGCCCTGCTGGCGGCCTTTGTATTTCTCGGCAAGCGCAGGGCGCCGGTGCCGGGGTTCGCGCCGGGAGTGACGATTCTCAAGTCGCTCAAGGGGCTGGATCCGGCGATGCTGGAAGCTTTTCGTAGCCACTGCCGCCAGGACTATGCAGGCGAGTACGAGCTGCTGTTCGGTGTGTCCGCGCCTGACGATCCCGCAGTTTCTGCTGTGGTCGAACTGCAGCGAGAGTTTCCCGAGAGGCCGATCCGGCTGGTTGTTTGCCCGGAGCGGCTGGGCACCAACGGCAAGGTGAGCACGCTGGCGCAGCTGATTCCGCATGCGCGCCACGGCTATTTGCTGATCAATGATTCCGATATCACGGTGTCGCCGCGGTATCTCACGCGGGTGATGGCGGAGATGCAGGGCCCGGACATACAGGGATACAGGGACAGTGGGACAAAGGGACAGAGACCTGTTGGGCTGGTGACGGCGCTTTATCGGGGCCGGCCGCATGGGTCGCTGTGGTCGCGGCTGGAGGCGCTGGGGATCGCGACGGACTTTCAGCCCAGCGTGCTGCTGGCGCGGTGGATCGAAGGCGGGCTGCGGTATGGGCTGGGGTCGACCCTGGCGGTGAGTCGCGAGGCGCTTGCGGCGATGGGCGGGATTGAGACTCTGGTGGACCACCTTGCCGATGACTACGAGTTGGGCGCGCGTATTTACGGTGCAGGCTACGCGATTGCCATCAGCCACGAAGTGGTGGAAACCAGCGTGCCCGACTACAACTGGCGCGGCTTCTTCGATCACCAGGTGCGCTGGTACCGCACGGTGCGCGATGCGCGGCCTGCCGGCTATGTCGGACTGGTGTTCACGCACGGGCTGGGCTGGGCCCTGTTGAACGTGGTGGCGAGCGGGGCGAGCTTCGTGAGCATCTGGCTGTTGGCGATGAGCTTTTTTCTGCGCCTGGCGATGGCGATGGCGGTGGCGGCGAATGTGCTGGGCGATCATGACGTGCTGCCGAACCTTTGGCTGCTGCCGCTCCGCGATGTGGTGGCGATGGGCACATGGGTGGCCGGGTTTGCGGGGAACACGATTGTGTGGCGCGGCGAGAGGTTTGAAGTGAAGGACGGAAAACTGAATGTTGCCGGGCGTTCTTGACGCGCGGTCAGAATCGCGGGAATATAGTTCACCTGCTGCGGCTTCCCGAAACACCTTGAATTGAGTCTGAGCAGCATGAACCAACCCACCCCGGCGGCAAAGGCGCCGCGAGGAGGGGGCACCCGAAGTAAGGTGCAGTGCACGAGGAGGCGAATGGAAAACCCTACAACCCGCACGCGGCCCGCTGTCGTTGTCTCTGTGGGATTGCATGCGGCGCTGCTTTCGCTGCTGCTGGTGGGCGGGGCGCGCATGCACCAGGTCCGCGCGGTGCCGCCGGCGAAGGCCGCCTATCTGGCGATGCTGCAGGTAGCGGGCGGGGCGCGCCGGGTTTCGATTCCGTCGTTCGAGGCGCCCAACACGAGCAAGGCCGAGAAGCCGCAGCATGTGAAAGAAGCCGAGCAGAAGATCACGAATCCCACCAGGCCGGCGCACAAGGAGAAGGAGACGCCCTCGGCGCTTCCTCAGGACAGCACCGGTAAGGGGACCGGCACCGCGGTGGCCGGCAACGGCGCCGATGCGCAGGATGCCACGCCGGCGTTTCCGGTGTTCAGCCCCAAGCCGCCCGTCAGGGACCGCGGGCTGCTGCCCGCAGCGGAGCAACACATCGTGGTGGACGTGAATGTGAGCGAGACCGGCGATGTGACGGGGCTGACGCTGGTGAAGGGCATGGGCAACGGGCTGGATCAGATCGTGCTGGACACGGTGAAGACCTGGCGGTTCCATCCGGCCACGGTGAATGGAAGCCCAGTGGCGAGCGAGGCGGAGCTGATCTTCCCGTTCAATTTGAGTTATCCGGTGGGGCGGGGATGAGCTAGCCAGTCAGCGCCCGCGGCGCAGAAGTCAGGGAGTCAGCGGCGGAGTAGTCGTGCGATTCGCGTGGGGGCGAGCCGGAATGCTATGGTGAGTCCCAAATGCCGTTTGTGACCACCACGGAAGCGGGCGTGCCCATTCAGGGGCCGAGCGCCACGCTGATTTATGACGACTGGTATCCTGCGCTGCGCACCGACACGCTCGAGAAGGGCAAGCTTTCCACGGCCATGCTGCTGGACATTCCGCTGGTGCTGGGGCGGCGCAAGGATGGGCGTGTCTTTGCCATGCGCGACAGTTGTCCGCACCGCGGCATTCCACTGAGTGTGGGCTGGTTCGATGGCAACCGCGTGACGTGCCGCTATCACGGATGGGAGTTCGAGCCGTGCGGCGGGCGCTGCGAGCTGATCCCTTCTCTCTCATCGCACGACAAGCTGGATGCGACGCGCATCTTTGCGACCGCTTACCCTTGCGAGGAGCGCGACGGGCACGCGTGGGTGTATGTTCCCGGTGCGGGGCGCAAACGGACGGAGGCTGATCATCCTGTCCCGGAGCTGGCGAAGTTCGGGGCGCGGTATCGCAGCGCGCATCTGCGTGCCGATCTGCCCTGCAATGTGGATCACGGGATTATCGGCCTGATGGATCCGGCGCACGGGCCGTTTGTGCACCAGGCGTGGTGGTGGCGATCGCGGGCCAGCATTCGCGAGAAGACGAAGAAGTTTGAGCCGATTCCGGAAGGGTTCCGGATGAGCGCGCATGCGCCCAGCGGCAACTCCGCGCCGTACAAGCTGCTGGGTGTGTACGGGCAGCCGGTGGAGACGACGATCGACTTTGTGCTGCCCAATCGGCGTACCGAGACGATTCGCTGCGGGGAGAAGTGGTTCTCGTCGCTCACCACGGTGACGCCCGTGACGAGCTCAACCTGCCGCATCGATGTGATTGCTGCATGGAACGTGTTCTATCACGTGCCATTTGTCACGCCGATTGCGAAGTTCTTCGGAGCGAAGTTCGTGAGGCAGGACCAGGTGACGATGATTCAGCAGGCGGAGGGTTTGAAGCACAATCCCAGCCTGATGTTGATCGATGATGCGGACAAGCCGGCGAAGTGGTACTTCGCGTTGAAGCAGGCGCGGCTGGAGGGAACCGGCAAGCATCCGATGGAGGGGCCGGTGGAGCTGCATTGGCGGAGCTAGGCTGTTTGTGGCGGCAGGTGGGCGGGCCCACCCATGTTTACTATTTAGTAACCTAACCTCTGAATCGAATTCGGCAACTTTATTTTGTTTCGTTCCGGATAGCAGTATGGATCAGGGATTCTACAGATTCATGAAGCGGATTTTCTTTGCAAGTTATTGAATTTATTAGAAAGCTCGGTTTTCTTGTCAAGCCCCTCTGTGGAAAACTTTTTGCGGAAATTGGTTAATTTTCTGGTTAACTTGCGGCGCCGATTGGAGGGATCCGGTGAAGCGTTCGCAGAAGCACGCAGATCTTCGGCAGAAGAGCACAGACCTATAGTGCGGCC
>NZ_DASXYM010000014.1:0-6582 GCF_036502485.1 Occallatibacter sp. | reverse complement strand
TCCTCGATGATGCCGAAGAAGTTGGGGCTCTGCACGAGGACCGCCGCGGTCTCTTCAGTGACAGACTCTTCGAGGACGGCGAGGTCAATGCGCCCCGTCGCGTGGTCGTAGCCCACAAGAGAGGTGGGCAGCTCACGATGGCGGAGGTAGGTGTCGATGACTTCGCGGTACTCGGGATGCACGCTGCGCGCGACGATCGCCTTCTGGCGACCGGTGACGCGCATGGCCATAAGGATGGCCTCCGCTGCGCCGGTAGAGCCGTCGTACATGCTGGCGTTGGCCACGTCCATGCCGGTGAGCTCGGCAATCATGGTCTGGAACTCGAAGATGGCCTGCAGGGTGCCCTGGGTGATCTCGGCCTGGTAGGGCGTGTAGCTGGTGAGGAACTCGCCGCGCTGGACGAGGGCGTCGATAATCACCGGCCGGTAATGGCGATAAGCGCCGGCGCCCAGGAAGCTGGTGTAATCGGTCGCGTTCTTCTGGCCGGCGGCCTTGAAGTAGTCGATGATTTCGCTTTCGGCCTGTTGGCGCGGGACGTCGAGGTCGCGGGTGAGGCGGTATTCGGCCGGAATGATGGAAAACAGGTCGTCGATGGCAGCCGCGCCGATCTCTTTGAGCATCTGCTCGCGCTCGGCGGGACTTTTGGGTAAGTAACGCATGTTTAGCTGCTAGCTCCCAGCTTCTAGCTTCTGGCTAAAAGCCCATACGGCAGCAGGTACCTGGCTGCCGGAGTGATCTGGTTATAGATGCAGCGTCGAGCAGAACGAATCAGCTAGAGGCTAAGAGCTGCAGCTCACTGCTCTTCCGCAGTAAACGCTTCGTAGGCCGCAGCATCCAGCAGAGAATCGAGTTCGCCAATGTTGGAGAGCTCGACTTTGATGATGAAGGTGTCGTGCGGGGCGGAGTTGATCTTGTCGGGCTCGGCCTTGAGGGCCTCATTGGTTGCGGTCACGGTGCCGGAGACGGGTGAGTAGAGGTCGCTGACCGCTTTGACGCTCTCGACGGAGCCGAAGGTCTGGTGGGCGGTGACGGAGTCGCCCACCTTGGGCACGTCGACGTAGACGATGTCGCCGAGCGAGTTCTGGGCGTAGTCGGTGATGCCGATGGTTCCGATGTTGCCTTCGACCGCGATCCATTCATGCTCGCGGGTGTAGCGCAGATTTGCCGGGTAAGCCATGGGGCTCCTCGTTCCAAAAAGAATGACGACATATCAGTGTAAGGTGTCGGGCAGGGGCATCGGAAAGCCCGCAGTCTGGCCGGGACGCCATTTGCGGGCCCACGGCAAAGCCCGGCGGCTATTTCGCCTGGATAAAACCGGGATAGGGCTCGAGAGGCGCCAGGGCGACCAGCTCCAGCATACCGGCCTGGGCGATGGGAAGGCTGGCGAGGGCATCCCGCACTTCGGCTTCGCTGGCCGCTTCCCAAAGGATGGCGGCGCCGGGCATATCGGCGCGGCGCCACACCTGGCGGAGGATGCCGGCCCCGTAGAGCTCGCGCACCCGCTGCGCCTCCCGGTCGGTGAGATCCCTGGTGAATGCCTCGGGTGGAAAAGCATCGGTGCGGCGGCGGCTCAGGCTCATGAATTGCATGATCAGATTCTAAAAGAGCAGTGGTCAGCCGCCAGCGATCACTGCTTGAAGAACTCTCCATGCCCGCCGTTCGCCCACGGATCGTAATGCGCGGCGAAGTTGGCGCGATTCTTCACCGACGGATGGTTGTACAGCCAGAACTCCACCAACCGGCTCGGTTCCGGGTCTTCGAGCCACGCCTCCCCCAGCGCATTGAATGCGGCAACGGCTGTCTTCTGCGGATCGGGTACCAGCCCGTGCATCGCTTCCTGCCCGTATACGTCGGCCTGGTGTTCCATATAGCGGCTCACCGTGTTGCTTGCCGGCGTGAGAATGAAGCCGGCAATCGACACCGCCAACAGAAGCACCACAAATCCCGCTCGCGTCCCCAGCGGCGCAATCGCGCCCCTCGGCCCAATCTCTTCGTGGATGTCCCAGCTCTCGCCGTAGCGGCCGACCAGCCACTGCGCAAAGGCCGCGCAGGCCCAGAAAAGGAAGAACATGCCCACGGCCGAAGCGATCAGCCCCTTCACGATGTGGTGCAGCACGTAGTGGCCGGTCTCGTGGCCAAAAATGAACATCACTTCATCGTTGGGCACGCGGCCGGCGGTGGTGTCCCACACCACAATGCGCTTGGTGGCGCCCAGACCGGTCACATATGCATTCAGCCCGTTGGTCTTGACGCTGGCCTTCATCAGATACATGCGGTCCGGGGGAATCTGCGTTCCGGTGCGCGCCACCACTTTTTCGAGATCGGCGACCAGGGGCGCGTTGTGCTGCGAGAGGGGCTCGAATTTGTCGAAAATGGGTTCGAGCAGGGGCTCGCCGACGGCGCCGGCAACCGACAGCGGAACCGCCACAATCCAGCACCATAGCCAGAAGTGCCGCGGCGACACCTTCACGATCCAGTTGAAGAGCAGAAGGCCCAGGCACCCGAAGACGATCGTCAGGCCCAGGCTCTTGCCCTGGTCGCCAAACCAGCCCGCCCAGCCCTGCACGCTGATGCCGAAATGGCGGCTGACGGTGTGGCCGATCATGTCGAGCGGCAGGCTGGCCAGAAAGGTGATCACGAAAAAGGCGCTGAAGAACCACACGCCCTGCAGCCAACGCATGCGCGTAAGGCTCGCCGCCCAGCTGCCCAGCCCAGCGGCCGTGCGCGTGGTCAGCAGCAGGGCCATTACGGCCAGACTCCAGAGCGTTCCAACAATCTCCAGTGTCAGGCGGATCTTGTTCAGCGTCTTGGCCTTGGCCAGCTTGTCAGGGGGCAGATGATAGGCCTGATCCGCGGAGGGCGGCTGCTGGGCGGTGATGGCCTGCCGTTCCTCAGGGGAGGGCTCCGCGGCAGCCTGCGCCCGCAGCGCAGCGGAACCGTGAAAGAGCGAAGAACCGAACAGAACCAGGGCAAGAAGGCGTGCAAATCGCAAGCGGTTTCCTCAGCAGTGCTGTTTATTTGAGACAATTGCGGCTACCGATGTTTTTACCTGATTGTTTTCCTTCTCTGCCATCTATTTGTGGTGTTTGTGCGGGCCGAACGTTTCGCCGGTTGTTGCCTGGAGGGCTGGCGCTTCTTGCCGCCGCCGCCCTGACTTCACCGCAGATTGCGGCTGCCCAGAAGGCTCCACCGCTTTTGGACGCGATGACCAGCGAACTGCAGCGCGCCTACCAATCGCTGGGTCACGGAGAGGTAGCGGATAAGGAAAATCAGCTCCCGCCCTACTTTCTGAGTTACACGGTGAGCGACGCCGACGTGGTGATGATGCAGGCGCAGTATGGCGCGCTGGTAGCCGATAACGCCAATCGCGTGCGTGTGGCCGACATCCAGGTGCGGCTGGGCGATGCCAGGCTCGACAATACGCACGGTTCGCATCGCGGCTCGGCCGTCAACAGCGTGCAGCTTCCGCTGGCGGATGATCCGGTGGCGCTCGAGCGCACCCTGTGGCTGGGCACCAACAGCGGCTACTCCAACGCGCTCGATAACTACCTTCGCGTGAAGACGGAGGCGCAGGTCCGCGCCAGGGAAGAGGACAACTCGCCGGACTTCAGCGAAGAGAAGCCGCAGGTGGCGATTGAGAAGCCGGCGCCGGCTGTGAAGGTGGATCGTGCGGCCTGGGAGCAGCGGGTGGCAGGGCTGTCGAAGATTTTCCGCGCCTACCCTGACGTCTATCAGAACGCGGTGATTCTCAGCGTGCAGAACGAGACGGACTACTTTGCCTCGTCGGAGGGCTCGCGGTTGGTGACGCCGCATTTGCAGGCGCGATTGGTGGCCCTGGCGGTGACGCGTGCTGAAGACGGCATGGACCTGTTCCGCGCGCGCACATTTGAGGCCGAGACCCTGGAGGGCCTTCCCACGCAGGAGGAGCTGGAAGCCGCGATGAACGACCTGGCCAAGAGCCTTGAGGCGCTTCGCAAGGCTCCCGTGACCGAGCCGTTCGATGGCCCCGCCATTCTCTCCGGGCGCGCCTCTGCTGTGTTCTTCCATGAGGTGCTGGGGCATCGCCTGGAAGGGCAGCGACAGCGCGGCGAAGACGAAGGCCAGACGTTTACCAAGGATGTGGGCAAGCCGGTTCTGCCTTCGTTCCTCTCGGTCGCCGACGATCCAACCAGGACGGTTTTCGATCACACCTGGCTGAGCGGCGCTTATCAGTATGACGATGAAGGGCAGAAGGCGCAGCGCGTGGAGCTCATTCAGGATGGTGTGCTGAAGACGTTCCTGATGTCGCGGCTGCCCATCGCCAGCGTGTCCGCGTCCAACGGCCACGGCCGCGCGCAGACAGGCCGTATGCCCACCGGGCGGCAGGGAAATCTGATCGTCAGCTCAACCAGGTCGGTTTCTGAGGCTGAGCTCCGCAAGCAGTTGATTGACGAAGCGAAGAAGCAGGGCAAACCCTACGGTCTCTACTTCGAAGACATCTCGTCGGGCTTTGCCGTTACCCAGCGCAGTTCGCCGCAGGCGTTCCAGGTGATTCCGCTGGTTGTCTATCGCGTGTATGTGGATGGGCGCCCGGACGAGCTGGTGCGCGGGGTCAGCATTGTGGGCACGCCGCTGGCGGCCATGAAGCGCATCATCGCCACGGGCGATAAGAGCGAAGTCTTCAATGGCGAGTGCGGCGCCGAGTCAGGCTCAGTGCCCGTGAGCGCGATTGCTCCCGCCATGCTGGTGAGTGAGATGGAAACGCAGCGGCAACCGCAGGGCACTGCGCGGCCGCCAATTTTGCCGATACCGTCAGAACAGGCAACAGGCAACAGGGAACCCGGAACAGCAACCAGCGCGCAGCAGGGGGTGCAGTAATGAGACGGACATTCGTGGCACTTCTGGCAGGCGCGGCGTTGATTGGATTCGCACCCCGCTCCTCTGCGCAAGCGACGCGCGGGGATGCTGAAAAGGACCCCGTGCTCAAGGCCATGCTGCAGGAGCTGGACCGCAGCAAAGCCGACCTGCAACTCAAAGGCTTTGAGAGACCGTTCTTTATCGAGTATCGCGTTCTGGATGTGGAAGCGTTCGAGACCAAGGCCGAGTTCGGCGCCACCGAGGGCTCGTCACAGGCGCATCAGCGCATTGCGCGGGTCACGGTGCGGGTGGGCGACTACAAGACCGATAGCTCCGGCCAGCGCGGCGACGGTGCGCTGCAGTTGAGCGCGCTTGGCGAACATCCGATCGCCATTCGTTCTGCTCTGTGGCAGGCCACCGACCAGGCCTTCAAGGAGGCCCAGGACGCCTACGCGCAGAAGCAGGCCGAGCTTAAGCAGGTGCAGACGCCGCCGCAGGCCGATGACTTCAGCAAGGAGAAGGCGGTCATCTCGCTGGAGGAGCCGGAACAGCTAAAACTCGATGAAGCCGATTGGACTGGGCGCGTTGCGAAAGCCAGCGGCCTGTATCGCACCGATGCCACGGCCAAGGCCGGCGAGCACGATGTGCAGTATTCGATGGCTTCATTCAACGGGCGCGTGACCACCACGCGGCTGGTGAACAGCGAAGGCACCATCGTGCGCAAGAGCGCGGGGAGTTATCAGGAGAACTTTGGCGTTGGCACGCAGGCGGCGGACGGCATGCGGCTCGATCGCTCCTATGGCACGAGCGGGATCGCTCTTGCCAACCTCGACTCGGCCGAAGACTTCAACAAGCATGCTGTCGCGCTGATCGCTTCGCTTCACGATCTGAGCAAGGCTCCGGTGGTGGAGGAGGAATATCACGGGCCGGTGCTGCTCAGCTCCGATGCTGCGACGGACGTGTTGCATGCGCTGCTGGCGCGCGGTGTGACCGCCACCCGGCCAAGGCTTGGCACTGAGGCGCGCACCAACGGGCCCTTCGCGTCGAGCTATCACGCCAGGGTGCTGCCGGAGTTCATCGACATTACCGACGATCCGTCGCTGAAGACGTGGAACCATCGCAACCTGGTGGGCGCCTACGCCGTCGATGACCAGGGTGTTCCCGCGCAGGCGGTGAAGGTGGTCACCGCCGGCAAGCTGGAGAACTACCTGATCGGCCGCGAGCCGGTGCGCGATTTTCCGAATTCCAACGGGCATGGGCGCGCGGCGCTGATGGGATCGCCCCGGCCTTCCATTGGGGTTCTCAAGGTGACAGCGGAAAACGGCATCAGCGATGAAGAGCTGAACCAGAAGCTGCTTGCCCTGGCCAGGGACCGCGATCTGAAGAGCGTCTATTTTGTGCAGACGATGGGCGGCCCCAAAAACCCGCGGCTCCTCTATCGTGTGGGCCTGGATGGCAAGCGCGAACTGGTGCGCGGAGCCGAGTTGGACGATCTGGACCAGAGGGCGCTGCGCTCCAGCATCGAGGCCGCCGGTAAGGATTTGTGGGTGGGGAATTATTTCGGCGAAGTGCCCGAGACGGTTCTCGCGCCCGCGTTGCTGCTGAGCGACGGCACGGTCAAACGGGCCAACGAGAAGAACGAAAAGCTGCCGTTTTATCCGGCGCCGGAATGAGGCCAGTGATCGGTGGTTAGTGGTGTCCGCCATACAGATGATCATTTATCCAGATTGAAGGGTACGGGCTTCA
>NZ_DASXYM010000013.1:0-27577 GCF_036502485.1 Occallatibacter sp. | reverse complement strand
CACACGGAAGAAGTTGGGGGTCACACCCTGGCCCCACACGCGCTCCGGCTCCGAGCCTCCGCTGATCGATGCCGGAATCAGATCGAAGTACGCTGCAAGGTCAGAGAATACTGTTGCCTGGGAGCGCACATCGGAGAACCCGGGCCAGGAATACGGATTGCAGCAGCGATCGCCCTCGTGCATGATGTGCAGCGACAGCAACGTGGCGGGATCGCCGACCGGCGCCGGCCTGAGCACAAATCGGCTAACGAGAGAAAAGATGGTTGCGTTCGACCCAATGCCGAGGCCGATTGAGAGAATCGAAATCGCGGTCACCAGGCGATGTCGCCAGAGGGAACGCATGCTGTAGCGAACATCGCGCAGGAGGGACTCAAGCCATGGCAGGCTCCGTCGCTCCCCATACGCGTCGTGCGCCTGTGCCATACCGCCGCAACGAATCAGCGCCTGCCTGCGTGCTTCTTGAGGAGACAGCCCTTCGCGCATGCCGCGCTCCGTGTCCATGGCGACGTGAGCCTCGAGCTCCTCGGCGAAGTCGACGCCTTCGACCCCGCGCACCGTGTTGATCACTCGGATCCAGAATGCTCGTAGCTTGTTCATCGGTACTCCGTCAGCCTTTGCCAGTGTCTTCGAGGAATCGCGCCACAATCTGCGTTGTCTGCTGCCATTCTTCGCTAGCTTTGCGCAAGCGTCGCTGGCCGGCCTTCGTCAGCTCGTAAAACTTTGCGCGACGGTTGTTGTCGGAAATGCCCCATTTCGAGCGGATATAACCCTCCTGTTCAAGCTTCAGGAGTGCCGGATAAAGCGTGCCATAGTTGAGGACAAGCAGGTCTCCGCTGGTTTGCTCAATGCGTCGGGCCAGCCCGTACCCGTGTTGAGTCCCCATCGTCTCCAGAGTGCGCAACACCATAAGAGCTAACGTTCCCTGCCATACATCCGGTCTATCGCCCATCAACAGAGTCTCCTATTGGACACCAATAGATATGAGTTTACGCGCCCCCCTATGGGAACGCAATAGGTGAGCCGCTACCCATTCTCAATCTCGTGTTTACGGGATGAACTCAGGTGCAGCTTTAGCGGACCAACCGCCGCGCGGCGGCTCCACTCTCCGCGAATCCACCGTCAGCTCAAAGTTCGCCGTGTGAGTCACGTGCGCGTGACAAAGGCGAAGTGACAAATGAAAGACATGTCCCTGACAAATCGCCACTGCCCCGTACGTATGCTCCGGGCTAGTGAAGTCCGGAACAGGAGCATACCTGATGAGATTGAGGATGTGTACGGGGCTGCCGGTATTGTGCAGCATGTTGCTTCTGAATGGCGCCGGCTGGGCACAGAGCCCAGGCACAGGCGGAATTCATGGAGTTGTGCTTGATCCTGCGGAGCACGCTGTGGCACATGCCAGCGTCACGGTTGAGCAGCAGGCTACGCACTCAATGCGGACGGTGTGGAGTGACGGCACCGGATCCTTCGAAGTGCCGCTGCTTGCTCCGGGCAAGTACGTTGCGACCGTCACGACGGCGGGTTTTGCTGAGAGCCGATCGCAGAGCATCGCGGTGGTGGTCGGCGAGACAGTGTCAGTCGAATTCAGGCTGAACGTGGCGAGCGCCAATGCATCAGTGGAGGTCAGAGATAACGAACAGGTGCTTTCGACCGAAAGTTCGACACTGGGCCGGGCTGTAAACGATGAGGCCATTCAAGCACTGCCGCTGTCAAACAGAAACTTCACCCAGATTCTGTCGCTCTCGCCGGGAGTTGTCGTGGGCTTGCCGGATGCGACGATGCTGGGCCGCGGCACGCAAGACGTGACTGCGAACGGCGGAAAGACGACTGCGAACAATATCCAATTCAATGGCGTGGATGCGAATAACCTGGCCCAGAACTCTGCGGCTTCGGATGGGGAAGAAGTGGGCGTGGCAGTACCCGCTCCGGACACAATTGAAGAGTTCAAGGTGCAGACCGGCAACTACGATGCGACCTATGGCCGGGGAACCGGCGCAAACGTCGATGTGATCAGCAAGACCGGAAGCAATCGGTTCCACGGAAGTGCCTGGGAGTTTCTTCGCAATGACTTGTTGAATGCGAATGATTTTTTCTCCAAGCTGAATGGCCAGCCACGGCCCGTTTTGAAGCAGAACCAATTCGGCGCCGCGATAGGCGGCCCGATCCTGCGCGACAGATTGTTTTTCTTTGCGGCCTACCAAGGATTGCGCTCGACGAATGGACTGGGAACAGAAGTGACTACCTTCCTTCCTCAGTTGACCGCGGACCGCAGCGCAGCCACACTGGGCGCGCAGTTCTGCGCTTATCCAACGTTTGCCGGCGGCCCTGAGTCGAAGCAGTTGAAATGCGACGGATCCAATGTGAATCCTGTGGCGCTGAATCTCTTGAACTTCAAGCTGCCGAATGGGCAATTCGCCGTGCCAAGCCCACAAACCCTGCTCACCAGCGATCCCGGGCAAATGCCAATTGGCGAGTCTACCTACGCGATACCCGCTACATACAACGAAGACCAATACACAGGGAATATCGACCATACATTCTCTGCCAGGAACTCCGCGGCGGCGCGCCTGTTCTATTCACGCGCGCCTACCGTGGAGCCATTTTCTCCGAATGCCGCCAATGTGCCCGGATGGGGCACCCACGAAATGGACAAGAACGTGATGGTGGTTGCGTCGGATACACAGGTGGTGAGTGCAAGACTCGTGAACGTCGCGCGCTTAGGGTACATGCGGTTTGATGGAATATCGGCTGTTGAAGGCCCCATCCTGGCATCGGACCTTGGCACCCAGAGCCCTACGGGCTTGGCGGGAGCGGGAATACCGGCGCCAGGCATTACGGTGGACGGGCTGTTCACCGTGGGTGATGCGGGCACGCCGTCACAACAGCAACGCACCAACACTTATATTGCGCAGGACATGCTCGCGCTTGCGCAGGGCAGGCACTTTCTCCGATTTGGCGCCGAAGGAAAGGCGCACCAGATCATGGTGGACGCGCCTTTCTCGTCGAGCGGGCTGCTGGACATCAGGACCTTCAGCGACTTTTTGCTTGGACAGAGCGCGGAGCAGAACGGCAGCCTGAGCGGCATCAGCAACGTGACTTCCAGCGGAGGCAGTTCAGGGCTGTTCCGCAAGGACGAACGGTACAAGGACTTCGCGGTGTTTGTGCAGGATGACGTGAAGCTGACGCCTTCGCTGACTGTGAATGCGGGCATTCGCTACGAGGTGTTTGCGCCCCCGTCGGAGGTTCGTGGCCGGCTCGTCACATTCGACCCGACCATTGCGACGCTGACCGCGCCGGATACGGGTACCTTCAGCGGGTTCGTAGTGTCCTCCAACTTTGAAGGCACAGCACCGGTCGGCGTAACACATTCCGGTATGAAGGGGCTCTGGCCCACGCGGTACACCAATGTTTCGCCGCGCCTCGGATTTGCATATCAGCTGGGCGCACATCCTGACGTTGTGGTTCGGGGCGGGTACGGCCTTTATTTTGATCGGCTGTCGGGCGGACTCGCTGAGAATCTCGTGGGCCAGCCCCCGTTCTCAACTTTTCAGTTCATTTCAGGCTCGCAGAACGGAGGAGCGAGCCTGCAAGCACCGTTCGCTCCGCTGCTGCCGGCGGCGTCGAGCTATCCGATTTTCATACCAAGAACTCCGGGAGGCGGAGCAACGGTGGAGGGCTTATCGAGAACGATGGTCGATCCGTACACGGAAGAGTACAACCTCAACGTACAGGTTGGCAGCGGATGGAACACGTTTTTCGAAGCGGGTTATGTGGGCACGAGGTCGATTCACGTAGCCGGCTGTGCGGAGTTCAATCAATCGCTGCTCGCCAGCCCCGGTGCACCGGTCTATGGTGAGACCGCGAACAGCGTTGGAAATGTAGTACAGCGTGCGCCGTATCAGGGCGTGGCCCCAGGTTCGCTGGAATGCCGGACGTCCTATGACTCGAATTACAACGGATTGCAGGCCAGCGTTACAAAGAGACTGAGCAACGGGCTGCAGTTCCTGGGGAGCTACACGTACTCAAGAACGCTCGACCAGACGAGCGGATCATCCGGCAACCAGGTGTTTGAGCTCTGGCTGCTGACGAATGACCAGCGCAACCCGCGGCAGAGCTACGGTCCGACAGACTTCGATCGCACACATCGCGCGGTATTCAGCTTCACCTATGACATCCCGGGCGCTCGCACCTCGTCGGGTTTCATGCGTGTGTTGATCTCGCACTGGCTAGCGTCTGGAATTCTGGTGGCGCAGTCCGGAACGCCGATCACGATTCTCGATTTCGCGGCGGGCGCGGTCTATGGGAACTATCCATTTGAGAATCGCGCCCAACTGAGCGGCAAGCGTATCGCGACATCCGGGTCGATGCACTCGCGGGTGCTTGGAACGTATCTCAATGCGGACGCATTCACCAACGCGCCCGAGGCACCAAATGGAACCAGCTCGGACGATACGGACTTCGGCAACAGCGGGGTGGGGATTGTTCGCGGGCCCGGACAGCGCAATATCGACCTGGCCGTGGAGCGCACCATTCCCATCGCGGAATCGCACAGCATCCATCTTCGTGGAGAATTCTTCAACCTGACGAACACTCCCAATTTTGCGAACCCGATCAATATGGTGAACTCTGGCTCGGCATTCGGAAAGATCACCGGCAAATCAAATAACCCGCGCATCATCCAAGTTGCGTTGAAGTATCAGTTCTAGTAGCTGGAGGAATCTAATGAGCAGTTCGCTGCAGACGCTGCCAGCGCGGTCACGCGACTTGTTGACGACGGAGGAGCTGAAGTACGCGTGGCTCAAAGAACAGCCCGTGGAGTTTGGGGATCCGACGCTGGCACGGATCAGTCTGCCTTTGCGAGAGACCTATTATCCACTGGGTTTCCCGGTGACGGTCTCGACGAATTCCACTGAGGTGCTGGATGCTGCGAGCGAAAGCTGGGGATCATTCCAAAAGATTTTCCCTACGGGCCCGGTGCAGTTGACCGTAGGGGTTACAGGGAGCGAATCGCATGTGTGTCCGCCGATCCCGGTGTGCCGGGTGCGCGATCACCTGACGACCAATATCGCCGACGGTGAGAACTTCGCCATAAGCGACCGCTCGCTGGGGTATTCATTGATATGGATCACCACTGCGGCCCTTTCGCACCGAGACTACTTCCGCTACTTCTTCCTTGAGTCCAGCGCGATGTGCGGGATTGCATCGCGGTATGCGACGGGAATTCATGCGGCTTGCGTGTCGCTCGATGGGTCGGGGGTCCTGCTCTGTGGCGACTCCGGCGCGGGGAAGACGACTCTCTCGTATGCCTGCGCCCGAGCCGGCTGGACATTCGTCACAGATGACGGGAGTTATCTTGTGCACGACCGCGAGGACAGGCTGGTTGCCGGCAATTGCAAGCAGGTGCGATTTCGTCCCGCAGCGACAGAGCTGTTTCCAGAACTGCGAGGCCGTAGAGTCATGGAGCGGGCCGGGATCGGCAAGCCTTCTATGGAGATGGACACGGGCGAAATCTCCCGCATTGCGACCTCGAGCACAGCCACGATCAAGCACATCGTATTCCTGAAGCGCAATGTACCGAAGCAGGAGCTTGCTGTGTTTCCGACAGCGGTGGCGCGGCTCTGCATGATGCAGCGCGTGCAGTGCATGGCGGGCGCAGAGCTCTCGCAGGCGGCCATCGATCATCTGCTTCGGCTGGGCGCATTGGAATTGCGTTACAACGATATCGATTGGGCAGTGGAGCGGCTGGAGCTGCTTGCTCAAAAGGGTATTTAATGGCGGCCATAATCGTCGTTCAAACCAGAGAGGACGAAGGACATCTGTTGCGCATCAAGGGTGAGCGTCAGCGCTTCAGCCCCTGCTTTTGGAGGTTCTACGCAGCGGCTTTCTTCTTCGATCTCGGAATCGGGCTCTTCTTCTTCCTGTTCAACCTTTATCTCACTGATTTGCATTTCGACGAGCGCGCGGTGGGGAACATCACAGCTTCTCTCACGTTTGGGAACGTGGCCGGCACCGTGCCGGCCATGCTGCTCGCGCGCCGCCATGGCCTGCGGCCGTTGCTTCTGTTTACGGTTATCTGTGCGCCCCTCATCTGCGCATTGCGCGTCCTGATCCTCTGGGGACCCGCTCAGATCGGCCTCTCGTTCGCGACCGGCGTGGCGCTGTGCTGCTGGCCGATCTGCTTTTCACCGACTGTGGCATTGCTCACTGAGGAGCGCAACAGAACCTTTGGCTTCAGCATCATGTTCGCCACAGGCATTGGCATGGGCACATTCGCCGGACTACTGGGAGGCTACATCCCTGAACTGCTGTACTCCGGGAAAATGCACATATCAATCGTGGGCGGGATTCGCATTGTTCTGTTTATGGCGTGCGGAATAATTCTGGCGGGAGCGTGGCCGCTCTGGAGGCTTCGTCTACAGGAGCGGCTGCCCGGCGGGCAGCGTAGCACACGGTTACTTCATCCGTTCCTGCTTCGATTTCTGCCTCCATTCGTGGTTTGGAATGTAGTTACCGGATCCTTTCCAGCGTTCGGTGCAATCTACCTGCAGCAGGTGTTGCACATTCCGCTGGGAAGAGTTGGCGCGGTGTTCTCCGGATCGCAGCTGGCGCAGTTTGCCGCGGTGCTTGGTGCGCCAATTCTCTTCCGCCGGTCAGGCTTGATCAAAGGCATAGTCATCGCTCAGGTGGGGACTGCCTTATTTCTTGTACTGATTGGAAAGACCGCAATGGTCCCTGCGGCCATTACTTTCTATCTCGCTTACAACGCCATGCAGTTCATGAGTGGGCCGGGCATCTACAACCTGCTGATGAATCGCATTCCGGAAGTTGAGCGAAGCACCGCCTCCGCCGTGCAGAACCTGAGCGGCGCGATCTGTCAGGCTGCGACGCAGGCGTTGACCGGGCTTTGCATCGTCCAATTTGGGTATCGCCCAGTGCTGATTGGGAATGCCGCGTTTGCGATCCTGGCAGCTCTGCTGTTTCTTAGAGTCCCGGAACACGCGACCAGTGCAGAGCCGATGGCAGACAAACCCATGACAATCGGCTGACCGAGTCATGACACCCGTGTCCGGCTAAATGGATAGCGTGACAACAGAAGGAACCTTTCGTCTGAACCCTTCGCCTATGAGAGCTCACCTCAAGAACGCGGCTTGTAACATGCTTGGCAACGGGGCTGATCCGCTGGCCATGTTCGCTGTGGCGCCTGTTGTTCCTCGCACGCCGGGCGTGACCCGTTACGGTGTTCGGATCGTGGCCTCGGCCCGCGAGGAGGCCTGAATGCGAGATCTCGCGCAACTCCCGGTTGACTTGCGAAACGGCGGTGAGATCACCTCCGTCGCGAACGGCGGCGACAAACTCAGGTGCGCCAGAATCCTGGGAGTTGCTGTCGATGCGGTTGATATCCAAGGCTCGCTGGCGATTATCAACGCGCATCTGACGAGCGGCCGCAAGGGCTTCGTGTGCGCTGTCGGCGTACACGGGATTCTCGAAGCGCTGCGAATCCCGGAACTCGCCGAGACTTATGCTCAGTCCATCCTCAACACTCCCGATGGTGCACCGACGGTATGGATTGGTCGCCTTCAGGGATTTAGGCAGATGGATCATGTGACGGGGCCGGCACTCATGAAGGAGATCTTCAGCCGACGCGAGTTCGCTTCCAGATCGCATTTTTTCTATGGCGGAAAGCCGGGGGTGGCGGCGGAACTCGCCTCATCCATGCTTTGCCAGTTCCCCTGGATCAGGATTGCCGGCAGCTACACGCCGCCGTTTCGCAATCTCACAGAGGACGAAGAACGGGAGGTTGCAGCGCACATCAACTCACTCCATCCGGACTTTATCTGGGTGGGCATCAGCACGCCTCGCCAGGAGTTATGGATGAGGCACATGCTGCCGCGCATGAATGCGGGATTGATGTCCGGCGTGGGGGCAGCCTTCGATTTTCACACAGGGCGCATTCGCGAGTGCCCTCTATGGATAAAGCGCGCCGGATTCAACTGGCTTCACAGGCTCATGCAGGATCCGAGGCGGCTGTGGCGGCGCAATCTGCACAATATGCTTTTTCTTTGGTACTTTGCGTTCCAACTCACCGGGCTTAGACGGTACCCGCTACCGCGCAGCATCAATAGGGCGGGCTCGCCTTGCGAGGGTAGGGCTGACCAAACTTATTCAGATGCTCCGCAGGCTCCCGCGGCGCGCTGGTTGCGTCGATGGTAACAAGATTAGAGCCGCCGCCCTCGATCCTTACTTGCCTTGTGATGCGATCGAGCGCGGGCTGCATAACTCCTTCCACCCACACATGAAGCGCATATTCACCGGGGCGCACGCCTGGGATCGTAACGCGCTCCGACGGATCGGCTACGCCATACAGCGGTGTCGCGAGTGAAAGAATGACCGCGCTCATCTCAGGATGGATGTTGCAGAAGATGTACGATACGCCTTCGCGCGAGAAGGTCACTTCCTTTGAAGTGCCAGCTTCATAGAGTCCCAAGTCGAATCGCCTGCCATTGAAGAGCGAAAACACATTATGAAAGAAGGGGTCGGCATTGGGAAAGCTCACCAAGCTTCCGACTGGCACCACCAGCAGATGCGGCGAGAACATCCTGTTCTTTTGGAGAAGGGTGAAATGACCGGGGGCAGGCGGCGGGAGATCGGATTTTTTGTCTACAGGCTCCAGCCACACAACCGCTGCCGGGTGATGACCTTTCGTGGACATGGAAGAGGGCAGTTCGATTCGGGCATGGAACTCGCGGGACATCTCACTCGACTGCGCACGGGCGAGCAGCGGAAGCAAAACGAGGGCGGGGCATATCGATCTCCGCAGCAGATTCCTGCGCATCGGCGAGGTCAAAATTTGTACCCCGCGCCCAAGCCGATGATGTCGCTGAACTCAGTCGGCGAATTGACGAACGAGGATGCAATGCGGCGGTATTCGAGCGAGAACAGTAGATACGCGCTGGGACTGTAAATCACATTGGCCGTGAACGTGCGGTTGCGCGCCAGATTGTAGTAGCTGTCTGCATTCGTCGCGGTATACGGCCGGATCTGATGTGCGGGAACGTTGTCAATTCCGAACGCCTCGTTGAACTCGAGCCGCTGGCTCGGCTTCTGCTTCCACTGCAGCCAGCCTCCCATGTCATCCAGCGCGCGGAAATACCATTCGCCGTGATAGGTTTGGGCGACGTAATCTTTGAAGGCGCCTTCGCCAAGGCCTCCCAAGGCTTGCCCGGTGTAAGCGCTTCCGGTAAAGCGGCCCATCCGGGTGACGGGCAGGTCGAAGTCGACGACGCCCGCCCACGAGTCGAAGCGCCTCGGTTGCGGCAGCCGATGCGGCGCGAAATAGCCGCTGAAACCGATGTGCGCGCCTCCTTCGTTGTCGGTATCGATCACCGACAGACGAGCCTGCACACCTGGCCAGCGTGACTGGTCTGTCGTGCTGGGTGGAGAATAGCTCCCCGACGCGGAGGACGGATAAATTGGAGCCGGATCAGCGACATCAATCAAAGCCGCCTGCCCACGCAGGTTCAATCGACGCTGGGTGAAGAAGTCGTGCGACGCCCCCATCTGCGGATTCCAGGCCCAGAGAGTTCCCGACCATGCCAGAGCGGGAACGGCAACCGCCGTGAGCGATGTCGGCGCATCCGGACTCATGAGCGGGCGGTCAAGCGAGAAGAAGAGGGTGGAGTGTGCCCAATCCAGTTGAGCGTGAGCGGTTCGCATACGGAACAGGCCGAGATCGGAATTGTAGCCAGAGGCGCCCGTGTTCCCCCAGAAATCGAAGTGGGCGTCGGCATGGCTGACTGCTCCCAAAAGATGGGGACCGCGGGCATCGATCCCCAGAATCGTCTGGCGAATGGTGGCCGAGGTTGATCCGGGTCCGTGCACCGCAATCACGGGGCTTTGCGACCCATCCACCGCCTGCGTACTGCTGATGCCAGTCATTAAAATCATCCCGCTCACGGTCAGCGGATACTTGGATTCGCTTTCAACCTTGATCTGCTCAATGGTTGCCAGCTGCGCCTCGTGGACAGATTGTGTTTCTCGCAGCCCAGACACTGCGGCCTGCAGTTCCGCCGCGCCGGCGCCTGGTTGATCGTTCTCCACCGCTTCCGGAAGGGTGCCGCCCCCTTGCATGGCTGAGAGTTGATTTTTGAGTTCTGCCAGTTCGCGCTGCGACTGATCAATTTGAGCCTGAACGCGATTCACGGCTGCGTTGAGCCGGCGCATCTGTTCCTGGACGTCGGGCGAAGGAACCTGAGCCGGACCTGCAAATGCGCTGCACAGCACAACAACCGCGAGCCCATGTACCACCCGCAACGTTTTGTTTGCACTCAATTTCGCACCATTGCGGCTGCTTCTCATGATCCCCCCGTCCGAGCGTGGCTCGCGACTGCCCATGGGGCGCGGGGGTCAGCGCGGGCCACATACATGCGGAATATCGTTTCACCTGGCCGGCTGCTCAGCAGCGCCACTCCTCCGCCGTGGTCAGCCGCAATGCTCTGGGTGAGGGTAAGTCCCAACCCGGAGCCCTTGTGTTTGCCCTCGCTCACGAACGGCTCGAACAAGGTGTCTCGGATGCCTGCGGGAACGCCCTCGCCATTATCTGCGACATCGATAGTAACGTCCTGCTCGTGTGCGGCTACGGAAATCGCTACTTGCGGGGGCGTGCCAGCACGACGAGGCGCCTGGCACCCGTTGAGCAACAAGTTATAGATAGCTCGCTCGATCTGCTTTGAGTCTGTCAAGACTTCAGTTTCCACAGCGCGGCCGGGATCCACAGAGAATGTCACTCCGATAGCGTCGGGATGAGCCCGCACAATGTTGACGGCCTTTTCAACAAGCGCTGAAATTGAATGCAGATTTCGCGCTCCCGCAGAGCCGGTTCGGCTGAACATCAGCAGCGACTCCAGCATCTCTGTCGTTCCGTTTACGGCGGTACGAATTTCGGCGAGGATTTCGTTACGTTCACACTCCGGCAGCGTTCCAGATGCGAGAAATTCCGAGTTGGCATAAACAGCGGCCAGGTAATGGCGGAGATCATGCGATACGGAACTTGCCATGCGCCCTATGGTCGCGAGGCGCTCTGACTCGAGAAGGGCCTGGTTAGCGTGAAGGATCTCTCGCCGCATGCTCCCAAAGGCTGCGCTCAGTTCACGCACCTCCCTCGTGCCACGATAGGGTAGCAAATGGCCGCTGTCGCCGCTACCAAAGGCCCGTACGCCTGCTGCGAGTTGCTCAAGAGGCCGCGTCATCAGCCTGGAGAGAACGAACATCAGGGCTGAGCCGAGCAGCAAGGCAAGCAATCCCGCGAACAGAACGAGCCGGTCCGTGTGCCGGATTGCGAGCTCTTCCTGATCGAGCGATTTCAATTCCACCAGGGCCAGAGCAGATTCGGTCGGTCCAAGTTGTCGCGAGACGGCGAGGAAATGCTCGCGACCGAGCGTGATGGTGTAAGGCTCCGAATTGGCTGCAGCCGGATGCGGCAGCATGGCAGCGATCTCTTTCTCGTGCCTGCCGGCAAGGGAACTGGCAATGAGCCGGCCGCCGCTCATGAATGCGACATCCACATTGGTTGCGCGGCTGAGATTCGCGAGGGCGGTGTGATCAAGTGCAAATCCGCTTACGACGTAGCCAAGCAGTGTGCCTTCCGTGCGGCTTCCAAAATAGAGGGGCTGTACCGAGCAGCCGAAGAGGCTGTCTCCGCTGACCAGATAAGACTCGCGCCTGGTGGCTACAAATCTGTGCAGATCGGCGCGGAATGAATCATCAGCAGTAGCTCCCGCCACGAAAGCAGCCATGATCTTACCGTTGCGATCGGCTACCGCAAACAGGTCGTTGCCGCTCACCTTCCAGAACTCCACGGCGCCATCGGCAATGGTCTGCTCATCGCTCGTCGTCATGAGCGCCTTCAGGGTCGGCAAGTCCGCCAGAAGCGCATTATCACGGTCCAGTGCGGCCATCCGCTGCGACCGTAGATTCTCAAAGGTTGCAACCGAATGAAGGAGGTCGGAGGACACGTTTTCAAGGATCAGGTTTCGGAGGGGCAGCCGAATCGCCAGCAAGCTCACAAGGGTGGTGCCGGTTGTGATGACGGCCATTGCAAGGATCAGCAGAACGCGGGTTCGGGTTCCCTGACTACCGCTCTGAGTACCTGGAACGTTTGCTGAACTTGATGAGAAAGCACTTCCCTGCGCCATCGACTTACGGTACGAACTTGTACCCTGCTCCATAAATAGTTAGCAGATGGCGCGGATTGGCCGGATCGGGTTCCAGCTTTTGCCGCAGCTTGAGCATCTGGTTGTCGACCGTCCGCGTGGTGGGATAGCAGTTATAGCCCCATACCTCATTCAGCAATTCTTCGCGGCTCAGAACCCGTTCGGCATTGTCAGTGAAGAACTTCAGGAGCTTGAATTCATGAGAAGTGAGTGTGACCGGCCGCCCGTTGCGTAGAACGGTCATCTTTTTAAAATCGACCTCGCATTCCGCAAAGCAGTAGGTCGTGGACGCGGTGGGCCGACGACGCCGCCGGATGGCAGCCTGCACGCGCGCCATCAGTTCGCGCGGGCTGAATGGTTTGGTGACGTAGTCGTCCGCGCCAAGCTCAAGCAGCAGCACCTTGTCTACGACCTCTGAAATGGCGCTAACCACGATGACGGGGGTTTCCGGCGAGATTGCCTTGAATTTCTGGCATAGTTCGCGGCCCGAGATGTGCGGAAGAATCAGGTCCAGCACAACCGCGATCGGGTTCCGGGCGCGGAATGAGTCCAGCGCAGTCTGCCCGTCCCCAGCACTCAGAACTTCATATTGTTCAGCGGAAAACATGCGCTGCAGTACGCGCTGCATGCGAGGGTCATCTTCCACGACAAGGATCGCCCCCAGGTCATGTGACAACACAGGCTGCCTTGCCTCAGGAGAGTCCATGTGAGTATCCGCAATCATGATCCCATTCTCCCGCGAACCTAGTTGAGCGAATTGGTTATCGAACAAAAATGACAATGCTCTTACATTCCGCCTGGCTGAACGTCGGGTACGTCAGCGCAACTTTATGTTCGAGTTGCCGTAGCATACCAGAAATCTGACACGCCGCAACAGGCCAATTTCGCATATAACTCGGCGTACTGCCGCCCGACGACGCGCGCCGAAAGCTGCGGAAACGGAATGGGAGCCGGCCTTGGCAGCGGCAGCACCTGACTGATCTTGTTCGCGTAGAGTGACGCCGGATCGCTGCCCGCGACCACATAGTGGCAGGCCTCGCCGCCGATCTCTCGAAAAGCGGGAATGTCCGAGCAAACCACGGGACAGCCTGCCAGCATGGCCTCTGCAACCGGAAGGCCGAAGCCCTCAGTCGTCGACGGGGCCAGGAGCAGCTTGCAGTGGCGATAGCACCACTGCAGTTCTGCGTCTGCCAGGCCGTTGAGGAAAAGTACATTCTGCTCGAGCTTCAGATGCCGCACCACATCGCGAATGTTCTGCGTCTCCGGGCCGGGAATACCTACGACCACGAGTTGCGAGGAGCGTGGGAGGATCCGGTTTTGGATCAGCGAATCAAGTATGCGGACCGCAAGCGCCACATTCTTATTGGCGCGATGCTGTGCGACGCAAAGCAGGAAGGTTCGGCCAGTTGAGATGGGGCCGAAGGCCTCGATCCGCAGTGATCGGTCAGGCTCAACCACATTGCAGATGGTGACCGCCACGGGAGCTTGCTCCGGGAACCACTTCTGAACGCTCAGCCGCGTGCTTTGAGATACGCATGCGAGGGCTTCGACGTTACGAACGCACCGGGCCATGATCGCTCGCGTTACGAAACTCTTCACGGCGCCGAAGTTCTCCGGAAGATCAAACGGGTACAGATCGTGCAGGCTCACCACCGTGGCGCAGCGGAATGCGCCGGCCCGCAGAGGCACAGGACAGGCGAAGTGCACAACGTCTGCTTCCAATTGCGCGGCGATATGGGGGAGTTCCCAGTAGTACCAGGCCAGCCGGCTCATTCCTCTGCCGCGCAACTCAACGAAGTGGGTATGAACCCGCGGATTATCCTCCCGGAAGGCGTGCCGGAACATTTCCTTCTGCCACGAACCGCAGATGAAGTGGACGTCCGAAATAGAGTCGCTCTGGAGAAGGGCGGTGACCAGATTTACCGCGTGGCGCGAAACTCCGTTCATCGCCGTAGGTGCTGTGAGGGCTGCGACGACGATCTTCATGCCATCACCTCGCCGGAGAGCGCGGAAATGGGCGCTTCCGGTGGAGACCTGCGCGGCGAACAGAACGCGAGATCCTGACGAGAGCTCCTCGCCACCAACAGGGAAACGGCGGTGATCAACCAAAGCGGCAACAGAAGATCGAAGGGTTCGGCCTCCGCAATTCCACGGACGGCGATGTAAATCATCAGCGACATAAGTATGCTCCGTTTGGAAACGTTGGCCAGCGCGCGGAATTGACGCCAGAGCGACGCGTACACCCCGATCAGCACGATCACTCCCGCACTTCCGTATGCGAAGAACTGCTGTAGCAATTCGTTCTCCGCGTGGCGGGCCTCAAACAGTTCGGCGCCAAAAGGAGGCGCCACCTTCCACATTGCATCGAGCCCATTTCCCAACACTGGCCTGTTCATTGCTGCGTTGAGGCTCCACGCCCAAATGGCCGTCCGTCCGGTGAGTGTCTCCGCTTGATTTCCCGCATTTCTATAGATGTCCATGTACGCCTCGGTGAGTCCCCAGAAGACGAGCGTCACGGCGATAGCACATGCCACGAGAAGTGTTTTGCTCCTTCGGCTCATGCCTCGATCGACGAGCAGGCGAAACGCCTGGCTGGCTACGAACGCCACCAGCGTGGACTTACTAAGACTTCTAAACAGTGTGACGGTCAAAAAGATCGTCGCGAGGCGCCATGTTCCCTGTCTGCGGAGACCCAGCCACAGGCACAGGAAGATGGCAAGCGCGCAGAGATTCCCAATCTGGTTTGTATTGAAGTATTCGAGATCGCCCAGCCTGAGATCCTCCGCCGCGGGAAGGATCCAGGCAATGGCGGCCAGAACGCACGAGCCCCAGACAAATCCCTTCATGATCGAGTGTGCAGCCCGCGCGGCGTCCGATCCGCGGAAGACAAGGAGCACCAGAATCACATCGTTTGTAAGTTCCAACCAATATATTGCCGAACTCGCCGGCGATGCGGCGGATGTCCACATGAGGCTGCACCCTGAAAGTACGAGAAAGGTTATGAGCCACCGAAATGGAGCAACTTTCCAGATCCAGCGCATTGGCTGTGCCGAGGGACCAAAACCCTGAACCACCGCGATGAGAAGCAAGGCAGCGCTGCATGCAAACGTAAAAGCGACGCCGGGCTCCGTCCCCATATTGAGCCACCGGGAAGCGATGAAAACCGCGATCGTGCGAAACGCGAAGAAGAATCCTGCAGTCCATGCGAGGGCGCATTCTGACCCGCTCGCGCAGGTCTCCGAGGGCCCGGACCACTGTAAGCGCTCCGCGCACCGTTTCAAACTCGTCAATCGCGTGGTCTCGTTCATGCCGCTCTCCTGAGCAGCCCCACGCACCTGTTAATTGCGCCGGTGATGGAGTGTGCCACTTCACGCGCGAGAGTTGACCGCGAATCTGCAGGGTCAACTCCGCGCCAATGCTCCCTCGCGATCAGGAAGGCCGAAGAGAGAAGCAGCGTCAGGAGCGTGAGAGAGAGCGTTAGAACCGCCCTTGGAGGGAACGACTTCTTTTCGGGAACTCCGGGCGCATCGATCACATTGACGGCTGGTACATCCTTCGCTTCCTGAATGCGCGCTATTTCATACTGCTGGGTGAGCAGGTCATAGACTGTTTCCTGCACGCGGACTTCGCGATAGAGGTCTGCATACGGAACCGCCAGCCTCGGAACCTGCCGTAGAGGCAGATAGGGCTCTTGTCCGCCGCGGATAGAGCCCTGAACTTCTCCCGATTGCCCTTTCGGGAAATCCTGCAGCGGAGCAGCCGACCCGCCCATCTTCTCCAACTCCCGCTTGAGCATCGCAACGCGCACTTCGGCTGCGCGTACTCGTACGTTTGCATCGCCGTATACCTGCTGCAGTGAGCCGAGCTCACCCTGGGCCATGATCAACTCACCCTCGACTCTGCCCTCAGACTGAACGGTCACACGGGTCTGCTCAGGGAGGTCGATGGTGGAATGCGTGGAAGCGAATTCGCTCATGGCCTGTTGCGCGCGTTCAAGGTGCGCCTTGACGCTACCCAGTCTCGCCTCAATAAATAGGCGCTCCTGATGCGCCGAGGAATTGTTTGTGCGGGTCACAACGGCATTCAGTTCGTTCAGGTATGCCAGCACCATGTCGCGGGCGCGCACGGGATCATGATCGGTCACTGAAATCGTGATCACTCCGCTCTTTTTATCCTGCGCAATGGACGTTCTGCGCGCCAGTACCTTGGCTGCGTCGACACGATAGCGTTTGCGGTAGACGTGCTGAAGTTGGAACTGGTCGATCACCTTTCCGGTGGCAGAACTGCTTTGCAGCAGGTCAATGAAAAGCGCGCCCGTGTTATGTCCGCCCATGAGGCTGGCCGCCAGGCCGCCGAGCAATCCACCGTCAAGAGATCGGCCTGCCAACGCGGCGAGCAGCGCCGAATTTGAGGAACCATTCTCCGGCGGCATGATGCGCGCTTGGGAGACATAGCTTTTTGGAATCAGCATCACAACGATGAGGTTGACAAAGAACGCGACCAGGACAACCCGCATGAGCAGCTTGCGATGGTTCCACACGATCCGCAGATTATGGACCCAATTCGGCGTTGCCGATTGCAGGAGGGCCAGGTCTGCTTCACGCTCCGCCACGAGGAGCATCGAGTCCGTCTCCATAGCCATACTCATCTACAGTCCTGCCACAGATGCAGCGATAGTGATGGATGCTGCCACTTGTGCGGTGGCGAGCAGATTGCGCCACCAGATCGAGGGGCCCTGAATCTTCTGCGGTACGACTACCGTATCCCCGGCCTCAAGCCTGGTGGAGACAACGTCATGCTCGCTCCACGAAGACGAATTCCGGCCTATTACTTCGCCGTTCACGCGAACGATGAAAATGTGCTTGCGGTCAGCAATCTGGGTGGCGCCGCCGGCTTTTTTCAGATACCACTCGGCGGTCTGATGCGGTGTGTAGGTGATTGCGGATGTGTTGTATACCTGTCCGCTAACCAGCACGAAGCCGGGTCTCTTCGGGATCTTCAACACATCGCCTCGCCTCACCTCGATGTCTGCGGCTGTTCCCGCCCAACTGTCGATATCCTGGGCGATGTGAATGACAAGCCTTCCCGCGGAGGGCCTGCTCTTCAGCTGTGCAAGTACCTGGTCCTGCTGTTGTTGTATTGACTGCAGTGTTGCCCCTTGATCTGTGGTAAGGCCGCGAGCGGAAAGCCGCGCCGCCGCAGAACTTGTTTCAATCTGCCGAATCAGTTCCTGCCGGCTCTTTTCTTCCAGGGCCGCAACCTCGGGCCGGGTGAGTACCGCTCCCTCCGGATAGGCTGTATCGCGGAACCCGTCCGCTCGCCTCAGTACATCGCTGAGGTGTTCGCCTTCCTGGAAGCCATAATCGCCGGGATGCCCCACCTCACCATCGATAGTGATTGAAGCGCCGATGTCATTCCACCCACTGATCTGATGCACAGTGAGCACGTCGCCTGACTTCAAGCGGATGTCTGCCGCGCGATCATCTTGTATCACCACGGATCCAATCGGCACGTCACGGCGACTGACAGAGATGCGGGACCCGTTCATCACCTGATAGCTGGTTAGATCTGCCCGGCTGAGCAGCGCGTCGCGTTTAAATCCTCCGGCTGCGCGGACCAACTGGGCCGCGGTCATACCTTCAAACATCGGATAGTCCCCAGGCCTTTGCACCTCTCCGCGAACGCTGACAAGGGGGGCGTCGTGTTCATATCGTCCGAACACACGGACGGTATCGAAGGGCTGCAACGTCAGAGTGGAGTTCCCTATCAGCGCATCGGCAATGCTGAACTCGATGGTTTCGGGGTGCAGGTCCGGGGCAACCAGCCGCACAAGCTCGCCATTATCTGCGGGCTCGGGGAGCATGTCAGCGTAACTTGTAAGAACGTCGGACAGACGCATGTTGTCGCGAAAGGCAATCCTGCCCGGACGCGCGACATGTCCCTGGACGTACACGACGCGCTCATTCACCGGAAGCACGGTGGGCACATGGACGCGATCGCCATCCTTGATTTCGAAGCGCCCGAGTTCTGCCTGCGTGAGGGGCGGCGTGTCATGGGAACCTGCATTTAGCCCGAGCACCTGTCGTCCCAGACCAGGCAGAACGCGGGCCACCGTAATCTGACCAGGAGCGGCGGCGGCGGTCAGGCCTCCAGCTTCCTCCAGGACATCCGCGAGGCTTCTCTCACTGCGCAGTTCGTAAATTGCAGGCCGCCTCACCGCACCGAACACGGCAACCTGAGGACCGGCTGGAGGAATCAGCAGCGTGTCGCCGCTCTGCAGCCGTTCTGTTTCCGCCCTGACGCCGTGCAGCATGAAGTCGTAAAGATCGACTTCACCAATCATCTTCTTGTCGCGATAGTGCCGGAGTACGCGCAGTGATCCCACGGCCGTAGGCCCCCCGGCCGCATAGAGCGCGCTCACCACGGATGCCATGGAGCTGATCTCGTACGAGCCGGGCCTCTGAACATCACCTACAACAAAGATCCGGATCGTGCGAATACGCGCCACTGTGACGGCGACGTGCGCATCACGATACTGCGTTCGCAGAGCTTCCTCGATCACCGACTGAGCCCGTTCCATAGACAATCCCGCGACCTGCACCAGGCCGGCTTCGAGCAGCGCAACGCCTCCCTCACGATTGACAACGCGCAGCAGATTCTGCGAAACACCGCCCCACATGCTGATGCTCAGTTGGTCTCCGGGGCCAAGTACATAGTCGGGGCCGACCGGGATGTCCAAACGGCTTCCTCCATCGTCGGACGACAAGCCCCCGGAGCGATGCGTGCCGCGCGAGATAAAAACATCCGATCCGAACCGCTCGAGCTTTTCAGGAGAATCAGGAACCTGCTGATACAGGTCGCGGAGAGAACGCAGGTTATAGGGTGTGGGGCGGTGCAGTACTTCAGGGCCGTCGGTTACATTACGGGGAGGAGTCGAATTCCTGGGCTCCGTTGTTTGAACCTCGTCTGAGAACTCTTGCCTTCCCAGTGTCTGCCTGGGCGTGACTCCCACGACGGGCGACTGCATGATCGACTCGGCCTCCATGGCAGTTCCGGGATCGCCCTGCCGCAAGCTTTCCACCAGGTTGTTCCGCGCCCGTGTTGAAGCATCCTGAACCTGCTCTTCCGTGATGTATCCCCGGGAAAGCAAAGAACGCGTGAGGATTCCACGCAACTCGGCCCTTGTTTCGATTGCGTTATAGACTTGCTCGTCTGTTATCGCGTCGGGTGCGACAGAAGCTCCTTGCTGCTGCAGGAAATCCGCTACGACCCCTTTACACTCCACCATGACCGCCGGATCATTTTGCAACAGCTCGATCAGATCGGTCGCGGGCATGACTGCGATGCCAACCTTATCCTCCCGTATGCCCTCCGCGTTCGCATCTGAAGGCAGCGAAGATTCTTTCGTAGCCGGCGCTGGCGGCCCTGACCCAGGGACGGACTGCGCATGAATCTGAGAGCCAACGATCGACAACCCCGCGAAGGCCAGCAGCGATAAAGAACCAGCGCGCCTGATAGCGCGAGCAGCGCCGGATTTCTCCGGTCGCTGATCAGGCAATGTGGCCACCGCCCGTCTCCAGCGCACGAACTCGATACCGAAGACGATCCCCTCAATCAAATGGAAGCGCAGGCGCCGCCAGAAATACGAAGCCTCTATCGTGTAGCGGCGCGCTCGAGAGCGAAGACTCTCGTTAGCCTGCGGCTTGGTAATCAGAGCAGGCAGGCAGGAAGGGAAAAGAATAGTCCGCATGCTTATTTCATGCGAAGCCACGGCAAGCTGGTTCCGCAGCAGCCCGTAGTACTTGTTTCCGACGGAGTCAGACAACAACACACGATCGGCAAAACGGACCAGCCATAATCTGACTCGCTGCGGCAGGTTTTGTTCGCTCCACCGCTCCGTCAAGTTGGCCTGAATTGGCCCGAAGAAGCGGCTCGACAGCCACAATGCTACGCCCATCGCGACGTTTCCATTTGGCGCTTTCGCGGCATTCCCCTCAACTTCGCGCCAGAATGCGAGATCCGCTTGCCGTGCCTGAACGTGATTCCGGAATTCGAGAATCCAAGCGATCCGTGTGTGCTCTCCGCAAAGATGCTTCAACACGTGGGCGGCCTGCTGCACCAGAATGTCGGCCGGCGAGAGGCTCGCAATTGGCACGCCTTCAATCTCCCGCACCTGCCTGCGCGCCAGTGTGTCCAAGGCACCCTCTGCGACGTGTAACTCGAGCGCCCGCTGCGAGTGTACTGAATAGATTTTCATCACATCAGGCCTTCCGCATATGCCCGCCCGAAACTCCAACGTCGATCCGGTATTCGCGTGCAGGTGATATCCAAGGCGGCTGATGAAATGGCGCGCAATCGGTATGCTCTGGCGTGCCACCAGGAAATCAAGATCGGTCTGCGAACGAAGGGCGGGATTTGGAACGGAGTCCGGTACAAGCGTAACTCCTTTCAGCAACGCATAGGGAACCTCCGCCTCCTGAAGCCATTTGCACAATATTGCCGCTTCTCTGAGCAGCGACCAAGTTCGATCCGTGTTGTGCCCCAGTCGATCTTCGAGCGAGGTCAGCACGGAGGGCGGCACTACTGCCTCCGCATGCGCGGTGCGGACGCGCTCAAGCAGGTAAAGAGCCAATCCGCTGACGTCGAGCCACCACATCACCGCCTGCCAATCGCGCTCGTCATGGCCATCCAGCAATCGGAAGACCTCCTCGACTGGCTGAGCAAACGTGGCAATGATCGCTCGCTTCAATTGCATGCCGCGCTCGTATTTGCGCTTCCAGATCAGTTTTCGCAACATGTGCATGGCGTCTCAGTGGCCATATATTTCAGGTTCGCCGACGCTTCCCGCAGGCGGCAGGTGACGAAGATAGATCACGATCGACCAGATCTCGTCGTCACTCAGAATTCCCTTCGATCCGGGCATTCCTGACGGCCAGATGCCATAGTCGATGACCCATTTCAGCTGACCGTCTGTGTATTGCTGCACTTCCTTCGAAGCCAATGACGGAACGGGGGGAGACATGCGATCCGCGAACGGCACTCCTGTGTTTTGGCCGTCGAGGCCGTGACAGACTACACAATAGTGGCCGAATGCCTCTTTCCCGTCGGCAACAGTCTTCGGGGTCGCGCCCAAAGGGTTCTTCTGTTTCTTGTTGCCCGCTACGAAGTGATGTTTCATGGTCCACACAGCTTTCGTTTCTGCTTTCCCCGGTGAGCTTGCCTTGCAACCGCATAAAGCAAGTCCACTCAGGACCAGAGTTGCCCAGCCTGCCCGGCCCATTCAATCCACCACACGAAGCGTGAGTGTCATCGTGCCGTGGCCGGATCCGCAGAACACAGAGCAATGGCCTACAAAGTCACCAACCTTGTCAGGCGTGAACTGGATCTGCGTGGAGCCTCCCCGTGGGACCTTGATCTCAATTCCCAATTCCCGGATCCGGAGCCCGTGGGCGACATCGGCGCTCTTGAGCACGAGTACGACTGGCTGTCCCTTTCTGAGAACGATGACGCCAGGATCAAAGGTGTAGCGATGGGCAGTGACCTCCACGTGCCTGGGACTTTCTGCCGCAGCCCAGGTTTTCTGAACGGAGCCCAATGAAGCCGTCAGTGCACACGATAGGACAAATAGACCTGTAATCTTTTCCATGATTCTCCTCAGCCTTCAGCAGCAGGGTCCCTGCTACATCAAGTTGAACGTGAACCCACAGTAGATCGCGCTCTCGTTCAGGTGTGTCATGTGTGTGTCATGAGATTGTCAGGGCATTGTTGCTCTTGTATTCAAACCAGTTGCAGCATTTTGAAGCGCGCTGGTCTGCCCTGCCCCTGAGTGACAATCGCATTACATTCGCAAGACGCGTTCCTGACACCTGTGCTCGCCTTCCGAGCGATGCTAAACGCATGTTTCGCACGCAAACGCTCCGTCGGCGATATACAAGCTGCAGGACCTCCTGGTTTGTCGGGGGGGCTGCTCTCTTGTTTCTGGCCCCGATCGTTATAGCTCAGGACACCCCGCTCATCTCAGGCGGCACTGGGTTTGTAACCAGCACCAAGGGCGGTAACACGACTTATTTGCCCGTCATCTCGCCTCTGCTTGCGGCGCCACTCGGGAGCCATGTGCTGGTGGAGAGCCGCGCCACGATTCTGCAGTCATGGTTTCCGAAAGGCGGGGGCCAGCCGGGTTACCAGCGTGACACTTTTCTGGGGCTCGATTTTTTGCAGGCCGACATCCTGGCGGGCAGGCACACGACGGTCGTAGCAGGACAGTTCCTGATTCCCTTCGCAACTTACAATGAGCGCCTGACGCCCATCTGGATCAGCAACTTTGAAGACGCTCCCCTCATTTACAGCATCGGTACCATGGGGACTTCCCACGGGGTGGGCGGGATGCTGCGCGGTTCTGCGGCATCGAACGCGAGCGCCAATCTCGACTACGCTGCCTACTTCTCCGCCGCAAGCACCAACGAGCAGTTCAATGCGCAGCGTTCCGCCGGTGGACGCGTCAGCCTCTATATACCTTCTGTGCGGCTTGAGGTCGGCGCGTCGTTCAATCGCCTCCTGCAGGGCACGCGAGAGAACTTCGGCGGTGTGCACCTGTGGTGGGAACCCGCGAACTCTTCATTCCGCCTGCGTTCAGAGTTTGCAAGCGGCGAACACGCTCGCGGCTATTGGATAGAGTCCGGCTACCGCCTCAACCGTTTCGGGGGAGGCACTTTCCTCTCAGGCTTTGAACCGCTGTTTCGCATGCAGCAAACATTTCGCAGTTCGCCCGGAACTAACGACGGCTTGCCCACTGCGGACACTCAGCGGGCCGATTTCGGCCTTGACTACCATCTTCCGCACGAGGTCCGGATCAATTCCAGTTACTCTCGCGAGTTCTCCTCGGACGGGAATCGCAATATCTGGCAAACCGGGATCATATACAGATTCCTGTTTCCTGCATGGAGGACGAAATGAGCCCAAGCACTCGAGTGTTGCTCCCGCTCGGCGCGATTCTGGCGCTGTTGCCCCTTGTCGCTCAGGGGCGCTCGCCCCAGCGTCAAGCAACCAGCCCTGAAGAGCACCAGGCGACAACGAAGCAGCAACAATCCCGTGGCGAACGCGTATTCAATCAGAATTGCGCTCGCTGCCATGACGCGCCCCAGAACTTCCCTCCACAGATTTCGGGAACCATCGTTCGTCACATGCGGGTTCGCGCCTCCTTGAGTTCACAGGACGAGAAGGCGCTCATCCAATTTATGAATCCATAGCAAAGGGTCGGCAATTGACCCGGCGGATCGGCCCCAACAGAACAACCAAAAGCGAGAGAGACATGAACCTCAGAGGGAAACGGGTACTTATTTGCGGAGCGGGAGGTTTCATCGGCGGTCATCTAGTCAGAAATCTTCTCGATGCTGGCGCGGCCTCGGTCCGGGCAGTGGATGTGAAGCCGAAGTCAGAATGGCATCAGGTCTTCTCCAGCGCCGAGAATCTCATTCTCGATCTCCGTGATGTCAGCAACTGCGCGGCAGCGGTGCGAGGTTATTCAGTCGTGTTCCAGCTCGCCGCGAATATGGGGGGCATGGGCTTCATTGAAAGCAACAAAGCCCGCTGTATGTTGAACGTTCTGGTGAATACTCATATGCTTCTCGCTGCGTGCGAGTCCGGAGTCGAGCGATTCTTTTATTCGTCTTCCGCGTGCGTGTACAACCAGCAGAAACAATCGTCTCCTGAAGTCATCCCTCTGCGGGAGGAAGATGCATACCCCGCAATGCCAGAGGATGGCTATGGATGGGAGAAACTTTTCAGTGAAAGAATGTGCCGGCATTTCGAAGAGGATTTCGGGCTCAAGTGCCGCGTCGCACGATATCACAACGTGTATGGGCCGTTCGGCACCTGGAATGGCGGGCGGGAAAAGGCTCCTGCTGCAATCTGCCGAAAGGTCATCGAAGCCAAGCTTTCCGGTCGCCACGACATCGAGATTTGGGGGGATGGCTTGCAGACGCGCAGCTTTATGTATGTTGACGACTGCATCGTAGGCACGAGGCTCATCTGTGAAAGCGATGTTGCTGAGCCTTTGAATCTTGGATCGAGTGAGCTCGTCACCATCGATCAGTTGGTCTCCATGGTGGAAGAAATCGCAGGCATCAGGCTACGTCGGCATTACAACCTGAATGCTCCCCGAGGAGTGTGCGGTCGAAACAGCGACAATACGCGGATCCGTCACGAGCTCAACTGGGAACCGTCGCTGCCCCTGCGCGAAGGTATGGCGCGCACCTATCGCTGGATTGCAGAGGAAATGGCACGCACCTGCAGAGTGCCGGTAGCTGCTCTCTCCAAAGACCGCTATGTCATCGCCTGATGCAGTGGTTGCACTCGCGAACGGACACGCTGCGCAGGATGCAGCGCCACCAAGCCGACCCGCTCAGTTAAGCGCATGGTCTGCGTCCCGAGCAAAGCGGCTGTTCGATGTGGCGGCCGTCTGCGCTCTCGCACCTCTGTTGTGCCCCCTGCTGCTGATCATTGCTGCGGCTGTTCGGTTATCGTCGCCCGGCGGCGCCATTTTCCGGCAGACCCGCATTGGTTCTCACGGCAGACCGTTCACGATACTGAAGTTCCGAACTATGGTCGAGGCAACCTCCGACGAAGAGCCTGGACTCGCCTGCGCGTCCGCTGGACGAATCACAGCCGTGGGCCTCATGCTTCGCAAATTTAAAGTAGACGAACTTCCCCAAGTCATCAATGTACTGCGCGGTGATATGAGCCTTGTCGGTCCCCGGCCCCGCATCGCCGCTCAGCAACTCGGCACCTTTCCATGCCGGCCCGGAATCACCGGAGTCGCAACTCTCGCCTTTGCCCGCGAGGACATCCTGCTTGCCAGACTTCCACCAGAAGGCTTGGCGCATGTCTACCACGATCACATCATGCCCGCAAAACACCGCCTCGACTCCGACTACATGGCCGGAGCGACTTTGCTTTCTGATGTGCAGATCCTGGTGCGCACCGTTCTGGGATGCTGGCGAGTTCCCGGTGTGCTCCAACCTTCAGACCTACCCGCCGTACATTTAGCTTCCCGCAGCGAGGTAATTTGCCGCGGCGAAGCCGTGTGATTGCTGAACTGCGTACACTACGGCTGGTTTTCACACCGGCTTGTCGCGGCCAAGCGCGACGATGTGTCACGGTGACCGATACGTTGCAAGTGTCCCCCGGCCGTGAACGCGTGACACCTTGAGCGAGCACCGTTAAGGCTCCCCGAAGAGCTACCCGCCCCGCACATGCTGTATCAGGGCAACACGCGCGCTTCGCTCGCATGTTTGCAGGCTGTGTAACTCTTCGCAACCAGGCGCACCTCCGCGCCGACGGAGCCACCGTGGAACTTCCCCTGATTGAACGGATGCAGGATTCCGCGACCGCGTTTTTCCCTGCGCCGGCGTCAGAAGCTTGTGACGCACGATCCCCGTGAGGCCATCCTTGGACTACGCATCGACCGGACACCCGTCATACAGGTGGGCTCCAGGCAGTGATTGCAACCGATGGAGAGATAGTGGCGCTGCGTGAAGGGATACGAACCGCCTTCGATCTCGCCCACCCGTCTCCACAGGATGTCAGCCGGGTTCCCGTTCTGTTCATTACAGGCCACCACGCAGCATTTGCAACCGATGCACTGCGTCATGTCGAAATGAAACCGGTACTGCTCGCCGGGTCTTGGCAACGGGATGCCGAAATCAGGCGATGCCGCTCCGCAAAACGCATCTCCATCCGCATTGCGCACACTTTCCTTTGCGAGTTGGTCAACTTCCTGCAAGGAATTCATCGTCTGGCACAGAATGCGCGCTTTATCCGCGCCAAGCGCCAGCCGCACCCTGATTTCCAGTTGCCCCGCATTAAAACTGGCCATCAGGAGATTGCCCAGGTGGCGTACGCCAGCAGCACCACCAGCCCGGAGAGCGCATCAACATCTCGATTAGCTTCTGCAGGTCATCGGCAGAGAGATTCTGGCCTCGGCTCCCGTCACGCAGCAGCAGTCTGGGTTCCTGGCTGTCGCTTGTCACAGCCAGCGTTGCGCACCGCCGCTTTGGGCGTGACGTTCAACGCTGCCTGCGCCCTCGCAGCGGGAATGCCGGGCTTCCCGCGTCCCATCATCAGCACCCACCACAGGTCCTTGCTGGCTTCTTTGCTCTCTGAGCGCATAATCATCCTGTTTTTGAGGTAGACGATCTACAGCTATAGCAGTAGGATGTCTACATCCCTATGGCTGAGGCTGACAAGTACAAGAATCGTATCGAACTATTGCAGGGAACCCTGGATATGCTCATCTTGCAGGCGCTGCAGCGTGAGTCCATGCACGGGTATGCCATCGCACAAACAATACGCAGCCGGTCCCGCGAAGTGCTGCAGGTGGAGACGGGCTCGCTGTACCCGGCGCTGCATCGTCTGGAACGGCAGAAGTGGGTCAAGTCGGAATGGAAGCTCACCGGGAGCAAGCAGCGCGCGAAGTACTACCAGCTCACGGCGCTCGGGAAGAAGCAACTGGTAATTGACCACCGGCGGTGGCTGCGACTGATCCGCGCAATCGGCGCTGTGATGAAGCCGGAAGCGCAGCCATGAGGTGCTGGCCGTGGGAGCAGGCGAAGGAGCACCTGTCACAGGAGCTTGAATCTCACCTCAAGATGGCAATCGCCGAGCGCATTTCCCGTGGTGAAGAGCCGGCTAAGGCCCGAACCGCAGCGTTGCGGGAACTCGGTAATGTGCCTCTGATCGAGGATGTGACGCGCGAGCGCTGGGGATGGATGTGGGCGGAAAACCTCCTCCATGATCTGCGGTATGCGCTACGTCAGCTTCACCGACAGCCCGCGTTTACAGGCGCGGCGGTGCTGACCCTGGCCTTTGGCATCGGAGCCAATCTTGGCGTGTTCCAACTGCTGCACGCGGTGATTCTGGCGCAGTTACCAGTTCCTCATCCGGAAGAGCTTGTAAGAATTCATGCCGCGCGCAGTCCCTTCGATCAAAGCTGGCAGGTGTCTTATCCCGCATACCTGCGCCTGCGTGCAGCCACTCCCGATGTTCCCCTGATCGCGACTGCTTATGCGCAAGCCGCCATACTCAATTTTCCGGATCGCGCGTCGATCAGCGCTTCGTGCAGGCTTGTTTCCGGCAACTACTTCAGCGGGCTTGGTGTCACTCCGGCTGCGGGGCGCTTATTCGTTCCTGCCGATGAACGCATCCGGCAGGACGAGTGGCCTGCGGTTCTCCGATGCCGACCATGTAATCGGAGCGCCAAAATGCACATCGCTTCGCCACTCGACTCGCTCATTGCGTGACAAACCTGCGGCGTCAGATAACTCACAGTGCAGCTTCAACAGCGATTACTTAACGCCAACTTCGCCAGTGGAACT
>NZ_DASXYM010000012.1:0-96484 GCF_036502485.1 Occallatibacter sp. | reverse complement strand
CCAGCAGCACAATCACCAGCACAAACACTGCCGCAATCCACGTCGCCAGCACCGGGTGGTGCGCCGTCAGCCACGTCAGCCCGATCGACACCACATCCTCGCCCAGGCTCAACGTCATGTTCGAGAGCGGCTCCGGCGAAGGCGTGATCACCGCCCGCATCGCCGTCTTGCCCCCATGCGCCGCCAGCGCGATCAGGCCGCCGGCCACGGTCGCCAGCAACTGCCCGCCCGGGCTCAGGCCGGAGGTGGCTCGATACGCCAGCAGCGCCGCCACCGGCACCCGGATAAACGTATGCAGCGCGTTCCACACCAAATCGAACGCCGGGATCTTGTCCGCGAAAAACTCCACCGCGAACAGCGCCAGGCTGCTCCCGATCACCCACCAGTTCGCCAGCAGACCCAGCTTCTCCGGCAGCACCAGCACCCCGGCGTGCGCCAGCAGACCCAGCGTGGCCACCGTGGCATACACGTTCAGCCCCGCGGCAAACGATACCGCCACAATCAGCCCAACCAACTCCTGTCCCGGAAACGGCACCTTCACCCCGTCAGTATAGGAGGAAGGGCCCAGGGCGCTCTGTCCAGGCGCTGCCTGGGCGGGAGGAATCCTGACCCCCTCATGTCACCCTTCAGGGCACAGGCAGGCCGCAAGATCACCTCACCCCGCCCGCCGCATCGCCAGCAGCGTGATATCGTCCATGCCGGGGTTCGCACCCGCGTACCGGCGCAGGTCCTCAAGGCACGCAGAGATCACTCCCGCCGCACAATCCGGGGACATCCGGCCGATCAGGCTGGCTATCCGTTCCACTCCGTATTCGCCGTCCGCCCCTTCCGCTTCAGAAACGCCGTCCGTAAACAGGAACAGCATGTCTCCCACGCCCAGATTCGCGTGCGCGGGAGTGAACACGGTATCGCAGAACATGCCGAGCGGGAGCCCCGTTGATTCCAGCAGCCGCACCGCGCCGCCCTGCTGGCCGAGAATCACGGGCAGATGGCCCGCGTTGAACAGCTCAATGCCGCCATCCGGGTTGGCGCGCCCGCAAACCAGCGTGGCATACTGCCCCGCCAGCGCACTCTCGCACAGGAAGCGGTTGATATCCACCACAATTTGCGCCAGCGGCAGCCCCATGCCGATCAGGCTGCGAAACAGCGCATGCAGTTGCGTCATCCTCATGGAAGCGGCCACGCCCTTTCCGGAGACGTCGCCGACCATGAAGTAGAGCGAGCCGCCCCACGGGTAGAGGTCGCAATAGTCGCCGCTCACCGGGCCGATCGGGGCGTAGTGATAGCTCGTCTCCCACCCATCCACCCGAAGGTCCGCAGGTGGCAGCAGGCCACGCTGAAGCTTTGAGGCCAGGTCCAGATCGCGCTGTAGTGCGGTCCGTTCCAGATGCGTGAGATGATCCAGGCAATAGCAGAGCAGTGGATCGGCCAGCAGCCGGTCCGGCTCCACGGATTCATGGCACGTTTCACACAGGCCGTAGGTGCCTTCGGCGAAACGATCCAGGGCGGAATCCACTTCGCGCAGCAGGGCCTCGGCGTTTGCGTTAGCCGGTGCCAGTGTAATGGCTCTCTCAAGCCGGCGCTTCCGCACTTCTAACTGGCTCTGCAGAAAATCCATTTCGGCAGTCAACATCGAGATACCCTCCACACCCATGGCAGCTACTTCCATCTGATTCCTCACCCGGCTTCAGGAAGCAATTGTTTCTGTTCCCAAAAGTTATGGGCATGTAAATCTGAGTCGCCCGCCCTGACACCCCGGGGGCGCCCCGTCCCAGGCTCTGAGTGGGCGGTAGGACATCTTCCGGGGGGGGGAGGGAGATGCGCGTAAAGAGCAGCTTCCGCGGGGCCTGGCCGGGGGGGGGGTGGGGGGGGTGCATTTACTTATTGGTAAACACACCTGGCTGCGGCGATCTCCGTGAGATGTGCGCGGAAGCGGGGTCGCGCGGGGAATTCGGGCCGCAAAATGTGAGATACGTCACACTGAGGTTTTCGATAAGTGCATACATTAGAAGACTTTGAATTCGGATGAGCGGCAAAAAGCAAAAAAAGGGAACTAGGTAACTTTCCAGTAACATGGCGGCTGCCAGGGGGTTCCTGCGGCGTTGGCCGGAGCTGAAGCCGGGATTGGGTATTTCGGGCACAAGTTCCCCAAGCCGCCAGAGGACGGCAGCAGGAGTATGCGGGATCCTGGATGGCGGTGGCTGTGAGGGCGGTCACAGATCCTTTCAAACATCGATCTTGTCCGGGTGGGTGAGTTCCCTGTCCGGCGACCCTTCGGGTCAGGAGGGCAAAATTTTAGAGACAGCTAAGGGAGCGGACTCTTCGTCCTCTTTGACCACCAGGTATTCGTCCAGCAGGACCGAGACGAGGACAGCCGTGGGCACGGAGACAAGCGCCCCGACGACCCCGGCGAGTTCCGACCCCACAACCAGCCCTACCAGGATCGAGAGACCGGGCAGGTCGACGCTCGACTTCATGATTCGGGGCGTCAGGAACGAGTTCTCGACATTGATGTAAATGACATAGAAGATGATCACGCCCAGCACGCGGCCCCAGGAATCAATGGCGGCCACCAGCAAGGCGAGCCCGACGCATACGGCCGCGCCGATGACGGGAACGATGTTCAGCAGGCCGGTGAGAAAACCCAGCGCGTAGGCGTAGCGGATGTGCAGCAGCGAGTAAGTGACAGTGGATGCCAGGCCCAGGATGAGCATGAGGCTTCCCTGGCCGATGAGCCACTTCTCCATCCGGACTTCGGCGCGGCGCAGAGCGCCGTCCAGGCGCGTACGATGGGTAATCGGAAAAAAGGACAATGCCCAGCGATAGGCCACGTCACCTTCGAGGCTGAAGTAAACCGTAAGGATGAAGCCCATCGCCACAGTGAACAGTCCGCTGGCCCAGTCCTTCAGGGAGTGGAGCACCGAGGTGGCGGATCCCGTGGCCGCGCCTTCAATGCGGTCGGTGAGGTCCTGCACGTCGATGTGGCCGGCAAAGGGCAGGCGCTTGAGCTTGTCGAGGATCTGCGGCAGCCGGGTGGGCATTTCACGGGCGAAGTCGCGCAAGTCGTCCATCACCGGTGGAACGGCCAAAAAGATGAAGGCCGCCAGAGCTCCGAAGACGATGAGCAGCAACACGAATATGGCCACATTGCGGAAAGGTTTCCAGCGGCCTACGCGCAGGTCAGAGATATAGCAGACCAGCGGCTTGAGCACCACGGCGAACAGCGCGCTGACATAAAGCAGCAGCAGGACGTGGCGCAAAAGCCAGGCAAGATAAAGCGCCAGGGCAATGGCGAAGGCGAACAGGATGGTGCTGCGGACTCGGGAGCGCTGGGTACCTGCAGTATCGATCATTCGAGATGTGCTGCCGCGCCGAAGCGCAGACCGCTATTCGCCTCCGCTGAGAATGGAACCCACGATGCCGCCAAGCACGCCGGCGCCTGCCGCGCTGGACACCTCACGGCGCTCCCGCGGCAGATAATGCTCGATTTGATGCGCCAGGCGCGAAATGGGCAGCGTCTGCAGCCACACCGTGCCAGGGCCGACCAGCTGGGCAAGGAAGATCCCGTCGCCGCCAAAAATCATGTTCTTGATGCCGGGCACGTTGGTGATGCTGAACGAGATGGTGGACTGGAACGCGCCGACGTGGCCGGGATGCACGCGGAGGACTTCGCCGGGGGCGAGATCCTTCTGGATAAGCTCACCGGAAACCTCGAGCCACGCCGTGCCAAGGCCGGAGAGGCGCTGCAGCAGGAAGCCTTCGCCGCCGAAAATGCCCGCCCCGAGGGACTGCTGAAATCCCACGCTGAGAGTGACCTGCGGAGTGGCGCAGACAAAGCCGTGGCGGTGGACCATGTAGTCGACCCCCTGCCCGAGCTGTACCGGAATGATGTGGCCGGGGACTTTGGCCGCAAAGGCCACCTCGCCGGCATATTGCCAGGCGCGGTACTCCGTCATGAAGAGGCTGCCGCCGCCCGCCACGCGCTTGAAGATGCCCATCAGGCCGCCGCCACCGCCCATCTGCGTGTGGGTGGTCATCTGGATCGACTGCGACATCCAGGAAAGCTCGCCGGACTCAGAAAAGATGGTTTCATTGGGGTCGAGCTGGATCTCCAGGACGGGCATAGTCGTGCCCTGAATGCGCGTTTGCATGGTTGCGGCCTCCTCGGTTGGCAACAGTGTACAGGCTTTGGGATGCCGGGGTTTCGGGCTGATCAAGAATTTACCGGCGGATCAGGCGCGGCAAGGCGGAGCGGCATCTCAAAAAGGTATGAAGCGTGCGATTGTTGCCAGTCTTATGTTGCTTTGTTTAGCCGCCTGCACTCCTGAGAAGCGCAGCCCCGACGCGATCCGCGAGGACACCGCCAAAGCCACCAAAGAAGTGACCCAGGATGCCAAGGCCGTGGCCCAGGGCGTGGTCGACGGGATCCGCGATAAAGGCCCGGTGAATGTGAACAAGGCGTCGTCAGGGGAGTTGAAGAAGCTGCCGGGGATTGATGACGCCACGGCGCACCGGATTATCGAGAACCGTCCCTATGACGACTCCTATGACTTGGTGAAGAAGAAAGCGATTACGAAGAGCCAGTATGACGGGATCGCGGGGAACGTGACAACGCGGTGAAGCAGGAATCAGGAGCCGGTTAGCGAACGGCCGAGGTCCGTCTGAAGCTCAGGTGACGCTTGAGCAGCACCGCCGCCGCCCCCCGCAACCGTGCTGCCTCGCCATCGGAAAGAACGACAATCCGCGGCTGTGCCCCACCCACGAGGCGCTTGGTGAGTTCAGCCTGGATGATCGGGCCCACCGCATCCCAGCGGAGCGTGATGTCGCCGACGAAAAGAATCATCTCGGGATTAAAGGCCGCGGTCACCACGCGCATCCCTCGTCCAATCCATTCGGCTTGTCGATTCAATGCCGCACGGGCCGCTTCATCGCCGCTCGCTCCCAGGTTCATCAGGTCCTGGATCGTGGTGGCGCCTTCACCTTTCATCTCATCGTGAAAGTAGCGGAGAGCCGCCCGGCAGGAGGCGAACATTTCCCAGCAGCCCACCTGCCCGCACGCACATTGCGGGCCGGAGTCGGAAACCGGCACGTGGCCAAGCTCGCCGGCCAGTCCTTCGGCGCCCTCCATCAAGCTTCCGTTCACAATCGCCGCAGCTCCCACGCCCTCCGCGATTGTGACCAGCACGGCGTTCTGAATGCCCTCCATGTGCCCGAACCAAACTTCGGAGAGCAGGCAGGCGTTGGCCGCATTTTCCAGCTCCACCTGCACCTTGAGGGCCTTCTGGAGCGTACCGCGGATATCGAAGCCCACCCACGGGAGGTTCGGCGCCCAGGCCAGGCGGTGCGTAACTTTGTTCACCCGTCCCGGCACGCTGATTCCCACTCCCTCCCAGGTTTTACCGGCAAAGCGGGACCGGAGATTCCGCATACCTCCTGCTATCAGATCGACGCCCTGTTTTGGGTCCGCGATGATTGGAACCACTGTCCGATCCAGGAAACGGCCGTTCAGATCGACAACCGCCAGGATGGCCTTGGTGGGACGAATATCGGCAACCAGCAGCAGCAGATCGTCATTCATGGTCAACATGGTGGGGCGGCGGCCCCGTTCGGTCTTCACCACGGACCCTTCACGAACCCACCGCTCCTCGATAAGGCCATCCACGATAGATGAAACCGTCGAGCGCTGCAGTCCGGACCGGCGCGCGATCTCTACTCGCGAGATAGGTTGATTGCGGCGCAGTACTTCAAGCACAAGGTTGCGATTGCTGTCGCGGATGGGAGCCATGCTCTGAGCCCGCTTGAGCTTCTCCCGCGACTTGGCACCGCTTCGCCGGCTCTCATCGACTTGTTCAGATATAGTTCGCGGCGCCATCATAAACCCAGATGATAAATCTGCTCCCTGAAATCCAGTAAGAATCAGAACGGCTGCGCGTCGTGAAACAGCTCAGCTTCCGGCGTGCCAAGCAGTTGGTTCGCGCTGAAGCTGCACGAAGGGCCTTCCGTAAGAACTGCGCTCCCCACAGCCCGCCGGCACAAAGCCGAATTCCGTCGAGAGGAAATCTTAATCCAACCCGACCCGAACAGCGGAAACCGGCCCCCTTGCTTCACCGTTTTCGGGGGCGCTGACCCGCTTCGGCGCCGGCCACGCTTCTATCGGCATCAGGCCAGTTCATACGCGTGACGCTGATGACGTGCGAGCAGGCTCAATGCGATGTCATCACCCTTGATCAGTTCCGACTCCGGATCCCAATGAACGTGATGATTCGTCTTCATCGCAATCCAGTGCAGCAGGCAAGTCGTGCAGGCGCGGTGGCCGATCTCAACCGGGGCGGTGGGCGCTTTGCGCGACTGAATGCAATCCAGCCAGTTGCCATGCTGATCGTCCGACGTGTAGGGATGGAATTCGCTGGGACCAATTTCGGAGTCAAGTATTTTGGGGTCGCTGGCGCGCAGCGGCACCACCGGCACAGCCTTATCGGCGGCGGAGGCTGTGGGCGTGGTCATGCCGTCGCGACATACGAAAATCCATCCTTTGTCGCCGATCCACTTGATGCCGTTTTCAAACTCGCCGGAGATCGTCATCACGACGCCGTTCGCGTACCGTCCGTAGGTCTTGAATGGGCCGTGCACATCCCAGAGGCCCTGCTTCGGAAACTCTGCGCTTCCCCAGATTTCAACGGGCCCGGTAAGCTCCGTATCCATGCCCCAGTGCGCGGTGTCGACGTGATGCGCGCCCCACCCTGTAATCATGCCGGCGCCGAACTGTTCCAATCGCAGCCAGCCTGGGCGCGAGAAATCTTTGATGGGCATCACGCGATCGAGCGTGTACGGCACCTCTGGAGTGGAACCAAGCCACGCGTCGTAGTTGAACCCCGGCGGAACCGGCATGGTCTTGGGGTTGCCGCCTGCTGGATCTCCCGGCAGCCCCACTTCAACCTGCTTTATGGTGCCAATCCGGCCATTGCGCACCAGCGCGACCGCGCGGGCAAACTGCTTCCACGATCGCTGCTGCGAACCAATCTGCACGATGCGGCCGCTGGCCTTCACCTGATCCGCCATGAGGCGGCCTTCGCGAATCGTGAGCGAGGCAGGCTTTTGCAGATACACATCTTTGCCTGCCTTCACCGCTGCCACCGCCAGGCGCGCGTGCTGATGATCGGGAGTCGAGATCAGTACCGCGTCTATGTCTTTGTTTGCCAGCAGCTCTTTGAAATCCGAGTAGCCCCTGGTGCCGGTGTATGGTTTTCCTAGCTTTTCGGTATAAGCCTTATCGACAAACTGCTTGCCTGACTCCACTCGTTGATCGAACAGGTCGCACACCGCCACAATTCGGTTGTCACGTCCTGCCACACCGGTGAACTGCATCACGCCGGGCATGTCGTGCCCGCGCGAAATGCGCCCTACGCCGATCGCCCCGATGCTGATCCGGTTGGAGGGAGCGGTAGCTCCGAACACCGACTTGGGCACAATGGTTGGAAATCCAGCCAGAATGCTTCCGGCCACCGATGCCTTAATGAAATGCCTGCGTGACGGTTTCATTGATTTCTCCCCGATAGGTTCAGGCCTTGCTCTCCCAGTCCAGATGAGCGTGCGTTGCGTTCATCTGGGCTTTGATGGACAGCTCGGCGGCCAGAAGGCATTGCGTCTGATCCTGCGCGGTGTGGGTTCGATTCACAATGTCGCTTACAAATTGCGGACCAAACGGCAGCGTCAGGTTGTTGCAGTCGATCATCCGGGCCTCCTTCTGGTCGACGACAAACAGAAGATTGCCCGGCTTGCTGACCGCCACGTTGGTATATTTGCGCGCCTCGATGTAGCCCTCCGTGCCGAGGATGAAGAGCCTCCCATCGCCCCACGTGCCCAGGCCGTAAGGCGTGAACCAATCCAGGCGCACGTAGCCGAAGCCGTTGTTGCCGCGCAGCATCATGTCTCCGAAATCCTGAAATTGCGGATGGGTGGGGTGACGGACATTGGCCACCTGAGACGCGACAACTTCTGCCTTCGTCGAACCCGTGTAATAAAGGAATTGATCCAGCTGGTGTGAGCCGATATCACACAGAATCCCGCCGAACTGCACATCCTTCCAGAACCAGGCCGGACGTCCATCGATGGAGCCAGCGCTTCCCGCATCGCTGTTGGGCCGCTGCCGGATCTGATGGGGCGCGATGTTGATGGTCTGGATCACGTTGCCAATCGCCCCCGCTTGAACCAGCTCTCCTGCCTTGACGGCTGCCTTTACCTCAAGCCGCTCCGAATACATGATGGCGTAAATGCGCTTGGTGGACGCGATGGTTTCGCGAACTTCGCGAAGCTGCTCGAGAGTGGTGATGCCGGGCTTGTCTGAGAGGAAGTCCTTGCCGGCCTTCATGCAGCGGACGCCCAGCGGCGCGCGCTCGTTGGCGATTTGCGAACTCAGCACCAGTTGTATCGACGAATCATGAATGATCTCGTCCTGTGTCGACGCCACCACTGCGTCCGGATAGCGCTTTTGAAAGGCGGCGAGAAGATCGGGCTCAAGCGCCCACACCCTGGTGAGAATGCCGCCGCCACGCTTGACGGCTTCGATCATGCCGTAAATGTGTGGATGGCTGATGCCGCACACGGCAAATTTGATGGAATGCTGGGGTGGCGCATCCTGTTGAACAGGCAGCACCTCTTCTTTCACGCTCCCTGCGGAGGCCGGAGGTTGCGCGGAAGCAGTGAAAGACGGAAGAGCGGAAAACATGCCGGCCGCTGAAAGGTCGCGAAGAAATTTGCGGCGAGGAAGGGGGAAATCGGAATCCATGGGAGGCACTCGCAAAGGGAAGATTCAGACGCGGCGCTTCAAACCGGTAAGAGGCATGAGACGCCTGCCTGTCTTGAGAAGGAGAGAGACCGGATTTCCGGCCTCTCTCCAACGGGGTTCAGTTCATACAACGAGCTTGCAGTGATTCGTTGGTTTGAGTCGCTCCTCAGAAGTTCATCTTCAGAGCGAGTTGAATGATGCGCGAATCCGCGGAGGTCCCCACGTTGCCGGTGGCCGTGCCGATCGTCGACCGGATGCTGCCAAAAGCGCAACTGGCACTCGGCGTGCAATACGTCAGGTTGGGATCGGAGAACTGCGGGTGGTTGAAGATGTTGAAGAATTCTCCGCGGAACTGGAAGTTGATGCTTTCGTGCGCGGTGAACGGATAGATGTTCTTGATGAGGCCCGTGTCCGCGGTCCAGACATGGGGGCCGCGCCAGTTTCCTTTACCCGAGTCGCCATAGGTCCCAGCGGCCGGTAGAGCAAACAGACTTGTGTCGAGCCAGGTCGAGCAAGCAAAGAACTTGTTGGAGGACGGTGTCGGACACGGGGTCGGGGCAGGCCTGCTGCCAACCTGACCCGAGGGGCCAACATAATCCACACGATCCAGGTTGTTGCCGGTCTGCGATTGGTCTTTCCCTGCCAGGATTGTCAGCGGGTCGCCGGTGCTGAAGGTGTAAATCCCCGTCCACTGCCAACCACCAATGATGTTGCGAACCAGGCCGTTGGCTCCGTTCAGCTTGGGGAGACTCCAGACATACGATGCTACGAAGTGATGTCTGCGGTCGAACGTTGCCGGTCCGGTTTCGAACGCGTGCTGCCTTGGATCGTAGTAAGACATGCCGGAGCCGATGCTCGATCCGATATCGGTGATGCCGCCATTCTCCGACAATCCGTAGTCGTTCGCGTGGGAGTAGGTGTAGTTGGCCAGCAGGGTGATCTGGTTCAGAATGCCGGTCCCGGTCCCCGACGCGCGCTTTTCCAGATCGAGTTGGAGACCGTTGTAGCCGCTGGCGCCGCTGTTTCGATTTTCATAAATGACGCCGAACGGCTGATACGGCCGCCGATCCTGTAGCTTGGCGGTGCTGCCGGCGGTGTAGATGCCGGGATTAAGGTTCACGTCCTGCCGGAGATGGGTGCCGCGCGTTCCCACGTAGGAGGCGTGCATCACGGTGTCGGAGCGAAGTTGGCGTTCAAACGTGATGTTCCAGTCGTAGATAGTGGGGCTGACCCACTTGACTCCAGGTTGCAGACTGAAGACTGTCGGGTTCTTCACGAACGTTGCATCCTTGGGAGCAGTCGCCAGGGTATAGCGCTGCGGGAAACCACTTGTGAATTCCGGATAGGCTCCCAGCGGGTCAGTAAGCGGGCCGATCTGCGATGCGCCGGTGGTTGAGTCGTTAAGGTCAATGCGCAGGCTGAAGGGCGCCGAAATCGCGGCGTCGTTCAGGAAAAGTCCCGGCAGTCGAGAGTAAAAGAACACGCCGCCGCCGGCACGAAGAGACATCTTCCCGGTGCCAGTGGGATCCCAGACGATACCTGCGCGCGGGCCGAAATTGTTAAAGTCGCCTGTCTGCCCGCGATCGGGTACGGCGACGCCGTTATATTTGTCGCCGATGAAGAACAGACCCGCCGGCGCACTGGAGATAACCTGCGACTGAATACCATTCGCCCATGCATCAGGCCGGAACTGCTCAATGCGGCCGCGGATTTCCTTCATGACCTGTTGCGGCTCCCAGCGAAGCCCATAGTTCACATTGAGCCGCGGGGAGACTTTCCACTTGTCATTGGCGAAGACGCCCATCGGGTTCTCGCGCGAGTCGGAGAAGTCACCCGAGGTCTGTGTGAAGGTGTGCTGATAACCCAGCAGGAAGCTGGCCATCGCCAAACCTGTCACATCGTTCGTGAAGTTGAAACTGCCGTTTTCCAAATCGGTGTTGCGGATGTTGGACTGATCCAGCTCGAGATCGTAGCCGAAGGTGAAGTCGTGCCTGCCTTTGGTCCAGCCAATGACCTCGCGCAGATCGTAGGTGTTGCGGATAAATTTCGCGTTGGTGAAGCTGCCCAGAGTGAAATCGCCGGAAACAGCGAAGCTGCGGATGCCGCTCTGTTCGGGGGGCAACTGCCAGAGGTTGGAGCCGAACGTCGTCATGTCCGGCACAGTGCCGCCGGGGCCACCCTGCTGACCGCGATCGGAGGCCGAGCGCAGGAAATCGATGGTGGTGGTACTGACCAGCCGCGGCGAGACTACCCAGGTGTAGCCAACGGCCCAATTCTGCGACTGCACCGTCGAGCCCGGCCCGGCCGTTAACAAGTTCTTGCCGTCATACGTAGGGGCATGCTTGTAACGGTTGTAGTAGAAACGGCCGAACAGACGGTCCTGGCCGCGCAATACCTGGTCAAACCGCGCAATGTACTCGTCGAAGTTTTGCTGGAGCGGAGTGCCGAACGTGACGGACCCATTGGTTGAACCCGCCGCCGGAACAGGCAACAGCTTGGCCATGTTGAGCGCCACTGGATCGAGCGGTCCAATGGAGGCGTTGCTCGCATACGGAACGTGGGTGAAGGGATTAGTGATTACCGTGGTTGGGTTCGTGAGCGAGAAATTGCCGTTCAGATTGTCGGCCGTTGGGACAATCGCGTTGGTGGCATTGTTGACGCTGCGGATGATCGTCTTCTGCCACCCGAAGAAGATGAAGCTGGTGTTCTTGTGAATGGGACCGCCCACGGTGGCGCCAAACTGATTGCGTTTAAGCGGATCAACAGTCGGAGCGAAGTAGTTGCGGGCATTGAAGGCGCCGTTACGCACAAATTCGAACAAATCCCCATGCCAGTTGTTCGTGCCCGATTTTGTGACTACGTTGACCACCGCGCCGGCGTTGCTGCCGTACTGCGCGTCGAAGCTGTTGGTCTGAACGCTGAATTCCTGTAAGGCGTCAGGAAACGGGAAGGGGTTGTTGGTGTTACTCATCAGATCCTGGTTGTTGCCCCCATCCAGGTTGTAGCCGATCTGGTCAGGGCGCGCGCCGTTTACCGCGATGGCCTCGGCGCCCGGAACCTGCTTCGTGTCTCCCTGCAGGGTGCCCGAGTTGTTGGCGATGGCGGTAACGGCGCCAGGCACCAGGAGGGTCAGATCGGCCGCGTTTCTGCCGTTCAGGGGCAGATTGATAACGCGCGAACTCTCGATCACCTGGCTGAGTTCCTGGCTCACCGTGTTGACCGAAACCCCGGCCGCCTCAACTGTGACCTGTTCGCTGGTTTGTCCCACCTGAAGCCGAATGTCCATGTCGCGGATCTGGTCGGCGAGCAACTCCACGTCCTGCACGTACCGCTTAAACCCTTGCGCCTCCACCGAAACGGTGTAGGTGCCCGGAGGCAGCGGCGACGCATTGAATTGTCCGTTGCTGTTGGTGGTGATAGCGCGGGTAGCCGACGTGTTTTTCTCAGTGACCTTTACCTGTGCACCGGCGAGGACCGCGCCGGACGTGTCCGTGACGGTTCCGGTGATTGCGACGTTTCCGCCACCCTGGGCGAATGCGCCGTGGAAGAGAGTGAGAATTCCGAGTAGAACCACTATCCGAAGGGCCCAGGAGCGGGGAGTGGCATCTGCCTTAATCTTGCTGTGCATAGGTTGGCCTCCATTCCGTACGCACGTCTTTTCAATTTTTGCTTTTGTTCGAAGACTGAACTAAAGAGCGGGCGCAGTGTACGTCGCCCGCGATTGCCCTGTCAAGCGATCTTCATGGCGCCCAAAAAGGACATCGCGCAACGAGAGTCGAAGCCATTTTGTTTGTTGAAGCTACGATATAGGGCGTGAGCCCGTTTTGCCGGGCCCGTACGGCATCTCGGCTGCAGCCGCGAGCTACCGGGCCGTGCTGTAGATCTCAGTGCCGGCCAGAAGGAACGCACCGACTCCATAGACGTAGCTCGACGTTTCACTCAAGGGTGCCGGAGCTGCGCCTACAGGCTGAATGCATCCGAGCCGACCGTCGGCATAAATGTGCTTGAGCATGCCCCCCCAGGCTTTATGAATTGCGGGCAAGTAGGTTGCCGCCGGGAGCAGTTGGTGATTGACCCCGTAGGCGAGCGCGAAGGTGATGAAGGCGCTGCCGGATATTTCAGGAAGCGGGTACGAGCCGGCGCCCAGAAGTCCGGGGCGCCACAAGCCGTCAGCACCCTGTACCTTGATCACTGCGGCGGCCATCTCCTGCAGGCGCGCGATGTACTTTTCACGCAGGGGCGAGCCGGCAGGCATGCGGTCAATCACGCGCACCAGGCCGGCCATCACCCATCCGTTACCACGCGACCAGAAGACGCGCCGGCCGTTCTTCTCGTATCGATCCAAAAACGTGAGATCGCGCGAGAAGAGATGCTCTTTGCGGTCGTAGAGCAGGTTGTCGGCGATGTGCCACTGGTGGTCCATAAAGGTCCAGTACTTGTCGTCGTGAGTGATAGCAGCCAGATCGGCCAGCACTGGGGGCGCCATGAACAGTGCATCGCACCACCACCACAAGGGCTTGGTGGGATCATCAGGCGTATTCACCTGTGCGTCGATGCGGGCACGCGTGGGGGCGAGCATGCGGTCGTCGTGTGAGAGCATGTACTGCTCGAGATACATCTGGCTGACCACCTGGTCGTCGGCGTGCAGTACGCGCGGTCCGGGCTGCCATGCCAACTCCTCACCAACGCGGCGCATCGCGGCACGGTACTTGTCGCCTGCGATATCTTCCGGCACGGCCATCATGCCTGCATAGAGCGCGCCGTAGGTCCAGTCATACTGGGCTTCCGCGGGAAGACGCTGCAGTTGCCAGTCGGCCACGCGCTGCATGGCTCTGGCGATGTCGCGCTTCGTGATCGCTGCGGAAAGGTCCGTTGCCGCGGGTCCGGCATCGGAGGGCGCATCGCCCGGCGCGGCGGTCTGGCGTTTGCTGAGATCTGGAACATTCGCCTGCTGGGCAGCTACCGCCATGCAGAGGGCACCGGAGATGCACGCGACGAGGAGTTTGCGATTCATCTGGGTTGGACCTTTGTGTGAACCAGAGTTTTGGAATGACCCCGCATCCGTTTTACTTCAACGCGGACCAGTTGAAGAGCTGAAATTCACGGATGTGTGCCTCGGAGGTACTGGAGAGGATGTTCAGGCGTACGCGCGTGGCGGTTGCAGGGGGAAACGCATCGAGCTTTTTGTGGCCAATGGCCTCTCCGCTCGCGATCACCTTCCAGGCGCGCTGCTTCTCGTCCCAGATTTCAATCGCATACTTCTGGATATTCTGGCCGTCGTTGAGCCACTCCATCGTAAGCGAGTGATCGAAGGTGACGGGATGGTCGAAGGTGACTTCGAGCGCGGCATGATGTGCGTCGGAGGCTGACCAGAACGTATCGGGATCGCCATCGAGAGCGGCCGAGGCACCCGCGCCCGCTGTGTGCCTCAGTGAGAGATTGTTCTTCGCGCGCTCCCGCAGGGCGGCGCCAAACTCCTTCAGCCGGGTCACGTCGCTGTCGGGCAGCAGTCCGCGATTGTCGGGAGCAAGGCCCAGCATGAGCTGTGCTCCCAGGCCGACGGTCTTGTCATAGGTGTCGAGCAGTTCGTCGAGGGACTTCAGCGAAGACTCGTCGTTCGGGTGCCAGAACCAGTGTTGTTTGCGCAGGGGCGTGTCGGCCTCCACGGGACGCCAGCGCCGGTAGCCGTGGCGATCGATGACGTTCCAGTTTTGATAATCCACGACGCCAGCTTCATTGCCCACCCACCGAGCGTCGCCAAATTCGAACAGGCCGGTATCGGCGAAGACGACGGTGTTGGGCTGATAGGTACGCAGCGTCTCAATGATCTTCTTGAAGTCGTAAACGTGGCCTTCGCTGCCGGCCCCATCGAGCCAGAACTCCACAAGGTCCCCGTATTTTGTTGCCAGTTCTTCCAGAGAGTCGTTGTAGTAACGATCGTAGGCTGCTGCGTCTTTGTAGCGCGGATCATGCCGGTCCCACGGCGAGAGATAGACGCCGAATCTGAGCCCGTACTTACGTGCGGCGCGCGCCACGTCGCCCACTACGTCACCCTTGCCATCACGCCATGGGCTGTTCTTCACGCTGTAGGACGTGCGCGCGGTCGGCCACAGGCAGAAGCCATCATGGTGCTTGGCGACCAGCACCACGTACTTCGCGCCGGAATCGCGGATGGCCTGCATCCACTGGTCAGGATCGAAGGCGGTGGGATTGAAGGTGGAGGGAGCGGCGGTGCCGTCGCCCCATTCGCGATCGAGGAAAGTGTTGGTGGAGAAATGGAGGATGACGCCGAATTCGAGGTCCTGCCAGGCCGTTTGATAGGGCGCAGGACTAATTTGGCCTGCGGAGTCCTGCGCTTGCAGGGGTGCGGCACAGGCGAGCAGCGTGGCCATTGAAGCCGCAAGCAGAAGGAGGTAGCCCCCATACCGGGTTTTTGCCATCATCCAGTCATTTTCTCGCAAGAGACCGAGGTGCGGGCGGCGGCTCTTCAGAATCCCAGCCTGACGCAACGAAGCCGGCCCAGTACCAGGGGTGGGTGCTTTGGCCGGCGGCACGGCGCTGTTCCAGAAGCGCGCGGTTGGATTGCCAGACCGCATCCGCTATGGAAACGTGCCGCTCAAGGCGCTCTCGATAGAGGTGGCTTGTGAAGCGCGCGGTGATCCGATCCTCTACAGGCCAGAGCGTCATGACCACGCTGCGGACGCCCGCAATGCGGAAGGCGCGCTCCAGGCCCAAAACGCCCTCACCACTGCTGAGTACGCCGGTGCCTGTGTTGCAGGCGGAGAGCACGGCCCATTCAACGCCGCTCAAATCGAGCGATGCGATCTGCTGCGCGGTCAGAATGGAACCTTCACGGTCGTGATTGGCGCCAGCGAACACCAGCCCGGAATGCAGCAGGGGATTCCCGTCGTCGCACGCGCGGTCGAGCACAAAGGCGTGGGTCGCCACGTGCAGCACGCGAGCCCGCGGCGCGGCTTCGAGGAAGCGTTCGCGCGTGGCTTGGTCGCCTATAAACAGAACGGCGGGCTCCGCTGGATTCAGCCGATGCCAGGTATCGCCGAGGTCGCGCAGTTCAAGGGCCGCTCCCGCCAGCGGCGCAAACTGGATAGTCTGAAGCACGTCGCAGGGGATGGTAGTCTCGCGCAGACGCGCCGCGGCCGTAGTGTTCTCAGCAAAGTCGAACTGAGGGCTGCCAATAGCCAGAAGCCCAGACCGGCGCGCTTGTTGATGTTGCGCCAGCAGGTCCCGTTCGCTCGATACGGTCTGAATGGTCCGCTTTCGGTCTGCCAGGTAGCCGGTTCCATCGGGAAGTGACGCGAACGGAACCAGGTTCAGGGTGTGATCGGGCACGACGATCACCACCTGTGCATCGCCCAGTGCCGCCTGCAGAGGATCCCAGACGAGCTTGCGCAACGCGGCGCCGGCTTCACGATAGGCGCGCTCGTTGCGCGTGGACCCGACCCCGCCGTTGTGAGCCTCGGCGTGTGCCGAAGCCCGCATGCGGGTGACGGCGTCTTCAATGGGCTGGGCGCTGACGAGATCGATAACCCGGACTTTGGCGGTCTCCGGACGAAGCACGATTGCCAGGTACGCGGGAGTATCGGAATGGACGGGGTCAACCTTCTCCACAGCGCGGCGGCTGAATGCCCAGTATGAAATGAGGGCGGAGTGCGGCGGCAGGGCGCGGCGTACGTCGTCAAGGGTGGCAGAGTTGGCGGCTTCATCTTCGCGTATCGCAGCCACTCGTTCGGCAAGCCGGCGCTCGACTTTCTCCATGCGGCCGGTGGCCTCGGCGATGGCGGACTCGTTCCCGGACTTGGCTGCGGGCTTCTGCTCGAGGTTGAGCAGGTCGGCGCGGTCGCGATTCAGTTCTTCAAGCAGGCGTGCGGTTTCCGGATCGTTGGCGGCATTCAGATTCCGCTGCCGGCGAGCCATTTCGTCCGCCACCAGAGCGCGGGAGTGGATCATCTCCTCGTAGATCTCAGCGGCCGGCAGATCGGGGTGGCGCGCCAGAACGGATAAGGCGGTGTCGAGGCCGTGCTCGCGGCGGCGCTCAAAGGCGAGAGCCTGGCGTTCCGGCAGAATGCGCGCCTGCAACACGAAGCTCTCGCGCCCCATGCGGCTGGCCAGGAGAGCCTCCTCGATGGCTCGCTGCAGATTGCCTCCAGCAGCCAATGAGCGCGCGAAATCGCAGTGCTGGTCCACCCTGTTGTCGTAAATTGCGTTCTTGTTCTGGAGGGCGATTTCATACTTCTGCCAAGCCAGCGGAAACTGTCCGCTGCGGCTGTAGACACTGGCTAGATTCCCAGTCACATCCATGACCCAGGCGCTATGCGGACCGTAGACCTTGGTCAGCCGGTCGATGGCGGAGTTGAGGTGCGCAATAGCCTTGGGGAAGTCGCCGCTGCGCATGTAGTGCGTACCAAGCGCATTTTCGAAGATTCCCACGTGAGGATCGTTGGGGCGCGAACGCAGGACGGCCGAGAGGCACTCCTCCGCTGCGAGGCCTGAGCCCTTCTCGTCCCCCAGGCGGCGCAGCGTGTCTGAATAATTTGAGAGCGTGTACGCCAGATCCCAATCGTGATCAGGGCCAGGCTTGCGTTCGATAGCGATCGCGGTCTCTTGCGCGCGCTTCGCGCACTCCAGATCGTTGAGGTGAATGCACACGTACGAAAGCTCATCCGCGGCGGTGATGCCTTCTTCGGAATCGGCGAATTCCTTTTCTGCAATCTCCAACGCCTGTTCCGCGTATGGGCGGGCTTCGGCCGGACGGTTCAGGGCTACGCGCACTTCGGAGTTGTCAGAGAGCGCGGCAACAAATGCTTTGCAGCGCTTGCCGCCGGCGGATTCTGCGACTTTCAGCTCGCGGGCGGCCATTTCCAGGGTTTCAGGAGAGGCTTGTTCTTCGTCCAGTTGGGCAGAGATCAGCTCATTGAGCGCCTGCGCGAACTCCAGCGTATCGCCCTTCCGGGCGGCTTCGACTTTGGCGAGCTTTGCGCGTGCTTTGTCGATGGCCTGGACTGAATCAGACGCCGGCGCGCCCGCCACAGGAGCTACCGGCACGGGCGCCGCGGTGGACGGGGCTGAGTCTTGCGAATGGGCCGGAACTCCCGGCGGCAAAACGAGCAGCGCGGCAGCGATCGATAGGCCGACGAAGGGGAACAGGGACCTCATAACCACCAGTCTTCACAACATGCACCGGACCGCTCTGCGGGATGAGGCGGCCTTGGGCATCCGATTTGGAGCGGCTACTTCCCGGAGGGTATCTCGGTTAATTGCTTGCGCGCCCTGTGCTCCAGGTCGCCACGAAGCAGCACGACGTGGTTCAGTTCCCGGCGCGCTGCAGCTGCGTCGGATTGTGCCAGCGCGATCTGCGCCAGATAGTAGAAAGCCGATTCCTGGTAAGGGGAGTCACCCGCTTCGGCGATGTGCCGCAAGGATGCTGTGGCCCCGGCGAGGTCACCGGTATGCATGCGGCAGGCGCCGGAGTAGAACTGGGCTGCCAGGCCGTCCGGGCCACTCGGGTCTACTTGAGAAAGCGTATTCATCGCACCTGCGCAGTCGCCTGCGATGTACTGCTTCATGCCGCTCTCAAAGGCGGCGTCGGCGGTTTCATTGCCGCGGAGGACCGGGGCGTTGTAGGTGGGCGGCTGCAGGTCGGCTAGTTGAGCAATTTCCACTTCCGGCTGTGCTACCTCGGGGGCCTGGGATTTGGCGGGGCCTGCCGGGGCCTGCCGCGTGGGACCTTGTGCCGGGGCCACCGCGACGTTGCCGGTTTGCTGCGGACCGTGAGCGATCATGCGGAAGGCAAAGAAGCCAATGAGCAGCGCGGCGGCGAGCGCGCCAAAGCTCATCATTTTGTTCCAGTTAGTCGGCCAGGCGAGCACGTGTTTTGCTGCCGTGACGGTTACAGGGTGCTGGCGAAGAACCGCCTGGGCGGTCTGAAGTGCTTGCAATTCCCCAAGACAGACGGGGCAATCAAAGTAGTGGTCTTCGAACTTCTGCGCTTCGTTCTCGGGCAGCGTTCCTTCCACGTACTGCTCGAGCCATTGGCGTGCCGGGGCTCCAGTGCAGTTGGTCATCTTGCTCTCCCTGGTTCAATGTGGCGCCCGGGAGAGATTTGTGACTCCCGCTTTAGAAAATCGATTACGCGGCGGGTGGCGCGGACCTTGCGCTGGCGAACGACGTCAGGGTTGATCTGGAGCTGGGTGGCGATGACTCCCGGCTTCAGGCCGTCCACCAGGGTCATCTGCAGGATTTTGCGGTCCAACTGGTCGAGGCTTTCGATGGCGCGCAGGGCGTGGTTCTCCTGTTCCGCCTCTTCGCGTGCGGAACCATTGGAGAGGTCCGGGATGTCGTCGGGCAGTTCAACCGAGGCGACCCGCTTGTTGGAACGGAAGTAGTTGTTGAGGCAGTTGCGGGCAATGCCGAGTACGAACTGGCTGAGCTTTTCGGGATCCTGAATCTGCCCGCGGCGGAGTGCGCAGAGGGCCTCAATCATCACATCCTGCTTGAGATCTCCGGCCAGATCGGGGTTGCGCAGGCGGGCGGTGAGCATGGCGCGGACGGGCGGCATGTAACGAGTAGCGAAGTCGTGCTCGGCTTGGGGGTCTCCGGCGGCGATGGCACGGACGAGGCGCGCGTTCTCAGTCAGCGGCGCGAGGGTCGTCTCTGTCCTGGCTGGGGAAATCGGCTCGCTCGAGGGGCCATCCATCGTATAAACGCCTCATATCCGGGGCAAAAGAACTAGTTCGGCCATTTTCTCATAGTGTCTGCTTTCGGTCATGCATTACTTATGCGTAAACCCCGACGCGTGAGCATGCCATATAAATGGCGCGGATTGTTATACCTGCATGTCTAAATGTGCAATGGACCAGGGGCCGCGAGGGCATTTGCGGGGACAAGCGCGCCGGAAGACGGCCGCGCGCTACGCGTGCAAGTCGTCATCCTTCGTTTCCCTGATCATGAGCAGCCCGATCATGGTGAGGACGGTGGCCCCGCACAGGTAATAGCCGACGTACTGCAGTCCCCAGTTCTTGGCCAGCCAGGTGGCTATATAAGGAGCGAGCGAGGCGCCGAAGATGCCGGCGAGGTTGAAAGCGAGAGAACTGCCGGAGTAGCGGACGGAGGTGGGGAAGAGCTCGGAGACGATGGTGCCCAATGGGCCGTAGGTGAGGCCCATGAGCAATTGGCCCAGCGCCATCATGCCCAGTGCGCCCCCGGCTCCGGCTGAGAAGATGGGAGCCATCACCAGTCCGAAGAGGAAGATGGCGCCCGTGATCCACATCATGGTGGCGCGGCGGCCGCGTTCCGCGAGCAGCGCCGAGATGGGGATGAACAGGGCGAAGAAGGCGACGTCAAAGATCTGCATCAGCAGGAACTGGTTGCGGTTGTAGCCGAGGGCCGTGGTTCCCCAGGAGAGCGCGAAGACGGTAATGAGATAGAAGAGGACGAAGGTGGCAAGGCACACCAGAATACCGGCGATGAGCTCTTTATAGTGGCGGCGCAGGACGGTAACGAGGGGCAGCTTGACCTGTGAGCCCTTGTCGAGGACCTTGCGGAAGGCGGGCGTCTCATGGATGGCGAGCCGGACCCAGAGGCCCACGAAGACGAGCATGGAACTGGCGAGGAAGGGCAGTCGCCAGCCGTAAGCAAAGAACTGTTTGTCCGTGAGGAAGCGGGAGAGCAGGAAGAAGACGCTGCTTGAAAGGAACAGGCCGACGGGGGCGCCAAGCTGGGGAAACATGCCGTACCACGCGCGTTTGTGCGGCGGAGCGTTCTCAATGGCGAGCAGGACGGCGCCTCCCCACTCGCCGCCCAGGCCGATGCCCTGGCCGAAGCGGCAGAGGGAAAGCAACAAGGGCGCCATGAGGCCGATGGAAGCATAGGTGGGCAGCAGGCCGATGCCGACGGTGGACAGGCCCATGGTGAGGAGGGCAATGACCAGGGTGGCTTTGCGGCCGATGCGGTCGCCGAAATGGCCGAAGAGCGCGGAGCCGATGGGCCTGGCCACAAACGCAATGCCGAAGGTGGCAAGGGAGGCAAGCGACGCGGAGGCTGGGTTCGAGGACGGGAAGAAGAGGCGGGGAAAGACCAGGACCGCTGCGTTGGCGTAGATGTAGAAGTCGAAGAACTCGATGGTGGTGCCGATGAGGCTGGCGATGAGGACCTGGCTGGGGCTATTGGTCCTGGGGGAAGAGGACGGGTCGGTTCGGCTCATGGGTTAAGAACAGACGACCATAGAGGAGCAGGTTACGTCCAGCAGGCGGCAGTTGGAGGGAGCGGGGCGGTGTACCTTTCAGTTAACTTCACAGAATAGCGAGATAGCTGTTGTTTCGCCTTTATTTCGCATTTCTTTCGGGTTCATGGCGAAAATCAGCTTTATGCATTTTTGTGATTTAAACACATGAGTATAATAGCTTTAATGTGTATGCATCCGTATGCATCCTGGCTAAAAAAAAGCCCGACTCAGTAACTTTTCAGTTACCTGAATTACGACTTTCCAGCGTATCGAGGATAGCGCTCAGGATAGACACACTTCACTTCTCAGGCTCTGGATTGCCGTTTTATTCTGACAGATTGCGGCGATAAGTCGGTGACCGTGATCACGGCCGTTCGGGACCGGCGTGTGGAGGCGATATTTCCGGTGTCACAAAGCGCGCCGGTGCTCCACATCTGGTGGAGGTCCTTCCCGCTTATGCGCTCATCCACAGTCCAGTTCGCTCCGGCGCGGCGCCTGCAGGATTCCCGGCAGTGCAGCCGCCGCAGTGTGTACATCAGGCAGACCAGGTCGCAAACCGTGGCCACCACCTTCGCCACCTCGGCGCGCAACGTCCGGATCACGTGGAAGGTGATTCTTCTTTTCTGGCTCGTGCTTATGACGATTCTCTGCTTGAGGACCGCTGCGCAGGACTCATCAGACCTGTCTGTCTCCAGACACGCAGGCCACGCGAACCACGCGGCGGCCCGGATCGCAGGAGAGGACCGCGCCGAATAGTTCAAAGGGAGTAGACGCGGGGGAGCCCTGGCGGAGTTAACAGGGTATCGTCCCAAGTCGACCAAGGCACTGGGCTGGGACGCGTGTTCTGGCCCGTTTTTTTGTGGCGAGCGTGCGTCTCGTTTCACAAATCCCGATAGAGTTTTGAGGCGCTCACGATCCGCGGGTGTCGTGTTGCTCTGTCTGATTTGCGCTCAAAAAGGGACCGCGAAAAAGACAGTTGCTTCGCGGAATTTCAGTCGGCTGCCGACATGATGTGTGCGTAAGTTCAATGAGCGCCTGTGAGTTACCCAGATAAGGCAACCCGAAAGGTTCTTTGTACCTCATAGTGCGCATGCAGGAATTGCCACGTTTAAATCCCGCATCGGCAAGGAGCTCGAGTGGTCGAAGCAGTTGTGCTTTGGAACGAGCCAAACAATTTATCGCACTGGAATTTTCATCTTGATCCAGGCTGGCATCGTTTCGCAGAGATGGTGAAACTGGCATCGGCTTCGATACGCCAGGTGAACCCGAAGTTGCCCATCGTGCTTGGCGGGGTTTCGTCTTGCGACTGCGACTTTCTTCGCACGATGAGCAATCTGGGCGTGCTGCCGCATGTGGACGTGGTGGGCGTGCACGGATTTCCGCTGGACTGGAATCACTGGAAGATTGACGAATGGCCTGACCGCATTGCCGAAGCGCACGAGGTATCAGGCAAGCCGGTGTGGGTGCTGGAAGTGGGTGCGTCTTCATTTGGCGCCGATGAGGTGCAGCAGTTTGGACTGGAGCGGACCATCGATCTGCTGCGCGATCGCGTGGAGCGCATACATTGGTATTCGCTGTTCGACCTGCCGCCCACGTGGCCGGCGGAGACGCGGCACAAGGAAGCCGAAGGTTCCTCCTATTACCGCCACTACTATATGGGGCTGGTGACGAGCCAGGGCGTGCCGAAGGTTGGGTACGATCGTTTTCCGCGCGATGGTTCAGTGGGGTTCTGCCAGTGGTTCCACTATGACGATCACCGGCTGGACGATGCGGTGCGGCTGATGAAGGAACTGGGGGTGCGGCATTTGCGCACGGGGCTGAGCTGGGCTGACTCGTTCCGGCCGAATGCGGTGGAGTGGTTCGACCGCATGATGGGCGCGCTCGAAGATTTCGATGTGTCGCTGACGTTGTGCTTCACACCTGCGCACCTGGGCGTTGAGGAGCATCACACCAGTCCGCCGAAGGACAACCAGCAGTTTGCCGATTTTGCGGCGTGGGCCATTGAGCGCTATGCACCCTATGGCGCGGCTACGCCGGTCGCGCCGGGTACGAGAGATTCCAGCAGGCAGAAGGAAGTGTCGACCGTATGAGCAAGAAAATTCTGATCACCGGTGGAGCGGGTTTTGTCGGCTCCCATCTTGCCGACGGCCTTCTCGCGGCGGGGCACGAAGTGCGCGTTGTGGATGATCTGACGCAACAGGTGCATCCCGCGGGGCCACCGGACTATCTCGACTCGCGCGTGGAATTGATCAAGGGTGATGTGCGCGATCCCAACCGGCTGAAGGAAGTGTTGAACGGCATCGACGTGCTGTATCACTTCGCCGCTACTGTGGGCGTAGGCCAGTCGATGTATGAGATCAGCCGCTACATGAGCGTGAACACGCTGGGCACGGCGGAATTGCTGCAGGCCATTCTCGAGAACAAGTACCCGATCCAGAAGATTGTGGTGGCGTCGTCCATGTCGATTTACGGGGAGGGCCGCTATCACTGCAGTAAATGCGGGCGCGAAGCGGCGCCGCAGATGCGCACGGTGGAGCAACTGAAGGCGGGCAAGTGGGACTTGCACTGCGATATTTGCGGGGGAGCATTGAAGCCGGTGCCGACGAATGAGACGAAGCCGTCGCAGCTGAATTCAGTGTATGCGCTGTCAAAGCGCGACCAGGAAGAGCTGTGCCTGATTTATGGGCGGGTGTATGGCATTCCAGTAACGGCGCTGCGGTTCTTCAACATTTACGGCACGCGCCAGGCACTGTCGAATCCGTACACAGGCGTGGCGGCGGTCTTTGCTTCGCGCATGCTGAACAATCAGCAGCCCATGATTTTTGAGGATGGCGAGCAGATGCGCGATTTCGTTCACGTAAAGGACATTGTGCGCGCCAACATTCTGGCGATGGAGAAGCCGGAGTCCGATGGTCAAGTGATCAACGTGGGTTCGGGTAAGCCCATCACCATAAGCCAGGTTGCGGACATTCTGGCGCGTTCGTTGGGCAAGGATGTGACACCTATTATTTCGAACAAGTGCCGCGTGGGCGACGTGCGCCATTGCTACGCGGACATCACGAAGGCGCGCAACCTGCTTGGGTATGAGCCGCAAGTGACGCATGAGGAAGGATTCCGCGAACTGGCAGATTGGCTGCGCGGCCAGCAGGCCGAGGACAAGGCCGACACCATGTTGAAGGAACTGAGCGCTTACGGACTGACTGTTTAGCACTGCAAGCGATCCGCAAGGAAAGGTTGAAAGAGGAATCATGCAAGGGAAAGCCCGCAAGGCCCTTATTACCGGAGGGGCAGGTTTCATCGGCTCGAATCTTGCCGAGCGGCTCCTGTCCACTGCCGAGGTGGAAGTGCGCGTGTTCGACAATCTCTCGCGTGCCGGGGTGGAACAGAATGTGGAATGGCTTCGTACGCTACCCGGGCGCGAACGTCTCCAGGTGATCGAGGGAGATGTGCGGGATGCGCGGGCATTGGCCCAGGCTGCGCGCGGCGTGACGGAGATCTATCATCTTGCGGCGCAGGTGGCGGTTACTACGTCCGTGGATGATCCGGTGAATGATTTTGAGGTAAATGCTGCCGGGACTCTGAATGTGCTGGAGGCGGCGCGGCGCTCGGGCAATCAGCCATTTGTGCTGTACACCTCGACGAACAAGGTTTATGGATCGCTGCCCGATCTTGCGATCGAAAAGGAGGGGAGGCATTATCGCGCGGCGGCAGCGGAGTTTCGGGGTGTCGATGAATCGCAGCCACTCGATTTCCATTCGCCCTATGGATGCTCGAAGGGAACGGCGGATCAGTATGTGCACGACTACTCGCGCATCTATGATCTGCCGACGGTGGTGTTCCGCATGTCGTGTATTGCGGGGCCGCGGCAACTGGGCAATGAAGATCAGGGATGGGTTGCGCATTTCCTCTACTCGGTGCTGAGCGGGCGTGCGATTACCATTTACGGCGATGGCTGCCAGGTGCGCGACATTCTGCATGTGCACGACCTTGTGGATGCGATGCAGGCGGTCTATTGCGCGCGCGGGCGGACAGCGGGGAATGTTTACAACCTTGGCGGCGGGGTGGAACGGGCGGCATCGGTGATGGAGATGCTGGACCACATATCCGCGCTCACGGGCGAGCGGCTGAATCTGCACTTCAGCAAGGTGCGGCCGGGAGATCAGCCGTTGTATATCGCCAACACGGCGAAGCTGCAGGAGCACACGGGCTGGCAGCCGCGGCGCAGCCTGGAGCAGACTTTGGAAGCGATCCTGACATTCTGGAAGCAAAGCCTGGCGAAGGCGCACGCCGATGGCGCGAAGCCGCATGCCGATCTTGCGCACGCGCTGCAGCAGGAGGTGGCATGAAATACGCCCTGGTGAATCCCGCATGGAGCTTTCAGGGATCAACATATTTTGGCTGCCCCGATCCGCACTTTCCGCTGGAGTTGCTCTCCGCTCGCGAGTTTCTGCGCGGGGCCGGGCACGATGTGTTGCTGCTGGACGCGAACATGGAAGGCGCAGCGCTGGAGCAGGTGCGTGCGCGGGTGGAGGCATTTGCGCCTGATTTTCTGGTGGTGCCGACGGCGCCTTCGTATCTGTTCTGGCGGTGCCCACAGCCGGAGTTGCGGGTTCCTGCTGTGTGGATCAAGGCGCTGAGGGGCGAAGCGCGCGCGGTGGTGATTGGGCCGCATGGATCGGCAACGCCGCGGGCGACGATGCACAAGACGGGCGCCGATGTGGTGCTGCGCGGCGAGCACGATCAGACGCTGGCACAGCTGGCAGATACTCCGTGGGAGATGATTGACGGCTGCTGCTGGCGTGATGAGGACGGGAGATTCCGAATGAATGAAGGCCTGGGCGTGACCGACATGGCCGCGCTGGGCACGCTTGATTACTCGGATTATCCCGTGGAGAAGCATGCGCATCTGCACCATATTTTCAAGGGAAACGGGGCGGATCATCTGAAGCGCGGCGCGGAGGTGGAGTTTGCGCGCGGGTGTCCTTATTCCTGCACGTTCTGCAACAAGACGCTGTTCCGGAACAAGTTTCGGGAGCGCGATCTGAGCGCGGTAATTGCCGAGATTGACCAGCTGATTGCGCGGGGAGTGGACTACATCTACTTCATCGACGAGATTTTTGGCGTGGGCAAGAATGTTCGCGCGCTGCTGGAGGAGATTGCGAAGAGGCCGGTGTCGATTGGGTTTCAGTCGCGCATCGATCTGTGGAATGAGGAGTCGTTGGCGGCGCTGGGCCGCGCGCGCTGCGTCTCGTTTGAATGCGGAATCGAGTCCATCACCGAAGAAGGGCGCGATGAGCTGCACAAGAACTGCAAGCTAACGACGGGACGTATTGAGGATCTTCTGCTCGAGGCGCGCAAGCATATTCCGTGGGTGCAGGCGAATCTGATCAAGACGATCAAGGATGATCCTGCGGAAGTGGCGCGGTTCCAGTCGAATCTGAAGGCGCATGGCGTATGGGTGAGCGAGCCGGTGCCGATGTTCCCGTTCCCGGGCAGCCCGCTTTATGTGCAGACGTTTGGCGCACAGCCGGATGAGCAGGCGTGGGAGCGCGCGCACTCGTACTACCTAAACATCTTTGCGGACCGGGGGTATAGCGACATTCAGGATCAGAGGCCGCTGCCGCTGGTGGAACTTGAATGCGTGTCCTGATTACGACCGACACGATCGGGGGAGTCTGGACGTTTACGCAGGAATTGGCGGCGGGTTTGCTCGAACGCGCGAATGATGTGTTGCTGGTGAGCTTCGGCAGGGAAGCTTCCGCGGCGCAGCAGCAGCAGTGCGATGTGCTGGGCCGGCAGTTCGGCAGGCGCTTTCGATATGTGGCGACGGAGGTTCCGCTGGAGTGGATGGAGCGGAATGAACGGGCATTTGAAGATGGGGCGCGCTTGCTGGAGAGGGAAGCGGCCGCCTTCGCGCCGGAGATGGTGCATAGCAATCAGTTTTGTTACGGCGCGCTGGACGTAAGTGTGGCGAAGGTGGTGACTGCGCACAGCGATGTGCTGAGTTGGGCAAGGGCGTGCCGCAAGGATCCGTTGGAGAACACATCGTGGCTGCAACGTTACGTTGCGCATGTGCAGGCGGGCTTGTCGGGAGCGGATGCGGTGGTAGCGCCGACGCGATGGATGATGGATGCCGTTGCTGACTCCTTTGCGCTGCCTGCCTGCCGCGCGGTGATTCCTAATGGACGATCGGTAGCGGCGGAGTTCGAGCGCGCTCGTGTGCTTCGCGCGGTGACGGCTGGGCGGTTGTGGGATGAAGCAAAGGGCATCTCGATCCTGTCGGATGTGAAGAGTTCGGTGCCGGTGGCGATTGCGGGTGACTTCTCGCACGAGTCCTCAGAGAGGGCCGCGAACCTGGGGAACGCGCGTTTTGTGGGTCAGCTAAGCGAGACAGAGATGCTGGGATTGCTGGGCGAGAGCGCGATTTATCTGTGCCTGTCAGTGTATGAGCCGTTTGGGCTGGCGGCGCTGGAGGCGGCGCGCTGCGGATGCGCGGTGATTGCGAGGGATATTGCGAGCCTGCAGGAAGTGTGGGAGGACGGGGCACTCTTCTTTAACACTGCGGAGGAGCTTGCGGGTTTGCTGGGACGGATGGCTCGGGATGCGCAGTTTCTGGAGGGCGCGCGGCGAAGGTCGTTCGAGCGGTCGCAGTATTTCTCGCGCGAGCGGATGGTGGAGAAGTACTGCAGGCTGTTTCAGAAGGTGAAGGCGGGGCAAGCGAGGGCCGAACATGTCGCGTAAGTTGCGCATTGCCTACCTTGCTCATTCACTGAGGTCGGACTGGAACAACGGGAACGCGCACTTCTTGCGCGGGCTGCTGCGGGAGATGCTGGCGGTTGGCCATGATGTGCTGGTGTTTGAGCCCGCGCGCGAATGGTCGCTCCGTAATCTGCGAATGGAGGCGGGAGGAGAGGCGTCACTGCAGCAGTTTGCGGCGATGTATCCGGAGCTGCACATCGAGACGTACGAGGCGCCGGACGGTGGCGGGATAGGGTTCTGGCGTGCGGCGCTGAGCGATGTGGACGTAGTGATTCTGCACGAATGGAATCCGCCGGCACTGGCGCACGTGCTGCTGGCTGTGCGCGACGGTCTGGGCTTCAAACTGCTGTTGCATGATACGCATCATCGCGCGTCGTCGTCGCCGGAGCAGATACGGCTGTTTGGGACGGATCGCTTTGATGGGGTGATTGCGTTTGGCGAAGCGCTGCGGGCGATCTATCGTGAACGCTTTGGCCTGGGGCGTGTGTGGACGCTGCATGAGGCGGCGGATACGACAGTATTCAAGCCGCTGCCCGGACACGCGAAGAAGCAGGATGTGGTGTGGGTTGGGAACTGGGGCGACGATGAGCGCTCGCGTGAGATTCGCGAGTTTCTGCTGGCACCAGCCAGGAGGATGCTCGAGCGGAGATTTGTGATTTATGGGGTGCGCTATCCCGGAGAGGCTCTGGCTGCGCTGAACGAGGCGGGAGTGGCGTATGGCGGATACGTGCCGAACCTGGAAGCGCCACGGACTTATGCTGAATCGCGTTTAACGGTGCACGTACCACGGCAGCAGTATGCGCAGGCAATGGACGGGATCCCGACGATTCGGGTGTTCGAGGCGCTGGCGTGCGGCATTCCGCTGATCTCTGCGCCGTGGAACGACAGTGAGCATCTGTTTCGAGGCGGCGACTTTCTCGTGGCGCGCAGCGGTGACGAGATGCAGGAGTATATGGAGCACCTGCTGCAGGAGGCGGGGACGGCCGAGGCGCAGGCGCAGCGCGGACTGGAGACGGTGCTGGCGCGGCATACGTGCCGGCATCGCGCGGAAGAGTTATCGGCTATATGTGAGGAGGTGCTGCGTTGAATATCTTTGTGTTCGGGTCGAGCATTGTGTCGTCGTACTGGAACGGTGCGGCTACATACTACCGCGGCATTTACAAATATTTGGCGAAGCGCGGACATGAGATCACGTTTGCGGAGCCGGACGCGTACGGACGCCAGGAGCATCGCGACGCGGGGGATTTCTCCTTTGTGAACTCGGTTGTGTATCAGCCGTCCGAAGATATTGAGTTGATGATGGGAGTGGCGCGGAAGCAGGATCTGATCATCAAGCACAGTGGCGTGGGGGTGGACGACGAATTGCTGGAGCGCCTGGTGGCAGAGGCTGCCAGCGAGGCGCCGGCGTTCTTCTGGGATGTGGATTCGCCGGCGACGCTGGGGAGGATTCGCGCGAACGAGGCCGATCCGTTCCGCAATGACATCCCGCGTTATACGGGCGTGTTGAGCTATGGGGGCGGCCCGGCAAGCCGCGATGGATATCTATCGTTTGGCGCGCGCGCGTACTACTCGATCTATAACGGGCTCGATCCTGACACGCATCACCCGGTAGAGGCCGATCCCGCGTTGCAGTGCGATGTGGCGTTCCTCGGCAATCGTTTGCCCGATCGTGAGAAGCGGGTGGAAGAGCTGTTTCTGAAGGCGGCGGAGCTTGCGCCGGAAAAGACGTTTTTGTTGGGCGGCGAGGGTTGGGGAGACAAGCCGATGCCGCGCAACGTGCGATGGATTGGGCATGTGCCCACAGGCGATCACAACCGAGTCAATTCCTCGGCGGGCATGGTGATGAATATCAATCGCGAGTCGATGGCTTCGTTCGGATTCTCGCCGCCGACGCGCATCTTTGAAGTGTCCGGTGCGGGCGCATGCATGCTTTGCGACGATTGGCCTGGGATTGAGGACTGCTTTGAGCCGGGCAAGGAGATTCTGGTGATTCGCACGGCTGCCGATGTTGTGGAGGCGCTGCACAAGTATGGCGCGGAGGAGCGCGCCGCGATTGGCAGGCGGTTCCGCGAGCGAGCATTGCGCGACCATACTTACGCGCAACGCGCGGAGCAGGCGGAGGCTGCGTTCCTTGAGGCGATGCTGCACCACCCTGCGGCTGAAGAGGAGACGACGCACGCATGAAACTGGTCTTCTTTGGCTTGACCATCACGTCTTCGTGGGGCAACGGGCACGGCACCACGTATCGCTCGCTGGTCAAGGCGCTGGCGGCGCGCGGGCATCGCGTCCATTTTGTGGAGAAGGACGTGGAGTGGTATCGCAACAACCGCGACATGCCGGAGCCGGCGTTCTGCTCAGTCAGACTCTATGACGACTGGGCGAAGGAGAATCAGCAGTTGCGCTTGCTGGCGCGTGATGCGGATGCGATTGTGGTGGGGTCGTATTTTCCGGATGCTATTCAGGCTACGCGCGAGCTGCTGGAGGACGGGCACGAGAGGATTCTGTTCTACGATATCGATACGCCGATTACGATGGCGCGGCTGCACGGGGAGGGACGAGCGGAGTATCTCGATCCGGAACTGATTCCGCATTATGCGGCGTATCTGAGCTTTACGGGTGGTCCGATGTTGCGCGAGATCGAGAACCGTTTTGGATCGCCATGGGCGGTGCCGTTCTACTGCTCAGTGGATGCGGACGCGTACAGGCCCAGGCAGACGAGGCCTGAATTTGCGTGCGATATGAGTTATCTGGGAACCTATGCGGCGGATCGTCAGCCGAAGCTCGAGAGCTTTCTGAATGATGCCGCGAGACGTTTACCGGAACGGGCGTTCCTTGTCGCAGGGCCGCAGTATCCGGTAGAGATCGAGTGGCCAGGGAATGTGGAACGCATCATTCATCTCTCGCCGCGGGAGCATCCGGAATTCTATTCGTCGTCGCGATTCACGCTGAACCTGACGCGCGATGACATGGTGGCGGCGGGGTATTCGCCCTCGGTGCGGCTGTTTGAGGCTTCGGCGTGCGGGGCTGCGATTATCTCGGATGCGTGGCCGGGGCTGGAGGAGTTTCTGACGCCCGGAGAAGAAGTGCTGCTGCCGGAGGATGCGGACGAGGTGGTGCGGGTTCTGCGCGAAATGCCGGACGCGGAGCGCGTACGCATGGGGCAGCGGGCTCGTCAACGCATTCTCGATCAGCACACATCGGCGCATCGTGCGGAACAGTTTGAGAATGTGGTGGCGCAGTGCGCAACACGCGTTCAGGCGCAGACTGCGAGTTCCTCGAGAGAGTGAATGCAGAGGTCGGGCTGCTCGGCGGTGAGCTGGTCGAAGGAGTAGATGCCGGTGGCGACAGCTACAACGGCGAGTTCGTTGGCGCGTGCGGCGCGGATATCTGACGGCGTGTCTCCGATGACCAGGATTGCGGCTTCAGGGCTCGCAAGTTGTTTGGCACGCTGAACGGCGCGCCGGAACACGTCGGCGCGCGTCTCCAGGCCATCGCTCCAGCCGCCGAAGTGGAAGTAGTCGAGCAGACGGGCCGCACTTAGCTTGAGCTTGCCGATCTCTTCAAGATTTCCAGTCGCCAAGCCGATGACGGCGCCCTTGTTGCGCAGATGCCGCAGGGTGTCTTCGACGGCGGGCAGCGTAGTGACGCAGAGCTCGCTTTGGCGGCGATGGACAAAGGCGCACATGGTATCGCAGATGTGCTGCAACTGCGGGCGCCACTGCGAATCGGGAATGCCCGCGCGGGTCAGCGCATCGCCAAGGATGCCCACGTCGGTGTTGCCATGTGCGGTGACGCCGTCGAGATTGAGCGGGCGGCCTGCAACGGACGAGAGCACATCGCAGAACGCGAAGTAGTGAACAGCGTCAGTGCAGTGGATCAGCGTGCCATCGATGTCGAAGAGGTAGGCGTCGTATTCATCCCAGGAACGGGCCAGCTTGCAGGCGCGAGTCATGCGACCTTCCGCGCGGAGGTGCGAATCTCAGCCAGGGCGTGGCGCACCTGTCTGGCTACGCCGGCCCAATCGCCTTGCCGCTGCTGGCGGAAGATGCGCATGGATGGGTACCACGGGGAGTCATCCCGTGCGGTCATCCAGCGCCAGTCGGCGGCGTGCTGCAGCATGAGCCACACGGGACGGCCGAGTGCGCCGGCCAGGTGCGCAGCCAGGGTGTCGACGGTGATGACGAGGTCTAACTGCGCGATGAATGCCGCCAGCGGGAGAAGGCCGCGATCGGCGCAGAACGCGGGAGCGTCAAACAGGGTGGGTGCTGCGCCCAGTTGAGACCACTGGTTGCGAACCTCGCCACCCTGCAGATTCCAAAAGATGAAGCCGGGCTCGCTGAGGATATGTTTCACCTGTTCTATGGGCAGGGAGCGCGAGAGGTCCCATTCGCCCGAGGACCAAACGATGCCTGCGCGGGGGCGGGAATCAGGAGGGAATGCGCGCGCTGCACTGAGCTGAAGATCCTGCGGAATGGGGATGTAGTCCGTGGCGACGGGCAGATCGCGCTGGCGCGTGCGGAAAAAGTAAGGCAGCTCGATGATCTCGATCTGCACGTCCCATGGAGGCGCAACGGCGGGCGCATGTTCTCCCCACGTGATGACCTGGTCAACACCGTCGATGCAGTGAGCGATATCGACGAAGCGCGGCGCGACTTCAAGGATGACGTGTGCGGCCAGGCGGCGCAGGGCTGGCAGGTAACGAAGGAACTGCACGGAATCGCCAAAGCCGTGCAGACAGCGCACGATGAGGCGTTTGCAGCGAATGGAGTTGCCGTTCCAGAAGCGGTGCGGGTCGTGGGCGCCGCGGCGGCGGATGGCATCGCTCTCCTGCCAGGCTCGATCAAAGTTGCCGAGCAGCATCCAGGCCAGCCAGCGTCCGGCTGAGCAGCGATCGGGGTCTGCGCCTCTGCGCTCAGCGATGTTGAAGCAGGCCAGTGCAGGCTCCAAATCACGCTCTTCGAGAAGAGCTTCAGCGTGCTCGAGCCAGGGCGAGTGATTCATAGTTACTCCGCTGCGCGCGCCGGGTAGACGCAATGGGGTCCATCGGGCGGCGTGGCCACGGGCTGCCATCGGCAGAGGTAGACTTCCTCCTCCGGTTGCGCCAGGAGAGCGAAGCCCGAAGAGCGCAGCATGGCCTCGACGCAGGCGCGATTGGGGATCCACCAGTTGGTTTCGTCACGCGAGTAGCGCTGTTCGACGAAGTGCATTTTGGGGTATCCGGGTTCGTCGAACGGAGCGGGCTCGTTGAATTCGTAATCTTCATTCACGGGGACGATGTCGCGGCTGCCTCGCTGCATGCTTTGGAAGAGGAGGAGGTCGCGCGCGACATGCCGGTGAATGAGGTCAAGTGCGAGCAGAGGATGGCGCAGGTGATAGAGGACGCCCATGAAGATGACGAGGTCGAACTTCTCACCGAGCAGAGCCACGTCCCACACGGGCAGGTGGCGAAATTCAATGTCGGCACCGACGACCTCAGCGGCGAAGCGGGCTTGTGCGAGATAGCGCTCGTCGGAGTCGATGCCGACCACGCGCGCGGCGCCGCGCCGCTTCATCTCGAGCGAATAAAAACCGGCATTGCAGCCGATATCGAGAACGGATTTGCCGGTCAGGTCGGCCGGTATGGCATGACGGAAGGCGGCGAACTTGACTTCGGGGTAATCGCCGAGAAAGTGATGTGGCGCGGTCTGAATCTGGTTGAGGCGCAGGTTGTGGAACCAGGGACCGAGCGCTTCGATCTGGTCCTGCAGTGTGTCATCTGCTGTTTTCGACTGCAAGCTCGTGGACACGTGTCTCCTCCCCGACGATGGGAACGCTTAACTGCGGTTGGCGTGGATCGAGCAAACCCATGGCGGTGCGATAACCGTTGAGCGTGCCGGTGTCGATGTAGCTGGTGCCAGAGGGAATGCCGAGTGCCTGTCCGCCTTCGCTGAGCCATGCGTTGACGAGCGTGCCGAAGTACTCATCGCGGCGCTCAGGGCGGAGCCACAGGCGATGGAGTTCGCGATAGATGTGGCCGGGCATTTTGAACGCGCCCCAGATCCAGTGGGTAGACGCGTTGCGCTGCTTCACGTGGATGTGCTGCACGCGGCCGGCTGGGTCCGTGCTCACCGCGTCAAAGAGCTCGGGATGTTCGACAGGGAAGAGCAGGAACGAGAGCTCGTCCTCGGGAAGAGATTTGAGCGCGTCGACGGGCTGCCAGATGGTGTCAGGCAGGCCGATGAGGACGGGCTCGCTCTCATGCACAAAGGGGATTGCGCGGAAGAGTGCGTCGCACAGGCCGGAGGGTTGGGGCTGGACTACGTATGCGATTTCAGCGCCCCAGGTGCGTGTGCCGTAGTATTCGACGATGTCGGTTTTGTTGGGCGAGATGACGAAGCAGAGCTTGTCGGCTCCGCCGGCGATCATGCGCTCGACGAGGTATTCGCTGACGGCGCGCGGCTGCTCGAGATCGTTGCTGACGCGATTGCCGACGGGCAGCAGTTCTTTGGAAAAGGCGAGGGGCTGGATTCTGCTCCCCGCGCCCGCGGCTGGAATGATTCCCCACATCGGTGTGCGTTCCCTTTCAGGCGGCGGTGACGATTGCAGGCTGAGAGCCGGCAGCCACCTCGTTGCAGTAGGTTTCAAGAGTGTTGGCGCGATGCGAGGCGGTGTGCTCGGAGAGCGCGCGCTCACGTGCGGAATCGCCGATGCGGCGCAGGTGGGCGTCCGGCTGATGGAGCGCGGCGATTACGTCGCCGGCTGTGTCGACGCGCAGGATTTCTTCGCCGGGAGTGAAGAAGGTGTCGAGGCCGTCCCACCAGTCGGTAACGATGGCGGCGCCGCAGGCCGCAGCTTCAAAGAGGCGGCCGGAGGGGCAGTAGCCGTAGTTCGCCATGGCGCGGCGGGTGATGTTGAGCGTGGCGGGCGAGGAGCAGAAGAAGGCGGGATGCAGCGATGGCTCAAGGTGCTGGACGAAAAAGATGTTCGGGGTCCACGGGAAATCATGCGGGTATTGGGCGCCGGCCAAAATGAAGCGGCGCTCAGGCATGCAGCGGGCGGGATGCACGAACAGCTCTTCGAGCGCGGGCTGACGGTCGGCGGCGTACGTGCCGAGGTAACTGAGGTTGGCGCGGAAGTCGTCGCGGGGTGCGGCGGGCGCATGGGCTTCAGGATCGACGGAGCCGTAAAGGGGGGCGACGGTGCGGGCGCCGAGGCGTGACTGCAACTCGTCGAGTGCCTGGCCGCCGGTGTAGCTGAGAACCAGGTCGAAGGCGGAGAGTCCCTCGGCGGGAAGATAGGGGACGCGCTTGCCGGCGCTCAGGGTATCGAGGGTGACGGGGGTGTCGAGGTCGTAAAAGGACCGCACGCGAGCGGGAGAAGCGAGCACCAGGCGCGAGGCGAGTTCCGCATCGGGGCAGTAGCTGGTGATCATGGCTACGTCGGCGTGCTGCAGGTCGCGTTCGGCTTCGCTGCGGATCTCGATTAGATCGGAGTAGAGGCGCAGGCGGAACCCTGGCGGCTGTGGCCACGCGTCGCGCGCTGTGGCGTAATAGGGCAGATCCTTCTCATAAAAGGTGATGGTGTGCCGGCGGCGCACCAGGGCTTTGATCAACCCTCGCCAAAGCGTGGCGTGTCCATTTCCCCAGGAGGATGACACCGTTAGACCGAAGATGACAAAGTGCATTCCTGCCCCACGTCAGGCGCTGCGACGTTACACGCTCAGATGGCAGCTCTGATTGAGAAGATGTTTGAAATGTGACGCTGTTTTGATCGGGCGCGGCAGAAATGGTGCGATTCGCAGGGGGGCGGCGGGGCAGGCCGGAATTGGGCCGTAGCGAAATGCTGCGGCTGCTGCAACCTCTTTCCTCCGGATCGACTCAGACGATGCAGGGAGAGAGATCTTCCAGTCCAGGAGAGAGTAAGCTAATGACCACCACGAGAATCGGCAACGAGTCTCCTGAGGGTCGGTAGAGACTCACACACCGTCACGCACGATGTGATTGGCAGCCGAACCAAATCTTCGAAACCCGGTAATGGCAGCATGGGCGAAGTTCTCGCGAGAGACTTCGCCCTCTGCCGTTTTGGCGTCCGCGGGAGACGAGGGTCAGACGGCACGTCTCACGGGATCAGGATGATTTTGCCGTGGGTGCCGTGGCTTTCCGCAAGGCGGTGCGCCTCTTCGATTTCAGTGAGCTTCATGGTGCGGGCGATGGGGATCGAGAACTCGCGGCGGGCGGCGTCATCGGCCAGTTGGTAAAGACGAGAGGCGTCCGGCTGGGCCATGAAGGCTTCCACGCGGATGTCGTAGTTTTTCGCGCCTTCGGGCACGCCGAGCACCGAACCGAGCACCCCGCCGGGACGAATGGTCTTGAGCAGCCGCTGTACGGCCGGCGGACCAACGGTGTCGGCCACCGCATCGACATCCTGGAAGAGCTTTTCGATTTCCTTTTCATCGTCGAGGGCGACAACGCCGTCCGGCTTGAGCTGCTGTCTGACTTTGTCGAACTCGCTGCTGCGAACGCCGGCGATGATGCGAACGCCGTGCTTGCGCGCGACGTGGACGGCGGCGCGGCCCACGCTACCCAGAGCGCCGGTAATGAGCACCGTCCATCCGGCTTGCGGCTTGACCGCGCGCTCAATGAGCTGTGCTCCCGTAAGGGTGACCAAGGGCAGCGCCGCGGCCTGCTCAAAGCTGAGCTTATCGGGGATGGGGGCGAGCACATCGGCTTTGGCTACGGTGTATTCCGCATACGTGCCGTTGGCTAGGCCCATCACGCGCATGCCTTTCGAAAACCCGGTAACATTGCGGCCGAAGTCGGCGACTTCGCCGCTCAGATCGCGGCCGAGGATGGCGGGGAAGTCTACATCCATGCGGCCTTTGGCCGCTCCGCTGCGAATTTTGTAATCGACGGGGTTGATGCTGGTGGCACGGATCCGCACCAGAACTTCATTGTCGCCAAAATCGGGAACGTCGGTGTCTTCGTAGCGCAGGCGGTCGGGGCCGCCATACTCGTGCAGAACGACTGCTTTCATCTTTTCTCCTGAATGGAATTGGACGCGGGTTATGACGCCATGGTGTGGCGGGTTCTTCCGTCGACTTCGTCTGTGAACTCAATAGCGAGCTGGGTAAGCTTGCGGCCCACTTCGAGACCGGCAAGTGGCTTCCCATGGCCTGGCACGATGATCCTCGGCTGCAGCATGGCTAGACGGCGGATGGATTGTGCGGCGGCGCGAAAGTCGGAGGTGAAGTAGGACGGAGGCCCGTGAAGCTCCGGGGGCTGCGCGACCGCGGCATCGAAAAACGATTCCGGCTTGGTGGTGCAAAAAGCATCTCCAACGAGCAGGGTCTGGTCGGCAGGGCGGAAGAAGGAGACGTGTCCGGCGGTATGGCCGGGGGTGTGAACGATCTGCCACTCCGGCAGCGCGCCGGATTCCATCACAGACTCGCGCGCGTTGAAGAGCTTGAGGCGGTGGCTGAGGTTGACTGGACCGCGCGGATAGACGGGCGACAACAGCGACATGAGACCGCCGCCGGCGCCTGTGTTGGGGGGCGGATATTCGCTTTGACCGGTAAGATAGGGCGCCTCATCGGCATGGGCGTACACGGGAACGTCCCAGTGATCGGCAAGTTCCCGCGCAGCGCTTACGTGATCGAAATGGCCGTGAGTGAGAACGATGGCCGAGGGCGGAGCACCGTAGTTTTCTTCAGCCCAGTGGCGGATGTATCCGGCGGAATAAGGAATGCCCGCATCGACGAGCGTCCAGGCGCCGTTGGCGTGCTCCACGCCGAACACATTCACGAACCCGAGGCGCAGGCCGCGAATGCCGTCGGCGATGTCATCGAGGGGTGTTGCCAGAGCTTTGGGAACTGCAACTTCCGCGTGCGCCATTTGATCCCTCCTGTGGCGAGGGGAGGGCAGTCCTCGCCGTAAGCCGCTGCTGCGGCTCACGATCTCAGATGCAGCACGGCCCGGGGGAGAAAGCCCCGAGGGGAAAAATTCCAGATGAGCCCGCAGAGGGGGCTGGGGAGGGCTAGTGCGCGGTGAGCATGCGGTACTCGCGCAGCATGCTGAGGCGCCAGCGCAGGATCATGCCGAAGGCGAGCACGAAGAACAGGCCCGCGGTCTGCTGCAGAGTCATGATGGTGTCGAAGTATCCGCGCGCGAAGTAGCGCACGGCGGCAAGTGCCGCAACCACCAGGAAAAAGGCACCGGAGCGTTTCATCATAATGGCATCGCCGTCGCGAACCAGCCGCGAGGTGGCCAGCAGGGGCCATGCCAGCAGCACTGCGCCGATGGCAAAGGCGATCAGGGCCCAGAGCAGCGGCACTCGAAAAGGGGGCGCCAGGAACATGCAGAACCCCGTCGCCATCCCCAGAGGAGGAATGATGATTTTGCGCACGGTGACGGCGGTGCGGCCCTCACGGATACGCCAGGCCATCACGCCCAGAAAGCCGATGATGGAACCGATCGCCGACGTGGCCAGAGGAATGTGGGGAAAAGACATAGAAGGTATTTCCTATTTACCAGTTTATTAAAGAATGGGAAAAGCCGCCATGCTGTTGCGCAAGTGGGGCGACGGCAAGCACTTGGCGCGCACAGGAGCGCTGCCTACAGGAATTTGTCGAAGCCCTCAATTTGTTTCGCCGTATATTCGCGTCGCTGGATGGGTGAGCTGAGGATCGTAGAGGTGGAGGTTGCGCCGAGCGCCGAGAGCCGGTCGATGAGCGCTTCCATGTGGCGGATCGAAACCACGTCTGCCTCAAGGATGAACGACTCCGAGCCCGTGACGCGATGGCAGCGGCGGATCTCGACGAGTTCCTTGATGGCGGTAACGGTGCGGCTGATCTGGAGGTCGCCGCCGGGGATGGTAAGGCGCATGAGGATGCGGATGGGCACACCCAGTTTGGAGCCGTCGATGCTCGCATGATAGCCGGTAATCACGCCCGCTTCTTCCAGGCGGTGCACGCGTTCAGCGACAGCGGGGGTGGAGAGGCCGACCTTTCTGCCCAACTCCGCAAAGGAGACGCGCGCGTTGCGCTGCAGGCATTCAAGGATCTTCCAGGCGATGGCGTCGAGTTCCACCACGTTGGGCAAATGCTTGTGGCTCATCGTGAGCAATCGTAAACCGTGCGGGTCAATCCGGTTAAAAACGTTAAGCGCCGACCGGTATTTTTCTTCGAAGCTCCATTCTCTCTGGCATTGCGAGACGCCTATTCTTTGTTGAGCCGGGGTGCTTTCCCTCTTCTCCGCATGCCGGTGCGAGGTCAACCATGAGTACAACTGCATCGGCTCCGATTGCATCGCATTCCGCCGCCCAGTCTCTTTCTTCACAACGCGATTTTCTTCCTCTGAAGGGCACAGACCACGTGGAGTTTTACGTGGGCAACGCGCGTCAGGCGGCTTACTTTTACCGCACCGCGTTCGGCATGTCGCTGGTTGCATACGCAGGCCCCGAGACGGGCCAGCGCGATCGAGCTTCCTACGTGGTGCAACAGGGCAAGGTGCGGTTTGTGCTGACCACGCCGCTGCGCTGGAGCGATCCCATCGCCGAGCATATTCATCGCCATGGCGACGGCGTGAAAGTGGTTGCGCTGTGGGTGGACGATGCCCGCCAGGCGTGGCGCGAGACGACCAACCGCGGCGCCATCAGCGTGGCTGAACCCGAGATGAAGGCGGATGAGAACGGGGAAGTGGTGCTCGCCAGCATTCGCACCTACGGCGACACGATTCACACGTTCGTCGAGCGCGGGAACTACAACGGGCCCTTCCTGCCTGGGTTCGTGTCCATCGCGGAAGACCACGTGGCGCGGCCCGCGGGGCTGATTCACATCGATCACATGGTGGGCAACGTGGGCTGGCACGAAATGGACAAGTGGGTGGACTTCTACGGGCGCGTGATGGGCTTCTCGCTTTACCAGCATTTTGACGACAAGGACATCTCCACCGAGTACTCCGCGCTGATGTCGAAGGTGATGGCCAACGGGAACGGATACGTAAAGTTTCCTATCAACGAGCCGGCTGAGGGCAAGAAGAGATCGCAGGTGGAAGAGTATCTCGATTTCTATCCGGGCCCGGGCGTGCAGCACATCGCGCTGGCCACCAACGACATTTTGCACACGGTTACCAAGCTGACGGAGCAGGGCATTGAATTTCTGCGCGTGCCGCATACGTATTACACCGAGTTGCAGGACCGCGTGGGCAAGATCGACGAGCCGATTGACGAGCTCGAGCGCCTTGGCATTCTTGTGGACCGCGACGACGAGGGTTATATGCTGCAGATCTTCACCAAGCCGGCGGAGGATCGGCCGACGCTGTTTTACGAGATTATCCAGCGCAAGGGCAGCCGCAGCTTTGGCAAGGGAAACTTCAAGGCGCTGTTTGAGGCCATTGAGCGCGAACAGCAACTGCGCGGCAATTTGTAACCACCTGCGGTAGCGCCAATTGAGGCTTTACCGCCTGATCAAAAGCGGAGACACAAAATAATGGCAACCGCAACACTGACCGCTGCTGCTCCTTATTTAATTCAACAGAACTACGCGGCGTATACCGACGAGCAGCACGCGGTGTGGGCGGAACTTGTGGGCCGCGTTCTGCCCAACGTGCAGAAGCATGCGGCACGCGAATACCTGGAAGGGTTTGAGATTATTGGACTCCAGCCTGACCGGCTGCCGAATCTGGCCGAGATCACGAAGCGGTTGGGGCCGCGTACCGGTTGGAGCTCTACGCCGGTCAGCGGATTTTTGCCCGCGCCGGCGTTTTTTGAGATGCTGGCGAACCGGCTGTTTCCTACGACGACGTGGCTGCGCAGCCGCGAGTCGCTTGAGTACACGCCGGAGCCGGACATTTTTCACGACGTCTTCGGTCACGTGCCGATGCACGCGCATCGCGTCTTCGGTGACTTTCTGGAACACTACGGCCGGGTGTGCGCGGGAGTGAGCGACGAGCAAATTCTGGAGAAGCTGGGACGCCTGTTCTGGTATACGGTGGAGTTCGGGCTTATCCGGCAGGATGGCGAGATCAAGGCGTACGGCAGCGGTGTGATCAGCTCCGCCGGCGAGTGCCAGAACGTGTTCAAGGGCGGCTGCGCGATCCACGACTTCTCACTGGAAGAGGTCATCCGCACGCCGGTCAAGGTGGACGAACTGCAGAAGGTGTTGTTCGCAGTCAACAGTTTCGATCAGATCTACGAGGCGATGCATGAAGCAGAGCAGCGAGTCGGGCGCGGTACTCTTTGACGCGGAGCCGGCGGCGGCCGGCTTTGCGTACCAGTCGGGATTCGGCAACGAGTTTGCAACCGAGGCTGTGGCGGGAGCGCTGCCGCAAGGGCAGAACGCGCCGCAGAAGCACCCGCTGGGCCTTTACACCGAGCAGTTCAGCGGCACTCCGTTCACGGCGCCTCGCGCGCTGAACCGTCGCACGTGGACGTATCGCATTCGGCCGTCGGTGACGCACCGGCCCTATGAGCCGCTTGAATCGAAACGGATGCGCAGCGGCCCTTTCACGGAAGTGCCTACGTCGCCGAATCAGTTGCGATGGGATCCGCTGCCGGTGCCTGAGGAGCCGACGGATTTTGTTGACGGCATCGTTACGCTGGGCGGCAACGGCGATCCTGCCATGCAGGTGGGCCTTGCCATTCATCTCTACGCATGCAACCGCTCGATGGAAGACCGGTTCTTCTACACCGCCGACGGCGAGTTGCTGATTGTGCCGCAGATGGGGACGGTCCGCTTCCACACGGAGCTGGGGATTCTTGAAGTCGCGCCGGGCGAGATCTGCGTAATTCCGCGGGGCGTGAAGTTCCGCGTGGTGCTGCAGGAACCGCAGGCGCGTGGGTACATCTGCGAGAACTACGGGCTGGCGTTCCGGCTGCCGGAGCTGGGGCCGATCGGCGCGAATGGACTTGCGAATCCGCGCGACTTCAAGGCGCCGGTTGCGGGGTATGAAGATCGCGATGGCGAGTTCCACATCACGGCGAAATTCCTGGGCAAGTTGTGGTCGGCAGCCATTGATCATTCGCCGCTCGACGTGGTGGCGTGGCACGGGAATTATGCGCCGTACAAGTACGATCTGTCGCTGTTCAACTGCATCAACACGGTCTCGTTCGATCACCCGGATCCGTCGATCTATACGGTGTTGACAGCGCCATCGAACACTCCCGGCACGGCGAATTGCGACTTTGCTATTTTCCCGCCCCGGTGGATGGTGGCCGAGCATACCTTTCGTCCGCCGTGGTTCCATCGCAACCTGATGAACGAGTTCATGGGCCTGGTGTTTGGCGCTTACGACGCCAAGGCGGAGGGCTTTGTGCCGGGGGGCGCCAGCCTGCACAACTGCATGGCGGGGCACGGACCGGATGCGGAGACTTTTGAGCGCGCGAGCCGTGCGGAGCTGAAGCCGCAGTACCTGGGCAACACGCTGGCCTTCATGTTTGAAACGCAGCTGGCAGTGCGGCCCACGGAGTTTGCGATGAACACGCGCATTCTGCAGCATGAGTATTTCGAGTGCTGGCAGGGCTTGAAAAAGCATTTCAATCCGGGTGGTGCATCGAACGGCAAATGACCGCAATCGAAGCCGCGCTTACAGGACTGATCGATTACGCGGGCCTCTTTCCGCCAGCCGCGCTTGATATGCAGAGCGCGGTGCGTAATTTTCTTGCGTACCGGGCACAGCAGCACGCGTGGATGCCAGGGCGCTTCATCCTGGACCTGAATCAATTGGACAACCTGCGTGAAGCTGCGGGCGATGCGCTTGCTGAGATTCCGCTGAGCGTTATCGCGCTGGCGGACGCAGACATGCGTGCGGTGTCGGAGCGTCGTGCTGAGGGGTTTCGCATCGATTCCCTTGAGATCAAGTGCGCAGAGCCGCTGAGGATTGCGCGCATCTGCGAGGGCGTGCCGGACAAGGTGAAGTGCTACTTTGAGGTTCCCCCGACGCAGGGTTGTACCAGCGCGGTGGATGCGATTGCCGCGGTGGGGATGCGCGCCAAGCTGCGCACGGGCGGGATGACGGCTGATGGGTTTCCAGCGGCGCGGCAGGTCGCCGAGCGTCTTCATTTGCTGCACGATCGCGGCGTGAGCTTCAAGGCGACCGCGGGCCTGCATCATGCAGTCCGGTCGGAGCACAAGCTGTGGTACGCGGAGGACAGCCCCACTGCGATGATGCACGGCTTTATGAATATGCTGTGCGCCGCCGCAGCCATACGCTTCGGAGCGCCAGCAGAGCAGGCCGAGGGCATTCTCGAAGAGCGGGATCCGGCGGCGTTTCGCGTCTCCGATCAAGCCATCGGCATCCACGGACTGCAGTGGACGACGGAACAGATTCGGGGGGTGCGAGAATACTTCCTGAGTGTGGGATCGTGCTCCTTCACTGAACCCGTTCAAGACCTGGAGGCACTCGGATGGCTGCCAGCACGAACCTAAAGAGCTGGATCGCGTCAGCGAATGATCGCGGCACCGATTTTCCGCTCGCGAATCTGCCCTATGGGGTGTTCACACACGCCAACACCACACGCATCGGCGTCGCAATCGGCGATCAGATTCTCGATCTGCAATCGTGTGCCGGCGAGGGCCTTCTCGCTTCGCTTCCTGCCGCCGTGGTGGACGCATGCACTGCAACAGCGCTGAATCCATTGATGGCGCTGGGCGCGGAATTCTGGTCGGCCCTGCGCGGTCGCGTCACGGAGTTGCTGCACGAGAGCGCGGGTCCGGAGATACAGCGCAGTGCGGCGGCAATGCTGGTGCCGCAGAGAGACGCAATGATGCGACTGCCTGCGTACATCGGCGATTACACGGATTTCTACGCATCCATTCATCACGCCACGCGGGTGGGAAAGCTGTTCCGGCCTGACAATCCGCTGTTGCCGAATTACAAATACGCGCCCATCGGCTATCACGGTCGCGCGTCGTCCATTGTGGTGAGCGGGACCGAAATCCGCAGGCCGAGCGGTCAGACCAAGCCGCAGCAGGCTACGGAGCCAACCTTCGGCCCGTCGAAATCGTTCGATTACGAACTGGAAGCGGGCATCTTCATTGGCCCCGGCAATGTAATGGGCGAGAGCATACCAATCGCCGAGGCGGAGCGGCACATCTTCGGCCTGTGCCTGATGAACGACTGGTCTGCGCGGGATGTACAGTCGTGGGAGTATCAACCGCTGGGGCCATTTCTGGCGAAGAACTTTGCCACCTCGATTTCTCCGTGGATCGTATCGATGGAGGCGCTCGCGCCCTACCGGGTTGCCATGAGTCCGCGCGAGGAGGGGGACCCGGTGGCGCTTGCGTATCTCACCTCGGCAACGGCAGACCGGGATGCCATCGATCTCACGTTGGAGGTGTACCTGCAATCGACGCAGATGCGTGAGCAGAAGATGCAGGCAGAGCGCGTGAGCGGCGGCAATCTGCGCGATCTCTATTGGTCGATAAGGCAACTGGTGACCCATCATGCCAGCAACGGCTGCAATCTGCGCGCCGGGGATCTGCTTGCCACGGGCACCATCTCAGGTCCGGAGGAGGGATCTGAAGGGTGCCTGCTGGAGATGAAGCATCGAAGAGAGCCTCTGCGCCTCCCCACCGGCGAGGTGCGCGCGTTTCTTGAAGATGGCGATGAGGTGACGTTTCGCGCGTTTGCTCAGTGCGAGGGGCTGCCGAGAATCGGCTTCGGAGTCTGTTCAGGGCTGGTGGCGGGAAGTTGATGCAGGAGGTTCGTTCAGGCGAAGCCGCACACCGATCGCTTCGCCCTCACGACCACTCTGTAATTTAGCGTTTATAGGGGTTTATATGCGGTTCAGAAACAGAAGCATGATCGTAATGGCAAGGATGGCGCCCAATCCACCGCTTGGATAGTAGCTCCAGTTGCGGTTATAAGGCCAAGCTGGAACGACCGCTACGATGGCGAGAATCAAGATAGGGATAAAGAACAGGACAACCATTATGCGCTCCGCTTGTGCCGCGGGGTATTGACTTCCCCGCCTATAGAACAAGATGCAGGCGCAGGCTGCCGGAGTTGTTCCCAGCCGGTTGCGGGGCACTTTTCGCGCGCCGCAACCGAGCAATTATCGTTATTTGATCTCAACCTGGTCGATTGCGAACTGGAATTTGCCCAGATTGCCAACGCGGATGAAGCCGATGCCGCTCAGGTCGCCGCCGTCCGTCTCAAAGGTCGAAAAGGGGAACGTGTACTGCTTCCATTCAGGGCCCGCGACGAAGGTGGTCATGGCTGGCGGCTCACCGGACTGGCCGCTGCGCGCTTCAGTGAGAACCAGCAGAGTGTAAGTGGCGCCATCGCCTTTGGCCCAGAAGCTGATTCCCTTTTTCCCGGAGAGGTTCACTGGCTGCATGGGCGCAGGGCCCGGCGAGAAGAGCGCTCCAGCGAACACAAAGGGGCCTCCGGCAATGTTTTCACCGCTAACCGCGAGCGCACCTTTGCTGCCTTGCGCTCCGGGCTCAACAATCGCGATCGACGATTTCGACTTGCCGCCGCTCATGCTGTCGCCGGCGGCGATCCACATGCCGTAGTTCGCGGCAACTTTGTCGTCATCAAATGTGCTCACCACGCCTGATTCCGAGCCGGCCGGAACTGGCGCGGTGGCGGCGGGCTTACCCGTATCGCCATTCAGGCCCGCGACCGTGAGCTTGACGGTTTTCGTGTCATCGGAATTGGGGCCAACCATGAATTCGAAGACGCCTGGCTCGATGGCGTGCTGCATGTTGATGTCCCAGATCTTCAGCATCTCCGGTGTGACGGCGAATTCCACGTTTCGCTTTTCGCCGGGTTTCAGCGTTACACGCTCGAACCCTGTGAGCTTCATGACCGGTTGCGTGACCGATGCCACGCGCTGGTGAAGGTAAAGCTGCGCCACCTCATCGCCTTCGCGCGATCCTGTGTTGGTGATCTCTACGCTCACCTTCGCAGTTGCGCCGGGCAGAATCTGCTGCGGCTCCACGCGGAGGTTGTCGAACTTGAACGTGGTGTAGCTGAGGCCGGAACCGAAGGCGAACAGCGGCTTGCGGGTGCTGAACTCGTAACTGCGGTGGTCGCTCGGCTTGTGATTGTAGAAATCAGGTAGAGCGCCCACTGTGTGCGGAAAGGTGATGGGCAGCTTGCCACCGGGATTGGCGTCGCCAAACAGCACCTCGGCGAATGCCTGCCCGCCCATCTCGCCCATGTACCAGCCTTCGAAAACTGCCGCGGCATTCTCGGCAATGTAATTCACAGAGAGCGGCCGGCCGTTGATCAGCAGCACGATCACAGGTTTACCGGTGTCGATAACGGCCTTCACCAGGTCGTTCTGCGCGCCCAGCAGGTCGAGCGAGTCGCGATCGCCGCGATGTGTCTCTGCCCATGCTTCGCGGTTGGTGCTTTCGTTTTCGCCCACCACCACAATGGCTACATCCGCTTTGCGCGCCGCATCCGCAGCAGCCTTGATGGAATCGACCTGCGATTTTGTGTCGACGAGCTCGACGTTGTCGGCCCACCAGCCGCGATAGCCCTCAGGCGCGGTGGTGATCTTGCAGCCTTTCTCGTAAAGGAGTTTCGCCTTATCCCCCACACGCGCCTTGATGCCGTCGAGCACGCTGATGCCGAACCCTGGATCGCGGCTGTAACCGCCGATGTGCAGATCTGCGGCGTTGGGCCCGATTACGGCGATGGTCTTGAGTTTGGCGAGATCGAGCGGCAGCAGATTCTTGTTATTCGTTAGCAACACGATTGACTTGCGCGCCGCCTCCAGCGCGAGTTGGCGATGCTCCGGGCCGTTGTTGATGCGCTCGGCATAGTCAGGATCGACGTACGGATGATCGAAAAGCCCAAGGAGGAATTTGGTGGCAAGAACCCGCGCCACGGCACGATCTACCTGCGCGATGGCTACCGCACCGGCCTTCACCTGCTGCACGAGATTGGTGTAGACAGGCACCTCAGAGACGTCAAAATCCACGCCCGCATCCAGCGCCAGGCGGGTGGCATCGTTCATGTCGCGCGCTACATGATGCGTGGCTACGAGCATCTGAATGCCATCGTCATCGGACGAGATGTATCCGTCGAAGCCCCACTCCTGTCGCAGCACTCTGTCGAGGAGCCAGCGATTGGCATGCGAGGGCACGCCGTCAATCTCGTTGTACGAGGCCATGACGCTGCCCACATGCGCTTCCTGTACGGCTGCTTGAAAAGGCGGAAAAAAGTTTTCACGGATGACGCGCTCGGAGTAGTTGCCGGGAGCTGTGTTGGTGCCCCCTTCCGGCATGCCGTGCACCGCGAAATGCTTGGCGGTGGCCAGCACGTGATGGCGGTCGATGAGGAACGAGTCGCCCTGCAGGCCTTCGATGGCAGCCACGCCCATGCGCGAGACGAGGTAGGGATCTTCGCCCAGCGTCTCTTCAGTGCGGCCCCAGCGCGGGTCGCGCGCGATGTCGAGCACGGGCGAAAACACCTGGCTGGAGCCGCGCGAGCCGGCTTCCTCGCCAATGGCGGTGAAGATGCGCTTTACGAGCGCAGGATCCCAGGTGCTGGCCAGCCCCAGCGCCTGCGGAAAGCTGGTACTGCCGTATTCCATGTAGCCATGAAGCGCTTCGCCGGGAAACATCACCGGAATGCCGAGGCGGGTCTTCTCGATTTGATAGCGCTGCACGGCGTTGCGCAGGATGGCAGCTTTGCGCGGCGTGAGTTGGATGTCGCCGGCCCACTCGGCGCCCAGCGCCTGGCGCGCAGTTTCAGCCGTGTAGGTTTTCGTGGGGTCGACCACGTCCACCTTCTGCTGCCAGCCCCAGTTGAGCTGTTCAATTTTTTCCTCGAGGGTCATGCGCGTGAGCAGGTCGGCCACGCGGTCGGAAATGGGAAGAGCGGCATCTTTATAGGGCGGGGTGGCTGCTGGCTTCTCCTGGGCGAGAAGGGCATTCACAGACGCGAAGACGATGAGCAGCAGAGCAGGACAAAGGCGCAGAGAGAGGGTACGCACACGAGCAGACATGGCCATGGTTCGGAACTTCCGACTTCCTTTCCGGGTTTCCAGCGAATCATCTTAGTCCAACTACGCGGCGACAGTCGGTGAAGTTCACGCCATTTCAGCTCCGATTGCGGCAGGACGCATCGAAGGATGCAGGAAACGGGTGTGGGACTGGCCGTACGATCTGGCAGAATGACTGCAGAGCAATCCATGCGGCGCGTTGCGCTGATTGAAAATCCAGCGTCGGGATCGGTGTCGCGGCGGCGTCGCGCGGTGGTGCGTAATCTTGCGTCTGCGCTCCAGGGCGCAGGAATTCCGGTGGATCATCTCACCATCAAGGGTCCGGGTAGCGGCAGGGCCCTTGCTCGCGACGCGATGGAACGCGGCTGCGACACGGTCATCGTCTGCGGCGGCGATGGAACGGTGCACGAGGTTTTGCAGCCGCTGGTGGGAACTGGCGTAGCGTTGGGCGTGCTTCCCCTTGGAACGGCCAATGCCCTGGCCGCGAACCTCGGGCTTGCAGGTTCGCCTGATAAGGCAATTCGCGCACTGTTGCAGGCCCGGGCGGTTGACGTGCCCGTAGGGCGCATTCACTATCGCGCCATGGACGGCTCCCATCAGTGCCGTTATTTCACCGTGGCCGCGGGTGTGGGGCCGGATGCACTGCTGATGGCGCGCATGGACCCTGTCCTGAAGCGACGCCTGGGTTACGTGCTCTATGTCATCGAGGCGTTTCGCATCTGGGCGAGCCATCCATTTCCGCTGTTCGAGGTGCGCCTGGAAGACGGCAACGGCGGACGGTCGACCCTGAGCGCCTCGCAAATCCTCGCAGTCCGTATTCGATCCTTCGGCGGAGTGCTGGGGAACCTGGCGCCCGGGGCTTCTCTGCACAGCCCCGACCTCTCGCTGGTGGCATTCAAAACTCGAAGCCGCTGGAGCTATCTTCGGTTTCTTCTGGCTGTCATGGCTAGCCGCCACACCTTCTCCAGCGGCGTGGAACTCATCACGGGCAGGGCCGTCGAGTGTATCGCAGGCCCTGATGCAAAGCTGCCCATCTTTGTGGAAGCCGACGGGGAAGTGCTGGGCCAGGGGCCCGTGCGCATGGAGATGACCGGCGAAAAGCTCACGCTGCTGATGCCGCCGAATGCAAATCCCTGATCTGCAGGCAAAGCACGGCCCACAGCAGAGCCTCACGCGGGGTGCGGAATCCGCAGGGCGGAGGCCGATGCGCGGCTACAATGGCTTCATGTTCTTTGCGGTCATCACGATTTCCGATCGCTGCTCGCGCGGCGAGATGACCGACACCGCCGGTCCTGCCGTGGCCGAGCTGCTTCGCCGACAGTGGGCAGAGGCACGGATTGAGACGGCGCTGCTGCCAGACGAGGAAGACGCAATTGCCATGCTGCTGGATCAGTTCGCGAGCGACGGCGCCGCGTTGGCGGTGACAGTCGGCGGAACGGGGCTGGGGCCGCGTGATCGTACACCGGAGGCCACACGGCGCGTCATTGACCGCGAAGCACCGGGCCTGGCCGAGGCGATGCGGGCAATGGGAGCCGCGCAGAATCAATTTGCGTGGCTTTCGCGCGGCGTGTGCGGGTTGAAGGGGTCAACGCTGATCGTGAATCTGCCGGGCAGCAAGCGCGGCGCGACGGAGAGCCTGGCATCCATCCTCAAGTTGCTGAAGCATGGCATTGATGTAGCGGCAGGGGGCCAGGGACACCCGTGAGCGAATCAGTCTCGATTAGCCTGCGCGAGCAGTTCGGACAGATCGATATTTACGTTTTCGATCAGCTTCTGCGCGGAAACATTACGTCTGAGATGCGCGTGCTTGAGGCTGGCTGTGGCTATGGCCGCAACTTGGTTTATCTGCTGCGCGAGGGTTGCGAAGTCTTTGCGATCGATGCGGACCCGGCTGGCATCGAGCACGTTCGACGTCTGTCAGCGTCGCTCAACACAGGGCTGCCGGCGCAAAATTTCCAGGCGGGAACGATCGAGCAGATGCCCTTCCCGGATGATTTTGCGGATGTGGTGATCTGTTCCGCGGTTCTCCACTTTGCCCGCGATGATGAGCATTTTCGCGCCATGCTGAGCGAACTCTGGCGCGTGCTGCGGCCCGGAGGGATGCTGTTCTGCCGCCTGGGATCGCGCATTGGTATGGACTTCGAAAGGGTAAGAGACGGCATCTTCGTGGTGGGCGACGGCTCGGAGTGGTTCCTTGTGGATGAGGAAATGCTGCTTGACCTGACGGACGAGATGGACGCAGTGCTGGTGGACCCGCTGAAGACCACGATCGTGCAGGATTATCGCTGCATGACCACTTGGGTTCTAAGAAAACGGCGTGGTGCGGGGAGTTGAGTGACGAGGCTGTCAGCTATCAGCCGTCAGCCCTCGGCTAATGTTCATGCGGCTTTTGGGGAGAGAGCGCGGTAGAGAGATTCGCGGCTGATGCCGGCCTGTGCCGCCACGGCAGCGAGGCCGCCACGCCGATACAGTCAGGGCCGCCCACGAACCCAGTAAATGCCGAAGATCCATCGAATGCGTGCCAGGATACCGCGATTGTGCATGGCGAATGTCTGACGGGCTGCGAACTGAAGCTAGTTCAGGAACATCGTCCGGTAAAGGGTGTCGCGCTGGACGGGTTTGAAGCCGGCATCGCGAATGATCCGCCGCAGTTCTTCTTCCGTCGTGCAGTTCGAGGTGCCCGCGGCCTTCACCACGTTCTCTTCGAGCATCACGCTGCCCACGTCGTTGCCGCCGAAGTGGAGGCCGAGCTCCAGCACCTTGAGCCCCTGCGTGACCCAGCTCGCCTGCACGTTGAGGATGTTATCGAGATAGAGGCGGGAGATGGCGAGGACTTTGAGGTACTCGACAGAGGTGGCTTCGTCCCAGCCGCGCCCGCCCAGAGCGGTGTGGCCGGGCTGAAAGCTCCATGGGATGAACGCCGTGAATCCGCCGGTTTCTTCCTGCAGCCGGCGTACCACTTCAAAGTGGTTGATGCGCTGGTCGAAGGTCTCGCCGACGCCGAACATCATGGTGGCGGTGGTGCGCATGCCAAGCTGGTGGGCGGTGCGATGCACGCTGACCCAGTCCTCGGTGCGGCACTTCAGTCGCGCGATCCGCTTGCGCACGTCGTCGTCGAGGATCTCCGCTCCGCCGCCGGGAATGGAATCGAGGCCGGCATCGCGGAGGCGGGCAATGGTGGTGCGCAGGTCGAGATTGGAGTATTCGGCGATGGCCAGGACTTCAGAGGCTGACAGGCAGTGCAGCCAGATCTGCGGGAAACGCTGCTTGATGCCGGTGAAGAGGCTCTCAAACCAATCGATCTTCAGGTCGGGGTGGATGCCCCCCTGCATGAGCACGCCGGTGCCGCCCATCTCCACCGTTTCGGCTATCTTCTCGTAAATCTTTGCGAAGTCGAGAATGTACCCTTCGCTGGCCTTGGGCCCTTTCAGAGGGCGGTAAAAGGCGCAGAAGGTGCAGTATTCGGTGCAGAAATTGGTGTAATTGATGTTGCGGTCAATGATGTAGGTGACCACGCCCTGGGGGTGCAGGCGGCGGCGAACGGCGTCCGCCTCCATGCCCAGCCCAATCAGGTCAGGGGATTGGAAATGTTCAAGGGCCTGCTGGCGAGTCAGCGACATGCATCGATTTTATCCCGGCGGCAGTCAACGCGAAAGCCAGGGTGCGGTATTGCGGCGGCCAATGGAACGCGGGGTAGAGCAGTTCTGCATCTAACTGGAGGTTACGATTCAGGTAAACGAAAGGCTTGCCTCCATGCTGATCCGCGTGGGTTACGACATTCGATACGAAATTCCTGCCCAGGTCGCGATGGCGGCAATGTTGCATATCCACCCTTCGCGGTCCGGGGACTTGCTGGAGCCGGATGAGATGCAGACCGAACCGCGCCTGCGGGTCTCGACTTATATTGACGGTTTCGGAAATCGCTGCGCGCGTTTCCTGGCGCCGCAGGGGTTGCTGCGGCTGAGTGGTTCGACCCTGGTGCAGTGCCCCGATACTCCGGACGAGGTGAACCTTACCGCGCGCGAAGTGCCGGTGGAGGACCTGCCGGACGAGTCCTTGATCTACCTGCTGAACAGCCGCTACTGCGAGGTAGATCGCTTCATCAACATTGCGGCCGATCTGTTTGGCGGCCGGACGCCGGGATGGAGCCGCGTTCAGGCGATCTGCGACTGGGTCAACGCCAAGATAACGTTCGATTACAAACAGGCCCGTTCGACAAAAACCGCTCTCGACGTCTTCACGGAGCGGGTGGGCGTGTGCCGCGACTTTCAGCACCTTGCCATCACCTTTTGCCGCGCGCTCAATATCCCGGCGCGCTACGCCACTGGCTATCTAGGCGATATCGGTGTGCCGGTACGGCTGCCTATGGATTTCAGTGCCTGGTTTGAGGCCTTCCTTGATGGCGCGTGGTGGACGTTTGACGCCCGCAACAACGAGCCGCGGCTGGGGCGGATCCTGATGGCGGTGGGGCGCGACGCATCGGATGTGGCTCTTAGCACATCGTTCGGACAGGCGAACCTCACTCATTTCTTTGTGGTTACAGAGGAAGAGACCAGCGCGCCGGCGCGCCTGATCGCGTGAACAGGCGCAATAGATTCACAGAGGTTGCAATTGAGAAGGGGACGCGGCTTCGATCGCTCGCGGATCGTGGATTACGGCAGGCCGGCGTCTAGGGCCAAAAAACGCGACTAGACGCGCCCGTTGGGGGGTCGGCGTTTTTCGGGCTTGCGGAAGAGGAACAGGCCACGGCCGACGACAGGGGCTTTGCGGGTGCGCGACAGGTTGGAGGCGGTGGAGATGCCGCTGAAAAGGACAAACCAGTCGAGGAATGCGCGCCAGAAGCCTTTTTTGTCTGTCATGGCCATTGCCCTGGATGTTTTGATTCTTCAAGGACCTGGAGGGATTCGTCCAGTTGTTCGCCGTGAGCCAAAGGGTGCGGAACAACGCAGTGGATCTCCGGGCCTGGGGCCAGCCAGGTGGCGGGTCGGTACGCGCAGCCGGAGGCGATCTCTCCAGCGGCTCCAAAGGCCACTTCCCCCAGCAACTCCCCGAACATCTGGAATAGATCGTCCATACCGGTTTCGAATCAAACCACGTATTTGCTGGAGGCCCGTTTCAGCAGTCCGCGGTTGTTGCGATTCTTCAGGTCTTCGCGAAAGTCCGAGGCGATTCCCAACACTTCGAGAATCAAGCCGGCGATGAGTTCGATCAGCTCCATCTGACACCATTTACGATGGCGGCCCCGGCTTTGTTCCGGGCGCGGGTGGAGATGGTTTCTTCTGAGGGCTGGACGCGCCCAGGCTCATCAGCGCGATCTTCAGCACCTTCCTCAACGTGGCGCCCAGTCCCATGGTTTTCTCCTCTTACTTTTGCGGCGTCGGAGCGGCTTTCTGTTCCGAGGTGGGCGCCGGTACCGGGCCCATCGGACTCTGCACCGTGGATTCGCCGTTCAGGATGGACACGACCGACGGCGGCAGCGGCTTGTCGGCGTTGGCCAGCAGCAGACTCACCTGCCACATCTGCGTCTCGTTCAGCACGTCTTTGTACGCCGGCATGCCGGTTAAACGGATGCCATTGGCCACTTTCCAGTAGGTCTCACCCGGCGGGTCGTCGCTCACCCCCACCACATCTCCGCTCCGATGCTTCTCCCACAGGCCCGGCGCGGTGGGAAACTCGTGCGTGCCCACCACGGAGGGCTTGCCGTGGAGTCCGTGGCACACCGCGCACTGGTCCGCGTAGATGTGCGCCCCTGCCACGAAGTTCTCCTCCGAGGGTTGGATCGGCGGGTTCTTCACCATCTCGCGGTCAATGCGGGCATTGAGGGGAGCGGCGGTTACAAGCCGCTCCTGCGGAAACGGAGGATCGTTCACGGCCACGGGAACATTGCCCCACTTGAAATAGGCAAACACGCACAGCGGAACCAGAATGATGCCGATGATCACGCCGATCAGGAAACGACCCATCGAAAAAGACCTCCTGAATCATTTTTCATCCTAACGCACGCTGCTTGCCTGAATTTCCCGTGACGGCGCTTCACGCGCGCGCCGGCGGAGGAAGCGAATCAGCCTTCCCAACGTCCAAAGGGGAGCCGGATCAACACAACCGTCCCTGTCAGGTGATTTAATACCTAGAGGGATAGCCGCTCAGCGCCAGTTGTAGAGGTTCGCGCCCGGAATGGCCGCATCGCTTGTTTCGGCCTGGCGCGGAGTAATGGAAATGTGCCTGAGCCCTGTGTCCATAATCCCGTGGAGGACTTCCGATTCCGATGTTTTCATTTCGCCGCGTTGCCCTTTTGCTCGCGCTGGGTCTGCCCGCCGCGCACTTTGCACTTTCCCAGGATTCGACGAGCAGCAGTTCCAGCGCGCAGCAGCCCGCCCAGTCGCAGGATCAGTCTCAGCCGGACCAGGGGCAGCAGACCACCAATCAGCCCGCCGTAAACGTGCAGGGACGCATCAGGGCTCGCCGCGACCAGCGCCGTGCCGCCGCCATTCGCGACACGTACTCGCATCTTTACGAAATGCAATTAGGCATGGGCTATATGCGTTTCACTCCGGGCAAGGACCTGCAGCGCACCACTTTCTATTCGTGGAATGTAGACTTCACCCGCTTTTACGGTGAGCGGCTGGGCGTGGACCTCAACGGCCGGGGAAACTACGGAACCACCTTTGTCGGAGTGAACCCGTATAACGTCACCAAGCCCTCCATCAGCATGTACTCGGTCATGCTCGGACCGCAGTACCGGTTCTACATTCATCCCAAATACGCGGTTTCCGGACGGGTGCTGGGCGGCTGGGCGCGTGGCAACTTCTCTGGCGACACCAACGGCTTCGGCAGCACCACGCTGGGCATGTGGCCTGATGGCAACACCTTTGGAATCAATGCGGCGGTGATGGGCGAGTACAACGTGAGCCCGTCGCTGGCTCTGCGCCTTGCCCCCGAATATAACTTCAGCGGCTTCGGCTCTTCCGTGCAGTACAGCGCCGGGTTTACTACCGGCTTCGTGTTCCGCTTCGGAAAACAATAAAGGCAGGGAACAGGGAAGTAGGGACTGGGGAGTAGAAACAAGGCGCGAATGCGAATTGCGCCGTTGCTCTTCTCTCTCCTTGGATAATCTGTACAGGCTCGGAGACGCACACCGACTCTGGTCTTCTACTCCCTGCTTCCTTATTTCCTGCTTCACTGCAGTATCGGCACTCCCGCAATCCTTTGCTGCCATTCCGCCGGCCCGGTCAGATGGACGCTCGTGCCCTTGGAGTCGACAGCCACCGTCACCGGCATGTCGACCACATCGAACTCGTAAATCCCTTCCATCCCGAGATCGTCAAAGGCCAGCCGCCGCGCGCCTTTGATTGCCTTTGAGACCAGGTAGGCCGCGCCCCCCACTGCCATGAGGTACACGGCGCCAAACTCCCTGATCGCCTCGATGGCTGACGGACCGCGCTCGGCTTTGCCCACCATGCCCAGCAGGCCAGTCTCGGACAGCATCTGGCGGGTGAACTTGTCCATGCGCGTGGCGGTCGTCGGACCCGCCGGCCCGATTACCTCTTCGCGCACCGGATCGACCGGGCCCACGTAGTAGATGAACCGGTTGCGAAAATCCACCGGCAGCTTCTCGCCGCGGCTCAGCATATCGGTCATGCGCTTGTGGGCGGCATCGCGGCCGGTGAGCAGCTTGCCGTTGAGCAGAAGGACTTCGCCGGGCTTCCAGGCGGCCGCTTCTTCGCGGGTCGCAGTGTCAAGGTTCACGCGCCGCGCGTTCACCGGGTTATAGCTGAGCTTCGGCCACTTTTCGAGGCTGGGCGGATCGAGATACACCGGTCCCGATCCATGCAGCTCCAGGTGTGCATGGCGCGTCGCCGCGCAGTTGGGAATCATCGCAATGGGCAGGTTGGCCGCGTGGCAGGGCGCATCCAGCACCTTCACGTCCAAAACGGTGGTCAGCCCGCCCAACCCCTGTGCGCCGATGCCGAGCTTGTTCACCTTGTCATAGATCTCCAGGCGCAGCTTCTCGGCCGTGGTTTGCGGACCTCGCGCGGCCAGGTCCTGTATGTCGATGGGGTCCATCAGCGACTGCTTGGCAAGCAGCATGGCCTTCTCCGCAGTACCGCCAATGCCGATGCCCAGCATTCCCGGCGGGCACCAACCGGCCCCCATGGTGGGCACCGTCTTCAGTACCCACTCAACAACGGAGTCTGATGGATTCAGCATGGCAAATTTCGACTTCGCCTCTGATCCGCCGCCCTTGGCCGCCACGGTGATGTCCACCGTATCGCCCGGCACCAGCTCCACTGTCACCACGCTGGGGGTGTTGTCGCGGGTATTCTTCCGCGCCCCCGCCGGATCGGCCAGCATGCTGGCGCGCAGCTTGTTATCGGGGTCGAGATAGGCCTTGCGTACGCCCTCGTCCACAATCTCCTGCAGGCTCATGGTGGGGCTGCCGCCATTGGGCCCGGCAAAGCGCACGTCCATGCCAACCTTCAGGAAGACGTTCACCACGCCGGTGTCCTGGCAGATCGGCCTGTGTCCCTCGGCGCACATGCGGCTGTTGATAAGGATCTGCGCCATGGCGTCCTTCGCGGCGGCCGACTCTTCCCTCTCGTAGGCCTTGGCCAGACTGGTGATGTAGTCCTCGGGATGGTAGTAGCTGATGTACTGCAGCGCCCCGGCGACGCTGTCGATCAAGTCCTGCTGGCGGATGACGGTCATTTTGAAGACTCCAGAATCAACGGCAACCTGTTTATCATACGGTCGTCGTGGCGACTTATGCGCGCTCGCGACAGGCCCGCACTTGGAGTGTCCGGCAGAGTACACTCACCGCAGTTCATTTCTAAAGCCATTTCTGACCACGGACATTGGACTTCCAGCTCAACATGGCGAATCTCTGATCCGAGAACAGGAAGCTTCGCTATCCCTTTCTCCGACCGTGCAAACTTTCCGCCTCCCGCTCTTGGTCATGTGTTGCGCCTGCGCAATTGAATCGCCTTACAACACACTTGAATTCAGGGGCATCGCACAGTTAGATCACTGGAGCAGGACTTTCCGGGATCTGGAGCGGGGAAAATGCCGGGGACGCCATCCGCTGAGCGAGACGGCGAAGCTCCCCGGCAGCTCAACCCCGGGCAAACAAGCGTCATGCAAGTAGAGAAAGTAACTCACGGTAACTCTAACTTAGCGAGAACATAGATATGGATTTACCAGGCAGGGAAGACAACAACTACGTCGAGACACTCAGCGGACGGATGGAACTGCCGGCGCCGCCCCCGCGGCCCACGCGGATGCCCATCAACCCCACCGAGCGAAGCTGGCGCAAACGCCGCGGCCTGCGCAGTTTTTCAGGTCTCGCATTGGACCAGGCGAGGGACGTGCTGCAGACAACCAAAGACTCAGCCAGCCGGATGTACACGCAGGCCCGCCGCCGCGCCGTTGACGGCTACTCGCGCCTGTCGGAGCGCACCTCCGAACTGGGCCGCCAGGCGCGGCATGTAGCGCGCTATGCGCAGCAAAACTATCCGGTGCGGGTGTTGGGCGTCATCGCCGCCAGCGCCTTCGTTGTGGGAATCGGTCTTCGCGTGTGGAGGTCGCGTCAGTCATGAATCAGGCAAATCAGACGGTTCGCACTCAGGAAGCACGTGCCGAGGACGTACGCAGCAACAACGTGCATAAGTTTGAAGTACACAACGGGCGCAGCTTTGGGTCGATTCTCTTTGACACCAAAGAAGAGCTGAAGCAGTTTGTTGAGACACGCATCGCCATGCTCAAAACCGAGCTGAGCGAAAACATGAAGATGCTCAAGATGGCCGCGCCGCTGGCAGTTGTGGGCATCACCATGCTGCTCACCGCTTACGTGCTGTTCACGCTGGCTTTGGTGGGACTCGTGGTGGCGTTCCTGCCCACCAATCCCTACCGCTGGGCCATTGCCTTCGCGGGCGTTGCGGCGCTCTGGGCCATCCTGGGCGGCGTGATGGCGTACTTTGCCAAGCGTGAGTTTGAATCCCGCCAGATTATGCCCAAAAAGACCATGCGGGTTCTAAAAGAAGACTCGGACTGGATCCAACATGAAGTGAGGAATCAAATATGAGCACCAGCATGCCGCATATGCAGATCGAGAACCTGGAACTCCGCGCGCTGGAACAGCGGCATCATCTGCACGAGCGTGCCGCGGAGCTGAAGAGCAAAATCACTGAAACACGCGAAACACTGAGCGTGGAACGGCAGACGCGCCGGCACTTTGGTCCGGCCGCGGTGCTGGCCGCCGGCGTGAGCATGCTCTCCGGATTTCTCTTCGCGGGAGTCTTCACGGAACGATAAGGCGGAACCATGGTTGATGGCTGCCGGTACTCCGGAGCCGCAACCCTGGCCCGGTCACAACGCGCCGCCGCAAGGTTGCGAGGGGAACTTACATGTCAATGCTGAATGCGGTGGCCAAAGTCGCCGCCAAGCCATTTCCGCGGACCGTCTCGCCCCAGGGACACTCCATCGTCAACTACATCGTGGCGGGAACGTTCTTTGCCGGGGCCGGCATGTTCTGGCGCAGGAACAAGCGCGCCGCCGTGGCCTCCCTGATCTGCGGAGTGACGGAGCTTGCCGTCACATTGCTCACCGATACGCCTGCCGGCGTAAACCGGGTGATCAACTTCCGCACGCGTCGGGAGATCGATGCCGGCCTGGCAGCCATGTTCGCGACCATGCCGCAGTTCCTCGCCTTCGCTGACGAGAAGGAGAAGGGCTTCTTCCTGCTACAGGGGGCCATCATGACCGGCCTGGCCGAAGTGACGCACTTCCCTGAGCGCCCCCAGTCGGCCGAAAAGAGCGGTTCGCACACCAGAGCAGCGTGATATGAAATCGCAATCCCTCTGGAAATTCGGCGGCCTTACGCCCCTTCGACTCACCCGGATGGGCGTAAAGAAGATGGGAGAGGACGAACTCAGCACCCGCGCGTCGTCGCTCTCTTACTACTTCCTGCTCGCCCTGTTTCCCATGTTTGTCTTCCTGCTGTCGATTGTGGGGCTCCTTGCCCAGGCCGGCTCGCAACTGCGCGACCGCATCATGGTCACGCTGTCGCAACTCGCTCCCGGATCGGCCTCTGACCTGGTGCACCAGGTGGTCAGCCAGACTTTGCTGCACAGCACCGGCCTCAAGCTGGCTGGCGGCGTTCTGGGCGCGCTGTGGGCGGCCTCCGGCGGCATGGGGGCCATCATCACCTCGCTCAACGTGATCTACAGAACGCCCGAGACGCGCTCCATCGTCAAGCAGAAATTCACCGTGCTCGGCCTCACGCTTGGCCTGGCTTTGCTCATGATTCTCGCCCTGGTTCTGGCCATCTTCGGCGGCCAGATCGGCCAGTTCATCGCCAACCACGTAGGCCTCGGCATGGTCTTCCGGATCGCGTGGAAGATCCTGCAGTGGCCGGTAATGTTCGGGGCGATGCTGCTGTCTTACTCGCTGGTCTACTATTGGGGCCCCAACCTTGAGGAACGCAAATGGCATTGGGTAACTCCGGGCGCCTCGGCCGGCGTAGCCATGTGGCTGATCGCGTCTCTGGGCCTCCGCGTCTATCTGCACTTCTTCAACAGCTACAGCGCCACCTATGGGTCGCTGGGCGCAGTCGTGATCTTGATGCTCTGGCTTTACATCACCGGGTTCGCCATCCTCGTCGGCGGCGAAGTCAACTGGGTCATTGAGAACGAAGATAAGAAAGCCGCGGAGTTCGAAGCCAAACGCGACGACTTGCAACGCAAGCTGGATGCTGCCGCCTAGAGTGGCAGCGTTCCCTGCTCCGGCTCTTCCAGGGGATATGTGATTTCCCCGTTTACAACCTTCAAAAAAGAAGTGATCTTGTGTAGCTTCGCGGGCTGCGCGCTCACAATTTCCAGCACCTCCCAGCCGCGCAGCACCATGGCATCGGCGATCAACGACCGATGACACCGCCACGGCACCGCCTCCGCGCACATGATCGCGGTCCTGCGGCGGAGAGCAATCGCAATCAACTCTTCCAATCCTTCGGCGAACGCCTCTGTCCCCATGTAATCCGCGTAGCCGCGAAACGACGCATTCCGCCAGGCTGCATTCACGGAGTCTTTCCGCGCATGCCGCCGCCCGCCCAGGGCTTTCAGCGCGGTGTAGCCGATTCCTGCGCTCTCCAGGGACGCCTCGAGCACATCGCTATTGAATTGCGGACAGTGGCGCGATCTTGGAATGGAACGTACGTCGACCAGATGCTCCACGCCATGCGCCTTCAGTAGCGCGACAAACTCCTCAATGGAATGCGTCGAATGGCCGATAGTGAATAGTGCAGGGCTCGCCACCCCTTCATGCTACGGCCGTCAGCAGCACGAATGACAGTAGTCGCCGCACCGGAACGGGGGTACAATCACGCACGAAATCAGAAACCCTCCACGAAAGGCAATGCGTTCGCGGCTCTCTGCGCGCCGCGAGGAGGCATCATGAAGAACAAGCATTCCGGCCGCAACAGGCAAAACGGCAAGACCGCAACCATCCCCGTGACCGAGAAGATAAACGGCTCAGTAAAATGCCTGCACATCGGCGAAGACTGCAAATACACCAGGGAACTCCGCCGGCTCCAGATCGAGCTCTGCAAGCTGCAGGAGTGGGTGCGCCACGAGGGCCTGCGCGTTGTTGCCATCTTTGAAGGCCGCGACGCCGCCGGGAAGGGAGGCGCCATCAAGCGCATCACCGAGCCGCTCAACCCGCGCATCTGCCGCGTGGTCGCGCTGGGCACCCCCACGGAACGCGAAAAGTCGCAGTGGTACTTCCAGCGCTACGTACCGCACCTGCCCGCGGCCGGCGAGATGGTCCTTTTCGATCGCAGCTGGTATAACCGCGCAGGCGTGGAGCGGGTGATGGGCTTCTGCACGGAGGCGCAATACCGGGAGTTCATGCAGAGCTGCCCCGAGTTCGAGCGCATGCTGGTCCGGTCCGGCATCATGCTCGTCAAATACTGGTTCTCCGTCAGCGACGAAGAGCAGGAACGCCGCTTCCAGGAGCGCATGAACAACGTGACCAAGCGCTGGAAGCTCAGCCCCATGGACATGGAATCACGCAAGCACTGGGCCGACTACTCGCGCGCCAAAGACGAGATGTTCGCCATCACCGATACCAGGCAGGCCCCCTGGTACGTCGTGAACTCTGACAACAAGGAGGCCGCGCGCCTCAACGTCATTCGCCACCTGCTCTCGCAGTTTCATTACAAGGACCTCACGCCCAAGCCCATGCCTCTGCCGCCGATCGGCAAATCCAAATACGTCCGCCCGCCCATCCAGGAGCAGAATTTCGTTCCGGAACTCTATCGCTGACACCAAGAATCGCCAAGCCCGTGCGCACCGCGCGCCGATGCGACCTGTGGCTGGACGGGTTCCCTGAAGCCGCGCCAGTCTCATGACCTTGAGGGGGGCGCGATGCGCGCCTTCATGATCCCTTCAGCATCCGTGTGGCAGGATCAACTCGGCGGTTGGGTACTGCGCCAGGGCTTCTGAGGAGAACCGGCTTCCATCGGCACTTCCGCACGGCGCGAACCCCGATCCGGAGGTGAAAATGCGGTCAAACGTGATTTCGGCCTGTGTGTGGATCTGTGTGGCCGGAGGGATGGCTCAAGCGGCAGAAAAGAAGATAACCCGAACTGAGCTGCCGCCCGCGGTGCAGAAGGCCGCCGATGCGGAAGCGCAGGGTGCAACCGCGCGCGGCTACAGCACAGAAGTGGAGAACGGTCGCCGCGAGTATGAGATGGAAATGATGGTGAACGGGCATACCCGCGACGTGACCTTCGCGGCCGATGGCAACATCATCGAGATCGAACAGAGTGTGGAATTGGATTCGCTTTCGCCTGCGGTCCGCTCCGCCCTGCGGCAAAGGGCCGGCAGCGGCAAGATCCTCGGCGTCGAGTCCCTGACAAAGAAGGGCGCAATTGTGGCGTACGAGGCGAAGGTTGCGCGGGACGGCAAGCGCCTGGAGGTTCAGGTAGGGCCTGACGGGCAGCGGCTCGATCACGAGGAGTGAGACGGCCAGGGTCGTCTGCAACCGGGCGTACACAATGGGCGTTCCGTTGATCTGCTTTTTCTACAACGTTGATGAAAATTCAAGGAGAGACATGATGCGTACGCGTGCTTCTGTACTGTCGCTGGCCGTGCTCGCACTGGCAGGCACTTTGCCGGCGTTTGCCCAGGCCCAATGGAATGTAACCAGGACGATGCACATCGGCGGCGAGGGTGGATGGGATTACGTCACCGCGGATTCGACCACGCACCGGCTGTTTGTGACCCGCTCTACGCACACGCAGGTCATCGATGCCGATTCGGGCAAGGTGCTTGGCGATATTCCGGGACAGAAGCGTTCGCATGGCGTGGCCATTGTCCCCGAGCTCAACCGCGGATTCATCACGGATGGGGGCGGCGAGGGCGCCATCCTGGTGTTCGACCTCAAATCGTATGCGGTGCTGGGGAGCATTCCCACCATGCCCGACTCTGACGGCATCATCTACGACAAGGGCACCAACACGGTCATGGCCGTGTCCGGCGACAAGGGCATGCTGATGATGTTCAAGCCCGACATCGACCCAAAGAATGGCAAAGTTGAAACTCTTGACCTGGGCGGCGCGCCGGAGTTTCTGGCAGCCGACGGCGCGGGCAAGGTCTTCGTCAACCTCGAAGATAAGGACGTGGTGGCGGAGGTCGATCTGAATGCGCGCAAGGTGCTGGCCCGCTGGCCTGTGGCTCCGGGTGGCAAGCCGGTGGGACTGGCTCTGGACAAGAAGACGCACCGCCTGTTCATTGGCTGCCGCAAGCCCCAGCAACTGGTGGTGATGAGTACGGAGGACGGCAAGGTGGTGGGATCGGTTCCCATCGGCGCGGGGGTTGACGCCACGGCCTTCCATGGCGGTCAGGCTTTTGCCAGCTGCGGTGACGGTTCATTCACGGTGGCCTCGGAAAAGGGCGGCAAGTTTGCGGTCGAGCAGACCGTGATGACTCCCAAGGGCGCGCGCACGCTGGGAGTGGATCACGCGTCGCACAGGATCTACCTGCCGACTTCCGAGTTCGAGCCCGCCGCAGCGCCGAACGCGCGGCCCAGGGCAAAGCCCGATACGTTCATGATCGTGGTGATCGGGGAGAAGTAAGAGGCACTTGAATCGACTCACCCCACAGCGCCGGGCCGCGCAGCCTGGCGCTTTGGTTCTGCCGCGCCCCATCCTGACCCGCATACCGCCTGCGTGCTAGACTTGCGCGGAATTCAATTCACGTCTGGACCGGCACGCTTCCGCGCGGCTCGTTCAGTCGTGGCTAGTGCGGAGACAACATGCATTCCTCGGGTCCTGATTCCTCACTGAGCCGGCGCCGATTCCTTCAGGCGGCCGGCGCTGCAGCCGCTCTCACCTCATCGCCCCTGGCTCGCGCTGCGCGCGCTATCGGCGCGAACGACCGCATCAACATCGGTGTCATCGGCTGGGGCATGATGGGCCCCGCCAACACTCATTCGTTCCTCGGCTTTGACGACTGCCGCGTGGTGGCAGCCTGCGACATCCACAAGGCTCATCTCCAGAAGGCCGTCGACACCATCAACCAGAAATACGGCAATCAGGACTGCAAGGCCTATCACGACTACCGCGAAATCATCGCCCGCGACGACATCGACGCGATCATGATCGCCGTCCCCGACCACTGGCATGCCATCGTCGCCACGGAGGCGGCCGGGCACAAAAAAGACATCTACGGTGAAAAGCCCCTTGCCAAGACCATCGCCGAGCAACAGGCTATTGTGCGCGCCGTGCAGCAGAACAAGGTCATCTGGCAGACTGGCTCCTGGCAGCGCTCCGTCGCTCCCTTCCACAAAGCCGCGGAGATTGTGCGCAATGGCCTCATTGGCAATGTGGTGCGTGTGGAAGTCGGCCTGCCCGGCGGTCATCACGACTTCCCCAACACCACGCCGCCGCTCATGAAGAAGCTTGCCGAGCAGGGCGACAAAGTCAAGAGCCCCGCCGACATCACACCCGGCTCGCCGGCATGGGACCTGGCCCTGAGCGATCCGCCCGCGGACCTCGACTACAACACCTGGATTGGCCCATCAAAGATGGAGCCGTACATCGACGTGCGCGTCTACCAGAACTGGCGCTGGAACTACAACACCGGCGGCGGCCAGCTTCTCGACTGGATCGGACATCACGGCGACATCGCCCACTGGGGCCTCGGCTTCGACTCGACCGGCCCCTCCGAGATCTCCGGCTTTGGCGATTTCCCGGCGCGAGACGCCGTCTGGAACACCGCGACGAAGTACACCATCGAACTCACCTACAAGAAGCAGGTGACCGGTTACGCCAACGACGTAAAAATGACCATCGCCGGCGGCTCGCCCGCCATCGCCATGGGCACCAAGTGGATCGGCACTGACGGCTGGGTCTGGGTCGATCGCGACGGCTTCGACGCGTCCAACCCCGATTGGCTCAAGGGCGATTCACTTCCTGACGACCTGCGCAAGACCAAGCTTTACGAGTCCGCAGAGCACCGCCGCAACTTCCTCGACTGCGTCCGTTCGCGCCAGCCCACCATCACTCCGGTGGAGACGGCACATCACTCCACGCTGCCCGGCCACCTCGGCCTGATCTCCATGTGGGTCGGGCGCAAGCTCCACTGGGACCCCGTCAAGGAGCAGATCCTCAACGATCCCGGCGCAACCGAATTGATGTCACGCACTTACCGCCAGCCCTACAAACTGGCGTAGCCCGTTTCACCACCAAACCGGGTAGCCCAGGTCTCGATTCTGAGATCTGGGATACCACGAAGTCCACCCCGGTCCGCTAACCGTTCCCCGCCCAATTCACCGCCGCCTTGTCTTTTCCAGCTTGTTCGCCGCTGCCCGCTTCTCATCCGCGACACGCACCCGCTTTGGCTGCTTGCCCTTTTTGGGCCGGCAACTGCCTTTCTCTCCGGCAGCCTTTCCCGGCGTGGGCTCAAACCCCGGCCAGCATGTCTGCGCCGACGACGGTTTCTTCTTTGCACCTGTGCGATGACTCGATGGCGCCTGCGCCGTGCCATGCGATCCGGAAGAACTGCGCCTGCGAGTGGAATGGGAGGATGATTTCCGCGCGGTATGTGCCATGCTCCCATCCGATGCGCGACCGCGCTCGCAGACCCGCCGCGCATGAGAAAACAGGCTTTCACAAGCCCGCAAATTCAGCCCGGTTCTTCCAGTGCGGGGCGCCATCCGTATGGCTGAACGTCTCACCGCTGAACAGAAAACCGTCGCGCTGGTCCCGGTGACGGCCATAGCCGGAGCATGGTCTAAGCAATGGCCGAAGTTGAGCCGCGCCGCATGCCCGCTGCGCTTGCTTTCATCTCACCCGCTTTGGTCGAGCCCGCCCCGTACTTTAACCTAGGTACGTATGGCCGAATACCCGCTCGATTCTGTGCCGGACGCAAAACCCCTCACGATGCCGGCTCCGGGCGACAAACCCAAGCCCGAAACCCTCTTTGACGTTCTGGTGATTGGCGCCGGACCCACCGGCCTCTCGTGCGCCATTGAAGCGCAGCGGGCCGGCCTCCGCGTGGTCCTGGTCGACAAGGGTTGCGTCTGCAATTCGCTGTTCCATTACCCGTCGCACATGACGTTCTTCACCACGTCCGAGCTGCTCGAGATCGGCGACATCCCTTTCCCGAGCCCCAACGCCAAGCCCAACCGCAATGAGGCCCTGGAGTATTACCGTCAAGTTGCTGCGCATTACAAACTCGACGTACGCCAGTACCAGCGCGTCACCCGGATTGACGGCGCCGACGGCAACTTCACGGCCCACCTGGCCGACCGCTTCGGGCGCCCCGGTGTTCTGCACGCCCGCAAGCTCATCATCTCCACCGGCTACTACGACATTCCCAACCTGCTCAACATCCCCGGCGAAGCCCTCAGCAAAGTCCATCACTACTACAACGACCCCCATCCCTACTTTGGGACCGACGTGGCCGTCATCGGCGGCAAAAACTCCGCCGCCATCGCCGCCCTGGAGCTTTGGCGCCACGGCGCCCGCGTCACCCTCGTCCATCGCGGCCCCGACATCCACCGCCACGTCAAATACTGGATCAAGCCCGATATCGAAAACCGCATCAAAAACGGCGAGATCCGCGGACTTTTCAACTCGTCCGTTGTGGAAGTCACTCCCGATACGGTCGTCATCCAGACCCTGTCCGGACCTGAGACCCTGCCCAACGACTTCGTCTTCGCCCTCACCGGTTACCGGCCGGACTTCAGCTTCCTTGAAAGTCTTGGCGTGCGTCTCGAAGGCCCTGATCGCCTCCCCGTCTGCAATCCCGAATCTCTGGAAAGCAACGTCCCCGGAATCTTCCTCGCAGGCGTTATCGTCGCCGGATCGCGCACCAATGAGATCTTCATTGAGAATGGGCGCTTCCACGGCAAACAGATCGCCCAGGCGCTTGCACCCACGTAATTCGAGGGCAGAATCTCGCTTTCCTGTAAACTGAGGCACAAACACCCTCACTGATTTCTCCCCCGAGGTCAGCGAATGCGCTGGTGGCCCCGTACTATCCGATGGCAGATGCTTGTCGGTCTCGCGTTACTCGAGGCCTTCTCCATCGGTCTGTTCGCCATCCTGCTCGTCAACCTGCAGCGCAAAGACATCCACCGCCGCGCCGAGCAGCGCCTGTCGCACCAGGCGGACTCCGTCGTCGAACAGGCGGAGGAGGCGCTGGGACAGAACCACCCTGAGTTGATCCGGCTCTCGGTTCGAATGATGAGCCAGGGGCCCTCCGTGGCCCGCGTCCGGATTAGTGACCCGGCCGGCCGCACGCTCCTTGAAGACGGCAAGGACGGCTTTGGCCGGCCGCTTGAGCCCGAGGAGCGCGCCCAGATCGGCACCGCCGCCGGCACCCACGCGCGCATCCTCACCGTGCAGAACTATCGCTGGGAATCGGTAAAGCCCATCTACGCGGGGACCACACTCTATGGGTACGCCTGGATTGAGTCCGACCGCTCCTGGGACACCCAGGAGCTGGCCGGCGTGGTGCGCGGCACCATCCTCTTTGCGCTCATCTGGATCGGCGCCTCCGCGGTGCTGGTTCTGCTCATCACCCGGGGCATCTCCCGGCCCCTTGCCCTGCTGCACCGGGGCACCCGCGAACTGACCTTGACGCCCGAGACCAGCGGCAGCTTCCCGCTTCCCGTTCCCGTCGGTAATGAAATCGGGGACCTCATCTCTGCGTTCAATCGGATGGTGGCCGCCATCGAGGAGCAGCGGGCGGGCTTGAGAGATACCCTTTCGCTGCTCGATTCCATGCTGGCCAATGCCCCTGTGGGCTTTGCCTTCTTTGACCGCTACGCCCGCACGGTGCGCGTCAACCAGATCTTCGCGGACCTTACGGGACTCTCCATCGGACGGCAGCTTGGCCGCACGCCCGGGGAGCTCTATGCGCCGGAAGTCGCATCCCAGTTCGAGTCCGCACTGCGCCGGGTCTTCAGTACCGAGCAGCCCGTCAACGACATCGAGTTCCACGGCGCGCAGGACGGTGGACCGTGGACCTGGCTGGTCAGTGCCTATCCGGTCCGCACCGCGCCCACCCAGGTGCGTTGGGCGGGCATCATCATCCGCGATGTCAGCGAGCGTGTCCGCGACGAGGAGGCGCTGCGCAAGACCGAGAAGCTCGCCGCCACCGGCCGCCTCGCTGCATCCATCGCCCACGAAATCAACAATCCCCTCGAAGGCCTGACCAATCTGCTTTATCTGCTCAAGAGCTTCTGCGGCCTCACCGGTCCGGCGTTCGAGTATGTGCAGATGGCCGAGCACCAGACCCGCCGCATCGCCGAAATCGCCCAGAAGACCCTGCGCTTTTACCGCCAGTCCACCCTGCCGGTGCGGGCGCCGGTGGTCGAGCTTATTGACTCCATCATCGACCTTTACAAGGCCCGGATGCACACCCTCAACGTTCATCTCGAGCGCGATTGCGACCCCGAGCTGACGCTCTTCTGCTACGAGGGTGAAATTCGCCAGGTGCTGGCCAACTTCGTCGGAAACGCCGTGGATGCCATGCCTTCCGGCGGTCAACTTTACGTCCGCGCCTGCCGCTCCCGCCGCTGGGATGACAGCCTCGCTGTCGGCGTCCGGATCACCGTGGCGGATACCGGAACCGGCATGACGCCTGAAGTGCGCAGCCGCATCTTCGAGGCCTTCTTCACCACGAAGGATGCCACCGGTACGGGCCTCGGACTTTGGGTGAGCCAGGAGATTATCGAGAAGCACCGCGGCCTGGTCCACGTCCGCAGCCGCGCCGCCGCTGCTGTTCAGCCACAAACCGTCCCTGCCGACGGGGAGTCCAACCCGGCATTTGGTCCCCCTTCGCCGACTGCGGCCTTCTCCGGCACGGTGTTCAACATCTTCCTCCCTGACGACGAAAGTCTGGTCAACCGCAAGCGATTCACATCCGGCGCCTGAGCCACCCGGCGTGCGGCGTGTGTCTATGCCCCGAGGTCTAAACCTCATGCCATCTTCCTGCGTCTACTGAATAGCAGTCGCCGCCATGAAAGCGGTACCGTAACTTTTCCCCGCGACCGGGGTTTGAAACATCGTCAGCAGACGTCTCCGGCGCGTCTAAGCTAAAGGCGTCTGACACAAGCAGTTCACCTCAGCTCGGAACGAGGAGCACAAGATCATGACAAACCCATGGCTGATTCAATTGAAATTCCGGGCCCTGGCCGCCGCTGCGGCCCTGGCGCTCTCCGGATCTGTTTTGCTTGCCCAGAACCCCAGCCCGGACAGTAGCCGCGACAATCCGGCTGCCTCCGGCGCCCGCACCGACGGCCAGATCGAAATGGATGTCGTCCACGCCCTCGACGCCTCCGCTGCCCTCAAGAACGACCTGATCACCGCCGCCACCATTCAGGCGGAGGTCACCCTCTCCGGAACCGTGGCCAGCGATGCCGACCGCCAACTGGCTGAGTCCATCGCCGCCAAGGTGGCCGGTGTCACCAAAGTCAATAACAAGCTCCAGGTGGGCAATCCCGCGGACGATCCGAACAACGTGGCGCCCCCGGAAGACAGCGCCCCGATTGCTGAGGACAACCAGCAGGGCAATCCCAACCCGCCCAGCTACTCGCCTTCGCCCGATCAGGCGCAGAACTACCCCCAGCAAGCCCCCCAGGGCCAACCCTATCCTGATCAGCAGGCCCGGAATGATCCCGACCAGCAGCCGCAGGTCCAGACCCCATCGCCCGATATGCCTCCTCCCACCACGCCCGGCCAGCGCGTACCTCCGCAGCAGCCCGGCTACGCCCGTCCCGGCGGGAATGGCCCTTACTATTCCCAGCAGCCTCCTCCGGGCTACAGCCAGCCTTATCAGCGCGCTCCGTACTATGCGGCGCCCGGTCCCATCCTGGTTCCTGCGGGAACGCAACTGAGCCTGCGCACCAACGCCGCTCTCGATGAGAAACACGCCAGGCCCGGCGAGCCCGTCGACTTCGTCGTCATCCAGGACGTCACTGTGAACGGCTATATGGCGATCCCGCGCGGCGCCACGGTGCACGGCGTCGTTTCCGACAGCAAGCACGCCGGCCAGCTCACCGGCTCGCCCGAACTGGCCCTGACCGTCACCGCGCTCGATATCGACGGCCGCACCTATCCGCTGCAATCGGACGAATTCCGTGTCAAAGGCCCAAGCAAGACCGGCCGGACGGTAGGGAATGCGATTGGCGGAGCCCTGATGGGCGCCATCATCGGCGGCGCGGTGGGCGGCGGGAGCGGGGCAGCGGTAGGAGCTGTGGCCGGAGGCGGCGCAGGCACGGCGGTGTCAGCCGCGGGCGGCCCGCACGCCTGGATCCCAGCCGAGGCGCTGGTCACGTTCCACCTCAACGCCCCCGTCACGGTTGATCCCGTAAGCCAGCAGGAAGCCATGCGCCTGGCTCAGGGCCTTTACCCCGGCGGCCCGCAGCTCTATCGCCGCCGCGCCTACTACGGCCCCGGCTACCCGCCACCGCCGCCCGGCTACTACGCCGGCTACCCCTACGGTCCCGTCTACTATCGCCCCTACTACTTCAGCGGCGGCTATTACTACTGGCGGTAAAACGCAGGAACAAAGAGAAGCGGGCATCCGAGGGCGGGGTGCCCGTTTTTTTATCGAACCTGGGCGCCTGCTCCTCGGAATTCTTCGCGAACCAGACAGCTTCGCCTCGCAACTGCTGCGCGAGCGCGGCGGGGATGCCGGAAGGATCCGGGCAGCGCTGGCATCCTGACCTGTGTGACAGCCCTCACAGCCGCAACGCACGAAATCGCGCATACTAACCTCCTCCCGCTCCACGAGCGGCCCGAGGAAGTTTGTGCCTGAAACAAGACATCGCGGCGGCGAAAACATTCTGGGCACCATTCTCCAGATCCGCGATTTGTTTACCAGAAAATTAATAGGGTCTTTTTCTATTTTTTATTTTTGCGGAAAGTCAACTTCTTACCTTTCAATTCAATGCAGCGATTCCCCAGGTGACCTATCTCACGTTTTGGGTCGGTTTCCCGTACGCAAACTTCGCCGAAATCTCCGCCCGAACCTGCATCCATGTTAACTATGAAGTAACCCTACCCCCCCCCCCCCCCCGCGGCCATGCTGAAGAAACGAACAATCGAGGAAAGTTTGAGATACCAGGAGCTAAAGCCCGGTACTTTCGAGGCAGCTTTGTGGCCCGGCTAAAGCCGTGCCCTGGTTACAAGGCGCCCCTCACGCCATTCCCATAATTGCCCTGACACGAAGCTGCTCAGTTGCCTTCCACGCGCATGGTCAGGGGCCTCTTTGTCCCAGGCCAAGGCGCAATCCCGCCCCACTGTATAATGAAACCCAACCGCGCCGAGCGAGTATTGCACGCCGTCTGCCGCCTTGAAGCCGGAGACGCGTGCGCGCGTAGAGAGTTGAAGGTCTGAATACCCACCCATGATCCGTTTCCTGCAGAAAGACACAAAGATTGCCAAGGCAATCTACGTCGTTATCATTGCCGCCGCCTCGGTCGGCATGGTCGTCTACCTGATCCCCGGGCTGATGAATACAGCCGCGGCCGCCCCTGACACCTACGCGGAAGTGTACCCGCACTGGTACAGCAAGATTCTCCGCTCGGGCGACGTGGTCAGCATGCAGAAGGTGCAGCAGGCCGCTCGTCAGCAACTGCAGCAGTATCCGCAGTATGCGGATAATCCGATGATCCTGAACTTCATGACGCAGCAGGCCGGCCAGCGGCTGGTGCAGCAGCAGATCCTGCTCACTGAAGCGCAGAACCTCGGCATCACCGCGACGCGCGACGATGTCGCCAGGCTGCTGCACACCGGCGGCTACGGCGCCACGCTGTTTCCCAACGGCAAGTTTATCGGCGAGCCGGCATACACCAGCCTCATCAACACCCGCCTCAACACCTCGGTAGACGACTTTGAGGAGAGCCTGCGCAAGCAGATCATCGTTGATCGCCTGCAGAAGCTCATCACCGCCAGCGTTTCCGTCAGCGATCAGGAAGTGCGCGACAGCTACCGCAAAGAGAACGTCAAAATCAAGTTTGACTATGCGGTGATCAATGGCGAGGACTTGCGCAAGTCCATCAACCCCTCTGACGCTGAGTTGCAGTCCTACTACCAGAAGAACCAGGCCCGCTATGCAAGTGCGGTGCCTGAGCAGCGCACCATTCAGTACTTCGCCTTTACTCCTTCACAGCTTCCCGGCGGCATTCCGCAGCCCTCGCAGCAGGAGATTCAGAGCTACTACAGCCAGCACCAGTCCGAGTACCAGGTGCCGGAGCAGGCGCGCTCGCGCCACATCCTCATCAAGGCCGACCCCAACGCGGATGCCAAAACCGACGCTGCCGCCAAGGCCAAAGCCGAGGACATCGCCAAACAGCTCCGCAACGGCGGCAACTGGAATGAACTCGCCAGGAAAAATTCGGACGACCCCGGCTCCAAGGACTCCGGCGGCGAGCTTGGCTTTGCCCAGCGCGGCCGTATGGTCCCCGAGTTCGACAAGGCCATCTTCAATAACAAGATCAACGACATTGCGGTCGTGAAGTCGCAGTTCGGTTATCACGTGATCCAGGTGGAAGAGCGCCAGACCGCGCACGCGCAATCGCTGGGCGAAGTGCAGGACACCATCAAGGCGACCCTCAGCCGCCAGCTTGTCTCCCAGCAGGAAGACAACTATGCCAAGCAGCTCCAGCAGGAAGCCGCTTCAAAGGGGCTGAAAGCTACGGCCGATGCGCACCACTTTGAGGTTGTCACCACCCCGCCGGTGGCTGCGGGTGGAACCGTCTCCTCGCTGCCCGACAGCGCCGATCTCATCTCCAAGGCGTTTCAGGCCGGCAAAGGTGACAAGCCGCAGATCGCTCCCACCGGCGAAGGCTTCGCGGTCTTCCAGGTCACCGGCATCACAAAGGCTCACGCGCCCAGCTTTGCTGACTGGAAGGATCACATCCTGGAGGACTTCCGCGGCCAGCAGCTCCCCAGCCTGCTCAACGCCAAGACGCAGGACCTCGCCAACAAGGCGAAGGCCTCCGGCGACCTGGCCAAGGCTGCCAAGGAAGTGGGCGCCACGGTCAAGACGAGCGACCTGGTCGGCCAGACGGCGCAGGTTCCTGACTTCGGCGCAGTGGGCCAGCTCGCTCCTCAGCTCTTCGACATGAAGCCCGGCGACATCAGCGGACCCATCAACGCGGGGCGCACCGGTGTCGTGGCCAAGATCGATGACAAGCAGGAGCCCACGCCGCAGGACATCCAGAAGGCGTTCGACCAGACCCGGGAGCAGATGCTCGATCAGCGCCGCAACGAGGCGTTCTCAGTCTTCGCTTCCAACGTTGCCGACAAGTACAAGAAGCACAACCTCATCGCCTACAACGCCAAAGCCACCAGCCCGCAGCAGCAGGGCGGCGAGTAGCAGTCAGATCAGCCTCAACTGAAAAGGCCCGCGCTTCGGCGCGGGCCTTTTCATCCTGATCGAACCTGGTGGATAACCTCGCTGTCGGGATTCACTCCAGCCGTAACATCGCAGCGGCCTACGACGCTTTCTGCGCCTCTTCCTCAGCCTTGAGCCGTCTCTCCTCCTGCGCAGCCACCTTCAGGATGTCTTCGGTCTCCTTGCCGTAAATAGCCTGCCCATATTCGAGGACAGTGACAAGTCCTACGCCGCCGCAGATGTTTCCGGCCACGGCCGGGCCCAGCCACTGCGCATACGCGCTCCACGAGGCGTGGCCCGTGAGTACGGCTACCAGGATTTCGCACGAGCTTGCGATGCAGTGGGCGAAGCTTCCCGCGCCCACCACGAAGGTCAGCATCCAGATGAGAACGACCGAGCCGGTGATGGAGTGCGAACCTGACACCAGCCATGCCGCCAGCGCGATCATCCAGCCGCCGATGACGCCCGACCAGAACAGCGCGCCGGGCGGATGCGCGAGACCCTGCACGCCCAGGTGCGTGAGCGCCTCCACATAGCGAGGCTCCAGGGCCGGCGTCCGCGCCGCCATTGCCGAGAAGGCCAGCGCGCCCACAATATTGGCCGGAAGCACAATGGACCACAGCCGCAGGGTGTTCCAGAACTCGCGCTTCTCCGCCAGCACCAGGGCAACCGGGTACAGAGTGTTCTCGGTAAACAACTGGGAGCGGCCCAGAATCACCACGATGAACCCCAGCGGATACAGCATGCTGGCCAGCAGGTGTGCCGTGGGCGAGGAGCCCAGCAGGGCCATCCCGATTGCCAGGCCCAGCGCCGACAAGCCCATGAAGGCTCCCCCGGCAAAGCCGGAGATGGCGAGCGACACGTTCGACCGCTTCAGCTCCTGGCGGGCGTTGTTGGCAACCTGCTTGTAGATGTCCTCGGCAGAGGGCCGCGCCAGGCTCTTCTGGTGCGACTCTACGGGCTGCGGTCCGGATTTCTCATTGTTCTTGCGACGAAAAGGGGAACGCATAGGGTTGGCATCTCCCAGCCTCTGCTCCGCGGGCGTCTCTGAAAAAGCAGGGCTGCTTCCGAATAGATGCGGCTCGATCCGTTATCAGCCGGTTGTCGTGCAATTCGGTGCACATAACCATCCTGGAGTTCAGCCAGTCCATTCACTGCCGTCCATTCACTGTAAGGGGGCTCACCATGTTACGTTTTGTCATTTCCCGGTCTCGTTGCCTGCTTCTCTTGTTCGCCGTAACTCTGTTCGCCGGGGTTCTTTCCGGGGCGGCCCGCGAATCCGCCGTTCACTCGACGCCTGGGGCATCATCCGTGATGGTTCCCGCACCCATCCTCAAAGCCAGAACGGTGTTTGTCTCCAACGGCGGCGCCGACGGAGGCATGTTTCCGGAGCCATTCTCGGGCGATCCCAACCGGAGCTATATCGCGCTGTGGAATGAGCTGAAGTCGGTCGGGGAATACGAGATGGTTGCCGACCCGGCTCAGGCCGATCTTGTGATGGAGATCCAGCTCGTGGCACCCAGCGGACCGGCCAAGGGCGGGAAGCAACTCGGCGCTGCCGATCCGGTGCCGTTTTTGAAGCTGGTTATCTACGATGGCAAGACCCGCTTCGCTCTGTGGACCATCACCGAGCCGATCGAGTGGGCGGTGTTGCAGAGGACTCACGACCGCAACTTCGATCGGGCAGTGGCGCGTCTCTCCGCCGATGTGCAGGCCCTCAGCCAGCCGAACTCCGGCAGCCTCTATGCACAGCCCTCAACCCGGGCGGTGCCGAGCTGGCAGCACTGACTCGCGAAAGCGCAGACGGCGCGACTTGCGTCGCGCCGTCTTTCAGGTGAACTCTCCGGTTCCGGGGAAGGGAACCGGGCGCCTACTGTGAAGCGCTGGCCGCTTCTTCGGGATTTACCAGATCCCGCAATTCTTTGGAAGGCTTGAAGTAAGGCACGCGCTTGGCGGGGACTTCCACGCGCTCGCCGGTCTTTGGATTGCGCCCAATGCGGGGATTTCGCTGCCGGATCCGGAAAGATCCGAAGCCGCGAATCTCGATCTTGTCGCCGCTTTGCAGCGCCCCAATCACGGACTCAAAGATGGTCTCCACAATAACCTCACCATCCCGGCGCGTCAGATCGCCCAGGCGGGTCACTTTTTCCACCAGGTCTGCCTTGGTCATTTCTGCCTCTCGACCTCCGCTCTCAGCATACCCAACTTCGGACGGTTCCGCATGAAAAAAGAGAGCATAAAAACGCTATTTCCCTTTCTGCATCAGTAGTTTGGCGTCAAGTGCCCAGGCAACCAAATGGCCTCCGGCGGGTGTCCCTGCTGTCCCATTTATCCTATCCAGAGCCTTCAAGGATGGGCGATCATGCCACTGGGGCGCAGTCGAGGAGTGTTTGTCAGGTGACCGAGTATCCCAAGTACAGCATCGTCATTCCGGCCTACAACGAGCGTCTGCGCATCATTGCCACCCTCGATTCCGTAGTGGCCGTAGTGCGCCAGAAGCAGTGGGATGCTGAAGTCATTGTGGTCAACGACGGCTCCACCGACGAGACCGCCGATCTGGTCCGCGATTTCGCCTGCCAGGCCCCGGAAGTGCGTCTCATGGAGAACCCCTCCAATCGCGGCAAGGGCTTCAGCGTGCGTAACGGCCTGATTCACGCAAATGGCGAAATTGTCATGTTCACCGACGCCGACCTTTCCGCGCCCATCGACGAGGCGGAGCTGCTCTTCGCCGCCATCGAGCAGGAAGGGGCCGACATTGCCATTGGCTCGCGCTGGCTCGAGACCAGCCGCCAGACGCATCGCCAGCCGCTCTACAGGCAGATATTTGGCCGCTGCTTCAACGCGCTCACGCGCATGATCATGCGCCTGCCCTATGCCGATACCCAGTGCGGATTTAAGGCCTTTACGCGCGAGGCTGCGCAGACTGTCTTCCAACTGCAGACTATCGAGCGCTGGGGCTTCGATCCGGAAATCCTCTTCATCGCCCGCAAGCGCCGCTACAAAGTGAAGGAAGTTCCGGTGAGCTGGGCGCACGACGCACGCTCGCGCATCAGCTACCTCCGCGACGGCCTGCAGATGCTGAAGGAACTCGCCATCGTTCGCTGGAACGCGCTCACGGGCCGCTACGGTAAAGAGATCACCGAAGTTGAGCGTGCAGACCGGATGGATTAGGGCCCATCCGTGCTTGCCTGCAGATACTGAACTTCGCTGTATCCCGTTCCTCCAGGCTGGTGCTAGCATCTGCGCAGTTGTAAGTCAGCAAGTGCAAGGAGGACCCATGGCGAAGGTGCTTTCGTGTCGCGAGGTCGGGATGGATTGCGATTTTGTGGCTCACGGCAACAGTGAAGAAGAGATCATGGCGCAGGCGGCCGTGCATGCTCGAACAGATCATGGCATGCAGGACATCCCGCCTGAAGTGGCCGACAAGGTAAGGGCGGCCATCCGCGACGAATAGGGTAATTCCCTGGGGCTCTCCTCCCGCCTCAACCATCGGGTTTGACGCGGGGGGAGCATCGCACTTCCCGTGAGTTTGCGCAGCCAATTGCAGGTGTCTCAATGGCGAATGGGCGATACGGCAATCACTTGAGAAGAGAACCGGCCGGTACATCGATCACCTGAAGATCCGTGTCGCGATCTTTCAGGGTGAGCAGGATTTTTCCGGTGCCATCGGCTACAAAGCTGGAGCCTCCGTAGGTCTGCCCGGCCCAGGGGCCGTGGGTCATTTCCCCCACCAGGTCAACGCCTGCCATGGGACAGCGCACCATGGCGGCGCGGCGCTTGACCAGGTCTTCGAGCACCTTGGAGTGCTGCGGCCACTGATCGTTGGGCGCGGCCCAGCCGTAGGGAACCAGCATGAGATCGGGCTTCAGCTCCTTCATGCGATTTACAAACGCGTCGCTGAAGGTGTCCGCACAGATGAGCACGGCGATGCGCCCGAACTCCGTATCCACTATGCCTATGTCTTCCCGCTTCCCTTGCGAGTACGGTGGGGTCATCAACTCCGGGAGTACGTTGATTTTGCGATGCTTCCAGAGGAGCTTGCCGGTCTTGTCGACGAGGATGGCCGAGTCGTAGAGCTTGTCGCCGTCTTTCTCGTCGAGGCCGATGGCAATCATCAGGTGATGTTTCTGCGCCAGCGCCGCGATGCGGTTGCTGTCCTTGCCGGGAATCGGCTCGGCGATGCGATGGGCGTCGGGATTTTCCCAGCCGAGAATCGAGGACTCGGGAAAGATGGCAATGTCGGCGTGCTTCGCCTCGGCGTCGTCCAGTGCGTATTCGATGCGCCGGAAGTTCCCCTCGCGATCACTGTCGATTGCCAGTATCTCGCAGATTGCGAGGCGCACATTGCGCTGCGGCGAGGCCCCGGCAGAGGCGATAGCCATGCCGGCCCACGCCAGGAACAGAATGACTACGCGGCTCAGATTCTTCATCGAGACTGAACTATAAACCAGAGCCGGCCCCGTATGGCGGGCTCACGCAGTGGCGGTTCTGGCTACGTCCTCCAAGTTGCGCGCTTCGATCTCAAACTCGCGCATCTTGTACTTCTGGATCTTCCCTGACAGGGTCGCGGGGAACTGATCCACAAACCGGATGTGCTCGGGAATCTTGTAATAGGCAATCTGTCCCTGGCACCAGACGCGAATCTCTTCTTCCGTAGCCTGCAGACCGGGGCGCAGCCGGATCCACGCCACCACGATCTCGCCCAACCGCGCGTGCGGGATACCGATCACCTGCACCTCGGCGACGCGGGGATGGGTGTACAGGAACTCCTCAACCTCGCGCGGATAGATGTTCTCGCCACCGCGGATGATCACGTCCCGCGAGCGGCCTGTGATGCGCAGAGGACCATCTTCGCGCATCACGCCCAGGTCTCCTGTGCGCAGCCACCCATCCGGCTGGATCACGGTTGCGGTTCCCTCGGGATCGCCGTCGTAGCCCTTCATCAGCGCGTATCCGCGCACGCAGATCTCGCCCTGCTGGCCGCGGCTGAGCGTCTCGCCGGTCTCGGCAGACATCACCTTGATCTCCGTCTGCGGCATGGCGCGTCCCACCGTGTTTACGCGGATCTCGAGCGAATCGCCGGCATCGCTCATCGTCACCACGGGTGAGGTCTCGGTCTGCCCGTAGGCGATCACCAGTTCCCCGATGTGCATCTCCTTCAGTACGCGCTTCATCAGCTCGATGGGACAAGGCGCTCCGCTCATCATCCCCGTGCGCAGACTGGACAGGTCGAAGCTCTCGAAATCCGGCAGAGCAAACTCCGCCACATACATGGCCGGCACACCGTACACGCTGGTGGCGCGCTCCTGGTGCACCGCCTCAAGCACGGCTCGGGCATCGAACGTCCAGTTGGGCAGTATCAGGGCGGCGCCCGAGTTCACCGCGCTCATGGTTCCGATGACGCAGCCGTAGCAGTGAAACAGGGGCACAGGCACCACAATGCTGTCGCTCTCGGTGTAATGGAAGCCCTGCGCCAGGAACTGCCCGTTGTTGACCACATTGTGATGCGTCAGCATCACGCCTTTGGGATTTCCCGTGGTGCCGCTGGTGTACTGGACGTTGGCGACATCGTCGACGGCGACGTGATCCGGCAGGCTGCCCTCCGCATCGAGTAAGGGAAGCCAATCCGGGCCGTCGAAGAAGATGGTGTGGCGCAATTCGATGTCGAGCGCGTGCCGCGCCCGTTCCAGTATCTCCCTGTAATCGGCGCGCTTGTCTTTTTGCCACAAGAACAGCGCCTTCATGCGCGACCGGGTAAGCGTGTATGCGAGCTCATGGGAGCGGTAAGCGGGATTCACATTGACGAGGGCGGCGCCGGCGCGCGCACAGCCCATGTGCATCATGATCCACTCGATGCAGTTGGTCGACCAGAGTCCGACGCGGTCGCCCCTGCGGATACCCAAGGCCCACAACCCGCGCGCCACGCGGTCCGCGGCATCGCTCAGCTCTGCCCAGGTCAGGCGTTTTCCCTGGTGCCGCGAGGCTACGGCCAGTCGGTCGGGATGGCGGTCTGCCGTGCGTCTCAGCAGGTCGCCAATGGTGAGTTCAAGCAGCGGCCGCGCCGGGCCACGCGCGTAACTCAATCCTGAAATTTCCGTTTGGGCAGGCATAAAGTTGGTCAGCAACATTAAATGCTCAGTCTAAGTGCCGCGGCAACTGCTTTCCTGTGATCCAGCCCACAAGGCAAAGAATTGGAATGGGCGCCGGTTGAAAGTCGGTTCAACGCGACAGACCGCAACCACGCGACGCCGCATCTCAACGTAAGACCTTGCAGGCCTGGCGCAGCCTATACAGGCCATGACGGTCATCACATTCGATCGGGGAATGACGGGAACACATGCAGCTCTCGCATAGCACGATCCTTCGAACCGTGGCCGTGTTCAAGCTGCTGAAGACGGCCGTACTGGTCGCCACCGGCATCGGCATCCTAAGGCTGTTGCACAAGGATGTGGCTGCCACGCTGCAACATTGGGTGGCGATGGTGGGTTTCGATCCGGGCGGGCGATGGGTGGGCGAGGCCATTGGACGAGCGACGGCGCTGCCTCCCGAAAAGATCAAGGATCTCGGAATCGTAAGCTTCATCTATGCGGGGCTGTTCGCCACCGAGGGCATTGGCCTTTGGATGCTGAAGCACTGGGCCGAGTGGTTCACGGTGATCATCACCAGTTCGCTACTGCCCATCGAGGTGTACGAGATCGCGCATCGCACCACCGCGCTGCGCATCGTCATCCTGCTGATCAATATCGCCGTCGTGGTCTACCTGCTGGCGCGGATCTTGATGGAAAGAAGAAAAAGCCGCCGCCCCTGATGCAGAGTGTGGGCGCAGTGATTCGGGGCGTGTTTCAGACTACCTGATGGGAAATACTGCCGCCACGACCATAGCCGCGACCGAAGGCTTCGTCTCCCCATCGAGAATGTCTCGAAGGCAGGCAAAAAGGCAAACCGCGCCTCCTGGAACTGAGGACCCGATTCGTTCGTCCGTCACGCGACTGCACATCATGCGCTTACGTCAACCCACCCGCCCGCTTCGGCCGCCCGGAAGATCGCCTCAATCACAGCCATGTTGGCGATCCCCTCTTCGAGCGGCACCGGCACCTCTCCGCCTTCGAGAATCGCCTTCGAGAACGCATCGCCCTGCATGGTGTACTGATCCGCTGTGGGGAACTCCTCGGTCACAATCCCGCCGCCGAAGATGTCGCCGGTCTCATCGATGAAGAGGCGGGTGGGGCGGTCTTTGGGTGCGTTGAAGGGGATTTCGATTTCGATGCGGCCTTTGGTGCCGACGAAGTGCACGCGCTGGTAGGGAATGGTTTGCGTGCTGCAGGTGAAGGTGGCGTGACCGGCGGGGAATTCCATGAGCGCGGAGGTGAGGCGGTCCGTGCCCAGCGCAGGGTCGCGCTCGATGAGCCCGGCAACGCGTGTGGGTTGAGTGCCGAAGCCGGTCCGCGCCGATTGAATGCAGTAGCAGCCGATGTCGTAAAGAGCGCCGCCGCCGGTTTCGACCTTATTCCGAATGTTCGTCGGGTCCACGTTGAAGTAGCTGAAGAAGGCGCTGACGGCGCGCAGCTCGCCGATGCGGCCCTCGCGCAGCAGCTCTTGCAGGCGCAGCCACTGGGTGAAGCTGCGGATCATGAAGGCTTCACCGATCTTGACCCCGGTGCGCTTGCGCACCTGGAGCAGCGACTCGGCTTCCACCACCGTCATGCTTAGCGGCTTCTCGCAGAGGACGTGCTTGCCGGCCTCGGCGGCCTTGGCGGTCCAGGGGACGTGAAGCTGGTTGGGCAGGGGATTGTAGATGGCGTCGATTTCGGGGTCGGCGAGCAGCTCCTCGTAGGAGCCGTAGGCTTTCTCGATCCCGAGTTCGCCGGCGGCCGCTTTGGCCTTGGCAAGATCGCGCGAGGCGATCGCCGCGACCTCCGAGTACTGCCCCCGTTGCATCCCCGGGATGACTTTCTTCACGCCGATTGCGGCGGTGCTCAAAACTCCCCAGCGCACTTTCCTCGTCATGCCGACATCATATCGGTTCGCGGAGCGATGCGGGGAGCTACGCTGCCCGTTCAAAGCCATGGTTCCGACCTGGATGCCTTTGGCTACACACAGAACGTGGCCCAACAACTCAGATCTCGCCTCCTTAATCGGTTCGGTTGTTGTATCTTGAGCGCGATTCGATCCGACCTCGATAAACGATTTGGCCATGATGCGCTCGCAAAAACGGCTGATTGAGAATTCGCGAGTGCAATTGCCTAATGTGTTGCCGCCGCCTAATCAAGGTCGACCGACGGATATGCTTCGATGTACTCCTCGTCATTCGAGCCCTGGTACGTAATCTTGCGAGTAACAAAATCTACGTCGTAGCGTATAACTCCTGCGCGCCAGCTAGCCTCCAGGAACTCTGGAAACGTGCTTTCACCGGCTTGATCAACTCGAAGGGCTCGAATCAGGGCTTCCCGATGAAAGGCCGGTACGTCCGCAGTTCCCGATACGAGAGGTGTACCCTGCATCATGACCGGCCCGTACTCGGTCAGGAACAAGCTCTGACAGGCTGGAAGAGACCAAATGTTGCGAGTAACCCCGGCCTTTCGAAGGCTCTCGGCGAGGTAAGGAAATCCGCCCACCTTCGGCCGGATAGCTGCTGCTCTCTTCATTGCGGCGTTCAGATTGTCGATTGCGGTGCTCATAAGATCTTCCTTTGTGATGATGTGAATGGATATCGATGCGTTCATTCCAGGGGAACATCTTGCATTCGATGATGTGCTGCGAGCTTGCCGAGCAGCCGATGGAGGGCAGTTCTCTCCTCCGAATGGAGACATGAGAAGAACTTCCGATCGTTATGATCGGCAATGTCCGCCAGTTCAGGAACAACGCGGCGCCCCGCACCGGTCAACGAGAGCAGTTGACCTCGATTGTCTTCGGGGTTACTCCGGCTCCTGACCCAGCCCTTCGACTCGAGTTTGTCGATGATCTTCGAGACCGCGCCCCGGGTCATCCGTAGTGCGTTGGCCATCTCTCCCGGCGTAGACTGAGTCACGTCCCAGAGATGACGCAGCAGGACCCACTCGGCGACGGATGTTTGCTTCGTCTGGAGCGATTGAGCAAATTCCCCTGAGACAGAATTCGAAACTCGACGAAGCCAATACCCCAGGTGGCTTTCAAGCTCGGCGATGGGGGGCCACCTGGATTCAGGTTCCATGGAAGTCATTATGCTTTCCATGGAAACTAAGGTCAACATGTTTGCTGAATTGGTGCCTTCAGTGGCCTTATCGCTCATCCAGCGGGAGGGTCGCCCAGCTGCAGGTCGGTTTACGACTTGGCGATTTATCATTCGTCCAGAGTGAGAATCGGTGAAGTGAAGCGCGCTTTTGTTTCTTCAATCGTGCGCGACAATCAAGCCAGGGGAATGTCGACGGCCGGCACGCTACGCGGCCCGGTGCGCAGGAAACCGTCCAAAAAAAAGTCCTTCGTGGAACAACTCCTTATTAATGGAGGCGCGAATGATTGCGCATGACGTTTTGATCAGCTACTGATTACACCCGTAAATGCGTGGGTGGAGGGTGGATGAATAGATTGAAGATGCCCGTCTGGTGTATTGCAGGCGGACTGATCATTTTGCAGATGATTCTGGTTGCGATCATCGTTCATGGCGAGTCGCTCACCTTCGATGAGGGCGACCATATTTTCGCCGGCTACATGATGTGGCATAGCGGCGACTACGGTCTGAATCCCGAGCATCCGCCGCTGGTGAAGCTGGTGGCGACACTGCCTCTGCTGCAGGAGAGGCTTTGGGTGCCTCCGCTGAAGCAGCGAATGTTCAAGGCAGAAGCGTACCTGGATGGCCGTAATTTTATGGAACGCAATGATGGCCCAGAGCACGCCCTGCTCTTCCGCATGCGCCTGGCAGCGGGTGTCTTTGCGGTGGGCCTCTCGGTGACGGTCTTTCTGATGGGGAGCGAGTTCTTTGGCGAGTCGGCTGGATTGCTCGCTTTGCTGTTGGTCGTCTTCGAGCCCAACGTGCTGGCCAACAGTGATCTGGTCACGACCGATATGGGAGTCGCTTGCTTCTTGCTGGCCACAATCTATTGTTTCTACCGCTGCGCGAGGCAGCCATCTGTGATTCGTCTGTTGCTGACCGGCTTGGCCGCGGGACTCACGCTGTCGGCCAAGCACAGCGGGATTTTACTGGCTCCTATGCTGCTTGGATTGACGCTGGTAGAGATCGCCTGTACTGAGCGGGGACAGCGCAGGCGGATGACTGGGACGCTGTTAGGGGGACTGGCCGCCATCGTGCTTCTCGCGGTTGTGGTGCTCTGGGCTTTCTACGGTTTTCGTTATGCGGCCAGACCGGCAGGGCTGGTGATGAACCCGACGCTGAGCGAATATGCTGCACCGCTCAAGGGGATGAACAGCTGGGTCATAGGACATCTCGCCGACTGGCGTTTGCTTCCGGAATCCTGGCTGATCGGCATGACTGACATCCACTATGCAGCGCAGCAGTATCCCATCTTCCTGCTGGGGCACGACTATGCTCACGGCGTTTGGTGGTACTTTCCCGTCGCGCTGTCCATCAAGACCTCTCTGGGCTTGATCGGTCTGGTGGTTTTGTCCGGTATTGCTTTGTTCAGCGGACGGCTCAGGCAGAGAAGAGAATTAGCGTACCTGGTGGTGCCTGGAGCTATCTATCTGGCGGCGGCGATCCTCAGCGGTATGAATATCGGCACTCGTCATGTTCTGTTCCTGTATCCGCTGGCCGCGTTACTGGCAGCCTCGGGTCTCACAGCGCTCGCGCAGCATAGCCGACGCTGGATCTGGATCGGCGGAGGATTGGTGGCGTGTCATGTCGTTTCTGCCCTGGCTGTATTTCCGGCGGAGATGGCGTACGCCAACGAAGCTTGGGGAGGAGCGGCCAACACACACAAATACCTGAGCGATTCCAGTGTGGATTGGGCGCAGCAACTGCCACACGTGAAGCAATGGGTTGACGCCCATCCTGGCGAAGAGTGCTGGTTCGCCTATTCCGCTTATCCGGTTCTTCGTCCGCAAGCCTACGGCATTCCCTGCCACCCGTTGCCCACGGCCCATACCGCATACGAGATCCTGCCGGTCGAGGTGCCAGAAACCATCCACGGCTACCTCCTGTTAAGCGCAGACGATCTGGAGGCCTGTGACTGGCCCAGCGACCAGTTGAATATCTTCGAGCGATTTCGGTGGATGCCGATGGCGGAGCAGATCGATCACGGTGTGTTTGTGTACCATGGCGATTTCCATGTGCCTGAAGCGGCGGCGTTGGGTGCAGTCGAGAAGTCGACAGTCCTGCTGAGAGAGAACAGGCCCGCAGAGGCTTTGGTTGCGGCAAAGAAGGCCGTCTCTTTGCAGCCGCAGAATTTGCTGGCGCAGATGGCCCTGGGAGATGCCCAGACGGCATTAGGCGACAGCAATAGTGCACAGGCCACCTATGAATTGGCGCTGGCGGCGGCGCATCGACTGGAGGCCGACGCCCAGCCGCTGTTTGTGCCGGATTTAGAGCGGAAGCTGCATCAATGACATCCGTCATAACGTCAGCCGTTAAGTTTTTATTTACGTATGTTGAGGAACTCTGCGCTCTCGCTTCCTTCAGTTTTTCTGCCGGGCTTCGGAGTCACTTTGGCCGAGCGCTACGATCCAGGTGGCTCGCGGAACGGCTCGACAGCAATCCTCTGGTAGAACACTTCCAGCACCGTGAGCTCTTCTGTGCCGCCGGGTGCGTGGAGAACCACCGTATCACCCTCAGCCGACTTCATCAGCGCGCGACCCAGAGGTGACACCCAACTGATGTGGTTGCGGGTGAGATCAACCTCGTCGGTGCCTACGATGCTCACCACTCGTTCCTCTCCCGCGGCGTTGGCATAGCGGACCGTCGCTCCGAAATATGCCTTCGCCTCCCTCTGCCCCGATCTCGGAGCCTCGGGATCCACCACTTCCGCGGCTTCGATGCGTTTGCTGAGGAAGCGAATCCGCCCATCAATTTGCCGTAGTCGCCGCTTGCCGTACTGGTAGTCGGCGTTTTCACTGCGATCGCCATTGCCGGCCGCCCACGCCACCACCTCCGCCACGGCGGGGCGGTCCTTGGTGAGCAGAAACTGGTGCTCCTCTTTGAGGCGCTGCAAGCCGCTGGGCGTTATGTAGTTCTTGACTTGCGCCGCGGGCTCGTCCGGTCGTGGTCTTCTGGTAAAGCCTTTCTGCATTTGTCGTTCTCCGGCACGAATCCAGTGTGGGTGCCCCAAAATGGGCGGATGACGGATATCCGAAGCACCGTATGTCATCCACGTTCAAGGGAATTTCATCTGCCGCCCCATCTGATTTTTTCACGCTTTCCCGACCGCTCGTGAATCCTGCCTGTTGTGACGGCAATGGCGGGCCTGGACGGACTCCTCCCGGCGCCGCGAGGCCGCGCACTGCTCACAGGCCCTGGCACTGGTCTTAGCCCTGTCGTGGCGAAAGCACAACGGCCGACTCAGGAGATGAGCCGGCCGTTGTGCTTTCGCGTTTGTTCTCTCTGGTTTAGTGTTTCCCTTCGTTCGGTTTGTCCCCCCGGGAGAGCACGTCCAGCACCACTGGAGCGAGTCCCGATCGGGTCATCGCGAGCTTCTCGGCGGCGGCCTTGGAAAGGTCGATGATGCGTCCCTTCGCCAGTTCACCGCGATCGGTAATGCGAACAATCACCGAGCGCCCGTTCGTTGTATTCACCACCCTCACCAGGGATCCGAAAGGCAGCGTTGGATGACATGCTGTCATGGCATTTTCATCGAACGTTTCGCCATTGGCCGTTTTCTGGCCATGAAATATCCCGCCATACCAGCTTGCCAGGCCTTTCAGAAGGCCTTTGCGCCGGGTAACGGCAGTTCCCTGAGGAGTCAGCGAGTCCGGCGCAGCATTGGGAGTAGCCGGAACCGAAGGTGGCACAGCAGCGATCAGCTGGGGAACCCGGACATCGGCTTGTACGGTTCGAGTGGCCAGGGTGATGATCACCACGGCTAGTACAAGAGATGTCAGACCAGCTAACAGCCAAATTCGGAGCGGAGTAATCAGGCAACTTGCGCCTGACCTTCGTCGAATTTCCATCCTGCCATTTTACGCTTTTGGTTCTCAAATGTGACCTTTTTAATGCTCGGACTTGCATTCGGGGCTGACGGATGGGTCGATTCTGCCGATCTAAGGCGCCGTGATTTGTGTCACTTACGCGAGATCCCGGGCCGCCGCGTATTTCGCGTATCGAGTGGCGATTGGGCGCCTTAAAAGCCGCTCCTCGCCGCGCGCGGCCGGACAGGGTGCGGGCAGTAACACGGGGGCTTACACCGACGATTCAGGCGCCTTCCCCGGACGGGGGATGGAAATGAAGTGATTTGTCTCACATACTCCGTCACAGATCGGGCCTATAAACGACCTATCCGAAAGCGAATCCGGGTTCGGACGATTGCAAGTTTCAGCCGGCTTACAAGCCAACTGACGTTCGTTGCCCTTCTCCCCAAAGGAAACGATATGCGTATATTGACTCCTACTCCTCAGAAGAAGCCTTCGTCGCGGCAACTTTCAGCAGCTGCCGAGAACATCGTCGCAACGCAGTTCGCAATGTACGGTTTTGACGTGCTGGAGCAGGGACTCCGGGCGCGGGACGTCTGCGATCTGGGGGTGGCGAACGCCAGCGGAGCGATGACGGTGACGGTGTGCGGGAGCTTCCGCGGATTCTGGAACCTGGTCGATCCATTTGTGGGCCACACGACCGAGAGCCTGACCCGCGCCGACTACCATCGCGCTATCGATGGCTGGCTTGAGACGCAGGGCCAGCAGGTGACCTTCTGCCTGGTGCAGTTCGAGACGCCCGACCTCAAGTGCATGCCGCGTTTGTACCTGGCTAAGGCCGAAGAGATTGCGGCCAAGCTGCACGCCGCGGTGGAGCAGCTCGGAGACCCGGCGCTCTACGAGCAATACGAAGTTCAGGACGGCAGCGGACGCCACTTTGTGGAGACCTTGCCCGCCCAGTGGCAGTTCAGGGAACAGCGCATCGCGGAACTTATGGCTCACGAGACCAAGCCCCTGGAATTCAAGTTCTCAGAGTCGGCGGGCTGCCCGATCTGTGCCGCGGCCCAACCCGCCGCCTGTGCGCACTGCCTGCCGATGATGAACTAGCGCGGCTCTACGCATCCGTTTCAGCGCTCGAGCACCTCTTTGAAGGCGTTGAGGGCGACTCCTTTTGCTCTTTGAGGCAAGAGGACATCGGCGCTGCGCGTCGAGTTACGGTGGGAGCCGGTTCTATACTCGTGGGTACGATCGTGGAGCACGTGAGTACAGCACCGAACCCTTCTGTGACCGGCAGTTCGCGCTGGTCTTATCTCCGCCTGGCGGTGGGCATCATTCTGCTTTTTCCGGCTGTGTGGTTCAGCTGGAAGACGATGGATGGGCTGGCCGCGCGCCGCGGGATGCGTACCGACCTGGCGGAGATTACGCACGCGCGCTACGGGATTCTGAGCGCCGATCGGTGGCGCGAGATCATAGGCCCGATGCTGGATGCGCAGGTGGACAAGCTCGATCTCAAGGGGCAGAGCAAGAATCTGCGGCCGATGGTGGAGCGATCCCTGTATACGCTGCTGGACAACATCAAGACGCAGATGACGGCTCCGGCGTCGAAGACGCCGGGCAAGCCGGGCGGCGCGAACCCGATGCTGGTGAACATGATTGTTGCGGGGCTGCGCCCGCACGTGCCGGAGTACACCAGCGTGGTGATGGCGCAGTTGACCAAGCCCGATGTGCAGAAGAGCTTCAAGGATTCGATTCGCAGCGTGCTGGCGGATGCAGTGAAGAACACATTCAGTGCGACGGACATGACCACGTATAACTCGATCCTCAAGCGAAACGGATGCTCGAGCGGCGCATGGTGCGAGGAGAGTCTTGGAAAGAGGATTGAAGAGTCGGACCGCGAGCTGAAGGGCTTTTATCTCACGGTGCTCGGCTCGGCGGCGCTGGGGTTTCTGGTGCTGATGGTGGGAAAGGCAAAGCTCTCGCGGGGCGACGTCGTGGTGCTGATGCTGTTCTGCATTGCGCTGCTGGCGGGCGGCGTGCTGAGCCCGATGCTGGAGGTCGAGGTACGGATTTCGAAACTGGATGCGACGCTGCTGGGCACGCGGGTGGAGTTTCAGGAGCAGTCGCTATACTACCGCAGCAAGACGGTTCTGGAGGTTTGCAGAACGTTGATCGAGATGGGGCGGCCGGAGATGACGCTGGTGGGCGTGCTGGTGATTTTGTTCAGCGTAATTTTTCCGTTGCTGAAGATGCTGGCGCTGGGAGCGTGCGTGATCCGGCCGGCGCTGCTGCGCAGCAGCCGGGTGGTGAAGGTGTTGGCGTTCGAGCTTTCGAAGTGGTCGATGGCCGACGTGATGGTGCTGGCGATCTTCATGTCGTTTGTGGCATTCAACGGCGTGATCGGGAGCGCGTGGGACGGCTTGCGGGAGATGCCGAATATTCAGCAGGTGACGATTCCGACGAATGCGTCGAGGATTCTGCCGGGGTTTTATCTGTTCCTGGGGTTTTGCTTGTCGAGCATCGTGCTTTCGAAGAAGCTGGAGCGGGGGATTGGTTCGAGGGCCGCGACGGAGGCGAACTAGAAAACCTCCGCAGGTCTTGCGCAGGCTGCCCCGGGACTATTTACTATTCGATAAACAATCTTGCGTTTTACGGCTGTTGCGCCGGGGCATTTCTTCGCCGGACTTTCGCAATTCATTCGGGTTCAGGGCGAAAAGCCATGTAACAGATAAACTGAAGTCAAACGGTTTAAAATAAGAACTTTGTCTCTTACTATGCGGTGCGGAACTTGCAGCGAATGGGGGTGAAACCCTATTAGTTTTCTGGTTAACACCGTGCGACGACGAGCGCGGGTGTTGAGCTGAGGAGCGAATTGGACAAAGCACACCCATGGGTTCGAGCAATCGATTATGCGCTGGAGGAAGTTAGTGAGGCTGTGCCGGCGGTCACAAGTGAGCGGACCGATTTGGACCTCACGCCAACGGGGCGGGGAGCCGGGGTGTGAGGATTACCAGCCCATCTGGCGCATGCGCGTGAGGATGAGAGCGCTGTAGTTGTTCATGCGCTCGGGATGGCGCTTGAGCGGCGCGGGCAGGATGGCGGCGAGGCGGGCCGCGCGCTGCGAATCGATGCTGCGCGCGGGAATTCCGTACCAGAGATGACAGGCGGCATCCGCGCCATAGACGGCAGGGCCCCACTCGACAATGTTGAGATAGAGCTCGAGGATGCGCTGCTTGCCGAGCACCAGCTCGGCAATGGGCACGAGGGTGAACTCCGCGCCTTTGCGGAGGACGGAGCGGCCGGTTCCAAAGAAGAGATTTTTGACGAGCTGCTGCGTGATGGTGGAGGCTCCGCGGGTGCGGCCGCCTTCCATGGCGTCATCGGCGGCGATTTGCATCTGCTGCCAGTCGAAGCCGTGATGCTGATAGAAGCGCCCGTCTTCCGCGGCGACCACGGCGTGCTGAAGGCTGGGCGCGATTTGCGCAAGCGGAAGGAAGCGGTAGCGTTCGCGATAGGGCGTGCCGCGGAATGCGGCTTGCAGGTGGCGCTGCAGGTGCACGGCGGTGGTGGGTGGATCGATCCAGCGGAGGGCAACGAGCAGGAGCACGAGGAGGAGCCACGCGGACGCGACAGCAAGGAGGAGACCCAGAGCGAGGGAGCGAAGGGAGGGTCTGCGCCATGAAGTCTTGAAGCGTGAGAAGTTGCGCGGGATCACAGTTCAAATGATAGCGGCGCGCCGGGTTGCGGTTCAGGCGGTGAGGGGTGTGGCGGTACTCTCCATCAGCAGATTCTGGACCTCGGGGCTTTCCATGGGCAGGATGTTGGGCTGGGTGGCGATGACGGGTGTCAGCAGATACTTCCGGTCAGTAAGGGTGAAGGCGAAGTACTGATCGATGCCGTGGTGGATCTGGAGCCAGGCTGCCATGGAAGCGGGGTCGGCGGGGGCGTCGGTCAGGATGCGGTCGTAGATGGATTTGTGGTAGGCAACGGCATGGGTGCAGGTGACGGCGCCGGCCGGGGCGAGGCGGCGGCAATTGGGGAGAGGGGGAAAGTCCTGGCGCCAGCGGCAGGCGCCCAGGTAAAGCATTGTCCAATCGAGGCCGCGGACCTCATGGAGGGCAGTTTGCAGGCCGGCGATGGCATCGGAGGTGAACAGCACGTCGTCTTCAAAGACGAGCACGTTTTCGAGTCCCTGCGCGCGGGCTTCAGCGAGGATGGCGCGGTGCGAGAGCGCGCAGCCCACGTGATGATTGGGTTGAGAACGGATGGCGTCGAAGCGCCGGATTCTGGAGGCGATGCCCAGCTGCGAGAAGCGGGCCGAGGCGTCGCGCCAGCGGGCGGTTTCTTCAGGGAGATTGAGGCAATAGATCGCGTCAAAGAAGTGGAAAGGGTTTTGCAGTTCTGCGTTCACATCGGCGATGATGCGATTGGCATTGTCGCTGCCGAGGTGGGTGCGAAAGTGCTGCAGGACGGGAGCGGGGTCATGGCCTAATTCGTCGGCGATGATCATGTAATTGCGAATGCGGTCTTCCCAGGTGTTCTGGTAGGGGACGCCCAGGGGGCGGCCGAAGCGATGAATCCAGCGAAGGAACGGCAGGCAGAGGGTGCGGCCGCCAGCGCGCCGGAACTTCTCCTGGAGGTAGCCTTCTTCTCCTCCGAAGCCGCGCAGGCGGGGATTGAGGCCGAGCCACGCGGACTTGCGGCAGGCGAAGGCGCCGAGACCCTGCATGTTGATCTCGAACGGGGGCGCGGCGGAGTCGGCGGCGCGGGCGTCGCTGCCCCAGACGCCGTACATGCCGGTGGACCAGGTGAGGTCCATGTGCGTGGAGAAGGAGGTGAGGTCGTCGTAGACGAGCGGGCCCTGCAGGAGATCGCGCGTGTCAGGGTGAGCGCTGAAGTAGTCGAGGAGTTGGCGGAGGGAGCCGGGAGCGAACAGGACGTGGCAATCGACGCAGAGCACGAAGTCGGCGTTGGCTTCGCGGAAGATCACGTCGCGCACGGCGGTGCCCTGGATGCGATCGAAGGGGATGTAGCGATAGTTTTTAACCCAGTTGCCGAGGGCTTTCAGATCGGCTGCGCAGGGTCCGTTGGGGTGATTGTCGACGACGATGATTTCGGATTCGTCGGTGATCTCAGGGTGAAAGAGGCGGAGGGCCTGCACGGTGAAGTAGACGCCGTCGTAGTCGTCGTAGGTGGCCATGCCGATGCAGAGGGCTTTGCGGGATTCGCCATCGCGGTGAGTCGACATGGAGGGAAGCCTTCTCCGTATCAGGTTGAGTGGTCCTACGGCGCTGATGTTTCAGAGGATCTCGATCTGCAACAGCAGGTCACCTGGGCAGGGAACAGCCAATGTGTGGAATTAAATCACATCCTGGAAGTGCCATTTCCCTCCAAAAGAGAGACGAGGTCTTGACGTCCGATGGTGCGCGCCAAGCCGAGCGGGGAAATTCCATTGTTGTTTGCTTTACGCGGGTTGGCGCCATGTCTCAGAAGCTCTTCGATCACCGCAGCATTTGTCTTCTGGCCCCGGATGTTTTCAAAGAGGGGTGTGTTTCCGAAGATATTGACCGGGTCTATCTCCGCACCTGCATCCAGCAGCGTACGGACGATTTCGAGATTTCCGTCTCTTGAGGCAAAATGCAGCGCGGTCCAGAGCTGTCCGCGATCGGCAGCCTGAACATCAGTCCCAAGCTCGAGCAGCAGGCGGATGACGGAAGGGTCGGCACCGTCAGCAAGGATGGCGTGCATCAGTGGGTTGCGGCCATCGCCATCGCTCAGATTCACCTCGGCCTTCGTGAGATGGTTGAGTAAAGCGTGGTCCTTCCGATAGACGGCGCCGAGGATCTGGTTGAAACTGGGCATCTGCCTCCTTTCAGTTGTTACCGGGTCTTTCTCCAATGTGGCTCAAGTTGTATTCTTCGCTCTGCATTTCGAACCACTCGGGGTGGCTGTTGACCCAATCGTTGAATTCTGCCTGACTCATACCATGCTCGCCGGCCTCCACAATGAGACGACGATTTTCCCGCCCATAGATGTGGCCGTACTGATAAGGGGGCTGCCGGACCACGCCGTCGGGGTCGATGTATCTGCCGTCAGGGGTCTTCCTGGTCGCATTCTGAATTGTCTGCTTTGTATCTTTCCTCAAGCTGGGACGTCTCAGGTTGTAACTTTCCGCCAGAGCATCTTCGGCCTGGGTCAGTTGCCGGGCGAGCAGATTGGCTTCTGCTCCAGAGCGGCCGCGGGCGGCTTGCACCTCCGCGAGCGTGAGTCCTTCTATCTCTCGCTTGTCTTTAGCGAAGATTTGCTCCAGGACCTCCCGTTCGTCGGGCTTCAGAGCATCCGTATTGATGGTTCGCTTTCCGGGGATACGCTGTTCGCGGAGCTTCTGGATAATCGCGGGCAACGCCTTCTCCTGTTGCAGTGCGAGTGCGGCTTGCTCCGCGAGATTGGAGATCGTGCTGCCACTTCCCGAACGGTTGGCGCTTTGCCATCTGTCGAAAGACTCGATCACTCCACCGCCACGACGATACTTAGCAAAACGCAAGTCGTCGCCGAAGAGCGTCCCGCCGGGAGCATCCAGCTTGGCCGTGGATTGTATGGCACGCTCCAGTTCTGCGTCGCTCATGGACGCGATGCCGCGAATGGCCCGCATGCGTTCAGTGAGCCGCGCAATCTGCTCCGCTCCTGCCTGTCCAAGCTTCCGCGCAGCGATGATTTCTTCTCGCAGAGCGGGCTGGTTCTCGAGCACGTCGCTGAACAGGACCAGGATATTGGGGCACTTCGGTTCGGAGCACCGGAAGGCTCCCCTGGAGTTGGTGAAGATTTTATGGCCCTCGTCCGGCCCGTGTAAGTCTGCATCGCCGAGGTTAGATTTTTTGAGAGCGGCCTCATCCATTGAGGACGCCCCGGCCTCCAAGCCTTTAGTTCCTGTGTTTTCGACGGCAGCGGCTTCATCCGCGGCGGCGCTCCCCAGCTTCAGCAACTCCGCGTCTTTCGATAGTGCGGAAGCCGAGAGCTGGCCGCCCGGCTCCGCATCGATTTTGATGTTTTCCCCAGCCGCCAATCCCTTGAGATTGCTTTTGACGCCGAAGAACGTGAGGGCTCCCATCCCGATCAACTGGGCGAGGATGCGGAGCTTGGCCATCTTTCTGTCTTCATCGGTGCCCGGCAGGCTGTCAATGTTCCGGAGGGCTTCAATGGAGTCTGCTGCAAGGACGGCGAAGCTGGCGACATCTGCTCCCGCAGCCGCCAGAGTTACGGGGATCAGCAGTTTCCCGGCCAGGGTGCCGACTTCCGCCACACTGATTCCGGCTGCGGCAGCTTCGGAAATCACCACCTGCCCGAGTTTCGCGGAACCGGCAGTGAGGAGACTGGCGGCGATCTGCAATCCATCGACGGCTATGTCTTTGCGCGTGAGCACGCCGGCGCTCTTTTTCTCGATCAGGTCGGCAACTCCCGCGCCGACGCCCACTGCGGCGCCAAGGATGAGTAGTTCCGCGGGAATGGAGGCTCCCGCGGTAACAATGGCCAACCCCACGGCTGCGACTCCGAGGCCAATCCAGGTGAGAAATTCCGATAGGCGCCGGGGTTCGGTACAAGCCTGCACCCAGTTGGTTCCATCGGGGAGAGAAAAGTAGATGCGCCCTTTGGGGAAGCGCAGCTTCGAATTCAGGTCCTGGAAGATGCCCATATCGGGCGTATCCGCGTTGCCTCCGGAACCGCTGGTGACCTTTACCTGCTGTGGGGTCGTCACATCGACGAGGTTCCATTTCCCATCGTCACGGTACATGTAGAAGAAGAGCTGTATGCCTTCGGCGGCAAAATCGGGCAGACCGGGAGTTCCGGCGTTCTCCAGCTTGTCTTCGGGATAGTAGACGGCCCGGACTTTGGTTGCATTGCGGTGTTCCTGAAGCAGATCAGTCAATGCGTGAACACGGCCGCCCATGACCTGGAGTTGCTGGGCCTCGGCATCCCGGCCTTTTTTCCTGAGTTCGCCGGCGATGTAGTTGTCCATTGCATCTACGACGTCGTTGTAATCGGCGAAGACAACCTTCCATCCGTCCTTGTTCGTCGCGTGGGACAGGTCTGACCTGGCGTCGAGGATCAAGCTGTCGAGGTCTTCGTCCCTCACCGGCCCATCCGGAGCCACTACCCGGTCCCAAAACGTCTCGAAGAAGAGTTCCACCGGCAGCCTGGTTTTCTCCTTCAGGTCGTCGGACAACTCATCCTTCGCTACCGCGGGCGCAACGGAGATCATCGCCCGATCGGCTGTGTTCCAGGCGTCGATAACTTCCGGCTGAAGTACGTCCCTGCCTGCTTTGTTGCGCATGGAACTGGACACAATGGTGAGTTGTACAAGGTCCTTTTCTGTGCCTGACAGGTCTTTGTCTGTCTTGTTTTCCTTGTCGAGGTCGCCAGCCCACTGTTGTTTATTGCCGAGTGCCTCGCTCCAGGCTTTGTCTGGATTGTCGGCCCGTTCGATGTAGGCGTCATACTCCGAGGCGGCTACACTCTCCCCTTTTGTGTCCGCATCAATCCAGAAAAAGAGTTTTTTGTCGGAGAATGGCAGGACCGACCATTGGCCCTTGCGGATGCGCGCCGCCTCCTCTTCAAGAAGCTCAGCGTAGAAGCGCGGGCGATATTCGGCGTCGCCAAACAAGACGAAGGTTGATTTGTCGCGCCTCGCGGCGGCGGCGACTTTCAATCCCTCAACGGACTCTGTTTCCTTGATTGCCTCTGCACGCGCGTTCTTTGCCTCCCGATCGTATTCGCGTGCGGCGGTTTCGGGGAAGAGGGTGCGATAGTCTCGTGGGTTGATGCGTTTAGCGGACTGCTCTTCGTCTTGAGCTTCTTCGTCGGTTGCGTTTACGTCATCATTGATTACGTGAAACAACGTGAAGGGCGACACTGTTTCCGCGAGCTTCTGAATCTGCGGCCAGTAGAACTCGGTGTAGATGAAGAACGCTCTGCCGGCTACCTGCTGCCTGGCGAAGCTAATGCCAACGTCGCCGGGCGCCTGGTCGTAGGCGGCCGTCATGTACGGCTGGTAGTTGCGCAGGTACTGTGTGTGCCAATCCTGAGCGTACGCCAGCGCTCCCTCTTTGGACTTCATGTCATATTGCTTGGCGGCGAAGACATCTTCAATCTTCGGCTCGGGGTTTCCATCCACAACTGCGCTGCCCTGGTCGGACTTGGGTTGCCGACGTACCACGCCGTTCTGGGCATCGCGCTGCTGCAGCACGTGCGCGAGTTCGTGTGCTAACAATCGCCCGCCGTCCAGGGAGCCAGGCGCATATTTCCCTGCGGCGAACACTACATCATTTCCAGTGGTGTACGCCAAGGCGTTCACCGCCGCCGCGGACTGGCCAGCAAGAGAGTCAGTGTGGACGCGGACCTGGCTAAGGTCGCGCCCGACGCCTCTCTCCATGAAGGAGCGCACGGAGGGATCAAGGGGGCGGCCGGGACGGCGGAGAGCCTGATGGACGATGGGCGGGGCTTCTCCGGGACTCCGGCCGCCGGTCTGCATGCCGGGACTGGCCCGGCGACGAACCAGAGGACTGCCCGCGAGTTCTTCTTCTCGCTCCTTACATTCTTCACATTCTCCAAATGCCTTGCCTCCGCACGCGCACTTGCGCCTGAGGGCCGACTGGCGACCAGGCGAACCCTGCAGCGGTGAGAAGTTCTGGACCGATGGAGCAGCAGTGGGTTGCATGACCTGCTCGGCCATGCGATCCGCTTCGGTTTCCAGGGGGTCGTCTACAGAGCCGAGGGCAAGTTTGCGCTGCAGGTTTGACCCGAGATATAAGGGCATGCCGGCGGGGGCGCCGGGTGTGGCTGCGGCGCAGAGCTCCGAGAGAGGGGACAGCGGCTCGGGAGACACTTCGGCCTTTTTTTTGGCCTTGGGCTCGGCGATTGCGGAGGCTGCCATGTCTTCGTCGATTCCTCAGTGCGGAGTGTCTTGTGTGATTTTCTTATCCGCGGGCTTTGAGGTACACGGTGTAGAGGGCGGGGTCGGTTTCATCCACCAGGATGGCGCGCCGCGGTAGCTCGGCCGCGCGATAGCGCGTGGCGGTTTCCGGGGCGAACCACCGCGGGCGTTCGGATGAGAGGAGGTCACGCGAAATGGATGTGGACGTCAGGGAATCCGCTTGCAATCCGTCCAGAAAGGCTTGAGTGTCTTCAGGCGAGAGCGAGAAGCGGAGATAGAGAGTGCGCTTGGTGATGACGAGGTCAATGCGGGCGCGCACGTTCAGGGCATCCCGGGGAACAGGAAGGCCTGCGAGCCTTTGAATGTCGGCTTGCGAGGGAAAATCTTCGGACTGGCCAAGCGATCCCAGAGAGTGCATATGGAAACCCACGCAGGCTGCGATGGAAAGCACGATGGCGGCGCCGAGTAACGCCGCGACGCCGGCTCGCCTCATTCCCTGCTGACTTCAGCGACAAGGCGATTGACGAAGATGTCTACGACCCATTCGGAGTTGTTCATGTACATTTCCCAGAAGGTTGGGGTGATGATGCCGGGCCCAGGGTCATTGAAGACGTTGATGACGTCGCCGCGCCAGCCTTTACCGGCTGCGCAGGCAAGCGCGGCGGTGGCGGAGGGCTTCTGTGCTTCATCCTGCGACTCGCGACGCGACTGGGACGCAGCCCACTTTCTTCTCCCGAGGAGGGTGAGGGAGGCCATGAACGAGTCAGCTCCGCGCCAGGTCGGGCGGGGTTTGGCGGCCTAGCTTGCGGTATTCGTCCATGAGGCCGATGTGGATGTCCTGGTACTCGATGGGGCGGCTCTGGACCTGGGCCAGCACGGCG
>NZ_DASXYM010000011.1:0-5259 GCF_036502485.1 Occallatibacter sp. | reverse complement strand
GGAGCAAGCACATTGGCGGCGGCCTGGCCGGCCGGTCCGGCGAACATAGTTAGAGAAATAGTGTTAAAACAAATTCGAGACCACAGAGGCACAAGATGGCTGTCCTTCGCTTCCCCGATACCAACAGGACCATTGCAACAGAGGCGGAGATCCGTGCGGAGCTTGCTGCGCTGGGCATTGACTTTGAGCGCTGGAGTCTGGATCGCGTGCCGCCGGACAGCTCCGCGGAGGTTGTGCTGGCAGCGTATGGCGATGAGATCGCGGCGATGAAGCAGCGCGGCGGCTACGTGATGGCCGATGTCATCGATGTGACTCCGCAGACGCCGAACCTGGATGCGATGCTGGCTCGGTTCGACAAGGAGCACACGCACGACGAAGACGAGGTGCGGTTCATCCTTGCGGGGCGCGGGATTTTCTTTCTGCATATCAGCGGGCGGGTAGCGTCTGTGGAGGTGGGACCGGGCGACCTGTTGAGGGTGCCGCGCGGTACGACGCACTGGTTCACGCTGTGCGAAGAGCGGCGCATCCGCGCGATCCGGTGGTTCCAGAACACCTCAGGGTGGGCGCCGCACTATACCGACTCCGGCGTGGATCGCGGTTATCATCCGCTGTGCTTCGGGCCGGCCTACTTGGGCGAGCGCGTGGAGAATCCCTTTGCGAAGTCGCTTGAGGCATGAGCGCGCCGAAGCTGTATCTGTTTGACATAGAGGGCACGGTCGCCCCGGTGTCGTTTGTGACCGAGACTTTGTTTCCGTATGCGCGGAAGCATTGCGAGGAGTTTCTGTGGCAGGTGGTGCCGGAGATCGGCAATGTGGAATTGGGCGATAACCCGGAAGGCACAATCTTCATGGACATGATGCTGCTGGCCTTGGAGAACAGGAGGGAGACAGATCCGGGCGCGCCGCGGATTCTGCCGCCCGAAGCCGCCAATCAAGGGGCGGTGTCGATGAGTCCGGCGAAAGGTATTCCACGCATTGTGGAGTACATCTACTGGCTCATGGATCAGGATCGGAAATCTACCGCGCTGAAAAGCCTGCAAGGCAAGATCTGGAAAGCGGGCTACGAGCGCGGAGAGCTGAAGAGCGTGCTCTTCGACGATGTGCCGGGGGCGTTCGCGCGCTGGTCAAAGGAGGCGGGGATCGCGATTTATTCGTCAGGTTCGGCGGAGGCGCAGGTGCTGTTTTTCCGGCATTCAAACGTGGGAGATTTGACGCCGATGATCTCCGGCTACTTTGATACGCGCATTGGACCGAAGCAGGCCAGCGCGAGTTATGTTGCCATTGCGCAGCAGATGAATGTTGCGCCGGAGGACGTGCTGTTCTTCTCCGATGTGGTGAGCGAACTGGATGCCGCGCGCGCGGCCGGCTGCGGGACGCGGCTGATGGTGCGGCCGGGCAATGCGCCGGTTGCGGACTTCGGCGCGCATGCGGCGATCCAGTCGCTGGGCCCCGACAGCCTGTTCTGATGGGTTGTTGATCCAGTCTGAAACAAAGCGTCTCCCACTGAAATCATTGCGGATTTCTTCAGCCGGATGGTGGCGTATTGTCGCCTCTGATCCAGCGAAGCGGGGAGGCCCATGTGAGATGGAACAAGAGAAGAGCCGGCGCCTTGTATGGCGCAGTTGTTCTGGTGGCGGCCATGGCCGGGGCGGGAGTGATGCAGCCGCCGGGTTACTCGCAAAATGCAGAAGGGCAGGCATCGGTCATGTCGGTCACGTCGGTTGATCCGTGGGGAAATTCCTGCGATCAGATGAGCATGATGCCGGGCATGAATGTGATGGGCGAGAGCATGGAGGCAATGGCCAACCACATGTGCGTTACTCCAATGCGGCCGGCCCAACCCGGCGATGAGGAAAAGGCGCGCGCCGTGATTGCACAGGTGAAGGCGAGCATCGAGAAATACAAGGATTACAAGAAGGCGATAGCGGATGGATTTATCCAGGCCAATCCCACGGTGGATCAGCCGCAGTTCCATTTCAACAACGATGCGAACGCCAGGCTGGCTGACAGCAAATTTGACCCGACGCGGCCGACCTCGCTGCTGTACTTTCAAACTCCCAATCAGAAGTTCAAGCTGGAAGGCGTGATGTTTACCGCGCGCAACAACACGACGGAAGATGAACTGAACCAGCGAATTCCGTTAAGCGTGGCGCGGTGGCACAAGCATACGAACTTTTGCGGAGCGCCGGAAAACAAGGTCAAGGAGTATTTCGGAAAGAATCCGAAGTTCGGCATGTTCGGGTCAATTCACACCAGGGAAGCGTGCGATGCCGAAGGAGGCAAGTTTTTTCCTGTGGCTTTCACGTGGATGATCCACGTATTTCCGTACGAGGGCGACATCAAAAATGCCTTCTCAATGAACGATGATGTGCCGCACTTTCACTGAGGGACTGCCGCCCCGTACGGCGTGATCTCGGCTTCCGGGGTGGATGAGTCGAAGGCATGCGAGTTGTGCGCATTCTTCAGATTTTTATCCAGGAAGGCGCGCACGAATTTCTCGATCAGAAGGATGTTGTGGGACACCAGCTCCGGCGCGGGATATCCATCTTCACCGTTGAAAATCACGGGAATGTCACTGAAGCTGGGATGGGCGATGCCGGGAGTCTTGATGATCACGTCGTAACTTCCTGGGAAACACTCTTGGAGCTGCTTTTGCTTGACCTTGAGAAAATCCTCGTGCTGGGTATGTGAGCCGCCCATCTGCGATTCCGGGTGATAGGCCTCGAGGAAAAGAAGCGGCTGATTCATGCTTGGGTGATCCGGATAAATGGGCAGGGCCGCGAAGGGAACCATGGCGCCATCCAAGTCGACGCAGGCCTTGAGCCGCTTGTCCAGCTGGCAGGCTCGTGCCGAGAACTCTGCTCCGGCTGAATGGCCCATGGCGGCGACGCGAGACGAATCTATTTTGCCTTTCAAGGGGAACTGTTGGTCGCCGGTCTTGCTCAATTCCGTCACGTGATCGAGGACAAAACGCACGTCGTCGGCGCCCTCGCTGATCCCTGCCGAGATGCTCTCGATTTGCTTTTGCATTCGCTCGGCAGGCGATGTGTTCGCAGGCATGGGGAGCTCGCGGTGAGGAACGAGCCGGCCGTCAGGGAATTGCACCGCGATCGCCGTCCCTGTGTGTTGGATTGCCGCGACAACATAGCCATGGCTCACCAGGTCCTCAATCAGCCAGGTGTAAGCGAAGGAAGTGCTGCCGTTCCCATGGGAAAAGATCACCAGCGGCCATTGTGCTTCAGCGTCAGCCAGGGGAGCGTGTTCGACGGCATGGGAGTAGATGTCTCCAGAGACAATGAGCGGCCAATTTGCCCCGAATTCGTCGCGCATCCGGCTTTGGATCTCGGGATTGGCATTCATCTGCTTCGCTCCCGGAAGATAGACCCCTTTCGCCTCTGCATGGGGCGGCGTTGTCGGATACCAGAGATAAACCATCAATTCGCGAGGGTGTTCGGGATCCAGACGATCGTGACGCTTCGCGTCAGTCCAATCGAATCCGGCTCGACCAATCCCGTAGTTGCCCGACGGAGCAGGTAGCCTCGGCGCGAGAACAGCAGCCGGGGCGGAGTTGACCGCCTGCGCCGCGCTTTGCCAGACACTGGGCAGGAACAGCGCGAACAGCAGTAGCAGAAAGCTCCGGCTGAGCCTTGAAACGAAGCTGGAAAGCTTTGCCATGAGGGGTTGGATGCTGTCGCGGGTACGAGGAAAGCGCAGCAATCGAACGAGATAAAACGGACAGCGTTGCAATCTAAATTGTGAAAGCGAAGGATGTTTCGTTGACGCTGCCCCGGACGTGCGATCATACGGTCGTTTCAGAAAGAAGCAACGATGATCACGCCAGCGGAGAGCAAGAAGCAGCGGGCGGACAGTAGCACGCGGACCGGATTCGTGAATCCGCGGAGGCAGGTGGTGATTCGCAACACGGGACTGCCGGGAACGGAAGACGGCCAGACCGTGTATCAGATGGCCTGTTCTGTTTGCGGGCACGTATATGGAGCCAACGGCAGCGACATTCACGCGCGACGCTGCCCGCAACATGATCACGGCGGTGCGGGGCTGAATTACAAGCAGGATGCCCTGGCGCTGAAGGTGCGGATGGTGCACTGATTCGTTCAAAGAGTGCCCTGATCCGTTCAGGAGGATTGGTGCGGTTGGGGTCCGGGAGCGCTCCTGTACTCTGAATTTGTGCACTGGACCAATCCGGCCACAACAGCGTTTGACGAGCTGCGCACCGCGCCCTGGGTGCGCTTTTCCGTGCTGGCGCTCAGCTCCATCTTTTTCCTCGTCGACCCGTTTGCGGCGATCGGGTCGTTTCTGGCTATTACGGAGCACGCCGATGAGGGGCGGCGCAAGCGCATGGCGCGCAAGGCGGCGATCACCTGCTTCATCGTGCTCACCAGCTTTGCCATCGCAGGGCAGCTCATCTTCCGCATGTTCGGCATCACGCTGCCGGCGTTTGAAGTGGCCGGCGGCCTGATTCTGCTGCTGATCGGTCTGGACATGCTGGAGGCGAAACGCTCGCCCACGCAGGAGGCTTCGGGCGACACTGAAGAGGCCAGCCATAAGGAAGATGCGGGGATTGTGCCGCTGGGGATTCCCATGCTGGCGGGCCCGGGAGCGATCTCGTCGGTGATGGTGCTGGTGGGGCAGGTGGGTGGGCTGTGGCGCTGGGAGATGGGCGCGATCCTGGGCTCGATTGCGATCACCGCGCTCGTCAGCTACTGGGTTCTAGGCGCGGCCGGGCGGGTGCGCGCCGTCATGGGCGAGACCGGGATACGGATTCTCGTCCGCATCATGGGCCTGCTGCTGGTGGCGCTGGCTATGCAGTTCTTCGTGAACGGCCTGGTGGACCTGGGGATCATTGCTCATCAGGGGTGAGTCGTCTGGTGCCCCTGATTCATCTAAAGGACTGTGGCCAATAAGCCACGATTGGGGCGAGCGAGGATTGCACAAAGCCTTGTAGGTTGCGGCTTTGAAGGGCTTTCCCACAGAATTGAGCGCTTTCCCACAGGGGAAGCGGCTTGCGCGAGACTCGATCCGTTGCTATTCTCAGGAAGTCGCAACAACGTGCTGCAGGAAACGACGGCAGCCGGTTGCAAATGAGAGTGGCTTATGTTACTCTCGAAAAGTTGCAGTAAGGGCAGTGGGGCTTCCGGTGGCTGTAGTAGCCTCCCCAAGCGCGAACGACGATCTGAAGTTGATTCGCCCAAGTTTGGAAGCGATGGTTCGTAGGGTTGGATGAGGCGGAAAGCTGCTCCTG
>NZ_DASXYM010000010.1:0-2963 GCF_036502485.1 Occallatibacter sp. | reverse complement strand
ATGCGCCCTCCGATCTCGCCGCCGGAACAACCGTGTGGCGCGCACGCGCCGCCCTCCAACATCTGCAAACCCGTAGCCCCGGTGCGAAACGCGGCGGAGACACCGCGGAGAACGTTTCTGCGCTCCAACTCGCAAACTCCTCCTCGCTGCCGCCGCAACGTGTTCCCGCATCGCCCTCCGTCCAACCCCCATCCGTCGCTGCGATACCTGCAACTCCCCGGTCGTTGCCGCAAACCGAGCCCGCAAGCGCATCAACGACGGCCGACCCCGCGACGTACTCATCTCCAACCTCGCCCGCGTCCCCCAACCTCAACCCGGCATCGCCGGCGGCGCCCGGCATTTCATTTCCGGGGCAGTCCACCGCCCAGGCCTCACCACCCGAACTCAGTGAGCCCACCCCTGCTCCCGTCCCCCATCCCTGGCAATACATCGGCATGCCCACCACCGCGGGTGGCCTGTTCTTTCTGCTCAACGCGCTGCAGCGAATGCGGATCGCCCACGCAATCGCCGGCGGACTCACCCTGGCCATTCCGAACTTCGTCCCCCGCGTGTTCCAGCATCTCGCCACCCGGGCCTCCATCGCTGCGGATGATCCAGTCATGCTCTGGCTGAACGCCATCGCCCCTGACGCCGTGCCCGAAGATCCAGTCGCCATCGAAGAAAACTGGTGGCCTCCCAATCTGCGGCACTCTGAAAATCCTGATCAGCCCCAACGCCTCATCCGCGCCTGGTCCCTCGGCGTGCGCCGCTGGTGCTGGCGGTGGGCCAACATCAGCGTCAGCGAAATCATCGCCCGCCCTGCCCTTTTCACGGTCAATCGCACCGACCTCGATGTGTCGCTCTCCATCGCTCATGCGGACATCCGCGTGCGCAAAGCCGGATTGGATCTCGACCCCGGCTGGGTTCCCTGGTTTGGACGTGTCGTGCGTTTTCATTACGCCTTTCGCGGAGATCTTCATGGCTGAGCTCGCCAGCGCGCCCCCCTTGCAGGCTTCCGGTGGACTCTACTCCTGCGCGCTTGCGGCTCTGGCCGCGCTGCTGCCGCCCGACGCAAGTTCGCCTGAAGCTGTGTTCCTGCGCTCGCACCGTCCCGCCTCTGCCCACCAGGGCTCTCTCTCGCCGCTCTTCAATCTCACGCTGCACCAACAGCACTCGGCCGATGCGCCGCTTCTCGACCTCGCCGCGCAAATAGCGCTGCACCCCATTGAAGTTCTTGCCGTCGCGCTTGCAGCCGGCGTCGAGATGGACCCCATGTGCGGGCGCGCCGTCGCCCATCTGCAGTCCCCTCTTGGAGGTTCGCGCCCCACCCTCGGTCTGCTCTCCGCCGCTTTCGCCGAGTTCGAAACCGGACAGCATGTGAGCGAATGCGTGCTCACGGGCGCGGCGCTCGGCTCCGGAGTGCTGCAGCTTCAAAACGAGGGCGCCCCCATCTCCGAGCGCGCCCTTTCCGTTCCCCTTCCCCTCTGCCTCGCTCTGCGCGATCGCGACGGAATGTGGCCCGGCGCACGCCTCGGCCTGAACGGCATCCCGGAAACACCGCTGCCTCCTTCTCTCCTCGCAGAAGCCGCACGTCAGAGCCGCGGATTGGCGTCAGGCTCCACGCGCGTCCTCGTCCTGCGCTGCTCCGACCAGTCCGAAGCACGAACCGCAGCGAACGCCATCTGCATGCCCCTGCATCGCCGGCCACTCTTTCTTGACATGGAGAATGCGCGCTCTGACGCCAAATCCGTTCCCCCTCTCAGCGGTCTCGGCCCCCTGCTCCTGCTTCGCGGCCTCATCCCCGTATTCTGCTTCGAACCCGGTCCCGGCGATCGCAGAACCGTGCCCGATCTCCCCGCTTACTCCGGTCCCGCCCTCGTCCTCTGCGGACACGAGGGCAGCATCACCACCAGCAGCGGCAGCCCCGCCGTCTGGAAGGTGGCCATCCCTCCGCGAGAAGAGCGCCGGCAACTCTGGCAGATCGCCATCGAGAACGAACCGCTCGCGCGCCAGCTTGCGTCTGACTACCGCTACAGCAGCGGCCGCATCGCCCAGTTGGGCCGCATCATCCGTCAGCAATGCAGTCTCGACGGCCGCAGCGCTCCGCGCTTCAGTGATGTAGCCTCCGCGTGCTGGACCGGTCAAAGCTCCGGCCTGGAAGCGCTGGCCCAGCCCCTCCCTGATCTCATTCCCGACGACGCTCTGGTGGCCTCGCCGGCTCTGCAGGACGAGCTCTCGCGCCTCATGCTGCGCTGCCGTCGCCGCGAGAATCTCATCGAAGGCCTGGGCGCTTCCGCGCTGGCCCGCTATCGTCCCAGCGTCCGCGCCCTGTTCACCGGCCCCTCCGGCACCGGTAAAACCCTCGCCGCCGGATGGCTCGCCACCCGTCTCGGCCTGCCTCTTTACCGCGTCGATCTCGCCGCCGTCACCAGCAAATACATCGGCGAGACTGAAAAGAATCTGGCGCAGTTACTCTCCCAGGCGGAGAGCGCCGGCATCATTCTTCTCTTCGACGAGGCCGATTCCCTCTTCGGCAAGCGCACTGACATCAAAGAATCCAACGATCGCTTCGCCAACGCGCAGACCAACTACCTTCTCCAGCGCATTGAAACCTATGACGGCATCGCCCTTCTCACCAGCAACAGCCGCGCGCGCTTCGACCCCGCCTTCTGCCGCCGCCTCGATATGATCGTCGAATTCCCCCTGCCCGGCCCCGAGGAGCGCCGAAGACTGTGGCTCTCCCACCTCGGGTCGCACCATCGCATCGGCAACAAGGATCTCAACCTCCTGGCATCCGCAGCCGACCTCGCCGGCGGTCACATCCGCAACGCCGTGCTCACCGCCGCCGTGCTGGCCCAGGTCCAGAGCCGCCCCATCGAGTACCAGGACATCCACATCGGCCTCATGGACGAATACCGCAAGCTAGGCCGCCAAACCCCGCCCGACCTGGCGCGGAGCTGACTCGTTCATGGCCTCCCTCACCC
>NZ_DASXYM010000009.1:0-40512 GCF_036502485.1 Occallatibacter sp. | reverse complement strand
ACGCACAGGCACACAGGAGAGCTTTTGGAGCAGGTCGGGCTCGCCGCGGAACAGATCGTTTTCACGCCGCACCTGCTGCCGATTCCCCGCGGAATCCTGTCCACCGTATATGTGAGGTTCAAGCAACCGCAGACGCACGCGCAGGTTCTCCATACGTACCGCACATTCTTCGATGGGAGCCCGATGGTGCGCATTCACGAGCATGGATTGCCGCAGATTCAACATGTGGCGCGAACCAGTTACTGCGACATTGGATTTCAGCTTGCGCCCGACGGAAAGCGCGCCGTAATCGTGAGTTGTCTCGACAACCTGCTGAAAGGAGCATCGTCACAGGCAGTGCAAAACATGAACGTGATGTGCGGCTGGAATGAGGCGGAGGGGCTTGAATGAAATTTGTAGTCAAGCTCGGCGGAGCGGGGCTGGAGACTCCGGTACTCCTCGAGGGATCGATGCGCGCGATCGCCGAATTGGTGCGCGACGGCAACCAGGTGGCCGTGGTGCATGGCGGCGGCGTGCAGTTGACGAGAACGCTGAAGGCTCTGGGCAAGCAGAGCGAGTTCATCAACGGCCTCCGGGTGACCGATGCGGAGACCCGCGACACCGCCCTCATGGTGCTGGCCGGCAAAGTGAACAAGAGCCTTGTGGCCGCCCTCGGAGGGTTAGGTCAACCCGCCGTGGGCATGTCGGGCGGCGATGGGTTGATCTTCAGGGCGCGCAAGAAGCGCACCTCGCCTGACCTGGGCTACGTGGGCGAGATTGCCGCCAGCGATCCGCGCTGGATCGAAGCAATCTGGAAGCTCGGAGGCGTGCCCGTAATTTCCTCCATGGCTCTGGGCTTCGACGGCGAGTACTACAACGTGAACGCCGACGAAATGGCCGCGGCCTGTGCAATTGCGTGCCGCGCCGATGCGCTGGTGTTTCTCACCGACGTTCCCGGTGTGCGTGGCAGCGATGGCGAAGTGATGCGCTGGCTCAGCATCGATCAGATTGCAGAGATGGCGAAGAGCGCAATCATTTCGGGCGGCATGCTGCCCAAGCTGGGCGCGTGCCGTGAAGCCCTGCTGAACGGCGTGAAGCGCGTACGCATTCTACCCGCCGAAGCTGCCGGCTTTCTTCCGGATCTGTGCACGGCCCGCGTGGCGCATGGCACAGAAGTGATGGTGGCTTGAGGAGACTGAATTGACGAAACTGGAACAGATTCGCGCCGCCGAGGCCAAACTGCTGCTGCACACCTACGATCGCAACCCGATCCTCTTTGTTGCCGGCGAGGGTGTCCATCTGATCGACGAGAACGGTACGAAGTACCTCGACCTGCTGAGCGGCATTGGCGTAAATGCCCTTGGGTATGCACACCCCGCAATCGAGCGTGCGATCGCGGAGCAGAGCCGAAAACTCATTCACGTTTCAAACCTCTTCTATCACGAGGGGCAGGCGGAATTGGCACAGCGCCTCACCGAGCGCACCGGCATGGATCGCGTCTTTTTCGCGAACACCGGTACCGAAGCCTGGGAAGGCGCGATGAAACTGGCGCGCGCCCACGCCGGCCTGCTGCGCCGCGAAGGAAAGCAGATTGGAACGAAATTCCTGGCTATGGAGCAGAGCTTTCACGGGCGTACGTTCGGCTCCGTTTCGACAACCCACAAGGCCAAGTATCGTGAGCCGTTTGGCCCCGTTGTTCCGGGCGTGGAGTTCGTCCGGTTCAACGACGTTGAAGATCTGCGCAGCAAGTTCTCGAACGAAGTCTGCGCGATCCTGGTCGAAGCCATTCAGGGTGAGGGCGGTGTCCGCCCCATCTCGCAGGAATTCTTTGCGGAGGCGCGCAAGCTGGCAGACTCCACCGGGGCGCTGCTGATTGTCGATGAAATCCAGGCAGGCATGGGCCGCACGGGCAAATGGTGCGCGTATCAGCACTACGGGATTCCCCAGGCCCCCGCGGACAGGTCTTCGTCAGTGGGGTGGATCCGGCCGGATGTGACCACACTTGCGAAGCCGCTCGCCGGCGGCATCCCGCTGGGTGCGATCTGCTGCACAGAAGAAGCTGCGCGCGCCATCCACGCCGGCATGCACGGGACCACATTCGGCGGAGGGCCGCTTGCATGTGCCGTTGCCATTGCAGTCATTGACACGATTGAGAAGGACGGCTTGCTCGCGCATGCCTCAGAAGTCGGCGACTACTTCATGGAGGAACTGCGCAAGCTCGCCAGGAAGCACGACACCATCGTCGATGTACGCGGCATGGGCCTGATGATCGGCGCGGAGCTGGATTCTGCGGACCTGGCGAAGCTGGCCGTCGCGGAAATGCTCAAGCGGCGCATTGTCATCAATGTCACGAGCGACACCACGCTGCGCTTTCTGCCGCCTTACATTCTGGAGCGCGCGCAAGTTAACACCGCCATCGCCGCTCTCGACGAGATATTTACCGAACACGCAGCCGCGTTTGCCGGCGCGCACAATTCACACGCCGCAGGAGGACCACACCGTGGCTAGCAAAGCAATGCTTGTACGCAGGGAACCGGAGGTGCCGGTGCACAACGACCCCGACATTTTGAACGCCGCGGCACGTCTCGCAGGCGAGGACCTATGTTCCATCGGCGACCTGTCGAGCGCCGAGGTGCGCGCGCTTCTCAAACTCGGCCACGCCGTCAAGCGCAATCCGCGCGAGTACCGCCACGCCCTCGACGCCAGGCAGATGGTGCTGATGTTTGAGAAAGCCAGCCTGCGCACGCGCCTCAGCTTCGAGACGGGCATCAACACCATGGGCGGCAACGCCATTTTCGTCGACCAGACCAATTCCCCTCTGGGCGAGCGCGAATCCATTGCCGACGTCGCGCGCAACGTGGAGCGTTGGGTGGACGTGATCGTGTTGCGCACATACGCGCACGACACCATCACGGAAATGGCGGCGAACTCGCGCGTGCCGGTGATCAACGCCTTGTCCGATTTTGAGCATCCCTGCCAGGCGCTGGCCGACTTCATGACGCTCGAAGAGCACTTCGGCTCAGTCAGCGGTCTCAACTTCACTTATATGGGCGACGGCAACAACGTGTGCCACTCGCTCATGCTGACCGGCGCACAACTGGGCGCGAACGTCACCGTGGCAACGCCCCGTGGCTATTCGCCCGATATCGAGATTGTGACCATGGCGCGCGATATCGCGACCTCGAACGGCTGCGAAGTCAGACTCCTGCAGGATCCGAACGCCGCGGCTGAAGGTGCAGACGCCATCTACACGGACGTGTGCGTTTCCATGGGTATGGAGCACGAGTCGACCAAGCGCGCTCCCATCTTCCGGCCCTTCCAGGTGAACGAGACGCTGATGGCGAGAGCCGCTTCGAGCGCGGTGTTCATGCACTGCCTGCCCGCGCGGCGCAACGCGGAAGTCACGGACGCTGTGCTCGACGGGCCGCAGTCGATTGTGTTCGATCAGGCAGAGAATCGCATGCACGCGCAGAAGGCACTGTTGCTGCTGTTGCTGGGCGGCTTGGCGAACGTGGAAGCGTTCAACGGATAAGCCCCTCTGCCCGGTGAGGATTTCATTGGCCCATGCAGACTCGGCAGCCCCACCATCGAGAGCGCCGATCATCTAGTGGCTTAGACCGGGCAAGATACTGCCCGAGGAGTGGATTAGAAGTTGAGTTCGAACCAACAACAATCCGGAAAGATGTGGGCGGGCCGCTTTCGCGAGCCGCTGGATGCGGAGTTCGAGCAGTGGCAGCGGTCCATCGTCTTCGACTGGCGTCTGCTTGAGCAAGAAGTAGCGGCCAGCAAGGCGCATGCCTCCGCACTGTTTGCCGCCGGCGTATTGACCCCCGATGAGACCGCGGAGATTCGCGCCGCGCTAGATGCCATTGCCGCTGATTTCGCAATCGACTCAGACAAGGCAAAGGTGCGCGATCACCCCGTTGCTGAAGATATTCATCATTACGTTGAGTTATCGCTGGTGGAGCGGGTTGGCTTGCTGGGCCGCAAGCTGCACACGGGCCGCAGCCGCAATGAGCAGATCGCCACAGACCTGCGTCTGTACGTGCGCAAGCAGATTGCGATGGTGGTCGACGGGCTGGCCGCATGGGCGGCGGCTTTGGTTCAACTGGCGCAACAAGCCGGCGATGCGGTGATGCCAAGCTACACCCATCTGCAGCGCGCAGAACCTGTGCTGATTGCGCATTGGCTGCTGGCTTACGCGGAGATGCTGCTGCGCGACGTCTCGCGGCTGCGCGATTGCGCGGAGCGGCTGAATTTTTGCCCGCTCGGGTCGGGCGCAGTCGCGGGAGCAACCCTGGCACTGGATCGCACGATCGCTGCGCGCGAGTTGAACTTCACGGCTCCCACATCCAACTCCATGGATGCGACCAGCGATCGCGACTTCGTGCTGGAGTATCTGCAGGCCCTCACGCTGGTCGGCCTCCATGCAAGCCGCTTCGCGGAAGAGATCACGCTGTTTGCAACCGCGGAGTTCGGCTTTGTGAATCTGCCGGAGGCGTTTTCAACCGGCTCGAGCGCCATGCCGCAGAAAAAGAATCCTGATCTGACGGAGTTGCTGCGCGCCAAAGTCGGACGCATTCATGGCGCCGCCGAGGCCGTGACGCTGCAGATCAAAGGATTGCCTCTCGCCTACAATAAAGATATGCAGGAGACCCAGGAGCCGGCGTTCGCAGTGGAATTCGTTCCGCAGATGCTGAGGCTCGTCGCGCGCTTCACAGCCGCGCTGGAATTCAACTTTGAGCGCATGCGCTTAGCCGCGCACACCGGCTATCTGAACGCGATGGCGGCGGCCACCTACCTTGTTCACAAAGGCGTGCCCTTCCGCACGGCGCACGAAAAGATCGGGAACGCGGTTCGATATGCACTGGAAAAGGGTGTGGAACTCGGCGAACTTTCGCTCGACGAACTGCGCCAGTTCGGTGAGGAGTTTGACGCCGATTTCTTCAACTCCATAGAGTTAAACGCTACGCTCGATTGCCACAACGTGATCGGTGGAACCGCGCGGGATCGCGTCCGTGAGGCGCTCAAGATTGCGCAGACGCGGGTGGCCGCGCTGATGGAACCAATTACAGAGGAGGCCGTTCATGCTGGTGCGTAAAGCGCGGCTGCAGGATGCCTCCAACGTCTACGACCTGGTGAATTCGCTTTCCGGCGACGGCACGCTCTTGAAGCGCAGCTTCGCCGAAATATGCGAAAACATTCGCGATTTCACGGTGGCTGAGTCGGACGCTGGCATATTCCTCGGCTGCGGCGCCCTCCATCTTTACGGGCCGCATCTGTGCGAAGTTCGCTCCATCGTCGTGAAGCCCGAAGCCAAAGGTCAGAGAGCCGGCGGCCGCATCCTCAGTGCGCTGATCGAGGAGGCAGAAGAGCACGGCATCCAGTCAGTCTGCCTGTTCACACGCATTCCTGACTTCTTCTTCAAGTACGGCTTCCGCACCGTCGAAGACAAGGCCGACCTGCCCGACAAGATCTTCAAGGACTGCCAGAATTGCCCCCGCCTGCATCGCTGCGACGAAGTCGCGATGGTGCGCGGCCGCCTGCCACGCATCTCGATCCTGGGACCCCGTAAAGAGGCGCAGGAACTGGTGCGATTGTCAGGTTAGCGGAGTTGCGTAGTTCTGAGTTTTCCCCCGGCGATGACCGCCTGACCGTAGCTCAGGCCGCCATCGCCGGGGCTTACCCGCCGTGGCGCCATCACCTTGAAGCCTTCCGCCTCTAACCGCCTTCTCAACATGCGCGTCAATCGGCGGTTGTGCACCACTCCCCCGCTCATTGCGACGATGGAAATGCCGGTTGCATCACGCGCCGCTGAAGCTATTCGCGCGAAGGCATTGGCCACGCCGGCATGGAAACGAGCGGCGATGTGCGCCTGACTCACCCCGGTGCGCAGATCCCGTACGATCTCGCGCCAGAGCGGCGCGGCGTTGATGCGCATCGGCTCGCGCGTTGCCCAGTCACCCTCGATCAAATCGAAATCGTATCCTGACACTTCATCCGGCTCATCTATCGCAAGACCTTCAAGTTCAATCGCGGCCTGTGCTTCGTAATCCACTTTGCGCCGCGCCAGCACGACCGCGGCAACCGCATCAAAAAGCCGCCCCAGGCTTGATGTCAGCGGCGCGTTGATGCCGCGTTCGATCATGCGCGAGAGCAGCCGCGCTTCCGGCTCCGTTGCACCCGAAAGTTCTCTGGCCTCCACCTCGGCAAGCCCCACAGCCAGCAGATGGGCAAACGCCACGCGCCACGGCTCGCGCACGGCTGCATCGCCGCCGGGCAGCGCGACATACTCGAGATGCGCAAAGCGCTCGAACCCGTCGCGATTCACGATCAGCACTTCCCCGCCCCATATATGGCCATCCGTCCCGTAGCCTGTGCCGTCCAGCGACAGCCCAATCACCGAACCCTCCGTCGCATGCTCGGCCATGCACGCGGCGATATGCGCATGATGATGCTGCACCGCAATCGCCGGCAGATTGTGCTCCGCAGCCCACTGTTTTGCCCACAAGGTGGAGAGGTACCCAGGATGAAGGTCATGCACCACTGCCTGCGGCTCAATCTCGAACGTACGCATCAGGTGCGCAAGCGATTCCGTGAAAAAGTCGAGCCCTGCCACACTTTCCAGATCGCCGAGATGCTGGCTCTGATACGCGAACCGTCCGCGCACCAGCGTAAACACGCTTTTCAGGTGACCACCCACAGCGAGCAGCGGCGGCGAGTCGAAAGGCAAATCGATTCTCAGGGGGACATATCCGCGCGCCCGGCGGATAAATTGCGGCGCGCTGTCGACGATTGCGGTCACAGAGTCATCGCAGCGCTGCAGGATCTCGCGATTGTGCATGAGGAATCCATCGGCAATGTTGCCCAGCCGCGTGCGCGCTTCGTCATTGTCAATTGCAATGGGCTCCTCGCTAAGGTTGGCGCTGGTCATCACCAGCGCGCGAACGCGATCATCCGCAAAGAGCAAGTGCTGCAGTGGAGCATACGGAAGGTAAATGCCTAACCACGGAATGCCCGGCGCGACTGACGGCGCTATGCCACTGGCAGAGCGCGCGCGAGCCAGCACGATCGGCCGGGCCGGCGTCTGCAGCAGCTTCGCCTCCTCCTCGCCGAGCACGCAAAGCGCCTGCGCTGCCTCCATATCGCGCACCATCACCGCCAAGGGTTTTCCATAGCGATGCTTGCGTTCGCGAAGGCGCATCACGGCCGTTTCATTCGAAGCATCTACGGCAAGATGAAATCCGCCGATTCCCTTGATGCTAAGAATGCGGCCGTCCAGCAGCTCTTCAATGCACCGCAGAACAGGATCATCGCAGACCATCTCTTCTGCCTGCGGCGACTCGAGCCACACGCGGGGTCCGCAGTCCCAGCATGCATTGGGCTGTGCGTGGAAGCGGCGATTCATTGGGTCGTCGTACTCTGCCTGGCACGCTCGGCACATGGGAAAATCGGCCATCGAAGTCTGCGGCCTGTCATACGGGATGCGTCGCGTGATTGTGAAGCGCGGGCCGCAGTTGGTGCAATTCAAAAATGGATAGCGATAGCGACGATCGCGCCGATCCAGCAGTTCGCGCAGGCAATCGTCGCAGGTGGCTGCGTCCGCCGGAATGCCCGTGCTCGCCTGGCCAAGTACCTGGCTGTGCACGATCGCAAACGTTGTCTCGCCCGTAGGCGCGGTTTCCTCAACCTCCACAGAATCAATACGCGAAATGAGCGGAGCTTCCGAGCTAAGTCGCCGCAGAAACTCCTCTACCGCATCCGCTGTACCTTCCACTTCGATCGTCACGCCATTAGTGTCGTTTCCGACGTGGCCGCCGAGTTGACTCTGCAAGGCGAGCCGATAAACAAATGGGCGAAATCCTACTCCCTGCACCACCCCGCGCACGCACACTGCTTTTCGAATTCGCCGTGATGCAGATGAGGAGTCCACGCTGCTCTCTGGGTATGAGTTGGCTGCTTTCGTTAGCTCAGCATAACCCAGGGGTGCAACTCCGCACATCTTGTTTGTTATGCGTTTTCACCCCCGTGAATGGACTGCACCAAACCGCCGGTGGAGCAACCAAAAGGATGGGAACGCCATTTAACTCAATAGCAGTCTGGCTGGACTGCGGCGACCAAGCGAGCTTGAGCTCGCGTAAAAGCAGTTCCGCTGTGCAACAAGTTCAGGAGAGTGGGCACTATGAAGAAACAGATTTTGGCATTGAGCGTGGTGCTGGGCGTTGCGAGCCTCGGCTGGGCGTCTGACAAGGCTCCCAAGGAAGCGGCCACGGACCGTCTGGACAATGCGGCCACGGTGCTGCATGAGGTAATGGCAACGCCCGACAAGGGCATTCCGCAGGAAGTGATGGACCATGCGAAATGCGTGGCCGTTGTTCCTCACATGATTAAGGGCGGCTTCGTGTTCGGCGCAGAAGGCGGCCGCGGCGTGGCTACTTGCCGCACCGCGAACGGCTGGAGCGCTCCTGCGTTCTTCTCCGTTGAGGGCGGCAGCTGGGGCCTTCAGATCGGCGTGGAAGGTATCGATCTCGTGATGGTGTTCCAGAACCAGAAAGGAATGGATCACCTGCTCGAGAGCAAGTTCAAGGTGGGCGCCGACGCTTCGGCGGCAGCCGGTCCCGTGGGCCGTCATGCCTCGGCTCAGACCGATTGGAAGATGGACGCAGAGATCCTTACCTACTCGCGCGCCAAGGGCGCCTTCGCCGGCTTGACCCTCAACGGCGCAGCGGTGCACGAAGACAAGGACTCCATGACGGCAATTTATGGCCCCGGTACGAACGAGCGCGATGTGCTTACCGGCAAGGTTCCTCCGCCCCCGTCGGCTCATGCGTTCCTTTCGGCAGTCCGCGGCGCCAAGGCTGAGGCGTCCGCGTCCCGCTAAGCTCATCGGTTCCTGGCGGCCCGCCCTCGGGCGAGTCGCCGTGACCAAGAGACCCCAGCTGCGCCCTACCAGGCAGTGCTGGGGTTTTTTGTTTCCGGCCACACGGCTGGAAGTCTAGCTTTCCTCGCGCTGCCTTGCACGTCGAATCAATACTTGAACGATGGCGATCCCTTCTTTATCTGTCCTTCGCAAACGGTTTTCAAAGCGCGTTCCTGCAATCGCAGCCGGCGCGCTCCTGTTCATGCCGCCGATCCACGCACAAAAGTCGACAAATGAAGCCGCGATTCAGAAAATCGATGCTTCCGTGGCCGGGCGAGACCAGAACTTGCTCGCTTACACCGTCACCGAGCTTTACCGCGTCTACCGCGGCGCTGATCATACCCACCCTGCAGCTCAGATGACGGTTAAGACGACGTATCAGAAGGACACAGGCAAAAGCTACGTGATCCTCTCGCAGAGCGGATCGGAACTTATCCTCAAGGAAGTCCTGGGGCGGGTTCTTGACAGCGAGCGCCTGATGACGCAACCAGCCAACCGCCCGCAGGCACTGCTCACCACGGCCAACTACTACATGACCGTCAAGAGCGACGAAGTCGTCGACGGCCGCACCTGCAACGTCGTCGCCATCGTTCCTAAAAAGAGCTCGCCCTACCTGTTTCGCGGGACAATCTGGGTCGACGCCCAGGATGGATCAATCGTGAAATTGGAGGGCATGGCGTCCAAAGCGGCATCCGTACTGGCCGGAGCCACGCAGGTCTCGCGTCAGTACGCCAACATTCAGGGATTGCCCATGGCAACCCACGCCTCCGCGGTGGCAGGCAGTTGGCTGCTGGGCCAGACCACCGTGGACATCGACTACAGCGGCTACCGGATCACTCTCCGCAACGGCCCGGCCTCGCCGCAAATCGCGGGACCGGCCGGAGCCAAGAGCGTGCGTTAAGTGACGGATGCCGCTGACCTGTCAACATCCTTCTGCTCTATACTTCTGAGGTGATTCTCCTCACCGGCGACTGGAAACTCGATGCCGCATTGGGTTCCTGCCTTGTGCTTGGCCTGCGTCACGGGTTCGACTACGACCATCTCGCCGCTATCTCCGACATCACCGCCGTGCAGCGCAACTGGGCGAGCGGATTGCGCCTGGGCATCACCTATGCCTTAGGACACGCCTTCATGGTGGCTGTCCTCGGCATCTCCGTACTGCAGTTGCACATGGGCCTGCCTGAGGGGCTCGACCACTGGACCGAGCGCCTGATCGGACTCACGCTCATCGTACTGGGCATCGGCGTGGTCGCCGGCATCCTGCGCAAGCGCGAACATGGGCACCATCACAGCCGCATCGAGAGCCGCCTGGCAATCGCCTTGAACGGCCTGATCTGGAGCGCCTGGCGCATTCGCCGCGTGTGGAATCGGGAGCTTCCGCAGCCGCAGCGGTTCCGCTGGATGTATAACGGCAAGTCGGTGTTCGTCATCGGCATGCTGCACGGCATCGGCGCGGAGACCCCCAGCCAGCTGGCTTTGTTCTTCCTCGCCAAAAGCCTGGGCGGCACCGGCAACGGCCTCATGGGGCTCGGCGCTTTCTGTCTCGGCCTCGTCGCCATGAACGGCCTGATGACCGCCTCCCTCGGCGGAGCCTTCAAGTCCGGCACGCTGCACCCCCGCTTCTACCACGCCATTGCCTGGGCCGGAGCCGCCTACAGCTGCATCATCGGCCTGATCTTCCTCTTCGGCATCTCCGACCGCCTGCCCCAATTGGGCTGATCGCGCCGTGAAAAGACTCTCCTCCCCTCCCGCTTTTCGCAACCGGTAGTTGTGTCGCCGCGGTTTTGCCATTTCGGGACCGCTTCCTCTCCGCGTGAATTTCCTTACGCGCAACAGTGACACGTGTCACGGCCAGTGCTCCTGGTTTGCGCCTATAAAGGAGCCACGCGACGTGCAGTAGAAATCGCCTCACGAAAGTTTTCGGTGATTGTCGTCGCAATCGGGAGGAAATGTGCCAGCTTTTACACCGCCCCCGCTGCCCAGTGACGATAAGCGCTGGAAGATCGTCAACGGCACCATGCGCAAAAACGGCTTTGCCCGTCACGCGCTCATTGAAACTCTCCATACAGTCCAATCGTCCTTCGGCTTCCTGGACGATGAGGCCATTCGGTTTGTGGCGCGCTCCCTGCGCGTTCCGCTCAGCCAGGCTTACGGCGTGGTCACGTTCTATCACTACTTCAGCCTCAAGCCGCCCGGCAAGCACACCATGACCATCTGCACCGGTACCGCCTGCTACATCAAGGGCACAGACAAGCTTCTGGCGTCGGCAGAAGGCCGTCTGGGCGTCACCCAGGGCAACACCACTCCAGACGGCAAAATCAGCCTTATGGCAGCCCGTTGCGTGGGCGCCTGCGGCCGCGCGCCCGTGGTGCTCGTCGACGGCGAACTCAAGGGCCAGATGGAAGGCGAAAAGATGATTGAGCAACTGGAAAGGTGGGCGGTGGAATGAATTTAGAAGAACTGGAACAGATAGCCGAATCCGTCCGCTTCGAACAGGCCAAATTCGATCAGCAGGTTAATGTGTGCATGGGCACCGGGTGCCTCAGCCAGCATTCTGACCAGCTCAAGGACGCCCTCGCGGAAGCCGCGGAGAAGAGCGGCAAAAAAGTCCACGTTCGCCGCACCGGGTGCATGGGCCTCTGCGCCGCCGGCCCCCTGGTCCTCGTGGAACCCGATCAGACCATGTATCAGCACGTCGGCGCTGAGCACGCGGAAAAAGTAGTCGCTTCACTCGGCGGCGAACCCCTTGCGGAGCTCCAATGCGAACTGGCCGACCACTTCGACGACCAGGTTCGCGTTGTGCTCGAGAACTCCGGTCAGATCGATCCTGAAAAGATTGACGAGTACATCGCCCGCGATGGCTACAAGGCGCTGGTTACCGTCCTCACCGAGATGGAACCGGGCGGCGTGATCAAGCTGATCACAGACAGCGGGCTGCGAGGGCGCGGCGGCGGCGGTTATCCAACCGGCCTCAAGTGGGGCACCGTGGCCAAGGCCGTCGGCGACATCAAGTACGTGATCTGTAACGGCGACGAAGGCGATCCCGGCGCGTTCATGGACCGCAGCGTTCTCGAGAGCGATCCCCAACGCGTGCTCGAAGGCATGGCCATTGCAGCCTACGCCGTGGGCGCAAGCAAAGGTTACATCTACGTCAGGGCTGAGTATCCGCTCGCCGTGCAGCGTTTCCAGGCCTGCCTGCGCGATGCCCGCCGTCGCGGCCTGCTGGGAAGCAATATCTGCAACACCCAGTTCAACTTCGACGTGGAGATTCGCCTTGGCGCCGGGGCCTTCGTGTGCGGGGAAGAAACCGCGCTCATCGCCTCCATCGAAGGCCGTCGTGGCACGCCCAAACCACGTCCGCCTTACCCGGCGGTCAGCGGCCTGTGGGGCAAGCCCACCCTCATCAATAACGTTGAAACCTTCGCCAACATCGCACCCATCATGCGCAAGGGCGCGGCCTGGTTCTCCTCGCTGGGCTCCGCGCGCAGCAAGGGCACCAAGGTCTTCGCCCTGACCGGCAAGATCAAAAACACCGGCTTGGTGGAAGTTCCCATGGGCATGTCGCTGCGCCAGATCATCGAGGGCATTGGCGGCGGCGTTCCCGACGGACGGAAGTTCAAGGCCGTGCAAACCGGAGGGCCTTCAGGGGGCTGCATCCCTGACGAGCTTCTCGATCTGGGCATCAGCTATGACGCCCTGATCGGCGCCGGCTCGATGATGGGCTCAGGCGGCATGATCGTGATGGACGACACCTCCTGCATGGTCAACGTCGCGCGCTTCTTCATCGAGTTCTGCATGACGGAGTCGTGCGGCAAATGCATACCCTGCCGCGCCGGCACTGCCCAGATGTTCACCCTCCTTGACCGCATCTGCAAAGGCGCGGGAACTATGGCCGACCTCGAGTTGCTGGTCGATCTCTGCGCCACCGTGAAGGAGACCAGCCTCTGCGGTCTCGGCATGAGCGCTCCCAATCCCGTGCTCAGCACCCTGCGCTTTTTCCGCCATGAGTATATCGAGCACATTGTGAATAAACGATGCCCGGCGGGGGTATGCGCCATCCACGCACCCGCGGCTGTTCCCACGACCGAGGAGGTGCCCGCATGAGTCCGGTTGTCGATGTCAAAACACTCTTTATCGACGATAGAAATGTCAGCGCGCGCGCCGGCCAGACCATCCTCGAAGTAGCCAGAGAGAATGGGATTAACATTCCCACTCTCTGCCACCTCGAAGGCCTGACCGACGTAGGCGCATGCCGCATCTGCGTGGTCGAGATCGAAGGCAGCACGAAGCTCTTTCCGGCCTGCGTCACTTCGATCTACGAAGGCATGAAGGTCATCACCGACTCCGAGCGGCTCCGCAAGCATCGCCGCATGCTGCTCGAGCTGCTCTTCGCGGAGCGCAACCACGTCTGCTCCGTGTGCGTTGCGAACGGCCACTGCGAGTTGCAGTCCCTGGCCCAAAGCCAGGGCGTCACCCATGTGCGCCTGCCCTATCGCAATCCAGCGCTCACCGTTGACGCCTCGCATGAGCGCTTCACCGCGGACCACAACCGCTGCATCCTCTGCACCCGCTGCGTGCGTGTCTGCGCGGAGGTAGAAGGCGCGCACGTGTGGGACGTGATGGGCCGCGGCACCAATTCGACCGTCATCACCGATCTGCACGACAAGTGGGGTGAATCCACCTGCACGCGCTGCGGCAAATGCGTCCAGGTCTGCCCCACCGGCGCCCTGTTCGACAAAAACAAGATCGGCTCCGATCACCCCAAGTACCCTGATTTTCTGCCCTACCTGAACCTGATGAGGGAGGCCCAATGAACAAGCTCAAGGTTGCAACCGCATGGCTGGATGGATGTTCCGGATGCCACATGTCTTTCCTCGACATGGACGAACGGCTGCTCCAGCTGGCCGAGTTGGTTGACGTTGTTTACAGTCCGATCGTGGACACCAAGGAGTTCCCCGATCATGTGGACATTACTCTCGTCGAAGGCGCCGTTGCCTCTGTCGACGACGAAACCAAGATCAGGAAGATTCGCGCCCATACCACGACCCTCATCGCCATGGGCGACTGCGCCATTACCGGCAATGTTCCGGCCATGCGCAACCCCTTCGGCCCCGAGGCTATCCTCAACCGCGCCTACTTCGAGACCGCCGATCTGCAGCCGCAGATTCCCTGCCTGGTGGTGCCCAGGCTGTTGAAGGTGGTCCGCCCCGTCCACGAGTTTGTGGAAGTGGACGTCTTCCTTCCCGGCTGTCCGCCCTCGGCCGACACGTTTCATGCGGCGCTTACCGCGATCCTCGCCGGAAAACCGCTGGACATTCCGGCCCTCACCCGCTTCGGAGCCTGACGTGGCGCCGGTCTCCGGACCGGCTCCTGCCTGCTCCCAACGAATTCGGAGCGATTCATGAGCCAGACCATTACCATCGATCCCGTCACCCGCCTTGAGGGCCACGGCAAGATCACCATCCAGATGAACGACCAAGGCGAAATCGCCGACGCGCACTTTCACGTCACGCAAGTCCGCGGATTCGAGAAATTCTGCGAGGGTCGTCCGTTCTATGAGATGCCCAGCCTCACCGCCCGCATCTGCGGCATCTGCCCGGTCTCCCACCTGCTGGCCTCCGCCAAGGCCTGCGAAGCCATCATGTCGGTCCGCATTCCGCACACCGCCGCGCAGCTTCGCCGCATCCTCAACCTGGCCCAGATGGTGCAATCGCACTCCCTGAGCTTCTTCCATCTCTCCTCGCCTGACCTGTTGCTGGGCATGGAGTCCGACCCGGCCACCCGCCACATCTTCGGCGTCGCCGCTCAGCGTCCGGAACTTGGCCGCGCCGGCATCGCCCTGCGCCGCTTTGGCCAGCGCGTCATTGAGCTACTCGGCACCAAGCGAATCCATACTGGATGGGTCGTGCCCGGCGGCGTCACGGAGCCGCTCTCCGCAGCCAACCGCGACGAAATGCTCGCCATGATGCCTGCGGCCTACACCGACCTGAAACTGGCTCTCGACGCCTACAAGCAGATTGCCGCCGGCTTCAAACCCGAAATCGACGTCTTCGCCAACTTCCCCTCGCTCTATCTCGGCCTGGTGAATGAGGACGAGTCCATCGAGTTCACCGACGGCGCTCTCCGCCTCATCGACGCACAGGGCAACACCGTCGAAGACGGCATCACCGCGACCCGGTTCCCTGAGGTCATCGGCGAGGCCGTCGAGCCCTACTCCTACACCAAATTCGTCTATTACAAGCCCCTCGGCTATCCCCAAGGCAGCTATCGCGTTGGCCCGCTGGCGCGGCTCAATATCGTCAAAAAGATGGGCACGCCACTGGCCGACAAGGAACTTTCCGAATTCAAGCAGATCGCCGCGGGGCCAGTGGAAAGCTCGTTCCACTATCACCACGCGCGCCTCGTCGAGGCGTTGCACGGCATCGAGAAAATCGAACAGATCCTGGCCGATCCCAAAATTCTCGACAAACACGTGCGCGCCACCGCCGGCGTCAACCGCAATGAAGGCGCAGGCCAGATTGAAGCCCCGCGCGGTACGCTGCACCACCGCTACAAGGTCGATGATGACGGCAAAATGACCTGGGCCAGCCTCGTCGTCGCTACGGGCCACAACAACAACGCCATGAACAAAGGCGTGCTGCAGGCAGCAAAGGCTTACGTGAAGAACGGCAAGTTCTCTGAAGGCGCGCTCAACCGCGTCGAAGCCGTGATCCGCTGCTTTGACCCCTGCCTGAGCTGCTCCACCCATGCCTTCGGCCAGATGCCGCTCGCCATGTCTCTCGTTTCAGCCGACGGCGACGTCATCGACAGAGTCGTCCGCTAGCATCTCTCTCAACTGGGTGCCCCAGGCCTCGATCCTGAGACCTGGGAGCCACTCCCCCGCCCATTAAACTTCCAGATATGAAGTCAACGCCGATCCGATGCCTGATCCTCGCCTGCGGCAACACGCTCCGCGGAGATGACGGCGTAGGCCCGTTTCTCGGCGAATGGGCGGCCGACCGATTCGCCGCCGACTCGAATGTTCGCGTCATTACGAGCCATCAGTGGGCTCCGGACATGGCGGAAGACGTAGCCGCTGCGGATACCGTCATCTTCATCGACTGCGCGGTCGACCAGCCCCCCGGTCAGATCCTCCTGCGCGAGCTCTCCCCCGCGCCCATCAAGCCGGGCCTTGTGACGCATCACCTCGGCGCCCCTGAACTGCTCCACACCGCACAGAATCTCTACGGCCGGCAGCCCCGCCGCGCCCTGCTCCTCACCATCGGCGCCGGCTCCATCGAACTCGGCGAAGGACTAAGCCCCAGCGTTCGCGCCGCCCTCCCCGATGCACAGGAACTGCTGCAGCTCACAATGCAGCCGCTGTTGGGTTGAACAGCGCCTCCTCTACTTCATATAGCCCGCCAGCTTGAACGAGTACGCATAGTCGCCCCTCGGTTGCGATCGCAGAATGATGCGCATGCCCCCATCCTGAACCTTCGCACCAAGCTCGCTTTCTCCGCCGAGCTCACTGATCGCAATTCCCTGCTTCGCCGGAACATCCGCAATCGTGATCGTCTGCCCCTTCAGCTTCCCCAGCACCGTCACATACAGATCATCGCCCTTGCGCGTAAACCGCAGATCATCCCCCTCCGCCGACTTCCCTTCCGCCCGCGTCCACGGCGTCGTATCGTAAATGGCCTCGCCATTCTGCTTGAGCCACGCACCTAGGTCCTTCAGCCGCTCCATCTGCACCGGCGGAATCGTTCCGTCTGCCTCCGGACCCACATCGAGCAGCAGGTTCCCGTTCTTGCTCACGATATCCACCAGCAGCGCAATCAACTCACCCGGCGCGATCGTCTCCTTCTCGCCCTCCGCGCGGTTGTACCCGAATGACCGCCCCAACCCGCGGCACTCCTCCCACTTCTTCTCGCTGATCTTGTCGAGCTTGGCGTATTCCGGCGAAGTGAAGTCCGCATGCTTCACGCCAAACCGATCGTCGATCACGCCGTCGGGGATCGCGTTGTAGTAATCCGCCTCTACATCCAGCGCACGCCCCGTCTTCGGCCAGTCGATATCGTTCCACAGCAGCATGGGGTGATACTTCTCGATCAGTTCGTGAATCTGCGCGAAGGCATAATCGCCATAAGCCTGGCTCTGCGGCTTAACCGTTTCGTAGTCCTTCTCCACCCGGATCGGCCCCGCATTGAACGTCCAGTCGTACCCGCCCGAGTAGTACAGGCCCATCTTCAATCCCTGCTTACCCACCGCCCTCGTCAGCTCGCCCACAATGTCGCGCTCGGCGTGCAACTGGGCAGGCTTGAGACTCGGGTTCGGATTCGGCGTGGTGCTCGGCCAAAGCGTGAAACCCTCATGATGCTTGCTGGTCAGCACCACATACCGTGCCCCCGCCATCTTGAACGCCTCGGCCATGGCATCGGGATTCCACTTTTTCGACTCGCGATTGAACTCCGGCGCAAACTCGTAATACCCCTTATCGCCATAGTGCTCGCGGTGATACTGCGCCGTCGGCGAGCCCGGCACCCGCACGGTGTTCAGATACCACTCCGCGTACGGGTCGTATTTGATGTAGTCATTCGACGAAAAGTCATGATCCGGGTGGTTCAGCGGCGCCCAACCAGGCACCGAGTACAGTCCCCAGTGAATAAAGATGCCCAGCTTCGCGCCGGCATACCACGCAGGGAGTGGATGCTTGTCCAGCGATTCGACAGTCGCCTCATACTTCCCCGTCTCCTGCGCCGTTGTGTTGCCATTTAGAACCAGCAAAAGGACAAATAAAATTCCCCCAGCGATCTTCCGCATCATTCCATCTCCTCCGAGCTTGCCCCGGATCATAACCGCAGTACCGGGGGTCCTGTCGAATGCGGCAGGCGGGACTTCTTCACTCGTCGGACACTGCGCAGTTTGAATGTGGATAGCACAACGATTCCCGCGCCATCTCTCCACCTGGTAGCAGGCGCAAGTTGAAGCGCTTGCGGCGATGGATTTCGCCCGACCACTACAGCTCAGGGTCTGATCTCTCGTACGTGATTGAAGGTCACCTTGAGAGTTAAACGATAAATCCAATGCGGTCCTTCATCGCCTGGTTCATCGATGCCATGATCGGCATGGTCAAATACTCGGGCCGGGTGTATTCCTCACCAAAACAAGGCGACGCCGCGAACTCTTTCCGTCGTTTATCCAGAAACTCGTCCAGAGAACAAATCACGCGCGCCGGATTTCCACCAGCCACTGTGCGCGCCGGTATATCGCGGGAAACCACGCTCCCAGCTCCGATGATGACATCGTCTCCAATGGATACACCCGGAAGGATGATGGTTCCTGCACCCACGAAGACCCGGTTCCCGATCTTGACCTTCCCAATCCTCGTATAACCCAGGTAGAGCTTGGTGCTTGTGTCATGCGCGAGTATGTGTACACGCGGTGCCAAAATGACGTTGTCCCCGATCTCGATGTGATGACCGTGGGAATAATCAATAATCACCTGGCCCATCAGCCCGAAATCTTTTCCGATCCTCACACCTCTCCGCCGATATATCTCGACAGGGTCGGAAAAACGTTCCCGGATTCTACGCTTCCACTCAAAAAGATTCATGGCTGTGCCCCGTCATCGGCTCGATCCACACCTGATCTCCATCCGATCCTGGTCTCAAACCGCCGCCGGCAGGTCCTGCCTGAACCCACAAAAGCCGTTAGATGGTCCGCCCGGTTGTCTCAATAGATTATCCAATGCAGCTTACTTCCCCTGCGTGTGCCCGGGCAACCGCCAGGATCCGCGTCCCTTCCCTGTTTCTGTCCTGTTCCCATAGTGGTTCTGTGCTCAACCCTTTGCTCCGCCTCGTTATCACATTCGATAACCAAAGCGGTCAACGCCTGGGAAAGGAGCGTGCTCAGCAGCTGGTCCGGCATGCATGGACCATCCTACCCCCCCGCGCGCATCCGTCCTTAAAAAAGCGGCCGCACTCAACGAGCGCAGCCGCAAGCACATCAGCTTGGACTTCGAATCAGAACGCTGCCACAGTCTGCCGCAGGCTATATGAACTCAGGGTTTTGATATAGTTGCCGCGGTCGAAAGGTGATGTATCGGGCACAGAGCGGCGGCTGAGGCAGCCGCGCGTCTCGGCCAGCGATGTGTACTCGCGCTTCTCCAGCCAGTAGTGCATGTCTGAGAGAACGCGCCCAATGTGCTCGATACCGTGGATATGCAACGCCGACGCCATCAATGCCACAGAACCGCCGGCCATGGTCGCCTTCAATACATCCTCGGCCGAGTGCACCCCGCCGGTGATGCCGATATCCATGTTGGTGTGCCCGTAAAGAATCGCCGCCCAGTGAAGGCGCGGCAATAGCTCTGAGGGCGTGGAGAAATGCAGTGACGGCCGCACCTCCAGCGTCTCAATATCGAAATCGGGTTGATAGAAACGGTTGAACAGCACCACGCCTCGCGCACCCGCATCCTCCAGGCATGCGATAAGGTGCGGAATGCTGGTGAGCGACTGCGACAGCTTCACTGCCACCGGCACCTTCACCGCCCGGCACACGCTCTCCACCAGGTCCAGCAATTGCAGCTCCACCTCGCGGCTCGTCTGCGCGCGGTCCGTCGCCAGCGCGTACGTGTTCAGCTCGATGGCGTCAGCGCCGGCCTCTTCCATCTCCTTCGCATAGCGCACCCAACCGCCGCTTGTCGCGCCATTCAGGCTGGCGAGAATGGGAATTCCCGCAACCTCCTTGGCCCGCCGCAGGTACTCCAGATACACCTCGTGCGTCATGCGGTAGTCGTCCTGCTCCGGCAAAAAGTGCAGCGACTCGGCAAACGAATCGGTGCCGCGGGAAAGATCCGCGTCCAGCGCCTGCGACTCCAGGATGAGTTGCTCCTCGAAGAGCGACGTCAGCACAATCGCCGCGGCGCCGGCATCTTCCATCCGGCGCACATTGTCCAGCGACTCCGAAAGCGGCGTCGAGCTCACCACGATCGGGCTCTTCAAGGGCAGCCCCAGGTACCTTGTCTTCAGGTCAATCATTCCGTCCCTCCGGCCAGCACCGGCTCAGCTTCCTGCTTCGCGCTCGCCGTCTCCGGCGGAGCAATGTGCGGGGTCTCGCCGCGGCCCGGCATGCCGGCGCGCGCCGAATAGACACGCCATTGGCGCTCCACATCGTCCTGCGCCTCCTTCAACAGCTCCGCGGCCAGTTCCGGGTTTCCACGAGCAAGCATGGTGTAGCGCGCTTCACGATAGGCGTACTCCTTCAGCCGGATCGAAGGAGCCTTCGAGTCCAGCTGGAACGGATTCTTGCCCGTCTCGCGCAGTGCGGGGTTATAACGCATCAGCGGCCAGTAGCCCGACTGCACAGCCAGCTTCTGCTGCTCCAGTCCGTGCACCAGATCGTAGCCGTGAGCAATGCAGCTCGAATAAGCGATGATGATCGACGGCCCCTCGTGCGCCTCGGCTTCCTGGAACGCCTTGATCACATGCGTATCGTTCGCGCCCATCGCCACCTGCGCCACGTAAACGGAGCCATAACTCACCGCCTCCATCGCCAGGTCCTTGCGGCTGTTCGGCTTACCCGCCGCCGCAAACTTGGCCACCGCGCCGCGCGGCGTCGCCTTCGAAGCTTGCCCGCCCGTGTTCGAGTACACCTCGGTATCGAGCACCAGCACGTTCACGTTCTTGCCCGAACCGAGCACGTGGTCCAGTCCGCCAAAACCGATGTCGAATGCCCATCCGTCGCCACCCAGGATCCACACGCTCTTGCGTACCAGCGCATCGGCAATCGCCGACAGGTTGCGCGCATCGCTCGAGTCGATTCCAGCCAGCTTTTCCCTCAGGATCTTCACCCGCTCGCGCTGCCCATTGATCTCCGGTTCGGTCTTTTGTGAAGCCGTCAGCAGCATGCTGGTCAGCTCATCGCCAACCAGATGCGCCACCCGCGTCAGCAGCGTCTCTGCAAAGGCCTTCTGCTGATCCAGCGCCACCCGCATGCCAAACCCGAACTCCGCATTGTCCTCAAAAAGCGAGTTTGCCCACGTCGGCCCGCGTCCCTGCACGTTGTGCGTGTAAGGCGTGGTCGGCAGGTTGCCCCCATAAATCGACGAGCACCCCGTCGCATTGGCGATGTACAGCCGGTCGCCTAACAACTGCGTCAGCAGCTTGATGTAGGGCGTTTCGCCACATCCCGAACACGCGCCGGAGAACTCGAACAGCGGCTGCAACAATTGCAGGTCCTTCACCTGCCCGTGCGACAGCTTGGTGCGATCCACCTCGGGAAGCCCCAGGAAAAATTCCCAGTTCTTGCGCTCGGCCTCGCGCAACGGCTGCTGCGGAGCCATATTGATGGCCTTGTGGCTGGCATCGCTCTTGCTCTTCACCGGGCAAACTTCCACGCACACAGCGCAGCCGGTGCAGTCTTCCGGAGCCACCTGCAGCGTGTAGCGATCGCTTTCCATGCCTTTCCACTTCGGCTTCGCCCACTGCAACGTCGCCGGCGCATCCCCCGCCATATCGCCGCTGTAGACCTTGGAGCGGATCACCGCATGCGGGCACACCATCACGCACTTGCCGCACTGGATGCACAGGTCCTTATCCCACACCGGAACAAACTGCGCGATGTTGCGCTTCTCCCACTGCGCCGTGCCAGTCGGAAACGCGCCCCCCGCCGGAATCGCGCTGACGGGAAGCATGTCGCCCTTGCCGCTCGCAATCTGCCCCAGCACATCCTTCACAAACCCCGGCGCCTTGGGCGAGAGCGAGCCCACTATGTCGAATTCCGACGAGACCGCCGCCGGCACATCCACCTTCTCCAGATGCGCCAACGCCGCGTCCACCGCCGCGAAATTCTTCTCCACCACGGCCTCGCCGCGCTTGCCGTATGTCTTCTTGATGGCCTTCTTGATCTGCGCGATCGCTTCTTCACGCGGCAGTACGCCCGAAATCGCAAAGAAGCATGTCTGCATGATCGTGTTAATGCGCGTGCCCATGCCCGCATTGCGAGCCACCGTGTAGCCGTCAATCACGTAAAAATCGATCTTCTTGCGGATAATCTCTTGCTGTACCGTCTTCGGCAGCTTGTCCCATACCTCGTGCCTGCCAAACGGCGAATTCAACAGGAACACCGCGCCCGGTATCGCCGGCTCCAGCACGTCGATCTTCTCGAGGAAGCTGAAGTTGTGGCATGCGATGAAACTCGCCTTCGAGATCAGATACGTCGACCGGATCGGCGTAGGCCCAAACCTCAGGTGGCTCGTCGTCATTGAACCTGACTTCTTCGAGTCATATACGAAATAGCCCTGCGCAAAATTGTCCGTCTCCGTGCCGATGATCTTGATGGAGTTCTTGTTCGCGCCAACGGTCCCGTCCGAACCCAGCCCATAGAACAGCGCGCGCACCGTCCGCGGCTCCTCCGTCGAAAACTCCGGATCGTACGCAAGGCTCGTAAAGCTCACATCGTCGTCGATGCCGATGGTGAAATGGTTCTTCGGCGCAGCCTTGGTCAGTTCGTCAAAGATGCCCTTCACCATCGCCGGCGTGAATTCCTTCGACGACAACCCATAACGCCCGCCAATCACCTTCGGTGACGCAAACGGCAGTGTCGCCGCATTCTCCGCCAGCACCGTAATGATGTCTTGATAGACCGGCTCGCCCATGGCGCCCGGCTCCTTGCAGCGGTCCAGCACCGCAATCGACTTCACCGTCTTCGGCAGCGCGCCCAGGAAAGCCGACGCATCGAACGGCCGGTACAGCCGCACCTTCACCACGCCCACCTTCTCGCCCTTGCGGTTCAGGGCATCCACAGCCTCTTCCGCCGCTTCGGCGCCCGAGCCCATCATGATGATCACGCGCTCCGCGTCCGCCGCGCCGTAGTAGTCAAACAGCCGATAGGCGCGCCCCGTCTGCGCCGCAAACCGGTCCATGACCTGCTGCACGATACCCGGCACAGCCTTGTAGAACGGGCTGCACGCCTCGCGCGCCTGGAAGAACACATCGGGATTCTGCGCCGTCCCGCGAATGATCGGCCTGTCCGGACTCAAAGCATTCTGCCGGAACTGAATAATGTACTTGTCGTCCACCATCGCGCGAATCGTCTCGTCGCCGATGGGATAGATCTTGCCCACCTCATGCGATGTGCGGAAGCCATCGAAAAAATGCATGAACGGCAGCCGCGCCTCCAGCGTAGCCGCCTGCGCAATCAGCGCCAGGTCCGCGCATTCCTGCACCGAATTCGACGCCAGCATCGCCCAGCCCGTCGACCGGCACGCCATCACATCCGAGTGATCGCCAAAGATCGACAGCGCATGCGTCGCCAGCGTCCGCGCCGTCACATGCATCGTCGCCGGCGTCAGCTCGCCCGCAATCTTGAACATGTTGGGGATCATCAGCAGCAAACCCTGCGAAGCCGTAAACGTCGTCGCGAATGCCCCCGCCTGCAGCGCCCCGTGCAACGCACCCGCCGCGCCGCCTTCGCTCTGCAGCTCTTCCACAACCGGCAAAGCGCCCCAAATGTTCCTCTTGCCCTCCGAGCGCCACTGGTCCGCCCACTCCGCCATCGGCGACGAGGGGGTGATGGGGTAGATGGCGACTACTTCGGAAAGCCGATAGGCAACCGAGGCCGCCGCCTCGTTCCCGTCCATGATGACCATTTTCTTTTCGCTCATTCCATTCCTCACAGCGCGTACGCGCTTTGTATGGGAGTCCTGCAGGGCGCATCCCGGCCCTGGGTCGATACAATTTCCGCCTTAGTGAGTCTCTTCTTTGAGCGAATTACCGGCTGTGACGCGAGACACACGGCCACACGCGTTTCTCGTATGGTGAAACACGTACCGCATTATGCGCATTCGATACCATGGATCCATGCCCCAGTTCCCTGCCGGCCAGACGCTCCTCATTGACGCCGACGACACCCTTTGGGAAAACAACATCTATTTCGAGCGCGCCATTGCCGCCTTCACCGGCTATCTGAACCATCAGAAATACACGCGCGAGCAGGTGCGCGAAACCCTGAATGGCGTCGAGCGCGAAAGCATCCTGATGCATGGCTACGGGCTGCACAGCTTCACGCACTCGCTCATCACCTGCTTTGAGCGCCTCAGCACCGAACCGGTCACCGAAGAGAAGCGCGACCGCATCCGCTCCTTCGCGGGCTCCATCCGCGACCAGGAAATCGAACTTCTACCCCATGTCTCCGAGACCCTCACCGACCTCTCCATGCGCCACCGGCTCATCCTTATGACCAAGGGCAACCACGCCGAACAGGCCGACAAGCTGGCCCGCTCCCGCCTCGCCCCGTTCTTCTCAGCCGTGGAAATCGTGGCGGAGAAAGACCCGCCCACCTACGCCGCGGTCGTCGCCCGCCACGAGCTCACGCCGCATTCGACATGGATGATCGGCAACAGCCCCAGGAGCGACATCAACCCCGCCCTCGCCGCCGGGCTCCATGCCGTCCACCTCTTCCACCCCGATACCTGGATCCTCGAACACGCGGAATTGGCGCGGCCCCTCGATCGCCAGCACTTGATCGAGCTAAATGCGTTTGTAAAACTGTCGGAACTGTTCTAGTTGACGCGTCCCCCAATCCTCTGGTCTACTTCCAACAAGTCATGCACCTCTCGATATCCAACTCGATCCGCCCCGCAACCACGCGCGGCATCGCGTCCATTCCCGCCATTCGAATTAGCGGCCACAATCGGCGCGCGGGAAAGAGAGCCTGACTCAAGCTTCAATGCAGTAAGTGGATTCCAGGCCACCACCCGCACAAGCGGCTGGTGGCCTTCGACGTTTCTGAACACGGATGTTTTGAAGGGGCACGACCTCAGTCGTGCCAATTGCCGCAAAGGATATGTGGGGCTTTAGCTCCTGAGGGATGGTTTCGAGACCACACGCATGTACACACCGAAATTCAACCAGATCACCGATCGCACGACACTCCTCGAAGCCATGCGCGCCTACTCCTTCGCCATCCTCTTCAACTCATCCGCCGACGGCGCCCCAACCGCCACGCACCTTCCCCTCCTCGTGCACGATGAAGGCGAGCACGGCCTCCTCGAAGGCCACTTCGCCAAAGCCAATCCCCACTGGCACGCCCTCGCCGGCCGCGAAACCCTGGTCGTCTTCCCCGGCCCGCATAGCTACGTCTCGCCCTCGCGCTATGTTGAATCACTCTCCGTCCCCACCTGGAACTACATCGCCATCCACGCCTGCGGCACACTCGAGCTCATCGAAGACGAAACCGGCAAACAGCGCCTCGTTGAAGAGCTCATCGCCACGCATGAGCCCGCCCATCTCGCCCGGTGGCGCAGCCAGCCCGACGCCTACCGGCGCACCATGCTCGCCGGCATCATGGGCTTCCGCATCCCCATCACCCGCATCGAAGGTAAATTCAAGCTGAGCCAGAACCGCGCCGAACCCGAACGCCACAACGTCCGCAATGCCCAGGCCGCCGGATCGGATGACGAGCGCGAGCTGGCCCGCTGGATGGACCGCCTCATCTTCAACACACCCGCAACCCATGAAAGCGGTAACCCATGAACACACCCCGGCGAGTCGAGCTTTTTGACACCAGCCTCCGCGACGGCATGCAGCAGCCCAACCTCGAGATTTCCGTGCCCGCCGCGATGAGCCTGCTGGAGCGCATGAGCGCCTTCGGGGTGCGCTATGCCGAGATCGGGTTTGCCGGAGCCAATCACTTCGTTACCGAGCTGTGCCACGCGCTCGAACACAATCCCCATCGGGTCGCTGCGGGCGACATGCGCCTGGCCCTGTTCGGGCGCACACGAGGCCGCAACATGCGCGTAGAGGACTGGGCCGATGCGGAGTTCATCCTCGCCCACCGCCAGCGCATTCCCGCCGCCGTCATCGTGGTCAAGTCGCGCCTGCTCGACGTGGAACGCTCGCTCGAGACCACTCCCGAAGAAAACCTGCGCATGGCCTGCGACACCATCGCTTACCTCCAGGACCACGGTCTCGAAGTGCTTGTCGACCTGGAGCACGCCATGGACGCCTTCTGCTCCCGCCGCGAGATGGGCATAGCCTCCGACCATGAATACGGCAGCCGCACGCTCGATTACTTCCACCGCATGGTGGAGCAGTGTGTGACACAGCGCGTGAGCCGCATCGTGCTCTGCGATACAACCGGCGGCGCCAGCCCGGAGGAAGTCACGTCGGCCTTCACCCAGCTCACCCGCCAGTTCCCGGCGGCCAACTTCGGCTTCCACGGTCACACCGACCGCGGCCTCGGCGTCGCTAACGCCCGCGCCGCCGTCCTCGCCGGCGCGGTGCAGATTCAGGGCACCCTTATCGGCACCGGCGAACGCTGCGGAAACGTGAACCTCACCACCGTCATCGGCGGCATGCAGTTGCGCGGCGAGGCTGAATTCGTTCCTCCCGCATCGCTCACCAGCCTTACCAGCCTGGCGCACTCCGCCTTCGGCGCCTTCGGTCTCGACATTCCGCATGGGGCGCCTGTCGTGGGCGCGGGCGCGTTTGGCACGTGGGCCGGCATGCACGGCTCCAGCGAGAAAAAGAACCCCGGCGCCTACCTCTGGTGCGATCCCGCCCTCGTCGGCGCCACCCCCGTCATCGGCGTCAATGCGCATTCGGGCCGCGCCAACGTTGTCATGCTCTCTGAGCAGTTGGGCGTTCCGCTCACCAGCGCACAAGCCCAGAAACTCATCGACTCTAACCAGGCCATGATGGAAGGCGGCGGGTTCACGGCCAGCGAACTCTCCTTCCGCCTGGCCTGCATGCGCGTCCTCGGCTCCCTGCCGGAGTTCTTCACGGTGCGCACCTGGCGCATCCACGATGAGTACGACGAAGCCGGTACCCACTTCGTGCAGGCCTTCATGTCCCTCAGCCACGCCGACGGAACCATCGTCACTGCCCGTGCCGAAGGCACCGGCCCCGTCGACGCCATGACCCGCGCCATGCGCCGCGAACTCGAAAAGTGGTACCCGGCCCTCAAACGTATGCACCTCGGCCGCTTCTCGGTCACCGCCCTTGACGTCTCCGCCCACGACTCCGCCGCGCACGTTCGCGTCGCCGTCAGCTTCCAGGCCGAAGGCCCCGAAGGCCGTGAAATCGCCCCGTGGATTACAGCCGGCATCTCCAGCGACATGAACCAGGCCGCTCTCCTCGCCATCGTTGATGGCTTCCAGTACTGGCTCCTCCAGCAGCCCGCTGCAACCACGCCAAATCGCACCGAGGTGGAACCAGCCCGCGCCTAGAGCAGCCTGACCCGCGTTCCTCAAATTGAGCACCGGCCCCCCCGCTTTGCCGAGTTCGCACTAACCGAAATCGCACCACCCGAAGGTTTGCGCGTCACCAACGTCTGCATGCAAAGCAGGAGTGAGGAAGACCCGCTCGATTTTGATTACTGCCTCCGGCCGGGAATCGCGAACCAGACGAAAGGGCTGGCGATTGTGCGCATGATGGGCCTGCACATTTGACGGTCCAGAGTATTACGGCCGATGCGGAAGTTTCAGCGGGCTTGGCTTCAACCCACCAAACCCGCCTCCTGTGACGGCGCGCACAGTCATCCCGCACCAAACCGCACATACTATCCTCCGGCGCTTCACCAGTGCCAAAGAGAGTTTGTGCCCAAAAACAGCCCATCCCGCTCCCGAGTCTCCTGGGTACCCCCGGTCTCCCCGGGCGTGGCTCGCAGCGGCACAGGGCACAGGCCCCCCCCCGAGTTCCTGCGCGAGTTCACGGTCAATTCCGCTCTCTCATCGGCGGCGCCCCAACGTATCCCCCGCAATGTTTACCAGAAAATTACCAACTATTTGTTTTTGCTTTGTCGCGCAAGCGACGGGCCAATCCAACAAAATAAATTAGTTAACCCATTTCACAGTGGTGACCTATCTCACAATTTCCACCCTGCATTGCCCTGCCCCGCTTCCAGCACACAACCACCCCTGTTAACCACACAGTAACTGAGTTTGGCGACGAAGCCGGGTGCCCGTCCAAACCGGGTTCCCCGTCCAGGCTGGGGCGCCCCGTCCAGGCTCTGCCTGGGCGGGACAGGATGTCAGCCTTCCCGCCTACCCCTTACGCGCGCCCGCCCCGCTAAAGGTGCTCTGCTAACCTCCTTATCGGAGGAAACCCTGCATGCGCCGCCTCTCCGTCCTGACCGCTCTCCTATACGCACTCACATTGCCTCTCTGCGCCCAGACAGACTGGCACTCCGCCGTCAACCAGAAACTGCCGCTCATGGGTCACCGCAACTGGGTGCTCATCGTGGACTCGGCCTTCCCGCTCTACTCCTCGCCGGGAGTCGACGTGGTCGAGACCAATGCCGACGAGCTCGAAGTGACGAAGTACGTCCTCGGCGCCCTGGACCAATCCATCCACGTACGCCCCGACGTCCTCATGGACGCCGAACTCAAATACGTTCCGGAAGCCGACGCGCCGGGCGTGACGTCGTTCAGGGCGGAAATAGGCAAGGTGCTCGCCGGGCGGCCTGTCGAATCGATTCCGCACGAGAAGCTGCTCGCCGAGCTCGACCAGGCCAGCAAGGTATACCGCGTGCTGGTTCTGAAAACCCGCATGGCTGTGCCCTATACCTCGGTCTTTCTGCGCCTCAACTGCAAATACTGGGGCGACGACGCGGAGAAACGCATGCGCCAGAAGATGGCTGCCGGGACCTCGGGCAGCCGGTAAGTTCCACAGTCCTCATTGCCTACAGGCAAACAGACGTTCTGGTATACTCAGAAAGTCAATTCGCGGAGGTGGCGAAATTGGCAGACGCACAAGCTTGAGGTGCTTGCGCCGCAAGGCATAGGGGTTCAAGTCCCCTCCTCCGCACCAAGATTTCCGCCGGAAAGCAGCTAAAATGAACATCCTCTTCTACTTCGTCATCACTGTGCACGTGATCGTGTGCCTGTTCCTCATCGGTGTGGTTCTCGTGCAGCAGGGCCGCTCGGCTGACTTGGCGGGCGCATTCGGCGGACAGGGATCGCAGACCGCTTTCGGACCCCGCGCGGCCGCCAATGTTCTTACGCGGCTCACCACCGTTTCGGCGATCATCTTCATGATCACGTCGCTCAGCCTGACGGTGCTCTACATGCGCGGCCAACACACCAGGTCGGTCCTTTCCGGGACGACCTCGGCGCCGGCATCGGCTCCCGCTTCCGCTCCAGCCAAACCCGCGAAGTAAGCGCGAAATCTCCAAGGCGGCAGGCCATAGGGTCTGCCGCCTTTTCGTGCTTTGCGACGGCTTCTTTTGCGGACGTTCCTTTCGCGCTTTAACCATGCCCTGAGGGAATCTGCTCCACTGACCTCGCTCCTCACTCTCACCCGGAGCTGCGACGGCCGCCTGACAACCTGATCTCGATCACCGCGCCCTTGTCCCCTCGTTCCCCTGCACTTCTACAATGGACCCATGATCCTCGAGACCTTCGCTGTCGGCCCGCTGCAATGCAACTGCACCCTCCTCGGCGACGAGGCCGCCGGCGAAGCCATCGTCATCGATCCCGGCGACGACATCTCCCGCATTCACAAGCGTCTCACCGAGCTCAAACTGACCCTCAAGCAGATCCTTATTACCCATGGCCACATCGATCACGTGGGCGGCGCTCTCAAGCTCAAGCGCCTCACCGGCGCACCCATCCTGCTAAACGAAAACGATCTGCCTCTGCTCAAGATGATGGATGTGCAGGCCGCCTGGCTGGGCGTCGCGACCCCGGAGGTGGCTCCTCCCGACGAGAGCCTGGCGGACGGGATGAAAGTCGGGCTCGCGGCGTATCCCGCTGAGGTTATCCACACCCCCGGTCACACCCAGGGGTCGGTGTGCCTGCACTTCGCGCCGTTGAACTTGGTCATCGCCGGGGACACCCTCTTTGCCGGCAGCATCGGCCGCACCGACCTGCCCGGAGGCGACGGCCGACAGATCATCCAGTCGATCGAATCCCGGCTGCTGTGCCTCCGCGACCAGACCCGCGTCATCCCCGGCCACGGGCCGGCGACCACGATCGGCAACGAGAGGAAGAGCAATCCATTTCTGCAGGGCGGATTTTCGTTGTGAGCCGTTGCGCGCCCAAGTGCACGTCCTGGTTCATCTGCTAAGACGGAGATCCGCCTCTGATCCAAACGAGCCTCCAATATTTTCAGCGTTTTACAAGCAAACATCTCAAGCCCTGCTTGATGCGCACCCCTCAAATGTTGCAGACCTGATTCGTTCCTAAGTAGTTAAGTAACGTGGTCACTCCCGTTGCAAAATCGGCTTCAGGCGTGAGCAGGCTGATTACCAGCCATCCCGCCGCGGGCATACCGAAGAAGTATCCCGGATGCACCCAGACGCCCCGCTCCAGCAACTCGCGAACGGTCGTCTCGTCCGGCTGCAGCGCCGCGATCCGCAACACCGCATACCACCCGCCTTCCACCTCCAGGCGACGCACCAGCGGATCCGCCGCCAGCTGTCGATCAAGTTCGGCAAGATTGGACTGCACTCGGTTCAGAATCTGCCCCTGAATGCCCCCTCGCCCAGCCAGCCAAGCTGGCAAAGCGGCCTGCACCGGCGCGTTCATCGAGAGAAACGTGTCGGCGATTACCTCGAGCCGATCGAGCGCCGCTCCGCGCTCCGGGCCCGTGGCGATGATCCATGCCGCCTTCATCTGCGGGAGCCCGCAGATCTTGCTCAGCCCGGAAACCACAAAGACGGGCACATCTTCCAACCCTTGTGCAAAGGTTTGCGGTTGCTCGCCGGGATCGAAGGCGTAATCCAGAAAGACCTCGTCGACGATTAGCGACAAGTTGTACTCCCGGCAGAGTGCCGCCAGTTCCCTGGCCTCCCACTTGCGCGTGAAGTGACCCGTTGGATTGTTCGGATGAACGAGAACGATGGCCCGCGTGGCAGGCGTGATCGCACGTCGGAACCCTTCAGGATCGATTTGCCAGCCGTGATCGTAGACGAGCGGCGCCGTCCTGAGCCGCACATCATCCAGCCCCGCCAGAAAGTCGAACAGAGGATACCCGGGCTGCGGCACCAGGATCTCGCTTCCCGGATCGCACAATAGGCGGAACAGGTAGCTGTAAGCCTCGCTGGTGCTCGTGGTCAGGACGACCTGCTCCGGGGACACCCCGGCGCCGTGATCGGCATAATACGCGCAGACCCCCTCACGTGCGGACAGCATGCCGCGCGGATTGGGATCGTAGTCGAGGCCACCGGGGTTGCAGAGTGCATCGAGCAGATCCGCGAGGTAGGCAAAGCCGCACCGCGTGGGGTTGGAGACGGTGAGGTCAGCCAGTTGTAGACCGTCCCTGACGCGTTCGCGATGCGCGCGGGCAAGGTCGGTCTCTTGGGTGTTCCAGTTGGTGCGCTCGGAGAACTGCATGTGGTGGGCCGCAGTAAGAATATCGCTTCGCTTGAACGGCTCGTGCAGAATGGATAGAGAAGCTTGCGGATTCAGCATGCATCCGCATAGCGGTCAATCGGAGGGTTCGTGGCAATTCGTGCAGTCATCTTCGACTACGGTATGGTTCTCACTGGGCCCCCTGTCCACGCAGCCCATGAGGGCATGGTGCGCATCGCCGGATTGTCCGCCGCGCGGTTCGAAGAGTTCTACTGGGCTGACCGCCATGCCTACGACGAAGGCAAGCTCAGCGGCGTAACCTTTTGGCAGAAGTTCAAGGACCGGAGCGGTCTTCCGCTCACTGACGAGCAACTCGCTGAGCTTTACCGGCTTGACGCGCAGATGTGGACGACGTCCGATCCCGCCATGCTGGCCTGGCACGATCAGCTCAAGACGGCCGGCATCCGCACCGCTATTCTCTCCAATATGGGCGACTCAGTGCTTGAGAACATCGAACGCGAGTTCGCATGGATTCACGGCTTCGATGCGCTCGTGTGGTCCTATCAACTTGGCATAGCCAAGCCCGACCCCGAGATCTACCGTCACGCGCTGGAAAAGCTGGGCACCCGCCCCGAGGAGACGCTCTTTCTCGACGACAAACAGGTGAATATCGACGCTGCCCGCGAATTGGGCATCGAGGGTCTTCTGTTCACTAACATCAATGAGTTGCGCCGGAACCTTGCGGCGCGCAGCTTCGATCACGATCTGCCGCTGCCGGAATAACCATAATCAGAACCGATAGCTCACGCCGCCATTGAAATAGAGGAAATCGCTGGCCTGATGGCGCCCGGAGCCGATGCCAGCCATGTGGAAGTCGCTGAAACCGGCGCGGAAACCCCAGCGATTGCTGAGCGCCTTTTCGGCGCCTGCGCTGAACTCAGCCAGCAACTGCATGCGCGTGCCCTGGCCGTTCGCAACACGATTCATGAAGTAAGCCGCTCCGCCTTTCATTCCGAAGTAGGGCTGCAGCAAGCCGGTTTCGCGCCAGAGGAGCCGGAAACCCGCTGGCGCGAGACCAAAGCCGTATTGGTGTTTGCGGGCCGACCCGGGCGCCGGACTGCCCTCGGCGACCCGAGGCGCTGCGCTGAGGATAATGATGGGGAGCACTTCGCTCACATACTGTAGATTGCCTTTGAGAACGCTCCTGACCCAGGGACGGTCGTATTCGACACCGACGGGGTGAAGCGCGCGATTGTCATCGTAAGCGAACAGATGCAGGTTGCCGATGGAGGCGCCGGTTTCGAAATGCACCTCCCTGTGTGGCTGCTGAGGCGCATCGCCCTGCGCCCTGGCTGGTGGCGAGCACACCGCGCACAGCAGCATAGTGGAGACCAGGACAAAAGCCGATAGAGGACCCGATCCGCAGGCGAATTTTTGTGCAAACTGAGGCACGTGCAAGCGAGACACCTCACGCTGGCCCGCACAAATTCGGACGCGAACTGCCATCTGCGGCTGCGCGGTCAATGTATGTTTTTATCGACTCAAACTGTGTTGCAAGAAGGGGTTCGGAAGCGTTTCAGGTACGTTTCGCTCCCGTGCATTTCGCATGATCCTGGCACTGCGGAATTTTGCCTTGATGTTCTACACTGCTTGCCGACCAGGGAAAAGCTGCTCAAGCGTTTTATGACGAGTTTCTACGATAGTCATGCACGATGTGGGGTCTGGCTTGAGCAGCCCCGTCAGGGGGCAGAAAAATGTACTCATTTGGAAAGATGCGGAACACGGCAGGTATGTTGGTCGTTGGCGCACTATTGGCAGGAATTGGCGCCGGTGCCCAGGGTGTTCCGGTGGTCACGGGCGATGCTCGTGTGGACAAGTTGCTGAGCCAGATGACGCTCGCAGAGAAGCTCACACTGATTCACGGCACGCAGGAAGATCCGAAGGTCTACCAGGGGCAGGCCGGCTATCTTGCCGGCGTTCCGCGACTCGGTATTCCCAGCCTGCGCTTTGCCGACGGGCCTCCCGGCGTGCTGACGCGCGTGCCGTCACAGGGCGAGACCGCAACAATGGGCGTCGCCGCCACCTTCAGCCGCAAGGATGCTACGGATAATGGCGTCGTCATTGGCCGCGAAGATCGCGCGCTGGGTATTGATGTTTCGCTGCAGCCGTTCGTGAACATCGATCGCGACCTGGAGTTCGGGCGTGGCTATAACACCTTTGGCGAGGATCCTTATCTCACCAGCGTGATGGGTGTGGCTGAGGTCAACGGCATCCAGTCGCAGCACGTGATGGCACAGATCAAGCACTACGTCGGCTACGACTCCGATGACGAAAACACCTTCATCGACGACCAGACGCTCCACGAAGTCTATGTTGCGCCATTTGACGCGGCCGTGAAGGCCGGCGTGTCGTCCATCATGTGCTCGTACAACAAGCTCAATGGCGTGTTTGCGTGCGGCAACAAGGACACGCTGACGAAGATTCTGCGCGATGAGATCGGCTTCAAGGGGTTCGTCACTTCGGACTGGGGAGCGGTGCATTCTGTCGACTTTATCAAGGCCGGACTGGACATGGAGATGCCCGGCGAGCCCGATCCCAGTAACCACGGATTCTCCATTCCATCCTTCTTCGATTCGCGGCCTGTGCCGCCGCCCCCGGCCCCCGGTGCGTTCGGGGATATTGCCGACATGTTTGGGGGCCACATTCCGGAAGAACCCGTGCCTCCGGCATTCAACGGTGGCAACTTCGGCGTAAAACTTGATCCGAAGAAAATGCCTGAAGCCTTGAAGGATGGTACCGTCACGGAGGCCGATGTTACGCGGGCCGCTGGACGCGTGCTCTATGAAATTGTGCACTTCGGCTACATGGACGGGCTGCACAAGCACAACGTGACGCAGCAGGCCATCGAAGGCAATGCCAAAATCATTGAAAAGACTGGCGAAGATGCGGCCGTTCTGCTGAAGAACGAAGGCAACCTGCTTCCGCTCAAATCGAGCGAGCTTGAGTCTGTGGTTCTCATCGGGCCGACGGCGGCCCAGGTCGACTCGATCGGCATCAACGGCGAGCGCTCGGTGGGATTGCCGCAGCGCCAGGTGGGCCCCCTCGCTGCCATGCGCAAGATCTCCGGCAACACGGACATTCAGTTTGCCGTGGCTGACGATATGTCGGGCAGTACGATTCCGGCAGATCTGCTGAGCCACGACGGCAAGCCCGGCCTGGCACGCACCGGTGACGGCGGCGAGAAGGTGGACGCGCAGCTCAACTTCACCACCAAGGCTGGCAATGCCCTTCCGCCTAACTCCACTGTCACGTGGAAGGGCACGCTCAACGTCCCCAAAGACGGCAACTACTGGATCTACCTGCAGGCAATGGGAACCAACGCCGCCATGACGATTGACGGCAAGAAATTCGCGCGCACCGGAGCCTTCCAGGGCGGCGTCCATGGCGACATCCTGCAGGCCAATCAGGACAACGTGGTTCCGACCACGGACCTTCTGGACAACGTGCGCCGGTCAATTGACCTCAAGAGCGGCCCCCACGCTATCGAGATCACCACATCCTCCGATACGTCGAAAGCTCCTGTCCAGGTTCGGCTCAACTGGTATACGCCAGAGCAGCGCCAAAGCGATCATGATGCGGCGATTGCGGCTGCCAGAAACGCCAGGACTGCCGTCGTCTTTGCGTGGACGCGCCTGCAGCCGGTGTTTGGGCTGCCCGGCGATCAGAACAAGCTGATTGAAGAGATTGCCGCCGTGAATCCCAATACCGTCGTCGTGCTCAACACCAGCCAGCCCGTCGCGCTGCCTTGGGCCGACAAGGTGAAGGGCATCGTGGAGATGTGGTGGCCGGGCGATGAGGGCGGCTGGGCAACCGCGAGCATTCTCCTCGGCAAAACCAGTCCCGCGGGCCGTCTGCCGGTCACCTGGGGCAAGAGCCTCGACGACTACGCCGCGACCGATCCAAAGCACCCTGAACGCAGCAAGCGCGCACCTGAAAAGAAAACCATCTACAGCGAAGGCGTGAACGTGGGCTATCGCTGGTTCGATAAGGAGAACATTGAACCATTGTTCGCCTTCGGTCACGGCCTGAGCTACACCACCTTCGACTACTCCGGATTGAAGATTGCGAAGGCCGCGGATCACGGTCTCGATGTTACTGTGCAGATCAAGAATTCGGGCTCGATGAGCTCGGACGAAGTGCCCCAGGTCTATCTCGGCGCACCCGGCGAGATTCCCGACGGCGTGCACTTCCCTGTACGCGCGCTGGCCGCATTCGATCGCGTGCAAATCGCGCCCGGCGAAACCAAGACCGTGACCCTGCATGTGCCTGAGCGCCAACTGCAGTACTGGTCAACCAAGGACGGCAAGTGGGTGACGGTTACGGCCAAACGCACGGTCAGCGTGGGCTCGTCGTCCCGGAACCTTCCGCTTAAGCAGGACATCGAGTAGCCGCGACGGGAGACGATTTGTATTTGTAACTTCCGCAACGACCAGGCGCCGAAGACCGGTGCCTGGTCGTTGTTTTTGTTTAGCAGGCTGCCCCGCTCGGCCGTTGCGGCGATCCCGCCTCCTGCGTAGGCATCTGCTGCGGCGATGGAAGCGTATAGGGCTCGAAACCCGCCAGGTTGCTCAGGCACTCCGTCAATTCGTTCTGCAGCGCGGCTGTCGTCGAAGGCAGGCTGGGAATGGAGTAGTCGGGCTTCGCGAAATTGAATGCGCTGGTCATGTCGCCCACAGTCTGGCGGCGCCATGCCGAGAGGTTCGGAACCTCGGCACCAAAGCGTGTCTCCAGAAAACGCAGGATCGACGTATGGTCAAACAAGCCCGAGGAGACAAATCCGCCGCGGCTGAAGGGCGAAATGATCATGGTTGGCACCCGGAATCCCAAGCCGATCGGGCCGGCAATCCCGCCTTCGGCACTCGCGTGGGGCACACTGGGCGCGGTAACCCACTCGCCGGGCGTTCCCGGAGGCGCGGTGGGCGGCGGAACGTGATCAAAGAATCCGCCGTTTTCATCGTAGGTGACAAACAGCACGGTCTTGGCCCAGACGGCGGGGTTCGCCATGAGCGACTGCACGATCAGGGATAACGTGTTCTCGCCGAACGTGGCGGGAGCCGGCGGATGATCGGAGTCGAGGATGGAGGCCAGAATCCACGAAACCTGCGGCAAGTTCCCCGTAGTTGCGTCGGAGACAAAGTCGGTTGGAAATTGCGGCGTAAACGCGTTGTGGTAAAGATCCGACGAGCTGTCCTGGAAGCTCTTGAAGTACCCAAGAATGTCGTCGGAAAAAGCTCCGTTTGCTACGGACTGGTCGGGAGTCGAGTAGACCTTCCACGATATGCCTCGAGCCTTGAGCTGCTCGGGCATGGTGGTAAGAGTGAGCTTGCCGTAGAAGGGCTGGCGTGCATTGAACGGCAGGGTTTCAAGGAGCGGACCTCCGTGGGTGCCGTCCGGATCAAGTGAAGCAGCCATCGAGTAAAGGCGGTTGGGATCGCTGGGACCCATCACTGGGCAGAAGAAATTATCGCACAGCGTAAAGGCATCGGCCGCGGCGTAATAGTAGGGCAGGTCGGCACGCGTGTAGTAGCCCATCGTCATCACCGCGTCGGTGGCATTGATAGGGATGCGCGAGGTGACGAAGCCGTCTTGAGCTCCGTTGTTCCAGCTCTGGTGCTGGGGAACCCAATCGTGGCTGATGTCATGGGTGCAGGCCGCGTTGGTCTTAGTGATGTCCAGGTGAAACGGGAGCAGGACACCCGCCGGTGCGTTGGAAGTGTTGCCGGGGTAAGGCTGCTGGAAAGCAGCGCTTTGCTCATTGAAGCCTCTCACGCCCTCGTACGAGCCGAAATAGTGGTCAAAAGAGCGATTCTCCTGGATCAAGATGACTACGTGATCGATGTCGGTGATTTTGGCGCAGCCGGAGACGGCATTGGCGATCTTGCTGGCGGCGCCGCACCCGGAGAGGAATGCCCCGGCGAGCGAGCCAGCTCCGGCCGCAGCTCCCATTCTGAGCATGTCGCGGCGCGTAAGGCGTGATTTTGGCATGGACTAGATACCCGTTCCCTTCCCGCTGTTTGGATGCAGGTGGGGAATAAGGACACTGCTTTACCCTTGGCGCGGGATGGTCGAGCCTTGGCGACCTTCAGTTTTCCGCGGTGAGAACATCTCGCGACCTACTTGCCGCGTTGCGGTGCGCCTCCGGGATTCCAAGCCGGGCGGAAGTCGCTCGCAGCCAGCCAGCGAACTGGCTCCACCAGGGATTGGATCGCGGCAGTCATGAAGTTGAGGTCGAGGTGATCCAGATCATCATTGGGCTGATGGTAGGTGGGAGGGGTACCCCAGCCCGCCGCAGTGTGTGCCACCACCCCGTCCAGAGCCAGGGAGTAGTTGTCGGAACGCTCGAAGAAGTGCTGCTCCGGGTAGGGGTCGGGACCGATAAGCGCGCCGCGCTCCTTAAGCGTGGGGCCGAAATTGGAGCGATCCCAACCTGTGAGGAGAAGCACCCCTTTGGGCATCTTCGGATCCTGCGTGCCGATCATCTCGAATTCAAGGTTGGCGATGATGTCGGAGATGGGAATGGGCGGATGCTCGCCAAAGTAGCGTGAGCCGAGCAGCCCCAGCTCTTCAGATCCATAGCAAACGAAGAGTACCGAGCGGTGGGTACGAGGACCGGCAGCGAGCGCATGCGCCAGTTCGAGAACGGCCGTGGTTCCAGCCGCATCATCATCGGCCCCGTTGTAGATGTCATCCCCGTTTACCGGCCGGCCTACACCAAGGTGATCCAGATGCGCCGAGAGAAGGATGGTACCCGCCTTGGGATCTGTACCGGGCAAGTAGCCGATAGCGTTATAGGTCTGGCGCGATGCCTGCGGAAGGGCATGAACCGTCAGCGAGATGGTCGCTCCGTCCGCGGGGAGCTTGTCCGCAAAACGAACTAGCGCCAAGTTGCCGCTGCGCGCAGAATCCGCGTCGCCGGTGAGATGAATAGGCGTGCGCGTTTTGCCACCCAGCATCGCAAGCAGGGAGCTCAGGCCCGGCGTAGCGGCCATCAGAATGAGCGCAGGCTTGGACTGGTTCAGTTGCCGATAAGCCTGGAAGGCGGAGCCGGGGTCGTTGGCCCCGGTAAGCAGGACAGCCGAGCCCGCAGGGACTTTCGCTGTCTTGACATCGGCGACCGCGACGCGCATGAGCAGCCCCGAAGCTGAGCCGCCTGACGAGAGCAGAAGGTCAAAGTCCGGTCCTTCGGTCAGAATAACCGGGCCCGAGCTCAAGGTCGCTTTGCCGTCGAGCTGAATTGACTCCAGGCCAGCCGCCTGAATGTAAGAGGACATGCCCGGCGTGTGTACCAGGCCGTAGCTCTCAAACTGCGTGGCCACATAGGTGGCGGCAATCTCCTCGTCGCGTGTGCCTGAACCCCGGCCGGCGAGAGCGTCCGAAGCCAGAAACTCCTCGTGGGCGCGGACCCATTCAGGACGCACCGTCCAGGATTGCGGCTGGGACGGTGAAGGGGCAGGCTGCTGAGCAATGGCGGCGGCGGACGAGAGTGCAGCACACAGAAGAATCGCAGAACGCAAAGTCAAAGAGTTTCTCCGAGAGGCGGGCTGGGCCTATGGTAACCCGCAGCGCCTGCGGGCTTGCGCAACAAACAGGCGCACCGGCGATGGCGCGGATGGCGTCGAAGGGGTTTCTCGTCTAACCTCGCACCCTGCTTCTGCCAGGGGACAGGAGAAAGGCGTAGCCCCTCCGCTCAGAAAGAGGTCGATGAGGCCGAAGTCCTTTTCGAGAGCGACCATCTCCCAAAAGAGATCGCTGCCGCCTTCCCGCAGAAGTCGATCGGTCAAGTACATCACATCCTTCTGCCCGGGCAGATCGATGAACAGCGGCAGATCATGAAGGATAAAGTTTTGGAGACGCTTGAAAGCGTACCCGGTGGGGTCTGCAATCCGATCGTTGCACACCTCACGCCGCCATGCGGCGATCGGGTCGGCATCGACCATCGGCGCGAAATAGTCGGCCCAGGCCTGATAGGTTTCGGCTACGGCCGGATAGTCGTACTGGGGAGTATGCCTTGTGCTTTCGTCCAGCCAGTCGAGCACAGAGACTTCTTCCGCCTTTGAGGTGAGAGGCGCAATCTGAAGTTCGCGGCAGATGCGGACCAGTCTGACGCCGGGCTCGAAGTCGGCTCGCGTGTCGGGATGCTGCTCAAAATAGGTAGGCGGAGGATAGGCGAATGCGATATCCAGCAAAAGGGGCATGTTCAGGTAGAAGGCATCCAACACCCTCCCAATCTCGTCACGGCTGGACTCTTCCGTCAGGCCGAAGATCAGGAGGAAGGCGTGGTTGAAGTATTGGTAGGTCTCGAGGTAGTCGGGAGGCATTTGGGATGGACTGTAAAGATAGGAAAATGCGTCCGCGATCTGCGCTCCGGTTTCAGAGGTTTTGAGCTGTGCCAAGGATGACCAGGTTGCAATGACGGCTTCGAGTTCAAAGAGCCGGGGGATCGTGAATACCTGGTTGAATTCTTTTTCGTAGGCGGGCAGGTTGCCGAGAGCAGCATCCAGAGTGGCGCGAGCCTGCAGGTCGCGAAGTGGGTAAGAGTTAAAGATCGAGTCGGAGACAAGCCGCTGTCTTGCCTGTTGCTCGCTTTTCATCCCGCTTTCGCCGAAGAAGCTGAACTCGCGAAAGGCGGTGAGGGCATCTTTTCGGTAGCGTGCGCGAGCCAGATGGTCCCAGTGACCAACCCCGGTACAGATGTCCTGCTGGTAGTGAACGGACTCGTGAAGAAGCGCCACCAACGACCGGAACTGAGCTTCATTCTCCCAAACGCCGGTGCTTTTGGTGAAGCCGGCCAGCACTTCCATGAGATAGTGGCGATCGGTCAATACGGAGGCTTGCGAAAGCGCGATGTGATAGGTTCCCCACCCATAGCTGGCCAAGGCCCGATTGTGAAGCGTTCCGAACCTTTGCGGTGCGCCCATGCGACCTCCTCACCCATCTGCCCAGTGAACCTGAGACCGGCGAGACTAGCTTCACGGCTGTTCGAAAGGTCCATTATGCCTGAACCCTCCCGGGGTGTCATCCGCGATCATGGTGGGTCCCTGGCCTGTGATATGTGGGGCACAGGTGTAACCGGGTTCATCGACACTCAGTGCCGACAACGGGCCAGATCACTCATGAACCGGATCACCAAAGGACATCGTCGCGGCCGCGGGTCCGGTAGACATCCGAACTACCAGTTCGGGGGCCGGCATGTGGAGGCGCGGCTCGTCCGGCCTGGTCGCTCCTGTTGCGCTGCCCCGTGCAATCCCGTTGAGGGCCCATTCCGCCACTTCGATGCCCA
>NZ_DASXYM010000008.1:0-65684 GCF_036502485.1 Occallatibacter sp. | reverse complement strand
CAGCATAGTACCTTTCCACGAGTTCCTCTTCTGTCAGGTGTTTCATGCCATTACCTTCAACTGCGTCAGGCGGTGGCGCACTTTCTGCACCGCGCGATAGACGCTTTGCTTCGCCGTGTTGGGCGTAACGTTCAACGCCGCTGCAATCTCCTCTGTACTGCGATCTTCAAAGTGCCGCAGCACGAAGGCCATCCGCTCCATCGGTGTCAGGCCGCGCATGGCCACCTCCTGCATGACCGCGATCTCGGCGCTGATGGCGAGCCGCTCGGGGTCGGGCTTGAGATCGGGGACCTGTACAGCATCCTGCTCGGGATCGGTCTCCTCACTTACGCGCCGGGACTGTTCGGTCCGCCGCCGGGCGAGGCGATCGAGAGCGCAATGGGTCGCGATCCGGTAGATCCACGTTCCGAAGTCTGCCCTGGACTCAAAGCCAGCCAGACCTTGATAGGCGCGCAGGAACGCGTCCTGCACCACGTCATCCGCATCGGCCTGATTTCCCGTCATGCGCCAGGCCAGGCGGAAGAGCATGCGGCTATGGCGCTTGACCAACTCGCCATAAGCGTCGCGATCACCGGCAAGCACTGCGTCGATCGCGGCTCGGTCTGTCTGGCCCATGTTGCTCATAAGACAGATCAGTGTACGCCGGGGTTAGGGAAAAACAGGGAAAGAGGGAAAAAGGGAAAGAGGGAAAGAGGGAAAAAGGGACAGAGGGACAGAGGGAAAAACAGGGACAGAGGGAAAAAACAGAAAAAGAGGGAAAAACAGGGACAGAGGGAAAGAGGGAAAGAGGGACAGAGGGAAAAAGGGAAAGAGGGACGGAGGGACAGACGGGGAGTGCGCGGGGGTCTGGCGGAGTAGCTGACTTCAGGTGCGGGTGTGGACTCCGAGTTCCTGGTCTTTGTACTGGAGCTGGTAGAGCTTCCAGTAGAGCCCGCGCTGGGCGAGCAGTTGCTGATGCGAGCCCATCTCGCGCAGCTGGCCTTTGTGCATGACGAGGATGGTGTCGGCGCGCTGCACCGTGGAGAGGCGATGCGCGATGAGCACGCTGGTGCGGCCTTCCACCATGCGCTCAAGGGCGCTGCGGATGCGGAGCTCCGTATCCGTATCGACGCTGGAAGTGGCTTCATCGAGGATGAGGATGCGGGGGTTATAGGCCAAGGCGCGCGCGAAATTGACGAGCTGCTTCTGCCCCGTGGAGAGGGAGTTGCCGCGCTCCTCGACGGGTTGGTCGAACTTGTTGGGGAGCGACTCGACGAAGTCCAGCACGTTGACATCGCGGGCCGCCTGGGTCATCTGGTCGTCCGTGATGGAGTCATTGCCGAGGCGGATATTGTCGGCGATGGTGCCGGTGAACAGGAATGGATCCTGCAGCACGACCGCGAAATGTTTCCGCAGTTCCTCAAGGTCGTGCTCGCGGACGTCGATGCCGTCGAGGAGTATCTGGCCGGCGGTGACCTCGTAGAAGCGCATCATGAGGCTGGTGAGGGTGGTTTTGCCGGCGCCGGTGTGCCCCACGATGGCGACGGTCTGGCCGGGTTCGATGGAGAAGGAAACGTCCTTGAGGATCCAGTCGATGTCTTTCAGAGCGGCCAGTTCGGCGGTCGCGGTAGCGCCGTCGCGCGCCGCCACGACGACGAGATTGACCGCGGTTTTCTGCTCGGGCGTGAGCTTCTGGTAAGTGAACCAGACGTGGCGGAACTCGATGCGGTTGGAGCCGTTGCCGGTCTTCGGCCGCAACGGCGAGACGATCTCCGGCTGCGTATCCATGAGCTTGAAGATCCGCTCGCATGCGGCCATGGCTGCCTGCAGGATGTTGTATTTGTCGCTGAGGTCCTGAATGGGCCGCCAGAAGCGCAGCGAATACATGTTGAACATGGCCAGCATGCCCACGGTTACGGCGCCATGTGCCAGCACGCTCCAGCCGCCCCACCAGAGGACCAGCGCCACGGCGACGGTGCTGAGGATGTCGACCGCGGGGTAGTAAAGCGCGTAGGCAAAGATGGTGTCTTTGAACGCGACCATGTGCTGGCGGTTTACAACTTCGAAGTCCTGGTAGGCGCGCTCTTCGCGATTGAAGAGCTGGACCACGCTCATGCCGCTGATGTGTTCCTGGGTGAAGCTGTTGATGCGCGCGATGGCGGCACGCACGCGGCGGTAGCTCTCGCGCACGTGATTGCGGAACAGCCTGGTCACTACCAGAATCAGCGGAAGCACGCTGAAGGCCAGCAGAGCGAGCCACCAGTTGGTCCGCAGCATGATGATGGCCATGATGGTGAGGGTGACGAAGTCGTCCACGATGGCCAAAATTCCGGCTGTGAACATTTCGTTGATGGCGTCCACGTCCGACGTCAAGCGGGTGACCAGCCGTCCCACCGCATGGGTATCGAAGAAGCCTACGTGCAGCCGCTGCATGTGGCGGAAGATGTCGCGACGCAGGTCGAACATCATCTTTTGGCCCAGCCACTGCATCAGGTAGGTCTGGACGAACTCGAAGGCATAGGCCAGCAGGAGCGTCGCCGTATAAAGCTCGGCGAGGCGGGTGATGCCGAGCCATGGGTCGGTTGGCAATCTGCGGCCGAGCCAGCTCAGTCCAGCAGTCGGATCTTTCACCAGGTAGCGGTCAATTGCCACCTTGAGCAGATAGGGTCCGGCTACGTCGCTCATCGATTTCAGCATCACCGAGATCGATGAAATGACCACCTGCGCCCAGTAGGGCTTTATGTACCGGCCCAGCCGCTTGATCAAATCCGAGTCGTAAACCTTGCCGACGGGCTCGTCGTCGGGCTTCCTGGCGGGCGGCTTCGAGTCAGTTTCAGCGTTCGCGGACGGCCGGGCACCATTGCCACTGACGGGGGCGTCGGCGCCGGGAGCAATGGCGGCCGCGCCGGGCCCAGCCTGGTCCATTTTGCCGTTGCCGCGGTTGACCAGCGACTCAGCCGTTCGATCCAGCCCCTCCGCCAGCCGCCCCCCGTTTCCCTGAGAAGGAACCGGCGGCGCTTCAGTGCGTGGGGAAGTCTTGTGCGTATCGTCCGTCATGGGGGCAGGCTTACTTCTTCATTGTACGAGGCAGGCGGGCACCGGCCGGTCCGGCCTGCAACGCCTTGCAGCCGCCTTGATCCGTCTTTTCATAGACCGTGGTCCCGCTTCGTGGTATTCCTTCGCGCGGTCTCGAATTCGATCTAAGACTTCCCTGGATGGCGCATCCCGTACCTCCAGTCCCGGAATCCCATTCGCTCCCCCCGATCTGGTTGCGTCCCAACTGCTGTCGCCGGAGTGCTCTCGCGCGAAATTTGCTTCTTCTGCCCGGTCGGTTTTTCGCTGCGCTCAGAAGGACAAATGTGTGGGCCAGTGCGGAGCGAGCGGGTCGAGGGTCGTGGTCTCCCATCCGGTCGGCAGAAAAAAGGCGACAGGATGGGGCACGGTAGCTCATGGGCGGGCGTGCCGGGCGAAGCCCACCCTGCTCCAAGCGTCATTCCATCCGCTACTCGCCGCTGGCGAGTCAGGCTGCTCAGAGGGACAAATCTAGATTTGTCAGTCGACGAGGGCGTCGGCGAGGGTGAGGTGGCGGTGGAGTGCGTCGATGCCGAAATCCAGCTCCTCATTTGTGACGATCAGCGGCGGGGCGATGACGAAGTGGCTTACCCAGGACTGCTGCGCTACGCCGTCGGCCATCATCCTGGCCGCGATCTGATCGACGACGAGGGGTTTGCCTTCGATCTTGTCGCGCATGGTGTTGAAGGGCTCTTTGGTGTTGCGGTTCTTGACCAGTTCGACAGCGAAAAAGAGACCGAGGCCGCGGACGTCGCCGATGGAGGGATGGCCGGCTTTGAGCGCTTCGAGTTTGTGGCGGAGGTAGGGCTCGAGGGAGGCGGCGCGTTCGACGAGGTTGAGGCGCTGCATCTCTTCAATGGTGGCGACGGCGGGTCCGAGCGTGATGGGGTGCGCTTCGTAGGTGTGGCCATGGGAGAAGTAGTGGTCTTCGAAGTAGTCGGCAAGCTTTTTCGTGGTGGCGCAGAGGCCGAGGGGGACGTAGGCCGAGGTGATTCCTTTGGCGGTGGTGAGGATGTCGGGTTTGACGCCCCAGTGGTCCACGGCGAACCACTGGCCGGTGCGGCCCCAGCCGGTCATGACTTCGTCGACGATGAGCAGGACGCCGTGGCGGTCGCAGATTTCGCGGAGTTTGGGCATGTACTCGGGCGGAGGGACGAGCACGCCGTTCGTGCCGACGATGGGTTCGACGATGACGGCGGCCACGTCGCCTTCGCTGCGGATCATGTGGTCGATGTAGTCAGCGCAGGCGATGCCGCAGCCCGGATAGGTGTGGCGGATGGGGCACTTGTAGCAGTTGGTCTCCGGCGCGAAGACGAAGCCCATGGCTTTGCCGGCGGGCTCCATGGCCCAGCGGCGCAGGTCGCCGGTGGCGGCGATGGAGGCTGCTGTCGAGCCGTGATACGAACGATAGCGGGAGATGATCTTGTTGCGGCCAGTGACCATGCGGGCGATTTTGAATGCGGCCTCGTTGGCCTCCGTGCCGCTGGTGGCGAAGAAGAACTTTTCAAGGCCGGCGGGGAGAACTTCAAGGAGCTTGAGGCTGAGCCGGGCGCGGGCATTGGTGGCGTAGGCCGGGCCCATGAAGGGCAGTTCCCTCGCCTGCTCGGCGATGGCCTCGATGACGCGCGGGTTTTTGTGGCCGAGGTTGACGCACATCAGCTGCGAGGACATGTCGAGGTAGCGCTTGCCGGTATCGTCAGTGAACCAGCAGCCTTCGGCATCGACGACGGGCAGAGGCTTCCAGCCTTTCTGGAATCGCCAGGTGCCGTAGTTGGTGGCGCGGGTGAGATCGCTGATGTTATCGGGGATATGTTGGCTCATGGCGTCCCTCGGGTAACTTAGAGGTCATGGTACGGCATGAGGGGTTTGGATTCAGCGGGTCAGCGCCGCTGCGCGGCGAGCGAGTCAGCGGGGGCGATCTGGCGAGGATGCGTGTGCTGTTCAGACAAGAGCGGCGCGGCGTGGTGATTGCCTGGACTGAATGCAGGAGAAGGATGCATGAGTGACGGAGAAGAGGAGCGCAAGGAGCAGGAGTGGCGGCGGGAGCAGGAGAAGCGCAAGCAGAGCGAGGATCCGGAGGAACGTTATCCCGTGGATCAGTGGGTGCCGGAGCGGAAGGAATCGTGAAGGTACGCAGACTGAAATGCCTCCGCGATGTACGGAGGCATTTCAAGCTTGCGCGCTCTTACGGCTGGCTGGCTGGAACCACCGGCAGGCTGATGTAGCTGGCGTGGTCGGGCGCATGCCAGATGCGCTGCGTGGCTTTCTGGTAGTCCTCGGGCTGGGCCGTGAAGATATTAGGAACGAACTTTTGGGGATTGCGATCATAGAGCGGAAAGAGGGTGGACTGCACCTGCACCATGATGCGATGGCCCGTCTGGAAGGTGTGGTTGACCATGGGCAGCGCGAACACGTAGGGCAAAGGCTCGTTGGGCTTGATGGCTTCAGGGTGTTCGAAGCTGGTGCGGTAACGCCCGCGGAAAATGTCGGTGGAGATGGGCAGTTGGTATCCGCTCATTTCTGTGGGTGGAGAGATACGGTCGGGCTGCACATCGATGATCTTCACAACCCAGTCTGAATCGGTTCCTGTGGTGGAGGCGACGAGGTGGACCATGGGTTCGCCGGAGAGCTTCATGGGCTCGGTGAGCGGGTCGGAGACATAGGTGAGGACGTCGGGGCGGCCGTCCACGAAACGCTGGTCGGTGACCAGCCAGGTGCGCCAGCCAGTGGGATCGGCGGGATCGACGGGGCGGGGACGATACGGAACCGGCTTGGCGGGGTCGGAGACGTATTCGTCGTAAGAGGCAGCGGAGCTGGCGGAGTTCGGCGTAAAGCTTAGCTTGCCGCCGGATTCCAGGTAGAGCGGTTTCGTCGCGGCCGGGCAGCCCTTCTCGCATGCCTGCGGAAAGACTTTGTCGCTGTCCCAGCGATCGGATCCGGTGTCGTAGAGGAGAGCTGTGGGAACGCTCGCCTTGGGAGAGCCGGGCTTCAGATATTCATTGAAGAAGGGCAGCAGGTAGTCGCGGCGCCATTGGGCGGTGGTGTCCGTGGCGAAGGTGTAGGGTCCGAGGGTGCGGCCTTCGCGGTTGACCTGCGAATGGAACCAGGGTCCCATGACGATTTTGTTCAGTTCGTCAGACGCGCCGCTGGCCTTCAACGCGCGATAGGAGTGGTTGGCGCCCCACATGTCTTCCTGGTCGTAGAGGCCTTGCTCCCAGAGGGTGGGCACGGTAAGGGGCTTCTGCGCTATGAGCTTGTCGAGAGCCTGGCTTTGCCAGAAGCCGTCGTAGGCGGGGTGATCGCGCATCACGTGCCAGTAGGGCAGTTGTTCCGCGCCGAGCGAGCTGGCGAATGCATCGGCGGAGCCGGCGGCAAGGAAGTTGCTGTAGTCGTCACGACCGGGGTGGGGGACGTGCGTACCTTCGCCGCGGGCGCTGGTCTGGCCGATGACGTAGTCGATGTTGGGCTGGCGGAAGGCGCCGTAGTGGAACCAGTCGTCACCCATCCAGCCGTCGATCATGGGGCTTTCCGGCGCGGCCACTTTGAGGGCGGGGTGGGGGTGGAGCAGGGCCATGACGACCGTGAAGCCCTCGTAGCTGGAGCCGATCATGCCGACGCGGCCGTTGGACTCAGGCACATTCTTCACAAGCCAGTCGATCGTGTCGTAGGCGTCGGTGGTGTCGTCCGCGCCGGTGGGGTTGTAGCCGGAGGCGACCGGCGGCGGGGTCATGTTGTAGGGACCTTCCGAGCCGTATTTGCCGCGCACATCCTGGTAGACGCGGATGTAGCCGGCTTCGACAAAGACCTCGTCACTGAGGGGGAGAGCCTCAACCATGCGCGGGCTTTTGGAGCGCTCGGCGCGCTTGGCGGCGTTGTAGCAAGTGCGCGTCATCACGATAGGCGCGTCCTTCGCCCCTTTGGGGATGACGATGACGGTGTAAAGCTTGACGCCGTCGCGCATGGGGATCATGACGACGCGCTTTTCGAAGTCGGTTTCGCGGGCTGGCGGGGTGAACTTCGCGGGCAGGTCGTCCGCGGGCAAGTCTTTCTGCTGGGTGAAGGCGGGAATGCAGGCAAGGGCTGCAAGGGCAACAACGGCGAGATGTTTTCTCAATGTTCCTCTCGAATTCGCTTCAGGGAAGCATGCGGGGAGTGTGGTGCAGGATGAAAACAGCGTAAACCATCGGCTGCGGTTGATTGATCGGGTCAAGTTGCGTTGGCGCTCGCAGGCAGCAAACAGCAGGCGCGATTTGAGCATCTCACGTTTTACCGCCCTGCACTCCGACGCCGTTCTCCTAAGGCGTCCGGTGGTCGCCAAGACACTCGTCTACATATCAGATCAAGTTCCCGTTCGCCCTTGTTGCCTGCACGCGATGTGACGTTGCGGGCACTGCGTCTGAAGCCCCCTGCCTGCGGAGAGTCCTATGAAACTTACGCGGGTACTCAGTCTCGCACCCATCTGCACGCTTGCAGCAGTCCTGCATGCGCAGAATTTCACCGTGCTGCACAGCACCAACACCCCTCAGATTCCTTCACCCACCCTGACCCAGACGCGGGCCGGCTACCTGATGAGCACCGGAATCGCACCTACCACATCGGGTTCGTCGGAAGGGGCCTGGGTCTATCGCTACACGGTCTCAGGAACTCTCACGTATCTGTACCACTTCCCGCCGTCCGTGACGAACTACTACATTCAGAATCCCTCGGGAGGGATGACGCTCGGTCTGGACGGATGGTTTTACGGGGTCACCGATTACGGCGGCGACTACAACGACGGCACCATTGTCAAGATGAGCTCGGTCGGCGCGGTACAAACCATTCACGTCTTCACCGGCGGACAGAATGGCGGCCGTCCTTTCGATGCGCCGCTGTTGACGATGTCGGGCGATTTCTACGGAACCACGCGCGGGGACAGCTCAGACAACTCAGCGTCGGTCCTCTATCGCTTCACCAAGGACGGGAACTTCACCAGTCTGCACGTGTTTACCAACGCCGGAGAGACTCCCGCGGCGCCGCTGATGCAGGCAACGGACGAATGGATCTACGGGGTGACCGGGTTGGGGGGCGCGCACAGCCTGGGCTCGATCTTCAGGACCAATCGGTCCGGCCAATTTGAGACGGTATACAGCTTTGACGGGGCGCACGGCACGGGTCCCAATGGCACGCTGCTGCAAGGCAACGACGGGTCGTTCTACGGAACAACGCAAGAAGGGGGGACCGGGCCTTACGGCGGCTACGGCGTGGTGTACAAGATGTCACCGTCGCACCAGGTTTCCGTCGTTCACGCTTTCACAGGAGGCAGCGACGGAGCGTACCCGTACAGCCTGGTATCAGGCACGGATGGAAACCTGTATGGATATGCTCAACTCCAGGATGTGAATGGGGGCGGCGGGGGAATTTTGTTCCGCGTGACGCCGGCAGGCACCTTTACGGTGCTGCACGCCTTTGATGTCGGATCTCCCGGAGACATACCAATTGCTCTGATTCAGCACACCAACGGAAAGCTCTACGGCGACACTGCCAACGAGACGTCCGCGATGGATGCCGCCGGCGCCTGGTATGGGATCTTCTACAGTTACAATCTCGGGCTGAGCCCGTACGTCACATACCTGGCAAACTACGGCCGGCCAGGGATGCAGGTGGACATATTGGGCGAGGGTTTCACGCCTGACAGCCAGGTGTTCATCAATGGCATGCGTGCGCAGGTCATTTCACAGACTTCCACGTACATCACGGCCATTGTTCCCAGCGGGGCCACGACCGGCTGGATCACGGTGACCACGAGCCTGGGCACATTGCGGAGCGACAAGAAGTTTGTGGTCCGGCCTTAACGTTTATGGGTTGTCAATGCACAAAGCCCCCGGAAAACCGGGGGCTTTGGGTTGAGTTGAGGTTTGTTTATGCCGAGTAGAGCAGGATGCCTGCGGCCTTCTCTTCACTGCCGGTGTCTTCGGGGCGCACCGGGCGGTAGAAGAGCTGGTTGTTCTCGCCACGCCACAGAAGCCGACGATCGTCTAGCGGGCCAAGTCTGCTGTGAACAGGTTTACTTTGTCTCCGTCAATTCCAAAAGCGGTAAACGTACCTCCCTGTTCGCATGCAATGCTGAAAAGGGGTCCAGACGAAACCGAGAGTTCACGCCTCAGGTGACCGTCAGATGGGTCAACTTCGTACAAAACATAATTTTTGGCTTCGGGTCTGGCATCGATTTCGGTCTTGTCGGATAGGTTTTCCCTTCGCACGCGGATGATCCAACGGTCCTCGGAGGGAATAATCGTGTCTATGACAAAGTCCTTTGGGATCTCCAGCGGAACCTCGCGTACGACTCCGCCAGCACCCACTTCGAGAATGGGTAGTTTTGTGTGAGCTTGATACAGGAGAATCTTGCCTCTCACCGGTGCAAATAGCCACCAACTTATGCTCGACTCTGCGGGCGCTTGCTTGGAGATGTCGCCACTCCGACCTTCCACGAGCGCAGGACTGTTCTGCAGGTCTGAGGGTATCTCAATCGACCGGACAAGCTGAGCGTCAGAGTCCAAGAGGAGGAGTTTTGGAACGGCGTTCGGCCGGTCATATGCGAGTGCCAAAATGGAGTCGTCAGGGAGAAGTCCGATCCGCCAGAAGTGATAATCGGCGGAGAGTTCCAGAAGCTCCTTGAACCCGCCTGAGCTGTCGAATTCGGCAACGTAGTTCCGGTGCTCGCCGGTGAACACAGCTTTGGAAGGCATCCCCGGACCGAGCGAAACGGAATTTGGCGCCTTTGTCCGGTCCTTTGTTCCGTTGACTAACATCACTACCATCGAATCGGAGACAGAATCGGCGCCAAAGACGGGGTCGTAAAGCCCAGGGATGGATGTTATTGAGAATTGCCGCCCACCTTTTGGATCGAGTGACGAAACCGTTTGGACGCCGAAGCTTTTCTGATCGATGAAGGACACGTACGGAATGCCACGTGGAGAGCACAAGACCGGCAATACAAAGGCCTGAGAGGCTCCCGTTCCGGTTATCGGTCCTTTCGGCTTGAAGTCGAGTGATGTTACGGGGATCTGAGCCTCCGCGACATGTTTGATCTCGCGAGGGCTCCGGGAGGCAGATCCAGGTCTGTCTAACTTAGAGGCGGGCTGCAGTGGGGCAGGTGATGATACCTGCCCCACCGCAGCAATTCCCTGCAAAATGAGCCACACGCCGAGGAATCCTATTCTCATTTGCTGAGGACCTCCAGACCGGGAAGGGTGTGCTGGCGCGTAGGTAATAAGCTTTCGTCGGAGTGCTGAAGCGGCTTTTCTGCGAGAGCAACGAGCAGAGGTCGATATTCCCCCTTGCAGGAGGAAACTATGACATCCTCGTGCATTGCGAGTTCTAATAGCTTTTGCGCACATTCGGATCGCTGATTCTCCCTGATCCATTGCAGGACTGGGGTATGGTATGGCAGTCCGGGTAGCTTTGGCCACAGCAAGAAACCGACCCGCAGACGAAGTAAAGGCCATAGGGACCTGGGGCCCATGGCGTGTGAGAAGTTACACTGTTATTGCATACCGGGTTTGAGCAGCTGATGTAGTTGTTTTGCAATGCCTGAGTGCATTGCGCGAACGACAGGTTGGCCGTGGCTAACAAGACCACCGCGAACACAAATCCCAGTTTGGAAATTCGCATTATTCCCCTCGTTTCGTGAATTAGGGTGAGAATCAACACCCCATAACTCGCCAGCGATTATCCCCCCCCCCCGCTTTTGAAAGTAAAGGTTACGTAAGTCCCATGCTTATAAGCGACCGCAATCGCCAATTATAGATGCGGAATAACCACAAAGCCCCCGGGAGAACCGGGGGCTTTGTGTTGAGTTGAGGTTTTGGTCAAGCCGAGTAGAGCAGGATGCCTGCGGCCTTCTCTTCGGTGCCGGTGTCTTCGGGGCGCACCGGACGATAGAAGAGCTGGTTGTTCTCGAGGTAGACCTCGAGGAACGCCGGCCGGTCCGGAATGTGCCCGGCGATGAGGGCTTCAGAGAGCGGGTCTTCGACGTAGCGCTGGAGGGCGCGGCGCAGGGGACGAGCCCCGTAGCTGCGGTCGACCAGCGTCTTGTCGAGGATCCACTTCTTGGCGTCCTCGGTAACCGAGATGGTGATGGCCTTCTGCGCCAGGTTGGCGTTGAGCTGCTGCACCAGCAGTTCGACGATCTGGATCAGGTCGGCGTCGTTGAGCGACTGGAAGAGGATCACTTCGTCGAGACGATTGAGGAACTCGGGGTTGAAGGTCTTCTTCACCTCGTTCTTGACCAGCTCCTCCACCTTCTCGCTGACCAGGTCGTCGCGATCGCTGGCAAAGCCGAGTCCCTGCTTCTTCTGCAGGTGGCGGGCGCCAATGTTCGAGGTCATGATCAGGATGGTGTTCTTGAAGTCGACGGTGTTGCCGAGGCCGTCGGTCAACTGGCCGTCTTCAAACACCTGCAGCAGCAGGTTGAAGACATCGGGGTGCGCCTTTTCGATTTCGTCGAGCAGGACCACCGAGTAGGGAGACCGCTTCACGCGTTCAGTGAGCTGGCCGCCTTCCTCGTAGCCCACGTACCCCGGAGGCGAACCGATGAGCTTCGAGACCGAGTGCTTTTCCATGAACTCCGACATGTCGAAGCGGATCAGCGCCTTGTCTGAGCCGAAGAGGAACTGCGCCAGGGTGCGGGCCATTTCCGTTTTACCGACGCCGGTGGGCCCAAGGAACAGGAAGCTGCCAATGGGGCGGTGCGGCGACTTGAGACCGGCGCGGCTACGGCGGATGGCGCGGGCGAGAGCCGAGATGGCCTTTTCCTGCGAGATCACGCGTTTGTGGAGCTCTTCTTCCACGCGCAGCAGCTTCTGCGTCTCTTCTTCCTTGATGCTGGTGACGGGAACGCCGGTCCAGCGGCTGACGACATCCTCGATGTCTTCGCGGCCGACGATGCCGGCGGCGGAGTCATCCAGGTGGTACTTGTCGCGCAGGGCGCGGAGGGTTTCGCGTTCCTTGCGTTCTTCGTCGGAGTAGAACCGGGCCTTCTCAAACTCGTGGTTGGCGATGGCCGAGTCCATGCGGTGGACGATGAACTTGATGCGTTTCTGGACTTCAGTGATCTCCTCAGGCAGCGAGGTCTGGCGCAGCTTGACGCGGGCGCCGGCTTCGTCGATGAGGTCGATGGCCTTGTCTGGAAGGAAGCGGTCAGGGATGTAGCGGTTGGAGTGCGACACCGCAAACTCGATGGCGTCGTCGGTGTAGCTCACCGCGTGAAATTTTTCGTAACGGTCCTTGATGCCCATGATGATTTTGATTGCATCGGCCTCGTTGGGAGGCGGAACCTTTACGGCCTGGAAGCGGCGCTCGAGGGAGCGGTCCTTCTCGATCGACTTGCGATATTCGCCCGGCGTGGTTGCGCCGATGCATTGAATTTCGCCGCGCGAGAGGGCGGGCTTGAGGATGTTGGCGGCGTCGAGGGAGCCTTCGGCCGAGCCGGCGCCGACCAGCGTGTGCAATTCGTCGATGAAGATGATGGAGTTCTGATTTTCCATCAGCTCCTTCATGATGGTCTTGAGGCGCTCCTCAAACTGGCCGCGGTACTTGGTGCCGGCCACGATCAGGGACAGATCGAGCGCGAGCACGCGTTTGTCAGCCAGGAACGTGGGTACTTCTCCGTCCGAGATGCGCTGAGCAAGACCTTCGACGATGGCGGTTTTGCCGACGCCGGGCTCGCCGATGAGCACTGGGTTGTTCTTGGTGCGGCGGCACAGGATCTGTATGACGCGTTCGAGCTCGCCATCACGGCCGACGAGGGGGTCAAGCTGAGCGTCCATGGCCGCCTGAGTCAGGTCGCGCGAGAATTCAGCCAGCAGGCTGGACTCGCGCTGGCGCTGCTGTTGGGGCGCCTTTTCCTGCGTGACGCGGGCCAGCTCGTCGCGGATCTGCGCCAGCTTGAGGCCGCGCTCCTGCAGGATTTCCGATGCAAAGCACTTCTCTTCCCGCAGCAAACCAAGGAGCAGGTGTTCAGTCCCGATGTGCTTATGGCCCAGGCGCTCCGCTTCTTCCGCCGCGTATGCGAGCACGCGCTTGCACTCATTCGAAAGCGGCAGATCGACCGAGGTCGATACCTTCTCGCGAATCGTGGTATGAGCCTCGATCTGTTTACGGATCGACTCCACGGAGGCGTGCGAGCGCAGGAAACGGTTGGTCAGCGCCTTGTCCTCGCGCAGCAAACCAAGCAGCAAATGCTCGGTTTCGATATAGGGCGAGCCGAACTGGCTGGCCTCATACCGCGCGAAGAAGATCACACGCCGAGCCTTCTCCGTATAGCGTTCGAACATGGTGTTCTCCTAAAAATCAGGCTGTCGGCTGGTGTAGTTGTCCGGTAAATCGTGCCCGAATCGGGCTCGCTTCCGGCTTCAACCCGCCCGTCGCGCCTGCCGCAAAACAAATGCCGCCCGTGGCCCCGACCAAAATTCGTGCCTGCCTCGGAACAGCTCTCTGGATGGTTCCGGAAGGTTCTCCGCTCGCCCGAACTTGTTGCTATCCCTGAGCTTCCATCCGACTTCCTTGCCGGTGAACGGCCGGGTGGGGAATCTGTTCCCGGTCGCGTACCCCTTAGTGTATGAGACTCACTTGGAGCCCATAACGCTGCTTTTTCAGGACCCCAATTCCGATCCAGGGTTGCTCTGACGGTTCAAATTGCCTGCCAATACCAGGCGGCCATGCTCCAGACGTAAAACCCGGGAACATCGGCCAGCCAGATCCATGTTGTGGGTTACAAGTACGGAGGTTAACCCGTGCGTAGCGTGAATGTGTTGAATAAGCGCAAAGACCTGGCGAGCAGTTGTCTCGTCCAGGTCACCCGTAGGTTCGTCTGCCAGTAAGAGTCGTGGTTGGTTCACCAGGGCCCGGGCCAGAGCCACGCGCTGCTGTTCCCCGCCTGAAAGTTCCCCCGGGCGGTGGTCGCGGCGATCGTCGAGGCCAACCTCATGTAACCAGTTGGATGCTGAATCCATGGCTTCGCGTTTGGATAAACCGCGAGCCAGCAATGGCATCGCCACATTCTCCTGAGCCGTGAACTCCGGCAGCAGGTAGTGGAATTGCCAGACGTAGCCGATTTCGCGATTGCGGAAGGCCGCGGCCTGCCGGGGACTTAGAGTTGCCACGTTGGTTGAGGCGCAGTATACGCTGCCCGCGGAGGGGGTATCAAGCGCTCCGAGGATGTGCAAGAGTGTGCTTTTACCGGCGCCGGACTGGCCCACGATGGCGACCATCTCGCCGGGTTGAACCTCGAGGGTAAGGTCGCGAAAGAGCGTGAGCTCTCCCCGCGCGGTGCGATACGTCTTTTCGAGTTTTTTGACCTGGACGATGGGACCGGCAGGCCGCGCGTCTGGGCCCCGCGGAGAACGGGTGTCCGTTGTGGCAGCCGCTGAGGAAGGCTCTGGCATCCTTCCTTTCTATTCTAACGTGCGGCAGAGGGGGTGGCGGGCGGGGCATTCAGCCGGCCGCGGGGACCGGTTCCGATTTGAGATCGGCGTCTGGCACAACTGCCAGTGTGAGGAGACGCGGAGGCCCGGTCTACAGTGAAGAGTGGCCGTAAGGGCCTCAAAGGCGACTGAATTTGCCGGAGCGTTCGCTGCGACTTCAGGGCAGGCGCGCGGCAGCCCCGGCAACGGAGCCCAGCCATGATCAGTGAGTCGATCGCCAGTTCTGAAACGAACGCCACGCCGATCCAGGTAATCACGAGCCCGTTTGTGCGATTTGCGCGCATGGAGGCGGCTGGGGGGATTGTCCTGCTGGCGAGCACGGTGGCGGCCCTGATCTGGTCGAATTCGCCCTGGCACCAGAGCTACCACAATTTGCTGGAAACTCCGCTGACTGTGGGGTTCGGCCCGTTCGTGGTGACGGAGAACCGCCATCACTGGATCAACGACGGGCTGATGTCCCTGTTCTTCTTCCTGGTTGGGCTGGAGATCAAGCGCGAATTCCTGGTGGGGGAGCTTTCGTCGCTGCGGAGGGCGGCTTTCCCTTTCATAGCGGCGCTGGGTGGGTTGATCGTTCCTGCCATCCTCTTCATTTCGATCGCCCGTGACGCTGCGTTTCAGCGGGGCTGGGCGATTCCGATTTCGACGGACATTGCCTTCGCCCTTGGTCTGTTGGCCATTCTGGGCTCGCGGATTCCGACGGCGCTGCGCGTGTTTGTGACGGCTCTCGCGATCGTCGATGACATCTTCGCTGTGGGCGTGATCGCGATTTTCTATACCAGCGAAATCAATTACTGGAGCCTGGCGATAGGCGTTTCGGGGGTTCTGCTGTCGGCGGTCGCGAATGCACTGGGGGTTCGCAAGCCCATGGTGTACGGGGTGATTGGGGTGGCGGTGTGGTGGGCGGTGCTGAACTCCGGGGTGCATGCAACGATTGCGGGGATCCTGCTTGCTTTTACCATTCCGGCACGCAACTTCCTGGAGAAGTCAGAGTTTGTGGAGCAGACCGAATGGCTGCTGGCGCGGCTGAAGAAGGCGCGGCCGGGGTCGTTTGAAGAGCATTCGATCATTCACACGCTGGAGCAGAAGGCGGAGCTGGCGGATTCTCCCCTTCACCGGATCGAAGTGGGGCTGCAGCCATGGATTGCGTTTTTGGTGATGCCGCTGTTCGCCATGGCCAATGCGGGCGTGGATCTGAGGCACAATCTGGCTGCAGGCCTGACCCACCAGGTTGCGTGGGGAATTTTGATCGGGCTGTTTGTCGGCAAGCCTGCGGGCATCTGGATGTTCGCGTTCCTGGCCGCGCGGACGGGGATTGCGACGCGGCCGGCGCATGTGTCGTGGAGAAAGATGTTTGGAGCGGCGTGGCTGTGCGGAATCGGGTTCACGATGTCGTTGTTTGTGGCCGGACTGGCATTCGACGATGACTCGCTGCTGAGCGTGTCGAAGATCGCCATTCTGGGAGCGTCGGTCCTCTCAGGCGCAGCGGGATCTATCGTGCTGGCCACGTCCGGCAAGAGCGCGAACGAGGACCTCACAGCCGAAGGACTGGAGAGCAGCGAAATTCCGGCGGGATCGAACTAACAGACCTGCGTCGGGGCGATGGACCGGTCCGCAGGCGCATCTTAGCGCAAGTGCTCAAGATCTTCGGGCACGTCGATATCTAATTCGCCTTGTTCAAAGGGAACGTCAATCACCTGTTTGAGTGGGTCTGCGAGCAGTTTCCGTGCGCCCACATCGCCTGACAACTGCATCAACTGGCTGCGGGCGTGCCACGGAAATAGGGCGGGCACGCCGCGGACGCCGGCATACGTGGAGGCGACGATAGTGTCTGCGAAACCGTCGACGAGGCGCGACAGATGCTCAGAGGTGAGGCGTGGCTGATCGCACGGCATGATGAGGACGCCGTCGAGGTCAGGAGCAATCCCTTCGAGGGCTGTGAGTCCGACGCGCATGGAACTGGCGATGCCTTCCTCCCACTGATCGTTCTCAATGATCACTGTCCGGCTAGCGGCGAGGGCCGCGCGGACGGCATCGCTTTGCGCACCGAGGACGGCGATGATGGGTTCCAGATTGGATTCTTGAGCTATGCGAACTGCGCGGGCAATCAGGGTCTCGCCTTTGTACTGGAGGAGTTGCTTGGGTTGGCCGAGGCGGCGGCTGGCTCCGGCGGCCAGGATGACGGCGGCGATGTTGGGGCGATTCATACCTGCGCATCCGCATCGTTGTGCATGACGATGAGCAGAACCAGCGCGACGATAACGAACATGCGGAAGGCCTCCTGCTGTCCGTTCCAGGTGGGCGACTGCCACATGAGGAACCACTCGCCGCCGATGCAGAGGAAGGCAACCAGCCACATGAGCAGCGACAGCGTGAGCCCGAGGACGGGGATGCGCCTGGCGGCGTTGAATGTGACTGCCGGCCCGCGCAGGGCGCGGAACAGGTAGACGGCTCCGCACCAAAGAAGGACCGTGATCGCTGCTTCCCATGCAATGATTCCGATGTAGAACGCGAGGTGGAACGCGGGTGTTCCGATGGCGCGCCAGTGCGCGTGATTCGTGGAGAACGTCGAGTCCATCACGAGGACGTGGCGAACGAACTGGTAGTTGGAGTCGAAATCGGTAAGGTTGTTGAACACAACCAAAGTGTGGAACAGCGCGAGCGCGGTGAGCAGCAACAGCTTGGCCGTGCGCGTGATCATTTCGACCTTTCCACCATGGATTTGCAGGATGGATCCCGGATCGAGGGTACACCATCGCGCAGCCGCCGTTGTGAGCGCGCATGCATGGAAGCGCCCTGGACCGGCGCAGGCTTGCATCTCATTCGAGGGAGTTACTTAGAATCTCAGATATGACGGTTCCATTGGGTAACATCCGCAACCTTCGCAGTGCACTGGCAAATGACGTGACTACGCCGACGCGGCTGGCTGAAGCCGCGCTGGCCAATGCCAATCAGAACTCCGGCCACAACACTTATCTGTGGCAGGACGCCGAGTGGACGCTGCGTGAAGCGGAGCGAGCCGAACAGATGCAGCGCGGCGAAGGCGGCCCTTTTGGCGATGGGCGCGATGTGCTGTGGGGGCTTCCGGTGTCGGTGAAAGACTGCTTCGACCTGGCGGGGGCGTCGACAAGCTGCGGGACGAAGTTCTACCGCGAACAGAACGGCGTTGCGGAGCGGGACTCCTGGGTAGTGGAGCGACTTCGTGCATGCGGCGCCGTGATCACCGGCAAGACGCACCTGCATCCACTGGCCTACGGGATCACGGGAGAGAACCCCGAATTTGGCGATTGCCTGCAGCCCGGGAGAGAGGATGCGCTCACGGGAGGTTCGTCGTCGGGCGCGTGCGCCAGCGTGATGGAAGGGTCGGCGGTGGCAGCCATCGGGACCGATACGGGCGGATCGGTGCGGGTTCCGGCGGCGCTGTGCGGGCTTGCTGGATATCGGGCGTCGCTGGGGCGAGGCGACTGGCGGGGTGGCGCGCACCTGGCGCAGTCGTTCGACACGCTGGGCTGGCTGTTTGCGGATCTCGAGGAAGCGCCGCTGCTGGCCGCGTTTTATGCGGAGCACGAACCTGCGCTTATTCGCGCCTGCGGCCAGTTTGCGATTGTCGGGGATGATTTCCTTCAGGATTGCGAGCCCGAGATTGTTGCGGAGTATCGGGCTACGACTCGCCAGCTTGAAGAGCTCGGCCTGCGCGTGAGCCAGGCGGACGTCGGGTGGTGGGGAGAGGCTCAGGAGATCTTTGCGCCGATTCAGGCATGGGAGGCGGCGGCGCTTCATCGCGGAAATTTCGAGCACTTCGAAGGTGCTATCCGGGAGAGGCTTGAGTGGGGCGCGCGCATTACTCCGGACGAGATAGGGAAGCTGCGACAGCGGCATCAGGCATTCAGAGCGCGAATGGATGAGTTGTTTGGCGAGCATTCATTGGTGATGCTGCCGGCAGCGCCGGTGGCGAAGCTTGCAGCGGGCGCAGATCACAGCGCAACGCGGGCGCGGCTGCTGCGCTACACGGCGCCAATCAGTCTGGCAGGCGCGCCGGCAGTGACGATTCCCTGCTCAGGCCCCGGTTTTGGTGGTGGCATGCAGATTGCGGCGGCGCGGGGGCAGGATGAGGCGCTTCTGCAGCTGGTGGCGTTGCTGGGGGCGAGGCGGAAGGCATCTGCTCCGGTTCTCAATGCATGAGAAGAGCCAGAGCGGAGAGTCAGGCCTTGTGGTTTCCCATCCTGTCGCCAGAAACAAGACGACAGGATGGGGCGCGGAGGGTTCGTGGCCGGGCACGGAGAAGGGCGTTTAGATTTGTGACGAGGCCAAAGGGCTCAGGATCAGGTTGCTGATGTTGCTGACGATGGATTCGAAAGCGTATTTCGGATCGTTCGAAAGCTTCTTCCAATCTGGATTGCCGCTGAAGGTGGCCCAGTGCGTGTTGAGTTGGGCGAGATCCTCAAAGCTCAGCATGTAAGTGAGGCTGGGCATACGCGGACCTAGCAGCGTGTCGCCAAAGAAGACGTTGTCGAAGCCTGCCGCCTTGAACAGTTCGAACTCGCCAGAGTTGAACATTTCCACTTTGCGCACGTGATCGCGGAAGCTGGGGCTCTCATAGGTGCGGAGCTGGTACACGCGCTTGGCGCCGGCGGTGTGGGGCGGAGGCGTGATGCGAGGCCAGCCTTCAAAAGCCGAAAGCAGGGTGGAGTCTGTGCGGACGAACGCGGGAGCGGTTGCAGGCGCGCTCCAGAAGGGCTCGGCGGCCTTCATGAAGGTGTCATCTTTGGCGAGCGCGAAGTCGAGTGTGGCGAGGTCCTCGGCTGAGCGCGAGGGGATGAGCACGTAGTAGGTCGGCGTCTCCGGGCCGATGTCGAGGCGGAAGGCGCCTACCGGGCCCATGGCGTGCTTTGCAAGCGCGGGGACGAGCGCCTCGTTGATGTAGTGTTCGGTGAGGCTGTTCTGAGGACCGCTCTGCAGGAAGTAGCGGCGCAGCAGGTAGTATTCGCGACCGGGCGCGGAAGGCGCCTGTGCAGCCGCATCACGGGAGAGGACGACGGCCGACGCGGCCAGAGAAGCGGACAGAAACTTTCGACGATGCAATTTGACCTCCGCGAGCAAGGATAACGCAACGCGTCGGCTACTCTTCGCCGATGTCCTCGTTCCAGACATCCGGATGCTGCGCGATGTAGGTCTCGATAGGTTCGCGGCATGGAGCGCTGTCGAGGTCGATTACGGTGACGCCGTTTTCGCGCAGCCACTCGATGCCGCCCGGAAACGTGCGGCTCTGGCCCACCACTACGGTACCGATGTGGAACTGGCGCACCAGACCGCTGCAGTACCAGCAGGGAGCGAGCGTGGTGACCATGATGCATTTGCGGTAGCTGCGCCGACGGCCGGCGCGGCGGAAGGCATCGGTTTCAGCGTGGATGCTGGGATCCCCCTGCTGCACGCGGCGATTATGGCCGCGGCTAAGGAGTTCGCCAGCTTCAGTGAAAAGCGCCGCGCCGATGGGAATGCCGCCCTCGGCCAGGCTGTACCTGGCTTCTTCCATGGCCACCTGCAACATCGCTTCGTAGCGGGTACTGTCCATTTTTGCCGTCCTGATTTCTCGCCGTGGCAGGCCGGTCCTCATCATCCCACACTCACGGTCCGACTCCAGGCAAAAAAGCGCCGGGCCTGCCATTCCGGCAGGCCCGGCATGCGGATGAAGCGGAACAGGAGCCCCGAACCGGCACCGACTGCCAGCGCCAGCAACGCGGAGACGACGAGCGAGTAGTTGAACAGCCAGAAGCAGACCCCGAAAATCAGGGGCGAACAGCGCGCAACCCAAGGTGCGTGTTTTGGGTTTGAGCACCATGAACAGGATGGCTGCGCAGCCGAAGCCGACCAGGGGAGAGATCAGGACGAATTCGAATCCGAGGGCAATGAGCAGGGCCGTGCCCAGCAGAACATACGGCCAGGTGCTGCGCCGAGGGTTACATTCCCCAGGTCGCCCGCCACGTGAAAGCCGATATAGCCCAACCCGCCAAGCAGCGCGATGGCGACAATGACGCCGCTGATCCAGGAGGGCATCCCTTTTTTCTTATCGAGCAGAGTCCCGCCGGGCGTTGCGGATTGGACTGCAATTGCCATGTCAGCCATACATCGCTCCATTCGCGATCAGTTGGATTTATAGAACGGACAGAGGGGAAAACCGAGGACTGGAATTACTTAGAGGTACTCCGCAGAGATGAAAGCGGCATGAAGAGGGCGTGAATGGAGTGTGCGGCCGGTTGGATTGGAATGTCTGCCGGCGGGGCGGAAACGGAGCAGAGAAGGATTGCCATGTCCTGCGGCTCGCCTCGATCGCGGGTTGCGCGAATCTTAAGAAATGTAAACGGCTTCCCGGCGAGAGACAGGCAAAAAGGAAGCATGTGATTGATCTATCAGTCACTTAAGCCTGAGCGCGGAGGCGGTTCTGAGTCGCGAAGGCGTATTGACTTTGAGCGCGCTCCGAGGAGTAGGTTGAGGATATGAGAGACGCTGGTTACACGATTCGCACCATGGCGCAACGTTGTGGGATGACGGCGCACACTCTGCGCTACTACGAGCGCGTGGGCCTCATTCAACCTGTTGGGCGAGCGCACAACGGTCATCGCCGGTATTCCGACGAGGACGAGGCGTGGCTCAACTTTCTGCACTGCATGCGGGCCACCAACATGCCTATCCGCGAGATGCAGCGTTATGCGGCTCTGCGCGAGCGCGGTGAAGAGAGCTCGCTGGAGCGGCGGAGAATCCTCGAAGAACACCGTGCAGTCATCGCAGAGCAGCTGGCGGCTCTGGAAAGGGCGCACGCGCTGCTCACCCATAAGATTGAGAACTACCGGGCGATCGAGGAGCGGATTGGATTGCGGAGGTCCGCGGCTGTGGAAGCGGAGCCTAGCCCTGACATGATTTCGGCGTAGGCTGTTTTTTGCCTGCGACGCTGTGACGTTTGACGTAATCGCATCCGAACCTCGGATCTTCCCCGAAACGAGCCCAATTGAACGAATCTGCACGGACCTCCATCCATGCAGCTGGCAACATCCGGCCTGGTTCGTGTGGCTGGGCTATGACGCTGCATGTTCAGCTTCGCCGACGTTTTGATCACACGAAGATGTGCCCGTTCCCTTCGCAATTCGAAAGCGTTACTATAGGCACGGCGCCTCGTTACGAACCTGGGCGACGCCTTTTTGAGCCTTGATTCTCTTCCCTTTGTTCCTGCCGGATTTCGAGAGGCGGAACTTTGAACCGGGCTGACTGAAATTCACGCTCCCTGTCCCAAGGAGGTCGTTGTGGCAGACACACCGAACTTGCGCTTCAAGCATTTGCGCGGCCGTTTTTCGACCAAGTCACAGGAGTGCGCGACGGAAACGGCCGGCGACGAACGGCAATCGATTGACTTGGAACCGCTGCCGCCTGAGGACGCCAAAGGGCGGCTGAGCCGGCGATCGTTCCTGTCAGGATTGGGCGCCACGGGTTTACTGGCGGGAGCCGTTCCGCTGGCGCACGCCGAGCCGGCCGCCGAGCCGGAAACCGTCGAGGAAGAAGCCGCTCCTTCGGGGATCAACACCGCGAATGTGACCTTGCGGATCAACGGCAAGGACTATCCGATGCGCAACCTGGATACGCGCGCCACGCTGTTGGACACGCTGCGCGAGCGCATTCATCTGACGGGAACGAAAAAGGGCTGCGATCACGGCCAGTGTGGCGCATGCACTGTGCACGTCAACGGGCGCCGCGTGAACAGCTGCCTGTCATTCGCGGTGATGCATGAAGGCGACGACATCACCACGATCGAGGGTATCGGCCAGCCCACGAACATGCACGCCATGCAAGCTGCGTTTGTGGAGCACGACGGCTATCAGTGCGGCTACTGCACGAGTGGCCAGATCATGAGTGCGGTGGCGCTGCTGAAGGAGCCCATTGGGCCGGCAGACGAGGATATCAAGCACGCCATGGCCGGCAACATCTGCCGCTGCGGCGCGTACTCCAATATTGTTGCGGCCGTGCGCCAGGTACGCACGATGAAGGCTTAGGCCTGAAGGAGAGCAACGAATGCAGACCTTTCAGTACACAAAGGCGCCCAGCATCGACAAGGCTCTGGCAGGGCCGGCTGGAGCGAAGTTTATCGCCGGCGGCACCACGCTTGTGGATTTGATGAAGCTGCACGTGGAGCAGCCTTCGGGACTGGTGGATATTAACCTGGTTCCGCTGGACAAGATTGAGAAGCTGCCGGATGGCGGGCTGCGAATTGGCGCGATGGTGCGCAACTCCGACCTGGCATGGAATGAGGATGTGAAGAAGGATTATGCCGTGCTGTCGCAGGCGCTCCTCTCCGGGGCCTCGCCGCAGCTGCGCAACATGGCGACGACGGGCGGGAACCTGCTGCAGCGGGTGCGCTGCATGTACTTTCGTGAGCCGAATGCGGGAACGCCTGGGGGCTACGGCTGCAACAAGCGCACGCCGGGTTCAGGCTGCGCGGCCATGGACGGATTTAATCGTATGCACGCCGTGCTCGGCACCAGCGAGCAATGCATCGCGACGCACCCCTCTGACATGTGCGTGGCCATGGCGGCACTCGAGGCGGTGATCCACACCGAGGGACCGAAGGGCAAGCGGACGATTCCGATTGCCGAGTTCCACAAGCTGCCCGGCAACACACCGCACATCGAGAACGCGTTGGAGCCGGGTGAGCTGATTACGTATGTGGATCTGCCGAAGCCGGTCTCTGGAGCGAAGTCTGTCTACCTGAAGCTGCGTGATCGCGCCAGCTACGAATTCGCGCTGGCGTCGTGCGCTGTGGTGGCGAAGGTGGAAGGCGGCCGCATCCATTATGTACGCGTGGCGATGGGTGGGGTGGGAACGAAGCCGTGGCGGTCGCACGAATCGGAAGCTGCGCTGATGGGCAAGTCTGCAAATGCGGAGACCTTCCGGCATGCGGCCGAAGCAGCACTGACGGGAGCGAAGCCGCACAAGGACAACGCGTTCAAAGTTGAACTGGCGAAGCGCTGCGTGGTGCGCACGCTGAAGATGGCCACCGCAACGGCATAGGACCGGAGGAGATCATTATGGCAACGGCACAAATCCCCCAGGGCGAAAGCATCATTGGCGCCGCCGTGCCGCGCATTGACGGGCCGCTGAAGACCACGGGCGTGGCGCGCTACTCTCTCGATCATCACTTTCCGAATCTTGTGCACGGCGTACCTGTGCAGGCCACCGTCGGCCGCGGCCGTATCCGCAAGCTCGACACCTCCGCCGCGGAGAAGATGCCGGGCGTGCTGCTGGTGATGCAGCACGGCAAGCTGCAGGACGTCTATCGCACCTACCGCGGGCAACAAGACGCCAGCATGGCCGAGGCGCGGCCGCCGTTTGAAGACGACAAGATCTACTACTGGGGACAGTACGTGGCAGCGGTCGTGGCGGAGACACTCGAGCAGGCCAAGGAAGCGGCTGCAGCGATCAGGGTGGAGTACGATGCGGAATCGCCGGATGTTCGAACCGATCTGAGCGCCGGCTACGACGGGCCGCATGACAGCAGTTGGAAGCGCGGTGATCCGGACAAGGCGCTCACTGAGGCGCCGGTGACGGTGGACGCGACCTATGTAACGCCGGTCGAGACGCATAATCCAATGGAGATGCACGGCACGGTCGCAGTGTGGGACGGCGAGAACATCACTCTCTATGATTCGTCGCAAGGGGTGGTCAGCCATCGGACCGTGATGTCGGAGGTCCTCAACATCCCGCGCGAGAACGTGCGGACCATTTCGCGGTTCATTGGATCGGGATTTGGCGGCAAGCTCTCGCCGTGGCCGCAATGCACGCTCGCAGCAGCGGCAGCGCGCACGCTCAATCGCCCAGTGAAGGTCAGCGTGGATCGCCGCATGATGTTCACCAACGTGGGGCATCGCCCGCGCACGCAGCAGCGTATCCGCCTGGGTGCGACCAGGGACGGCAAGCTCACGGCAATCCGTCACGATTTTTTTACGGAAACTTCGCTGCTGGATGATTTTGTGGAGCACTGCGGAGAGCAGACGCCGTTCCTCTATAGCTGTCCGAATCTTGAAGTAACGACGGCGATGACGCGCCGCACCGTGGGCACACCGGCGCCCATGCGCGGCCCCGGCGCGGTACCCGGGCTGTATGCACTGGAGTCGGCCATCAACGAACTGGCTGACGAGCTCAATATAGATCCGGTCGAACTGCGCCTGAAGAATGATGCCGAGCGAGACGAAGGCACCAACAAGCCGTTCTCATCGCGGCACTGGAAAGAGTGCCTCACCACGGGTGCTGAGAAGATTGGATGGAGCAAGCGCACCTCAGGCGTGGGGTCGATGAGACGCGATGGCAAGATTATCGGCCTTGGCGTGGGCAGCGCCTCGTGGGGGGCGGCGCGCATTCCTGCAACGGCTACGGTTGAGTTGTGCCCCAACGGGCGCGTGTGCGTGCGCTCTGCCACCCAGGACATCGGTACCGGAACTTACACGCTCTTTGCGCAGGTAGCGCATGCAAAGACGGGCGTTCCGCTGGACCGCATCGATGTGTTTCTCGGCGATACCAACCTGCCCGATGGTCCAACATCGGGTGGTTCCATGGTGACGAGCGCGATTTTGCCGGCGGCCACCATGGCGGTGAATCAAGCTGTATCGCGACTGCTGCATATCGCGGCGCAGACACCGGGCTCGCCGTTCCACGGTACGAAGCCCGATAGCCTCACCATCGCGCAGGGACGCGTGATGGCAAAGCAGGGGCAGCCGCAGGTTGTGGGCGCCGCTTACCATGGCAGCGCTGATCCGAGTTCGAACGGTATGCCGTTCGAAGAGGTGTTGCGGATCGCGAATGTGGGAAGTATCGCCTCGACCGGCAAGACATTTCCGTCATTTGAGGACCCAAAGGCGAAGCAATATTCGATGCACTCCTTCGGCGCGCACTTCGCTGAAGTCGAGTGGGATCCCGAAATTGCGAGGCTGCGCGTGAGCCGTATCGTATCTGTATTCGATTGCGGCAAGATCATCAACATGGGCCCTGCGAAGAACCAGATCCTGGGCGCGGCGATCATGGGCGTGGGCATGGCCCTGCTTGAGGAAACGGTTTACGATCCGCGTACCGGGCAGCCCATCAACGGCAACTTTGCCGACTACCTGGTGCCCACGTGCGCCGATCTGCCCGATCTAGACGTCACGTACCTCGACTATCCAGACCTGATTGTCAACGAGTACGGGGCGCGCGGCGTGGGCGAGATTGGCATGGCAGGCGTGGCTCCCGCGATCACGGAGGCTGTGTATCACGCAACGGGCGTTCGCGTTCGCGAACTGCCTATCCGTATCGAAGATCTGCTGCAGTCGAAAACCACTTAGGTTTGAGGAATGAACGCATGAGCACGACACCGTCACCGGTTGCAGCATCGATCATTGGCAAGGCTACGCCGCGGATTGACGGGCCGCTGAAGACCACGGGCACAGCGGAGTACGCGGCCGACTTTCACTTCGACCGCATGGTGCACGCGGTGCCGGTGACCGCGGCGATTGGCAACGGACGCATTGCGAAGCTCGACGCGTCTGCTGTTGAGAGCATGCCGGGCGTGCTGCTGGTGCTGCACCACGGCAACATCGGGCCGCTCTACCGTACCGTTCCGGGTGACGACAACGCCACGAACAGTGAGGTTCGCTCTGCCTTCGAAGATGAAGTGATCCGCCATTGGGGCCAGTACGTCGCGGTGGTGGTCGCGGAAACATTGGAGCAGGCCTCGGCTGGGGCCGCCGCAGTCAAAGTTGAATACGAAGCGCAGACGCCGAACGTGAACATGAAGCTGGGCGACTACGACGGAAAGCGTAAGTCCGTATCGAAGCGAGGCGATCCGGATGCGGCGTTTGCGTCCGCGCCGGTCAAGGTGGATGCTGTTTACAACACCCCGGTGGAGACGCACAATCCCATCGAACTGCACGCCTCAGTCGCCGTGTGGGACGGCGACAGCGTGACCATGTATGAGACATCGCAGGGCGTTGTGAATCACCGCGTAGTGATGGCGCAGACGCTTGGGCTCCCTCTCGAAAATGTACGCGTGATTACGCGGTTTCTAGGATCCGGCTTTGGGGGCAAGCTGTTCCCATGGCCGCATGCCGCGATGGCCGCGGTCGCAGCGCGGCGCCTCGACCGCCCTGTCAAGCTCAGCGTGACGCGGCGCATGATGTTTTCTTCGGTCGGCTATCGCCCTCACACCGAACAACACGTCAAGCTCGGCGCCACTCGAGAAGGCAAGCTTCTAGCTCTGCGTCACGACTATCTCAACAATACGTCTCTGCTCGACGATTTCGATGAGGGCTGCGGAGAGGCTACTCCGCATCTTTACAGCGTTGCCAATCTTGAAGTCACCAGCGCGCAGCCGCGGCGCAACATGGGTGCGCCCATGTGGATGCGCGGCCCCGGGGCCGTGCCCGGGCTGTACGCGCTGGAGTCGGCAATGAATGAACTAGCCGACGAACTCAAAATGGATCCACTGCAGTTCCGACTCCTCAATGACGCCGAGAAGGACGAGAGTCACGACAACATTCCGTTCTCCTCGCGCCATCTGCGCGAATGCTACGAAGTGGGCGCGAAAAAATTTGGCTGGGAACGCCGTACGGGCGGGATCGGCTCCATGCGCCGCGAGGGCAAGATTCTTGGCTGGGGCATGGGCGGCGCAAGCTGGGTGGCGATACAGCTTCCCTGCACCGCCACGGTTGAATTCTGCGCCAAAGGACGCCTCTGCGTGCGTTGTGGGACGCAGGACATCGGCACTGGCACGTACACCGTGTTCGCGCAGGTATTGCACGAAAAGACAGGCGTGCCACTGGATCGCATCGACGTGATCCTGGGCGACAGCGGGCTGCCTGGCGGCCCCATGTCCGGCGGCTCCATGGTCACCGGCTCTGTGCTCGACGCGATTGCGAGCGGTGCAAACAACGCCATCAAGCGCCTGCAGCAGATCGCAACCTCAACGGACGGATCGCCGCTGAAAGGTGCATCGCTTGAAACCGTCGCCTTCACCGGCGGTCGGCTGCATAAAAAAGATCAGCCTTCCACCGACGGCGCGCATTTCGCGGATATTCTCAGTGCTGCCAAGCTCGCGCGCGTCTCCGCTGAAGGCAAGACCACACCCACGTGGGAAGACCCGAAGTCGAAAGGCTACTCGCTGCATTCCTTCGGTGCGCAGTTTGTCGAAGTGGAGTGGGACCCGGAGATTGCGCGGCTGCGCGTGAGCCGGGTGGTATCCGTCATCGATGGCGGGCGTATCATCAACCCCAAGGCCGCTGCGAATCAGATTTCCGGCGCTGTGGTGATGGGTGTCGGCATGGGGCTGCTGGAAGAGACGGTCTACGATCCTCGGACAGGACAGCCAATCAACGGCAGCCTGGCCGATTATCTCGTCGCCACGTGTCCCGACGCGCCCGATATCGATGTCACCTTCCTGGATCATCCCGACCCCATCATGGGTGAGTACGGTGCGCGCGGCATCGCTGAGATTGGATTGGCAGGCGTAGCCCCCGCCATCACTGCGGCGGTGTATCACGCCACCGGGGTGCGGGTGCGCGACCTCCCCGTACGTATCGAGGACCTGCTGCAGTCGAAGATTGTGTAGGAAAGATGTTTAATAGATATAAGCTTCATGACGGATTTTGAGCACATTCTGCCCCTGTGGCGCGAATTGGAAAGCGCCGGGGCGGACTACGTGCTGGCGACCGTGGTGGAGGTGCAGGGCTCCAGCTATCGCCGCCCGGGCGCACGCATGCTGTTGTCGGCGGATGGCCGCCGGGCCGGCACGGTGAGCGGCGGATGCCTCGAAGCCGAAGTAGCGAAGAAGGCCTGGTGGCTTACCGAACGCGGCCCACTGGTCGAGCGTTACTCCACCCTTGAAGATGATGGCGATTTGCCTTATGGCTCCGGCTGCGGGGGCGTGATCTTCATTCTGCTGGAACGTCGCGCGACAGCTCGCCCGCAGCTTGAGGCACTGTACGCGGCCTGGTCTGCGCGTGAGCCTCTCGCCATTGCAACGGTGCTTGAGGGCCCGAAAATAGGGGAGCGGATGTTCGCCGGAGCCGAAATGGCTGCTGACGCGCCGACGTTCGCTGCGCCGCAACTTGCTCCATGGCAGGTCGAATTGCAGCAGCTCGCCTATGCTGCGTTCGACGAGCGCAAACCTCGCGACGAGCACATCACGATGAACGGCTTGAATACGCGCGTCTGGGTCGACTATCGTCCCGCCCGGCCCGGCCTTTGGATCTTCGGCGCGGGCGACGATACGAAGCCGCTGCACAAGATGGCCCGCGAACTGGGCTGGTTTGTGGCCGTCGCAGACGGTCGGGTACATTTAGCAACACCGGAGCGCTTCCCCGCCGCAGATGCGGTGATCCCTCTGACAATTTCAGATCTGCCGCATATCGTGCCCAGCGCGCTCGACGTGCATACCGGCGACGCGGCCGTTCTGGCCACGCACAGTTACGAGCAGGACACGCATATCCTCGCTTCCTTATTTCGCCGCGCTCCCCAGCAACGCCCCGCGTATATCGGCATACTGGGCCCGCAGCGACGGACTCGCGAGGCGCTCGCCGATGCCGCGCGGCTGCTCCGCCTGACGCCGAAAACGGAGCTGGTGGATGATTGGCTCGAGGAGATCAACGGGCCCACAGGACTCGACCTCGGCGCCGACACTCCGGCGTCGATTGCGTTATCAATTCTCGCCGAAATTCAAAAGTCATTGACCGCCGCGACAGCACTGCCGCTCAAGCAGGTGCGGGCCATCCGCCTGCCAGCGGAGGCCCGCGAGGGCTGATCCCGGTTAAGCTACCGGCACCGCCAGGTGCGCTTCCACCACTTCGAGGTATTTCGCCAGCCACGCCGGATGCGCGGTCCAGGCCGGAGCGGTCACGAGATTACGATCGACATACGCTTCGCTGAAGTCCAGCTTTACGAAGGTCCCACCCGCCAGCGTCACTTCCGGACCACAGGCCGGATAAGCGTTCAATTTTCGCCCGGTGAGCACGCCAGCGGCGGCCAGCAGTTGCGGCCCATGACAGAGCGCCGCTATGGGCTTGTCGGCGTGGGCGAAGTGACGCACGATGTCGAGCACCCTCTCATTGAGGCGCAGATACTCCGGCGCGCGCCCGCCGGGTACCACCAGGCCGTCGTAGTCGTTCACGTCGATGTCATCGAACGTGGCATTCAGCGTGAAGTTGTGGCCGCGCTTCTCGGAGTAAGTCTGGTCGCCTTCGAAATCATGGATGGCGGTGCGCACCTGCTCGCCGCTCTTCTTGCCGGGGCAGACGGCGTGGACGGTGTGACCCACCATTTGCAATGCCTGAAAGGGCACCATGATTTCGTAGTCCTCGACAAAATCGCCAGCCAGCAATAGTAGCTTTGCAGCTTTCATCAATCTCCTCCATGCGGATGAATGTGGGAATTGGGAACACCACTACGGGATGCTATTGTCGCGCTGCAGATTCAAGGATGCAAGGCATAGCTTGCGGCGGGAGCGCGATCCAATAGCTCAATCCCCTAGAATCAGACTATGCCGTCTTCTCTGACGCCGCTGGACGATTTCAATGCCCGCATGAGTGCGTGCGAGCGTTGCGAACGTCTGCGCGAACACTGTACTACCGTAGCAACGGTGCGCCGCAAGGCGTATGCGGATTGGGAGTATTGGGGTCGTCCCGTTCCATCGTTCGGCGATCCGAACGCGCGCGTGCTGATTCTGGGGCTCGCGCCGGGGGCGCATGGATCGAACCGCACGGGGAGGCCGTTTACGGGCGACGGGTCAGGTGACTTCCTCTACCCGGTTCTGCATGAAGCGGGTTTTGCCTCACAGCCTAAGGCCACGTCGCGGCAAGATGGTATGCGACTAACGGACGCCTGGATCTGCTCCGTGGTCCGGTGCGCGCCGCCGGGCAACAAGCCTAGTCCTGAAGAGTTGCGCAACTGCGCGCCATGGCTCGATGAAGAGATGGAGCTATTAAAGAGCCTGCGCGTGGTGGTGTGCCTGGGGAGGATTGCTTTCGACGGGCTGTTGGCGTGGGGAAAACGGACAGGGCTTCTCGACTCACGCAGTGGGTACGAGTTCGGCCACGGGGCCGAGTTCGAATGGCCAAACGGGTTCAAGGTCATCACCAGCTATCATCCGTCGTTGCAGAACACCAATACGGGCAAGCTGACGAAAGCGATGTTTCTCTCCATATTCGAACGCGCACGCGTCCTGGCGAGTTCCGGCGGCAGGAACGCCCCGCGCACCGCAAAGTCGAAATCAATCGCAAAGAGAGCGGAAGCCAAATGAGACTGATTCAGGTTGCCGATGCTGCGCGTTACCCTCGCCTGACCACTGAGGAGTTGCGGTCCGCATTCCTGGTGGATGGCCTGTTCAACCACGGCCAGATTGACCTTGCGTATATTGACCTCGACCGTACCATTGTGGGCTCCGCAGTGCCGTTAGGGCAGCCGCTCACGCTCGAGACCGACCCTGACCTGCGAGCCGGATACTTCACGGAGCGCAGGGAGATCGGCGTCCTGAATATCGGGGGCTTCGGTACGGTCCACGTAAATGGCGAGAGCTTTCCGCTCAACACGCGCGAGGCCCTGTACATCGGTCGCGGCAACGACCAGGTGAGCTTCTCAAGTCAGGACGCGGCGCAACCGGCCGAATTTTACCTGCTCAGCTATCCGGCGCACACCGCGTATCCGTTGGCTAAGATCGATGCGGCGCAGGCCGGCGCAACGGTCCTGGGCGCGCCCGAAACCGCGAATCATCGGACCATCCGCCGCCTCATCCACCTTGAGGGCGCGCGAAGCTGTCAGCTTGTGATGGGATTTACGGAACTGACCACGGGAAGCGTGTGGAACACGATGCCGCCGCACACGCACATGCGCCGCTCAGAAGTGTATCTCTACTTCAACCTGCCCGCGAATGAGCGCGTTGTACACTTGATGGGCCCCGCGCACGAGACGCGACATTTGCTTGTAGCCAACAAGCAGGTGGTCATCTCGCCGGGCTGGTCTATCCACGCGGGCGTGGGTACGGCGAGCTATTCGTTCTGCTGGGGCATGGGAGGCGAGAACCAGGTCTACAGCGACATGGACCCACTCGCGATTGCAGACCTTTTGTAAACGAGGCGACAATGGCTCTCAAAACGGTCATCCTTGCGGCCGCGGCACTGCTTGCGGCAGGAGTTTCGGCACAGACTATGAAGCTTGATCACTGGACGCCTGCGCAACTTCTTGAGCGGGCGCAGCACCTTCAGCAACAGGCCGCGCAGGGCGACGGCTCAGCCAGCGAGACGCTGGACAAGTATCCGCACCACTACACAATGCTGGCTTTTCGCAGCCGGAACGGCGGCGGCGAGTTGCACGAGAACTACGCGGATTTGTTCTACATTCTCGATGGCAAAGCAACCGTGGCGACAGGCGGATCGCTGGTCGATCGCCACACCACTGCTCCGGGAGAGGTTCGCGGATCGTCGGTGGATGGCGGCTCGCGCCAGGACGTGAAGGCCGGCGACGTGGTGCATATCCCCGCGGGAATGCCGCACCAGATGCTGATCCCCGAAGGCAGCACCGTCACGTACTTCGTCGTCAAGGTTCAGGAGAAGGAGTGAGCGGTGCGTGTGCCGCAAGATCTGGAGCGGGAGACCGGGATCGAACCGGCGACATTCAGCTTGGGAAGCTGACGTTCTACCACTGAACTACTCCCGCTCGTTCCAGCAGTCGGCTTTGCGCCTGACGTGGAAACACCAGTCTATCGCATTCGGCGGCTCGAGGCCTCCTCTGAGTACCCCGACGAGAGCAGCCAGGTTGGTGGGTCACGGGTGATTGACACAACGGCTTGTACCGCGCCATGATGGCGCAGCAGCAACGCAATGACAATTTCCAATCACTGTCCAAACTGTGGGAGCGTCATGCTCGAAGGCGCCCCCGTATGCAGTCAATGCGCCCAGACAGACTCTCGTGCCGAGATTTGCCCACCGGGTCAGTTCGAACCCGCCTTGGCCACGGAGAAAGCAGCAGCACCCTTTTCAGACATGCTCCTTGATGCCGACAGGCATCTGGAAGGGATCGGAGGCTGGCTGATCCTCATTGCCATTGGCTTGGTGGTGGGTCCATTCGTGATCCTGACAAATACCCTCCCGACCAACGTTCGCATTCTCTCGATGCCGCGGTATCAGCAGTTTTTGGAAACACATCGGGTACTGCACGGAATGATCCTTTTCGAGATCATTACCAACCTCATCTTTGTGATTGTGCTGATTGGCTTGAATTATTTGTTCTTCAAGCGAAGGCGCTCATTTCCGTCGTTCATGATCTTGTACTTCGTTTTCCAACTGCTTGTGACGATCGCCGACACGGTTGTTGCTCATTCTGTGCTGCCGTCTGTGGCCTTATCCAGTGCCAGCGGCGTCCGCCTGGCCCGATCGATCATCCCAGTTTGCATCTGGGTGCCCTATCTGCTCAGATCGAGGCGTGTGAAGGTCACGTTCGTGCGGTAACCGGCAGCGGGTTCGCCCGCTTAGAGAAATGCCCGGGTGTGACGCGGGCACTCTTCTGTTGAGTTTGCGCGGGAACTTACGGGACGAACACTTTGATGCGGACGTGCCATTTTGTGCTCTGACCGGGTTTGAGCGTGACCATGCCGGTATCCATCCCATTCCACTCCTTGCCGATAGGGTCTGCGAAGTTGAACTGGTGCTCGATGGCCGCGAAGTTCTGGGTAGGCGGGGCGTACATCTGGATGGTTTTGATCTGGGGCGATAAACCTTCGATGGCTATGCCGTATTTTGCCGCCGGGTCAATCACTTTCACCGTTGCGGTTCCGTTCTTCCAGTCGATCTTGCTCCAGTTGTCGTCATAAAAATTCTGAGCGAGAGCTTTGCCGTTGGGATCGCGCAGATCGTACTGCGTGCCGGCCACCGGCTTCAGCTTGCCGGTGGGAAAGACGTTGTCATAGTTATCCACCTCGGCAAGCTGCTCGCCAGGGATGTGAATGCGCACCTGCGTGCGGTCGCCCGAAGGGAATGCGAAGTACGGATGCCAGCCAATGGAGATGGGCTCAGCCTCGTTCCCGACGTTGTGGGCCACCACTGTGGCATCCACCGCGTCGGCGCGAAGCTCGATGGTGAAGTCGAGGTCGGTTTTCGACAGCCAGTGCCCGCTGAAGTCGCCTGCGTGGATGACACCGGTCAGTTGCTGGCCGCCGGGGATGTCGTGCGTCTTGAGATCTTCCGCTTTTGCTTTGAGGATCAGGCCGTGCATGGCGTGGCGCTCGGCGTCGGGCTTCTTTCCGATGTTGTTGGCGGGAAGGCTAAGAGTGTGACCCTGCCATTCCGTCGTCAGAGTCTTGCCATCACTGGAGAGCTTTCCGCGAATACGGTTTGGATACGGCACCAGGAATGCGGAGCCGAGCCGATAGCCTAAATCGCCGATGTCAGTGTCCTTGTCGTCCAGCATCTGCTTGGCAGTGGCTTGGTCGGGAGAGGCGAGCACATTCACTTCGCCTTTGCCCGGGAAGTTTGCCTTGATCTGCAGCAGTTCCATTCCGCGGCCCGGCAGAATGCTTACGCTGGTGAACTCCGGACGTGTGGTGTTCACCGCCTTGCGGGTGAGTGTAACGATCTTTTCGCCGCCGATTTTGGTGTCCGCCTGAGAGTGGGTGATGCTCGAGCAGGGCGCCATAACAGCAAACACAGTGAGAGCGCCAAGAGTCAGCTTCATGGTTCTCCATTTCTGATACCGGAAGTCTTTGTAAGCGTTGCCATTCTAATTCAGTGCCGATAGCGGTGAGGGGCGTTCGGCCGCACTTGGTCTCGGGGCACTCTAATTATGTGAGGGGTTCCAGTGACTCCCGCTGATCCGCACTGCCTGCCCACTCCGCGCCGACTGTTTTGCCGCGTCGAGAATCTGCATCACTTTCACGTTCGTTTCCAGTGAGCTGAGATCTTCCCTCGGGTCCAGTTTCCCGCTCAGCACCGCTACCAGATAGCTGAGCGAGTCGCGTTGGTTCTGCGACAGTTCCGGCGCAGACTCACTATGCTCACTGCGGTCGTTCTGGTGCCGGACTCGAAGGCCATTCGACTCCACAGTGATGACGTAACCATTGGCTCCGTAGACCTCCATGTCCTTGCGCCCAAATGGCCAGTTCCATGACGCCATGATCACAGCCTGCGTTTGGGGATACTGCAGGATCACCGTCGCGTCGTCGTCTACTTCGCGATAGATTCCTGGCTTGTCATGATTCAAAACAGCAGTGACGGTCTCCGGCATTTCTCCGTGCATGAGCCAGGTCGCCAGATCGACACCGTAGCATCCAAAGTCGAATAGCGCTCCTGCTCCGTTTTGTGCCGGATCCGTGAGCCATTTGAGAAACTCCGGGGGCACCCCGATCTCCTTCGGCCCCTGATGGCCGTCGTGCACAACCAGCTTGCGCAAGTCGCCTAGCTGGCGGTTTTGTAACTGGTCATACGCGGCACGGTTCGAGGCATACCAGGTGGTCTCGTAGTTAGTCAGAACGCGAATGTGGAACTTCTTCGCCACATCCTGGATGTGCAAAGCGTCCTCATACGATACGGCCAGCGGCTTCTCCACCATGACAGAGACGCCGTATTGCGCCGCAATGTCGATGGCGGGACGGTGCTCTGCGATGGATGTGTACACCAGCACAGCATCCGGCCTGCGCACCTCAATCATGTTTGCCTCGCTCTTGAAGAAGAGCGATTCGGACAGATTGTACTTCTGCTGGTACTTCTGGATCAGCCCAGAATCCGCATCCGCGATTCCAACCAATTGCACATCGGAATGACGCCCGAGCGCGGAGAGAAAGCCTTCAACATGTCCATGCTCCAGGCCGACGATGGCTACCCGCAGCGGCTGCGCAGCCCCCCCGGTGTACGAAGGGAACTGCGTGCGAGGCGACGGCGCCGTGCTCTGGGCAGGTAATACGATAGCGCCTGTAAGCAGGACGCTGGTAATGAGCAAGCTACGAACAGTGAGCATCGAGTTTTCTCCCGAATTGTCGATTGTACATGTGCCTGGGACTTCCTCTTAGAAGACGAACGCACTGCACGCAACGCGCATGTCAATGCAGAAGAACATGACTGACCCGATCGCTCTCCATTACAGCACGGTCCGCACTCCGGAGTTATTGCGCGTGACGCGGACCTGGTCCAGATGTTCGAGGAGTGGTATCGCGTGCTTGCGCGTCAGTCCGGTAAACAACTTGAATCGGCCAACGTCGAAGGTCTCTCCGCGGTGCAGTCGCAAATCGGAATAGAGCTTTGTCAGGGTGTCAGTGTGAACGAACGCATCGTCAGACCCCATCCGGACAAGTTGTTTGGAGCGGAGCAGAAAAGTGATCACCTCTCGCATCGCAGCCGGCGCACTGCCGAGACGAACGGCAACCTCACTCAACAGCGGTGGGGCCAGACCAGCTTCGGCGTAGAGCTTCTCAACGGCGTCCATCTGCCGCCGCCTGGGTTCGGGAATCTCCTCCGCGCGCCCCGCCACGCGGATGATTTCGTTCGTTCTGTGCAACTTGCCAGACGCAGTGAGCCGCTCCAAAGCCTGTTCGAGAACCGCAGCGCTCAAACCGACCTTCGACCGCACTTCGGCCCGTGACAGGCTTCCTGATTCCGCAACCACTTGCAACACGGCATCAATGGCTTGATTGAGAGGCTCGGCGGCAATCCAGCGCGATTCATTGCGATCGCCTGCACACGCCGTGACCTTTCCTGCGGACAAAAGCAAAGCGAGCCGCCCCTCCAGCACCTCAGGGGTGAATCCCGTTTCGGCAATCAGAGCCGCGGTCGATATCCCCTGGACATTGCGCCGCCAGACCCGCAGGCGCACCTTCTCGCATTCGTCAGCGGAGCGAAGCTGCTTCAGCCATTCCAGAACACTTGGTTTGCGCAAAGCAGCGGGCGGATGGGCATCGAGCACGCGCGCACCGCCGACGGTTGCCGCAGGCGAGCACTGCCGAAGGACGGCCCGGTCGCCAGGCACAAGCAGCAAAGGTTTCACCAGCCGCAGCCGCACCAGCCCTGAAGCTGCCTCCGCCGCAACTTTCTGCTCGAACAACAACACCCTGGCCAGTGTTTCCGATGTGAAGGCGTGCACTCGGATGGTCTGGCCATGCTTGAGTGGCGGAGCGTCCCGCAGCATTGAAACTTCTACATCGATCACTGTTGTTGGCGAAAGCGACTTCGGAGTTTGAAGCGTATGGCCGCGGCCAATCTCATTGACCTCGACCCCGGCGAGGTTCAGGGCAACGCGACACGGAGCCTCAGCCAACACCTCTCCCTTTCCATGCACCTGCAGGCCTCGTACGCGCAACAGACGGCCCGTTGGATGCTGCTCGAGTTGTTGCCCGACACGCAGAGAACCTGCCTGCAGCGTCCCGGTTACAACCGTGCCAAATCCGCGAATGGAAAATGCGCGGTCCAGCGGCAGACGCATCACATATTCCTTGCTGCGTTCGGGGATTTCTTCAGCCAATTCTGCCAGCGCGCTTCTCAATTCTGCAACGCCATCCCCGCGCAACGCAGATACCGGCACGATCGGCGCATCTTCAAAAACGGTGTTCTGGAGAAACTGTTTAATGCGCGCGCGAGTTTCGGCCAGGTGCTCCTGACTGACCGCGTCTATCTTTGTCAGGACCACGATACCGCGTTGTATTCCGAGCAGGCTGCAGATGGCGAGGTGCTCTACGGTCTGCGCCTTTACGCCCTCGTCGGCAGCAATCACCAGCATCACGCAATCAATGCCGCCGGTCCCCGCCAGCATGTTGCGAATAAAGGCATGGTGCCCTGGAACATCAATGAGGCTGAGGTGGAGAGTGCTGCCATGCCGATCGATCAGGTCGAGCGCGGCAAACCCCAGGTCAATGGTGATGCCGCGCTGCTTTTCTTCGGGAAGCCGGTCCGTATCTGTGCCTGTGAGTACGTACACCAGCGCGGTCTTGCCGTGATCGATATGGCCCGCAGTACCAACGATGATTTGGCGGGCGCGCCTTTCATTCGCGTTGGATTGGCGTTCCCCTTTCATGCGTCAGTTCCACCAGCGCCGTCGTGGTCAGACTGATCTGATGCAAGCGCGGTCGCGATTGTGCGCACGGTCGTCTCGTCCGCCTCGGATGGAACCGTGCGCAAATCGAGCAGCACAGCGCCCTCATGCACCCGCCCGATGACCGGCGGTTTCAGAGCGCGCAGCTTTGCAGCGAGAGCGTCAGCGTTGGACCTTGGAGGTTGCAGCGCGACAGCAAAGCTCGGCAGCGTAGCTCCGGGCGTGGTGCCTCCGCCCACGACGCTCTCAACCGGGAGCACAGTCGCGCGCACATGTGCGGAGTTCAGCGCACTTGCCCATTTGGCGCAGCGGAGGCGGATCGATTCCGGGCTGAGGCGCAGCATACCTGGAGCGGGGAGCGACTCTGCTTTTCCCGACAAGTAGGCCAGAAGCGTGGATTCGAGAGCTGCAATCGTGAGCTTGTCGACCCGAAGCGCGCGAAAGAGCGGATTCACGCGCAGTTTGCGAACGAGCGCCTGCCGCCCAACCACGAGCCCGCACTGCGGCCCGCCGAAAAGCTTGTCGCCGCTGGCGCAAACGAGAGCTGCGCCGGCCTTGATCGGGGTGAGGAACGATGACTGACGCCGAAGTCCGTACTCGTCCAGCGGCAGTATGCAACCGGTTCCCTGATCCTCCATCACCGCGACTCCCGCATCCGCGCCGAGCTGCACCAGATCGGACACGTCAGGCTGCTCCGTGAATCCGCTGATCTCGAAGTTGGATCGATGGACACGCAAGATCAGACGAGTCTCGGACGTAACCGCCGCGGCGTAATCTTCTATACGGGTTCGATTGGTCGTGCCTACCTCGACGAGACGCGCACCCGACTTCCGCAGAATATCCGGAACGCGAAAGCCGCCTCCAATCTCGACGAGCTCTCCGCGAGAGACAATTACCTCCCCGCCCTCGGCAAGCGAATTCAGAGCCAGAAAGGTTGCAGCCGCACAGTTGTTCACCACGAGCGCGGCATAGTCATGCGAGTCGCAATCTGCAACGCGCAACAGTAGCTCTTCAGCGTAAGCGCCACGATGACCTCGCGCCCCAGCTTCGAGATCGTACTCGAGATTGCAGTACCCGCGCGCGACCGCGACAACGTTCCGGATCGCATCTTCACTCAGCGGAGCGCGACCGAGATTGGTCTGCAATATGACTCCTGTAGCGTTAATGACAGGCTGCACGGCCCTGTCATTTCGAGCAACGAGCATCGCTTCCACGCGGACGGGAATGCGCTCGACCTCAAGCCTCAGTTGCTCCTGGCTCAGCGCTTGCCGCCCGATGGCATCGCGCAGTTCGGCGATGGTATGGCGCACAGCCTCCAGCACGAGTGGACGCGGATGCCGACGCAACAATTCCCGGGCCTCGGCACTCGTGAGGAACTCACCCACTTGCGGCAATTGCTGGTAGAGGCTGTTCAGGTCAATTTGCATAGCGCTTATTGCAGAATAATCCGCGGGTCTCCTTCGCCGACCTCACCAATCTCAGCAGCATTGTGCCCTGCCGCCTTCATCGCCGTCACAAGATCCTGCGCCTGCGCACCCGCAACCGAAATCAGCAGGCCGCCCGACGTCTGCGGGTCGAACAGCAAAGTGCGCACCGTTCCATCAACAGTCGTTCCATCTCTCTCGGCAACCAGGCATTCGGCATACTCCCGGTTCGCAATCAGGCCCGCAGGGATACACCCCAATGCGACGGCTGCAGCGGCGCCATCGAGCAACGGCACGTTCTGCGTGTTGATGAGAAGCTGCACGCCGCTGCCCACCGCCATCTCACGCCCGTGACCCATCAGTCCGAATCCCGTCACGTCGGTCATCGAGTGCACTTCGAACTCGCTTCCCGTAGCAATCTCCGCCGCCTCGCGGTTCAACCTCGTCATGGATGCCACAGCAGCATCAACCCACGCATCCTGAGCGCGGCCTTGCTTCAACGCAGTGGTGATAACACCGGTCCCAAGGGCCTTCGTCAGCACCAGGCGATCACCCGGCTTGGCTGTGCAGTTCTTCTTCACGCCGTCAGGATGGATGAGGCCAGTCACCGCGTAGCCGAATTTAATCTCCGCGTCGCGAACGCTGTGTCCGCCAACGACGATGCAACCGGCCTCTTCCATCACGCTGAGCCCACCACGCATAATCTGGCCAAGCAGCCGCGGATCTTCTTGTTGTGGAAAGCAGACAATGCTGAGCGCGGTGAGCGGCCGGCCGCCCATCGCGTAAATGTCGCTCAACGCGTTGGTGGCGGCAATGCGGCCAAAGGTATACGGGTCGTCGACCATGGGAGTAAAGAAATCGACTGTCTGCACCAGGGCCTGCGAGTCGTTGATGCGATATACGCCGGCATCATCCGAAGTGGAAAAGCCGACGAGCAGATTCTCGTCCTGTTGGGCCGGCAGTGAGGAAAGGACCTGATTCAAGACGCCGGGGGCAAGCTTGCTGGCGCAGCCGCCGGCCTTGACCTGTTGCGTCAAACGCACACCTGCAGTTGCGGCCGTCGCTTGCGGTGTCGTAGTGTCGGAAGGAGCGGGCATGCTCGTCATAGCTAGACTCAATAAAAAAACGTGATGTCGATGAATGGGGAAGCGCTTGGGATCCGGTGATCCTCCCGGTCTTCAAAACCGGCGGTCGTCCTTTTGGGCAACGGTGTGTTCGACTCACACGCGCTTCCGCCAACAGCGGCCTGATGCAAGCGCGTCATCACCCAATCTTAGCCTTGAAAGCCGCGCGGTTCCAGCCGGGCCTACCGACTCGGCAATCCAAACCCGCGGGTCAGTTCGCCTGCAGCAGCCTCCACCAACTCTTTGCTAGGCGAGTATTCGGGCACCATCTCCTTCAATACGTCCAGCAAGCCAGCTGTATCGGTCGTCTCCGATTTTACGCGGAGTCTCTCAATCTGGATCATCAGTTGCTCTCGGTCAAGCTGCCTTGGCACCAGAGCACGAATGCGGTCATGAGAAGTGCTCGCGCTGTCTTCCAGAAAGGATGAGAGTTCCTCGAAGAGTTTCTCTCCAGGGCGACTGCCCGTGAACACGATAGGCATGTCGCGGTGAGGCGTGTATCCCGCATCCACGATCATTCGTTCTGCCAACTCAACAATCTTGACCGGGCGGCCCATGTCGAGCACGCAGATCTGTCCGGGTTTCCCGATTGCCCCCGCCTGCAGGACGAGTTCTCCGGCTTCCGGCAGAGTCATAAAGAACCGTTCCATTGCCGGGTCTGTCACCGTAACCGGGCCGCCTCCGGCGATTTGGCGCCTGAAGATCGGAACGACACTTCCGGTTGATTCGAGAACATTACCGAAACGCACGGAGACAAACTTGGTAGATCCTCGCTGCGCTGCAAGCAGTACCAGCTCCGCAATCCGCTTGGTCACTCCCATGACGCTTGTGGGCCTCACAGCCTTGTCGGAGGAAATAAGAACGAAGTCGGTCACCTGGTGCTCTGCGGCCGCAGAAACGAGCCTGCACGTACCGAAAACATTGTTCTCCACAGCTTCAATGGGGTGGTTCTCCATCATAGGAACGTGCTTGTAAGCGGCGGCGTGATAGACGATTTGGGGGCGATGGCACAGGAACAGCTCCTGCAGCCTTTTGGAATTCTGTATAGTGCCGATCTCCGCGTAGAACGGTATCTCGGGATAATCCTTCCGCATCTGCAGTTCAAGTTCAAACAGCGGCGACTCCGCAATATCGAAGCCCACAATGGCCGCAGGATGGAAGTGCGCAATCTGGCGGCACAATTCCGACCCGATGGAGCCAGCGGCTCCGGTCACCAAAACGACGCGTCCGCGGAGGCTCTGGCGGAGGGGTTCTTCATCAAGCGACAGAGGAGTGCGCCGCAACAGATCGCCCCCGAACGTGCCGGCGATGCAATCAACCTTGCTGTCGGACGACGGCGCAGTTCGAGACGGATACAGCGGCGCAGTTGCCAGATCAGAAGTTTGCAACTCACTTGCATCGGCGGCGCTTCGGACTGCATTGATGACGCGCAGCTGGTCTGGAAGTGAGAGGCTGCTCGAGCTGGGCAGGCAAATGCCCTTCTGGAATAAATCCTCGGCCACCAAGCCGCCAAAGCGAGCGCAATTCGCGTAGAGCGGCTGCAGATGCATGGGCTTCCACACGGGCCTCGACTCGATGGCGGCCGCATCGAGCTTGCGCATCAGCTCATCGCGTGAACATCCGAAGCGCGACTCATCAATCAGGAAACAGCTCAGCCAGTTGGTATGCAGCCCGTGGCGGCTCTGCGGCATCAGGCCGATCCCCGGCAGATCCGCAAACGCATCGCGATAGAGAAACGCAATGCCGCGGCGCTGTTCAATCCGGAGATCGAGCACCTCCACTTGCCCGCGCCCGATTCCGGCAAGCACGTTGCTCAAGCGATAGTTGTAGCCCAGTTCCGAATGTGCATAGGCCAGCCCGGGATCACGCGCTTGCTGCGACCAGAAACGTGCCTTCTCGACCCATTCCTGGTTGGCCGAGACAAGCATCCCACCGCCGGCAGTCGTGATGATCTTGTTGCCGTTGAAAGAGAGCACGCCCACATCGCCCATCGTTCCCGCGGGCCTTCCCTTGTACGTGGCGCCCAGCGCCTGCGCGGCGTCTTCGAGAATCGGAACGTCGTAGCGCGCGCAAAGCTCGCGGATCGAATCCATATCGGCGCACTGACCGTAAAGATGAACGACAATTACGGCGCGGGGCAGCTTGCCCTCGCCGGCGCGCGCCCGGAGTGCTTCCTCGAGCACATTCGGATCAAGGTTCCATGTGTCTCGTTCGCTGTCCAGAAACGCCGGTTCGGCGCCCAGATAACGGATTGGATTACAAGTGCCGACGAAGGTAAGAGTGGGGCAAAACACTTCGTCGCCTGGTTGCACACCCAGCACGCGAAGCCCTAAATGAATGGCGGCTGTGCCGCTCGACAGCGCGACTGAATGCACTCCAAGGCGCGAATCCATGGCCTGCTCGAAGGACTCGAGATTCGGGCCAACCGTCGAAATCCAGTTGGTCTCGAAGGCGCGGGCGACGAATGCCTGCTCACCGCCGCCCATGTGTGGAACCGAAAGCAGAATCCGTTGGGGCATCAGTCACTATCTTCTGCGATAAAAGCAGAAAAGGCTCCCACACGGGAGCCTTTTCGATTGAGATCACTTTGGCGCCATAGTCAGCCCATAGGGTCATTTCTATGGCGGGGACGACGGGGCTCGAACCCGCGACCTCTGCCGTGACAGTACAGAGGCGGGCAGTAACCTATTGAAACTACGCGTCACGGATGGCTTCTTTTGGCGCTCTGAGATACCCCCGGTAACCGTTATTGGACCCTTATCGGACCCCCGACCTCTGCCCTGTAGACTTCTGCCTTTTGATCGAAAACGGGCGACTCAAATGCTGGGCAGAGAAACCGGGCTGGTCGCTCGCGTTGAATCCTACGCAGGTATTTTTGCGATTCCTCCACCCAATCCGGCGCTTGATCCAGTCACCACTGTACGTCGGCCAGCTGAGGACAAATTTATGGAGAGGGTTCCAGACTTTCAAACAGTTAAACGTCAGTTTTTATGAAGTCCGTCGCGTAGCTGAGATCTTTCCATTTTCTCCCCAGCTCGATCTTTGCCAGATCGTTTGCTTCCGCCGCGTTGAATGCGTCGATTCCAAGGACGATGCGTAACGGTGGCTGCTCAACCGAGGCAAGCTTCAACAATGCCGCTGCAGCCCTGGCCGGGTCGCCGGGTTGCCTTCCGTCGTAGTCGCGCTGGAAGCGTGCTGTCTTACCCACCGTCGCAGCGTATTCGGGACGCCCTTCCCGCAGCTCGGTTGACGCCCCTGCGAAGTCCGTCCGGAAACCACCAGGTTCGACGATGGTGACCTTGACGCCGAGGGGTCCTACTTCTTTCGCGAGCGTCTCGGAAAAACCCTCCACGCCCCATTTAGCGGCTGCATACGGTGCACGGCCAATGGGTCCGATGCGACCTGCGATGGAAGTCACCTGGATGATGTGGCCTGAACCCTGCTCCCGAAAGTAAGGCAGCACGGCCTTGGTGAGAATAATCACTCCGAAGAGATTCGTTTCAATTTGCGTGCGAAACTCCTCGAGCGTGGTGTCCTCAATAGGAGCAACATTTCCGTAGCCAGCGTTATTGACCAGGACATCCAGTTTTCCGAAAGTCCGAATCGTAGCCTGCACGGCCTCACGTGCCTGCGTTTCACTGGTCACATTGAGAGAGAGCGGCAACACCAGATCGCCATATTTATCCTTCAACTCCACTAAGTCTTTGGCGTTGCGAGCAGTCGCGACCACCTGGCGACCGGATGCGAGCGCCGCTTCAGCAAATGCCCTTCCAAGTCCACGCGAACTACCTGTGATGAGCCAAACCTGTGACATCGTTCCTCCAATTTGTTGCGCCACTGCATTCTTGCAGCTTGTCTTGCTCAACGTCTACGCGAAGCGCTCGCCCACCATCTCTTCGCTCTTCTTCCAGAGAGCCTTTGCGTTCTCGGGGTCGAGCGCATAGCCGCGCACACCTTCGTCAAGCAGGCCGAGCCTTGCATCATCTGCTACGACGTCACTCACGTGGCAGTTCTCGCAATACCTTGCTCCTACCTCTTCTGCCGGCGCGATGACCGCTGCCCACACTGAGGTGGCGGCTCCGTGGGGAACGGTTTTGAACTGGAAGGGATCTTTGCCCTCTGCTGCGGCCTCTTCATTGATCTGTTTGACCATCTGACCCATTTGCGCCGGGTCCATGTGGCGGGCAAGCTCGGTCTGTATGCCTCCTGGATGTACGGCCGCTGCGCGGACCCTGCGCTCACGATGCCGTTGATCAAAAGCAACTGCGAAGAGGATGTTTGCGGTCTTCGACCGCCCGTAAGCCAAGAAGGGTTCGTACGGCGTGGTCTCAAAGTTGGGATCGTTCAGGTCGACATTGCTGAAACGGTGCCCTGAGGAAGCAAGGTTGACCAGGCGTCCGCCGTCCTCGATCAGTTTCGCGATACGGTTCACAAAGACGAAGTGGCCCAAGTGATTGGTCCCGAATTGTGTTTCGAAACCATCCTCTGTCTTCCCGAGCGGAGTCGCCATGACGCCGGCATTGGCGATGATCACATCGAACAAGCGGCCATCGGCAACCAGCTTGTCCGCAGCAGCGCGCACACTCTTCAAGCTCGCAAGATCGAGCTCAGTCAACTCGAAACTCGCTCCATTCGCCGCCGCGGCTTTGCTAACTTCCGCGGTTGCCCGCTTCGCCTTCTCCAGATCGCGCGCCGCCCCCACAACATTCGCGCCATGCGCCACGAGCGCACGCGCCGTTTCTACGCCGAGACCGGCCGAAACGCCCGTCACCAGAATCCGTTTACCCTTCAGATCGATGCCCGCAAGGACATCTTCCGTCGTTGACTTCGCTCCAAACTTTGTCGCCATGCTGCACTCTCCTGTCAAACTTGTTTGACACCGGCCTCATTCAGGAAATAAAACGGAATGGGCCTCCGTTATTCGATAAGATTACCGGAGGGGTACTCCGGTTTCAGAAAGTTCCATGAAAAAATCAGCCACCCCAAAACCCGCCCGCAAGCCTCGCTCTGACGCCCAGCGCAATCGGGAGCGCATCCTGGAAGTCGCGAAGCAAGTCTTCACCCGTCGCGGCGCCGATGCCAGCATGGGCGAGATCGCGAGGCGTGCGAAGATCGGACCCGGTACGCTCTACCGCCACTTCGCGACACGCGACGACTTGCTGGCGGCGGTCTACATCACCGAAGTGGAGAAGCTGGCGGCAGCGCAGAAACAATTATCCGCCGAACTCCCCCCAATCGAAGCCCTGCGAGCATGGCTATTGGTCTTCATTGACTACATCGCCGCGAAAAAGATCATCGCGCCGGCATTGAACGCAATGGCCGGCGGCCCTTCGCGCGTGTTTCAGCAGACCACGCAGGTGATGGAAGAAGCTGCCCACGCTCTCGCCAGCCGCGCTACAGCGAGCGGTGATCTCCGCCCGGACGTCGATCCCATAGACCTGATGCGTGCAATCTACGGTCTCTCCACCGCCGGCAGTGCGGACGACTGGCCCGCAAAGGCGCGGAAATTTGTCGATATTCTCTTACTGGGCTCCCGTCCTCGATAAGCGCTCTTGCGGGGGATCATCCCGCTCCAGATCGCGGCTCCCGTAATCGAAATCGTGCAGTCATGACGCAGAATCTGTTGACCTCTGAGACAGACGCCGATGTTAAGCGTTTCGTTGGATGAATTCCCGACACATAGGGCGACTGTCTCCGGCTGCCCGTTGCGTAGGAGACGCGGTCAAGCAGCAGTTGCAGGCGCGTAGATCGACCGTTGCTTAGCTTTGGGGGATTATAGTGCCAGATAGTCAAAGGCTCGATTAGATTAGAGACTTCGAAGCGCCGTCATGAAGTTGTCGATCTTGCGGTTTGACGAAGCTTTGCCGGATTTAAGGTTGCTCTCAATGCACAATCCGGAGAAGAAGGACAGCACCATTTCGGCGATAGCGAGAGCAGCCATCGCGGGCTTTTCGGCTTCGATGTTCATGGCGAGAAGGCGTTGCAAGAGCGCTCGATTCTCCGTTACGACCCCATAAGCCTCATCCGGAAGAATAGCGAACTCCCGCATAGAATTGACCGAAAAACACCCCTGCTGTTCCCCCTTGTTAAGAGGACCATGCTTAAGAAAGGCCTCGACGTTCTTCCAGCCCAGAGGCTCTCTGGTGAGAAATCCTCTCTTCTCCTGGCTCTCAACGTAGTGCCGCAGGCACTCTACAAAGAGATCCTCTTTGTCTCGGAACTCGGTGTACAGCCCCGACTTGTTCACGCCTGTGGCTCGCTCCAGTTCCTGGAGGCTCGTGTCCGCAAACCCGTGCTTCCAGAAGACGGGCATCGCCTTTTCCAGCACTTCCTCTCGGCTAAAGTTCTTCGGGCGCCCCATAGACACATTATCCGATAAAGAACCAAATAGTTCAATATCTCTGCATCCTAGTCACATCCTCATCATCGTATAGAACTGAATGGTTCATAACCGACCGACAGGGTCGAGCAAGATCGCAGCCGAATGGGCTTTGTGAGTTGTTGCGAGGAAAAGCAAAGGAGATCTATGTCTAAGTTAACCAACAAAGTAGCACTCGTTACCGGCGGTTCCCGGGGCATTGGCGCAGCGATTGCTAGGCGTCTGGCCGCAGATGGAGCAAGCGTAGCCATTACGTATGCAAAGGACGCGAGCGCGGCCTCCTCCATAGTCAAAGCGATTGAGCTCGATGGCGGAAAGGCCATCGCGATCCAAGCGGATGCTGCCAATGTTGAAGCGGTCAAGAGTGCGGTCGAAAAAGCCGTGGCGACTCTCGGCCGACTTGATGTGCTCGTGAACAATGCCGGCACCGCCATTCCGAAACCGTTCGAGGAGGCGACGCAGGAGGAGATGGATCGCGTCGTGGACATCAATATCCGCGGCGTATTCGCGACCACGCACGCGGCGCTGAAGCATATGAATGATGGTGGTCGCATCATTATGGTTGGTTCGGCCGTTGGAGAACGTGCCGTTGCGCCAGGGCTTGTGCCCTATGCGGCGACGAAGGGCGCGGTAAAGATGTTTACCCAGGCACTGTCCAGGGAGGTCGGGAGCCGGGGCATTACGGTCAACAACGTCCAGCCGGGTCCCATCGACACCGATTTGAATCCCGCCTCGGGTGATTGGGCGGTGCCACAGAAGGCCGCAACTGCGCTCGACCGCTACGGTCGTGTTGAGGAGATCGCCGCGATGGTGGCGTTTGTCGCCGGTCCGGAGTCCTCGTACATCACAGGGGCGAATCTTACCGTGGATGGCGGAATGAACGCCTGAACCAACGCGTACTTAGTCAATGGGCTTTGACAGATGGGTCCGTGCAGACCCGGTTGGGTGCTGACCACCTAAAGGGGGTCGGTTCTCGTTCGACTCGAGATGCCGCACTCGCCTCAGCCGTTGGCTGACTGAGAAGAGAGAAAACAATGACCACACTTCAAAACAAAACGGCGCTCGTGACCGGTGCATCAAGAGGAATCGGGCGCGCTACTGCCTTGGCGCTTGCCGAGGCCGGGGCGCATGTTCTGGTTCACTACGGCCGCTCCGCGAAGGAAGCTGAATCTCTGGTCGCTGTGATTCAAGCCAAGGGCGGACACGCAAGTGCGATTGCGGCTGACCTGGGAACTTCGGATGGAGCAGGATTTCTTGCCGAAAGAGTGCGCTCGATTGTCGGTGATCGGTTGGATGTGCTCGTCCTTAATGCTGGAATCAGCAAAGCAGCACGTATAGCGGATTACACCCTTGAGGAGTTTGACAGCCTCTTTGCGACAAACGTCCGAGGCCCATTCTTCTTGGTACAGCAACTCCTGCCCATTCTAGGTGAAGGCTCAAGCATTGTTGCTATCTCCTCTGCCGCAGCTCGTACAGTGCCGGGAACGCCAGGATTGGAAAATCCTTCGATTTTTGCTTACGCCTCAACAAAAGGGGCGCTTGAGACGTTGGTCAAACATTGGGCCGCCATACTTGGGCCGAGCGGTATACGCGTAAACGCTGTCGCTCCGGGTGTCATCGACACGGATATGTCGAACTTCACGAAGACAGCAGCGGGGCGCGAGATCGCGCTGGGAATGCAGGCGTTGAAACGGCTTGGCAAACCCGAAGATGTTGCCGACGTAGTCGCTTTCGTGGCCTCCGATGCGGCGCGCTGGATCACGGGCGCAAGTATTCCCGTCGATGGCGGTTCGAAACTCTAACAGGCAACGTGAGGAACGCAATGATTAACACTTCGATCAAAAGTAAAGAGATCAAGATACCTGGCCCTGACCATCCCATCACGATCTCTCCAGCTGAGGGCAAGGTTCGTGTCACGGTCGCTGGCAGGATTGTCGCTGAATCGACAAGAGCACTTCAGTTGGAGGAGAAGGGATACCCGCCCGTCTACTATGTGCCGCGCGAGGATGCGGACATGTCGCTCCTCGTTCGGACAACGCACTACACCTATTGTCCATATAAAGGCGATTGCTCTTTCTACAGCATTCCGATCGGCGGAGCGAATTCAGACAATTCCGTTTGGACATACGAAGGACCGTATGAGGCAGTTGCCAGCATCGGAGGATATCTCGCGTTTTATCCCACTCGGGTCGATGCAATCGCATTGGCTTCTTAAGCACATTGATCGAACAATGCAGGAGTTCATGTGATGTCAAATCAGCCGTTGTTCATACCCTATCGGATGGGAGACCTCGACCTCCCCAACCGCATCGTCATGGCGCCGCTCACTCGGATGCGCGCGCAATCGCACGACCATGTGCCCACGACCTTGCAGGCGGAGTACTACGCACAGCGTGCTTCCGCTGGGCTGATCATCGCCGAGGCCACCGCGATTAGCCCGGAGGGATTTGGCTGGGCCGATACGCCAGGTCTGTGGACGTTGGAGCAGGGTTCGCGGATGGCGACGCGTCACGGATGCCGTCCATGCGGCCAGCGGCCGCATCATCGCACAACTCTGGCACACCGGCGCGATCTCGCATCCAGAACTACTGGACGGAGCGCAGCCCGTCTCCGCATCGAACGTCGATCCAGACCAGATCTCAGTCACGCAGACGGGAAGGAAGCCCACGGTAGCACCGCGGCCTCTGACGAAGCAGGAGATTGAGGTCACGGTTGCGGACTTCGCGCGAGCTGCTCGAAACGCGATGGAAGCCGGCTTCGACGGTGTCCAGATTCTCGCCAACTATCTCTATCTGATCTCGCAGTTTCTGAATGCCAACACCAACCTGCGCCAAGACGAGTATGGCGGAAGTCTGGAAAATCGCTCCCGCTTTCTCTTCGAAGTAGTCGAGTCGGTCCTGGGCGAGGTAGATGCACAGCGGGTTGGATTCAAGATCAGCCCGATGCATGAAGGCGGCGCATTTCAAGCCAACAACGAAACCCTGCCCGTCACCGAATACGCAATTCGGAAGTTGAGCACTTACAATCTTTCGCACTTGTTGCTCATGGGGAATACCACCGACTTTTCCGGTACTCCACTTGAGAAATTGGCAGACGATGGCATGTTCCGGCATTTCCGTCCTCTCTACAAAGGCACACTGATCGCGAACGTAAAGATGGACCGTGATCGCGGGAATCGCCTTATCGCGGAAGGCTTTGCGGATCTGGTGGCGTTCGGCCGCCCGTACATCGCAAATCCTGACCTGGTCGAAAGGTTTGCGGAGGATGATGCTCCCCTTGCTGAGGTGGACTGGGAGACCGTGTACGGCTCTGGGGAACGCGGTTATTCAGACTACCCCGCCTATCAACTATCACAATTGACACGGAGCTGAACATGCCAGAGACAACATCGAAACAGAACAAGGCAATTGTTCTCGAAGCCTTCGACACTCTCTTCAACAAACGTGACTACTCGGCAGCAGAACGCTTCTGGTCTCCGAAGTACATTCAGCACAGCGCACACATCGCGCCAGGACGCGAAGGACTGTTTGCACCGGTCCGTTCGGCGCCTGATACGTTGCGCTACGAGAACCAACTCATCGTCGCAGAGGGTGATTACGTTATAGCGCACGGCCGCTTCTCTGGGATGGGAAGGCCCGCGGCCTGGATTGCGGCCGACGTTGTCCGATTCGAAGACGGTCTCCTCACCGAGCACTGGGATGTATTGCAAGACGAAGCCACACAGAAAGAATCTGTCAGCGGCCTTCCCATGTTCGGTGACACGTTCCCGTCATAAGGGATCGACATCCACATGTTGGGAACAACTGAGAACAACGAAGACGGAGGACGACTGCCGATGACCGGACCTAAGAAGCTGCAAGGAAAAGTGGCAATCATTACCGGTGGCACTACAGGGATTGGGCTGGCCACTGCAAAGCTCTTCGTTAAGGAAGGGGCTTACGTATTCATCACCGGGCGGACAACGTCGATGACGTGAGCGCTGCAGGCGTTCCGGTCGCTTATCTCACCGCATGGTTGACCGGGTAGGGACTAGAACGAATCGTTGACTGAGGGTTCTCCCGTCAACATTGGTCCCGAATCTCTAGCCTCAGACCGAGGTTGTCAGATTGTGAGAACGACTCTGCCGAAGGGACGACCCTCTACGAGGTAACGGATAGCATCAGCCGGTATTAGGCAAAGATCTTCCTTCCGTACGGCAATCCACTCGCGGTAGGTTCCGTCCTCAAAAGCACCATAGACACCCCAGAACCGCTTCTGCCAGAGAAAAGGTCTTAACCACGATCGGTTTGATCGCACCGGACAGAAGTAGAGAGGCAATGGCCTTCCACCACGCCCGCTCCTTCGTTGCCCAGGACTAGCGGCACCTCCGGGATGTGAAAGTTGCCGGAGAGAATCGTATAGTCGAGCGGCGTGACTCCGGCCGCCGTGATTCGCACGAGCACTTTCCCGTCTGCGACCGTTGGTCTTGGAAGTTCTACGAGCCTAAACGCTTCGTAACCGGGAAATTGCTCTGCTCTCATCGCACGCATATTGATTCTCCCTTTTCCCGTATCACTCCTGGCCTGTGCCGCTAGCCCGCTACCCGGAAATTGTTAAGCTGATCGAGACCGGCAGTTGGTCGCGAATCACCGCTTATATTTGAGCTAGGCCGCCATCGACGAACAGTTCGATACCCGTTATGTAGCTGCTATCGTCGGAGGCCAGGAACAAAACAGCCTTCGCGATTTCATCCGCGGTGCCGGGACGACCCAGGGGAATGTTGCCAATCGAACTCGCTACAAACTGATCGACCTGTTCCTCCGTCATCCCGAGCGCGGTGTTGTAACCCGGCGTAGGAACGATGCCCGGACTGATTGCGTTCACACGGATCTTGCGTTCCTTCAGGTCTACGGACCAGGTGCGCGCAAACGAGCGGACCGCCGCCTTGGTCGCGCTGTAGACGCTGAAAGCGGGGCTGCCAGTGATGGAGACCATAGATGCATTCAGTACGATCGATCCGCCCGGCTGCAGCAACGGGAGCGCCTTCTGCACAGTAAACAGCGTTCCCCTCACGTTCACGTCAAACTGCTTGTCAAAATGTTCTTCGCTGACTTGTTCGAACGGAGCAAACGCGCCGGTGCCGGCGTTGGCAAAAACGATGTCAAGCTTGCCCTTCTTGTCCTTTACCACCGCATACAGCTTGTCGAGGTCGGCCAACTTTGAGACGTCGCTCTGTACGCCTGTCACGTTTCGCCCAATCTCGCTGACTGCGGTGTCCAGTTCGCTTTGCCGCCGTCCGGTGATGAACACGTAGGCGCCTTCATCGACAAACCGTTTTGCTGTCGCGAGACCAAGCCCGCTGCTTCCTCCGGTAATCACGGCAATCTTTCCTGCGAGCTTTTGCTGCATATAGACACTCCCTCCGGCCGGGTTGCGGTCATCCTTATTAAGATGAGATGGCGTAAACCAAGTTGCATAATTCTTTAGCGATCACTAAATAATTTGATATAGTGATCCAATGGCAGGGACTAAATCGCCAAAACGTATGGGCCGCCCACGCAGCTTTAATGAAGAAAAGGCTCTGGATCGTGCCATGCACGTCTTTTGGCGCAAGGGCTTTGAAGGCGCCTCCTTGAACGACCTCACGGCTGCCATGGGAATCCAACCAGCAAGCCTGTATCAGGCGTTTGGAAATAAGCGCGCACTCTTTGAAAAGGCTCTGGCGCGATATCTAGCGGGCCCCGTTGCTTTCGTGCATGATGCTCTCGGGGAACCGACGGCCTATGCCGTTGCCGATCGCACTCTGCGCCGGACGGCCGAGTTTCTGACTGAGAGGCGATCGCGGCACGGATGTATGACTATCCAAGCTGCCCTAGCCGGTGGCGTCGAGAGCGAACCCATCCGTAAAAAACTCATCGCTCTAAGGGTGAAGGGGCAGAACGACTTGCGCCAACGGTTTGAACGAGCCAAATCCGAAGGTGATCTTCCGAGCCACGCGGATGCCGCTGATCTTGCCAGTTTTGTCACCGCCGTCTATCAGGGCATGACAGTGCAGGCAATCAACGGCGCAAGCCGCGAAGATTTACTTCGCCTTTCTGACACGGCTTTGCGGATATGGCCAAAATAAGTGCAGGCACCGCTAAGCAGAACTTCAAGGTGTTGTAAGCAACCCGGAGCAACCAATCATGCGCATTCTTCAGCAGGCATTTCGAGTTTACACAGACATAAATGGTCTTGAAAAAGGCATCCGTTTCTATGAAGAGATTCAAGGAATTAAATGCGAAAGGAGAGTCAAGATACTCGAAACGGGAGTTGAGGCAGCAAAGGTCGGAGGATTCTTGATCCTGGCCGGCGATAAAGAGCAGATCTACGCTGTCCGCTTTGTGAATGCTATTTTCTATGTCGACTCACTCGATGAATTCTCAGATTTGCTCAACTCAAAGGGCGCTGATATCGTGCATGGGCCGCGAATTGTGACGGGAGGTAAGAACCTGACCGCCCGTCATGCCGATGGCCTGGTTGTCGAATATTTCGAGGCCGTAATAAAGGAGAACAAGTGATGAAAGCTTGGAGGATCGACCGCCTAGGCGGCAAGCTCAGTTATGTTGACATTCCCGTTCCAGAAGTTCGTCCTGGTAGCGTTCTTGTGCGTGTCCAGTCACAGTCGCTGATGTCCTACTTGAAGCCTTACATTGAAGGCAAACTCGCGGCTTACCGCGCGCCCGAGAATTTTGTTCCGGGTGGAAATGCAATCGGCACTGTCGAGGCTCTCGGTGCCGATATTTGGCACCTAAAGAAGGGACAGCGTGTCGTAACGTCATCTCACCTCGTCGCGGGAGAAAACGTCCGAGAGCCGGGGCAAATCCTCATAGGGGTCACATCTCCCGGTGGAGTCGGAGACGAACTACAGCAGTCGTGGAAGGACGGCACTCTTGCTGAATATGCACTTCTGCCCACCGATGTCGTGACTCCGATCGAAGGTCTGGAAAACCACGATCTTCCACAGTTGACGGCGATAACGCGATGTATTGTTCCATTCGGCGGTCTAGTGCGCGGGCGGCTTAAGGCGGGCGAAACGGTTATCGTGAACGGCGCAAGCGGTGCTTACGGTAGTGCCGCGGTGCTGGTTGCGCTAGCGATGGGTGCGAGCCGGGTTGTCGCTGCAGGGCGCGAAAGGGAGACCTTGGAGGAACTCGCAAAGGCTGGCGGCTCACGAGTCGTACCTGTAGCGCTCCAGGGCGATGTAGCGAAAGACACTGAGGCTCTGCGGAGCGCCGCCGGTGGCGGAGCAGATCTCGCGTTCGACCAAGTCGGCAATGCGAAAGATCCGAACTCGACGTTGGCCGCGCTTGGGTCTCTTTATCGTTGGGGTCGCATCGTTCTGATGGGCAGCAGCATGACTCCCATTCCAATCAACTACATGCAGGTGATGTTCAACAACCTGGAGATTATCGGGAATTTCATGCATGCGCAGAATGCATATCTGCCGCTATTGTCGCTGGTTCGCTCCGGCCTGCTCGATATGAGTCCGATCAAGCCAAAGGTGTTTTCGTTGCCTGATCTTTGGCAGGCGATGGAATACGCCGGCAACGCCGAAAGTTTGGAACTGGTCGTAGTGACTTCCACCGAAAGAAAATCGTGAGAACCCAGCAAAGCCCACACCCGTCGAATGCCTTCGGCTAGGAGCGAGTTATGAGTAGCTGTACACCGTCGCATTTGGCTTCTCAGCAAGCGCCGCCTTAATCTCCGCTTCTGCAGCCTTGGAAATGAACTCATCCTCTTCGGCTAGATGCATGAGAATGGGTGCATGAAGCCCATCGACTTCTTGCAGATATTTCTCAGTATCGGCGCCGTGATACCAGACCGCGGCGTCGATTCCGTCGTTGCGCGCAGCTGTCATGAAAACCATTAGTGCTCCGAGGCAATAGCCGAGCAAGGCAACCTTGCCGTTGCATTCCGGCAGATTGCGAACTGCATCGATCGTGTCTTTGATGTCCTTTACGCCGGCATCTCTGTCATAAGCCTGATACAGGCGAAGGCCGTGGTCCCAATCGGCCTGGGAGGTGACGTTCAGGTCGACGCCCGGCTCCTGCCGCCAGTGCAGGTCTGGAGCGACCGCGAGGTAGCCTTGTTCCGCCAATTCATCGCGGTGCTTCCGAGTGTCGGCATTCACACCGAACAGTTACTGCAGGACGACAACAGCCGAAGCCGGCGAGGTCTTAAGTCTTGCGATATACGCGTTAAATGTACCTCCCTGTCCTTGTACGGCGATGTGATCCATCATTTGCCCTTCTTAGGGTGGCTATATCGATAGAGAATCTCCGCCGACCGGGATCGGATTGGCGGAGATCATTTTGTCCGAAACCATGTGGCTACTCACCGATGGAGGTGGCAGCCTCTTCGATGAGCTTGGCTGCTTCCTTCGGGAAAGACATATAGGCCACATGGCTCGACTTCACTTCGACCGTCTTGGCCTTGGCGCGCCTCGCCATCATGCGCTCCTGTTCCGGGTTAATCGATCTGTCCTCAGTTGCCACCATGTAAAAGGTGGGCTTGTGCTTCCAAGCGGGATTCGTGACCTTGTGGAGGAACGAGTCGGTCGAGATCGGCACCTGCGCTATAGCCATGAACTCCGCCTCATCCCGTGGAATGTCAGCTGCGAAGTCGGCTACGAAATGCGCTTCCTCGATCCACCAGTTGCCATTTGCGTCCGGTTTGAACGCCGTGGACGCTTGCGGTAAGGCCTGTTCGATCGATCCGCAGCTCTCACCCTCATCGAGAGCAAAAGCGGCAATATAAACAAGCGCCGCAACGTTTGGATGATTGCCGGCCTCGGTGATAACAGATCCACCGTAGCTGTGTCCGACCAGGACGACCGGGCCGTCCATAGCGTCGATTGCAGCCTTCGTGTACCGTTGGTCGTCGGCGTAAGAAGTCTCGGGGTGCTGCACCACTGACACCTTGTACCCATCATGCTTGAGGATGTCGGCAACCCTCTTCCAGCCGGAACCATCTGCGAAAGCTCCATGCACAAGAACTACATTCTTAATATGCTGACTCACGATTATTCTCCTTTGCGGTAAAGATCCAGTCGGATCGGTTGATGTTCGATGTTGAACGTCCTTGCGCAAACCCGCTCTCGTGCCGCGCAGGACTTAGACTGCACTTGCAACGTAAAGACCTGTTGGCTGCTAGCTGACGTGTGCGTGTGTGGCAGCATCTTCGATGAGCTTGGCCGCTTCCTTCGGATGGGACATGTAAGCCACATGGCTGGAGTTCACTTCGACTGTTGTCGCATTGGCGCGCTTGGCCATCATGCGCTCCTGTATCGGATTGATCGACCGATCTGAGCCGGCCACCATATACCATGTCGGCTTGTTCTTCCAGGCGGGATTAGAGACCTTGTGGGTGAACGCATCGGTGGAAATGGGCACCTGCGCTATAGCCATGAATGCGGCCTGTTCCGCTGGAATGTCCGCCGCAACGTCCGCCGCGAAATGATCTTGTTCAATCCACCAGTTGCCGTCGCTGTCCGGCTTGAATGCCTTGGATGCTTGCGGCACGGCCGTTTCGATCGAGGCACAGCTCTCGCCTTCATCGAGAGCAAAGGCGGCGATGTAGACCAGTGCTGCAACATTTGGATCGTTGCCAGCCTCGGTGATGACGGATCCGCCGTAGCTGTGGCCGACCAGGACGACCGGCCCGCCCATGGCGTCGATTGCGGCCTTAGTATACTTTTGGTCCTCGGCATAGGAAGTCTCTGGTTCCTGCGGCACCGACACCTTGTACCCATCCTTCTCAAGTATCTTTGCAACGGCATCCCAGCCGGAGCCATCGGCGAAAGCACCATGCACCAGGACCACGTTCTTGATGCCGGATGGCGCCGCAGCCGCAACTCTAGCGGTCTTCCCCACCAGCAGAGTCACGCCCATGAACACAGCAAGGAGCATTACAGCCCAGTAAGCCTTCTTCATGATCATTTTCCTTTCTAGTTTGAGCTTCAGCGATTCGTGTATCGAGCTCGAACTTGCGACCAACCATAGTCGGGAACGAGCACGGTACTCTTGAAAACATGAACCACTTTTGTCGAATCCTGCTCAAATGCGGAGTGAAGGCGGGCGAAAGACCACTTCGGGCTCGAGTTTAAGGTGAGAACTCTAACCGAATCTCAAAACCGGGAAGATTTGCGTCTAGACGATTCCGAGCAACACCGCCCAGGACCGGTGAACTTGAGGATGGGATCTAGTCGTGTGGTTGAAGGACTTGGTGTTTGGGTATTTCGACAAAGCTCCTGTGACGTGACTGTTCACGCCTCCACTTTGCCGGAGTTGCACCGACGACATTTGAAAATGTTCGGGTAAGCGCGGCTTGATCGGAAAATCCAGTCTGCGCAGCAACGTCCACAAGCGAGTAATTCGTTTCCGACAACAGGGCCTTCGCGATCTCGACGCGCTTCAGAATCAGGTAGCGATGTGCGGAGGTCCCAAACGATCTCCTGAATGATCGCGCAAAATGGCTCACTGAAAGTCCACATTCATTGGCAAGTGTTTCCAGTTTCAATTCGCCGTCCAAGTGCTCATGGAACAAATCCACAATGCGGCGTCTTTGCCACGGCGCCAGGCCGCCCTTGAACTTCCGGAAGGCTTCGTGAGTCTGAGCGTACCGCCCGACAAGGTGCGAACAAATCATCAAGGTGAAAGAATCCATGAACAACTGTGAGAACATCTCCGGCTTATTTAGGCATGGCAAAATGGATTGCGTTAGGTGATGGAGTGTCGGGTCGGAAGTTCCATAAACGCAGTAGAGACGTTTAGCTCTAGGCACTCCAGCATCGTCCGAGAGGGAATCCAAGGTTGTACGCGGAACATGGTAATGGATCCAATCTATGGGGGCCTGGATTTCGAATGCTCGAATTTGACTCCAGGTCGCACATTGCGACTCCGCCCACCGGCCATGCCCCCGTCTTTGTGTGCCTGCCATCGGTCCAAAGTTCCCATTCCCCGGAGTTCGCATGATTGAGGTGAAGCGAGACGACGTAGGCCTTCTCGGACGGGATGGACGCAGTTCGTTCCGGGATGCCACTCCGTGCAATCAGCCGGGTAATCGCCAGTTGCGGCCGGACAACGGAGACCGCAGAATCGATGGCAACGTGTGGCGGTTGGTCTATCGTGAAATACTTCGCCATCTGCGCGCCATAGGCGTTTGCTGAGTTCGATGATGTCGTCATGGATAGCCCTGTTTCGGCAAGCGATTTTGTCTGACAGTCTCATCCCAAGACTCAAAAGAGCACGGACGGGGCATTCTTGAGCTGAAAGCACCTTCCGAAAGTATTGCCGAGCTTCGATATTCATTCCGGCGCAGGGCAATCATGAAACCTCCTCACCTCGCACATGCATCCGGCGCACAGAGGCTGCCGGTCTTCAAGAAAAGAACAGACGATATCTTTCCAAGTCGGATATGCCGGAAAAATAATCTGCTTGCGTGGCCCGTGTCGAATTGCAGGGAACAATGCGGACGTCGGATTGCGCCGGAGTATAGCGTAGCGCTAAAAAGAACGGTCATTCTTGTACAAAATGACCGTGGTTGAATGAGATAGCTCCCAGAAATGCTCGTGCTGAGCAGATTTATGGTCCTGTCAGTGACTAATGCGCTTCGTTTGGACTCGAAAACTGAGTCCGAATCGACAAATAGGACGGATATCGGCAATCCTCCGAGATGGTGTACCGCGTACCATACCTCTCGGAGTCGCCTGGCGGGGTAGCGGCTTACCCTCGTCGGGAATGAGAAGAGCTTTTGTAGAGGATGATCAGTGTCTGGTCAAGTAACTAGAACCCGCATCCTTCGGGTGGGGCTTGATTTGGCAAGCGCAGAGGGGCTCTGCAGGATCACCTTTGGTTCGGTTGCCGGACGCGCGAGCCTGTCAAAGGGTGGCGTTGTCGCGCATTTTCCACATTTGGACGACCTGAAGCGGTCCATCCTTGATGCTGCATTGGACCTTTGGAGCCGTACCTGCCTTGGAGTCGACACTGGCGTTGGAGGCGGGTTGCCGTCGCTGATTCGCTACCTAAATGTATGGATTGGATGGACGAGGAGGGCAGGACTACCGGGCAGTTGTCCGATCGCTCAAGCCATTGTTGAGTTGAGCTTCTTGCCGGGACCTGTTCGAGAGGCTGCCGCTGCGGCGGAATCTGTCTGGCGGCAGTCCCTCATTATGCTGATCCGTAATGCGATCGACAAGCGACACTTATTGCAGGATACCGACGTCGCCCAGCTGGCGTGGGACTTGCTTGGGATCTATCTGAGCCACCATGTCTCCAGCCATTCTCTTCGGGATCCGGACGCGGACAGAAAAGCACAGTTCTCGGTGAAGCGGATCGTTGCTTCTATAGAAGCGATTAACGAGGGAGCAGCTCACCAGAGACAAGGTGGTCAGTAGTAACCGCGCTACGACCGTTCAGTTTGCGCCAGCGAAACGGCGTTGTCCCTTCGAGCGTGGTAAACGCGCGTGTGAAAGCAGCCTGATCGCAGAATCCCGACCGAAAACCCACCTCTGCCAAATTCAGCTCGGCCTCGCGAAGCAGATTCTTCGCCGTGTCGATTCGAAGCTTGATGAGCCATTGATGAACTGAAGTGCCAAAGCTCTGGCGAAAGCAACGAGAGAAGTGACTCGGGGAGAGCTGACAGGCGGTCGCAAGGGCCGCAATTCTGATCTCGCCTTCAAGATGCGCACGCAACATCTCCTCGGTGCGAATCTTTTGCCAGCTCTCCAGGCTCGGCTGTGCCCGGAGAATTCCCTTACTGTTTCCATAGTGTTGCAGAAGATGTGTGCTCACAAGAAGTGAGACATCTTCTAATGTGAGCATGTTGAGCGGTTCACGGTTGCGCACCTGGCTGAGGATGGTCTTGGTCAATTGAGCAACCACGAGGTCCCTTTCAAAGAAGACCATCCGAAACGAATCAACTAGTTCAATCCTGTTGTCCGCTGCAACTCTGTCCAGCAGATCGCGCGATAAATAATAGTGTAGGTAGTCGAACGGACCTGCCGCCCACATCTCCATTGGCTTCATAAGATCGATTACCGTTGTTGCGAATGCGATCGAATGAGAGACGCCAACTTCTTGTCCGGAAATTCGTGCGCGCCACCGGTCAACCGGAGTTGGAGCTAAAGCCACGCAGATGAGCATGGCGCGGTCCTCAGGATAGGCCGGTGCCCGCTGCATCTCCATCGATCCACCCTTGAGCCTTGTGAGGGCGAAGTCGGGCACGCCAGACACAGTCTTGAGGGAGCAATCATAGAGCGGCGTCCGGAAGACCTCGGCTAGGTTGGCGCCGTAGAACTTCCGGTCGTGATCCGGCCGCGTCGACAACGGCTCCTTCGGAAGACTTTGCTTGCGAGCCATGCCCCCTCCGTTCGAGCAACAGCCTCAATATAAAGCACCTAGGAAAGGTGCGTCCACGTTCCTCCAAAGCAGAGCAGTTCAACTCCCAGGGGGCTCTCAAGGAGCGCATTATCGCCATGCACCTATTGAGACGCCGATCCCGCCTGTATGCGCTTGCGTCACTCCACAATTCAGGGCACCCCAGCACGCTGCCGCCGCAAGGTAATTCACTTTCAGCATTGCGGGATTGAGTTCCACTGTTTGGTCCCGCCTGAGAGGGCCAAGCGTGCGTCGAATCGGAGAACATTTTCCCTGCCCCGCCACTGCGGGCAGGAGGATGATCAATGCAACATGGCAGTCTCACTACCAAGTCTCGCCTCGAAGGTCCCGATGTTTGGCAGTTCCGTTGGTCAGAAAAAGGCCCTAACGGGAAGCGCATATATCGCAAGAGGGTGATTGGAACGATTGAGGAGTATTCCGACGAGGACGCCGCCCGAAGTGCGGTCGCCAGCCTGATTACTGAGGTCAACTGGGCGAACCTGCGATCGACTTCAATCACGATGACGGTCGCTCAGCTCTGCAGCCATTTTGAACAATGTGAACTGGCCCGAAGCAACACTTGGCGCAGCTATTCCACGAAAATGTGCTATGCGGTCTACCTGCGGCGATGGATCTTGCCGAATTGGGGAAAGCTCGAACTTCGTGATGTGCGGACGATCGAGTTTGAGTCTTGGCTTCGTCGGTTACCGCTGGCGAAGGGCAGTTGCGCGAAGATCCGGGGCGTGATGTCTGTGCTGCTCAATCATGCCTGCCGCTATGAATTCTTCGATCACAATCCAATTCGTCTCGTGCGTCAGGGAGCCCAAAGCAAAGCCGCCCCGAATATACTCAGCCCCGATGAAATCAAGACCCTAATAGACGGCTTGGCAATCAGAGAACGGACATTGGTTTTGCTCGCTGCGTCGACTGGACTACGACAGAGCGAACTTTTCGGCCTGAAGTGGCGGGACATCAACTTCGCCGATAGGTTGATCCACGTAACCCGGTCGATTGTCTGCGGAGTTGTTGGTCCTTGCAAAACCGAATCGTCGCAAAAGCCAGTTCCAGTTCATCCGATCCTGATCGAAACACTGCTGAAATGGAAGGAACAGCAGCATTACCGCAAACCTGACGATTGGGTTTTCGCAAGCAAACGCCACCGCGGTCGAAAGCCGTTCTGGGGTCAGGCGATTTTGAGAAAATTGATCCTGCCGAGGGCCCACGAATTAGGCATCGAAAAGCGCTTCGGGTGGCACACGTTTCGACACACGTATTCGACGCTCCTTAGGAGTGTGGGAACAGAATTCAAAGTGATGCAGGAACTGTTGCGACATTCTTCACTGCGATCGACCTTGGACGTCTACACGCAGGCAATCACACCATCAAAACATGCTGCTCAGGCGCCGTGATGTCACTTGTTATGTCTGCAGGCGGGAGTCAAACCGCGGTCTAATCCGGTAGAGGGATCGGGTGGAAATCGACGTCAAAAGGGCACAAAAGGGACACAGATCTATGTCCTTTTGCACCCTCTATGGTTTCCGCCCATCCCAGATAACTCATTTGGGATGTGTGGCGGGGACGACGGGGCTCGAACCCGCGACCTCTGCCGTGACAGTTGGAACCGAGATTGTAAGTTATTGATTCTACAGCGCACTGATGGCTCAGAAGGCGCTCAAAAGCACCCAAAAACAGCGTTCAGCACCCCAATCGAACCCTCGCCAGAGCAAAAAAGCAGAGGTCGCCTGGCCGGATGCTTGCAATCGGCACCTGATGATATTCGTGCATAAGCTGAATAGGTGATGGCAAGCCTCATGGTCCGGATCGGCCAGAGGAGACACACCGCGCGCGAGCCATCTTCGGAGAGTCAGTTCGCCCTGCGCAACGTTTGAAGATGGGAACTGATACCCGTGAGTCTACTTCGCTGACGGGCACTACACTGGAGATGGAAGCTTCGCCGTACAGTCGAGACTACTCGGATGCTCGGGGCGCATCCAACTTACGCGAGATCTCCTTGAGTTCGGCAAGAATGGCGCGGGGCAGCCGGTCGCGTACGTCCAGAGTTCCTTCCACTGACCCTCGCCGTCTTCGCCTCCTCGAATAGTTCCTGCATTTCGAGGGACACTCCCTGCAAACGTGCCTCGCTCTCTGTCCAATCTCATGCAGCATCGACAAGGACCCTGCTCCGGTATCGGCGCAATCCCCGCCGCGCTGTGGCCGGGCGCCGCTGGATCCTACCGATGAAGCCGCCTATCTTACCTGCTACGCGGTCGGTTTCTCTTCGGACAGTTTCACTTCGTAGTCCCTGATCGCTCCCGAGTTGTCAGTGATGGGGCAGACTTCAAATTCGGCAAGATCCTTAATCAGGCCCTTCAGGCTTCTGGCCCCGTACTGCCGGGCCGAGAAGTTTGCGTCGCGCTTACAAGCCTCATGATTGATGCGTTGGAATGTTGCTTTCCCATTTCCGTCCGTGAGGTTGCGCAAGAACAGCTTGAATTCACCCCTATCCTTCACGATGACCGGCTTATTGGCCTTTCGCTGTGTGCCAGCAGCCCTTGTTTTCTTTGCTCGCGAGTCGGCGGGGTTCTCGAAGGCGTAGAACTCCGTGCACGCCGCTCGAAGCGAAGCGGGAGTCGTTGGGCCTCCGAAGCCGAGAACGGGGAGGCCGCGTTCCCTGATTGCGATCGCGAGCCGCGTGAAGTCGCCGTCGCCTGTCACCAGGCAGAACGCATCAACACGGCGAGCATGTAATTCGTTCATCGCGTCAATGAGAAGAGCGATGTCAGCGGCGTTCTTTCCCGGCGAATTCGACACAACTTCTACCGGCAGTATGCCGTGCCTCCGGAACGTCTCTGCCCGGCTCGTCAGTCCGCGCCCGTACGCTCGCCGGTAGGTTGGATTCCACGCTTTATGCAATTGCTCAAACACAGAGTGAATCCCGGATTGATTTACGTTATCGGCATCAATGAGAACGGCAACGCGTGGCAGCCGTGCCCTCCGCGCAGCGAAGAGTAATCGCGCCACAAACGCTCTGAGCTCAATAGAAACCAATCGACTTCCCGCTCGCTAGCTGCCCGTTCGAACAATCATGGCAGAAGCGGTTAGGAGAAGAAAAGGAGAAAAACGTAACCAGACCGGAGTACCCGGGTGCATGCTATCGGCGCGTTACTCGCCGGCCCATCGTGGGTGGCGCTTCTGCTCAAGCTGAAAAACCTGTCCAAGGTCTCGCATGTCCACCCTCTGGCCGCACTCCTCACAAGGCGTAGAAGTGATCGCGCTCGTCCTGGGACTCTCCTCCTTGTCTCACTCCGATGATTTCTTCCGGCGTAAACATGCTTCTTGGGATGCGTGGGCACGGGGTTCAGGTACAGACTCTACTTCCCCCAGTTCGGGCGTGGGACGTGCCCACGTCCGTGTGTACCAATCCGTCGGCCTGAATACTGTCGGCCCAGTGCGGGGAAGCCAAGCCGCCGTGTTGAGCGGCCTGATTTGGCGAGCCGACTAGCTCCGAAAGTTCGAAAACCCGACACCAGAAGGAAGGGGCATAGTTCCGAAACTCGCATGCGTCGATGCGGCTCGAGGAGTGATTTGGTGATTTTGCATGACGCCAAATTTCTACAGGCCACAGCGGCGTTTCCGGGTAGTAAGTCGTGAGAACGCCGCATAATGGGTCGTCAATGAGCGCTTTGGCCCTTTGGCAATTCTCGACATTCGAATGAACGGGCACAGACTTACCCATTTATGAAGCTGCAGACGAGTGGCTGGATCGGTGCATGGGCCACCTGCCGAACAGGTATTGAATTCGTCTTACCCATCTACCTGCGGAAAGCTAGAGCCTCCCTCGATTGCACGAATGACCGCCGTCAGCTCCGACGGCAAATCAGACTGGGTCATTTGCCGAGCAACGGCAGGTGGGCCAAATGTCACGCCGAATTGTTCCTGAGTCCATTGGGACAACTCTGATAGAAGCGTCTTACCAGGTGCTATGGCAAGCCTGCCGTCTTCCGACTGCCATATCCTCTCAACGCGGACTCGCGAGGCTTTGTTCGCGGTGGCAATATCCAGCCTGCGATTAGCTTGTATCATTGCCGACGCAAAAGCGTCTTCAATCGATCGGCGCTCTGCTTCGCAGATATTGAGAAGCTTCTGGCGAATTTCCTCTGCGCTGGGCACCTCCCCTTCCTTGATCCGGGCCGCGAGGACCCGCCGGATAGCCCTTGGCTGCAGCAAAAAATTCTCGATCTCCTTTTGCCTCCAAATGTGGAGGTGGACTCCCCGGTTTTGAGCCTCAATGTATCGATCGGCAATCTCCTCTTCAGTGTGGTAGTCGGAATCTAAAATACAGTAGGTTGCAATGCGATCGCCCACAGCATTTTTCAAAGTCATAGAAGATCCAACGGCGTATGGCCAACCATTCCAGCCGCCTATTGGAAGAGATGGAATTGCGTCGAGCGGCAGATCGGCATCAGGAAATAGGGTCGAATGGAAGTGCCGAAGAAGGCTCATGTCCTTACCTTCGACTAAGAGAAACCTCCTTGCACTCCAAAGTCGCGCGAGATGAACGTTGTGTATCCCCCCAATCTGATCGATAAGGATTTGAACTCCTGGCTCATTGTTCGCGTAGCGGGATTTCCGATCCTTTTTATCAATGATCAGGATGTTGCCAGGGTCGGCTTCGGCCATGATTTCAACGGAGTGCGTTGCGACAATGCATTGTCGAAACCGTCCGCGAGCGAGTCGGAATAACTTGCGTTGAAGATCCGGGTGCATGTAGACATCTGGTTCATCGAGAACTACGGTGCAATCTGCAGGAGTTCGGGAAAGGAACCAGATCGTCTGAAGCCACATTTGCAAGCCGTGTCCCATCCACCCAACTTCCGCCACAAAGTCCCCGTCTCTGACGGAAAGAGACAGTAATGTTCCTTCTTTAGTTACCGCCTGTTGGATTGGCTCTAGGCTCAGGCCATGCCAAGTCTCCTCCGCTAAGGCCTTGAACCCTGAAAAGGATTCTTCGATTTGGAGCAGTTGGTTGCGGAAATGACGCGAAGACAATCGCGAGTTCATCTTTGCAATCACGCGCTCGTCGGTGAGGCGATGCTCTTCTGTCAGAAGCGGTCCTATCTGGGGTAAAACGCTTATCCACGGTACCTTAAGATCGAGAAATTTCGCTGCAGAGCTAATCCAATCCGAGTTTGATTGAATTGTGGCGAAGACCGCTTCTTCTCGACCTACATACACATTGATCACGACACCTTGGCGAAAGGTCGCCGTGATTACAGCTGGAGGATTTCCGTATCGATGAAAAACGTTGTTTGAATTCAGTCCAAGTTGCGAAATGCTCGGCGATATTCCCTTTCTGAAGCGAGGCAAATCCAACCAAGGGGGAGCAGCTGAAAACTGTGCGCCCCGTCGGTTGACGACGGCGGCGACGAGGCGTAGCCCTTCGATTAGAGAAGACTTGCCGGCATTGTTCTTCCCAACTGCCACGACGATCGGCTCGAATAGGACCGTGTGATCATCAAAGCATCTGAAATTCTGCATCCGGAGTTGACGAAGCATCCGCGGCACGCCCTTGTCTCAGAAGGAATAGAGGCCATTATAGGTTCACGGTTGACGGCGACCTCGGCGATTCGTACCGATATGTCGGCATGGCGACTGGAATCTCGTGCACCAGCATTGGAACATGATCCCCAGCGCTCCCTAGGCTAGTGCGTTTCCTAGTACTGATTTTCGCAGGCTTGCTCCACAGCGCTCAATCAGTGCATGGTATTACCTCCATGAGC
>NZ_DASXYM010000007.1:0-5360 GCF_036502485.1 Occallatibacter sp. | reverse complement strand
TCTGGATGGGCAGCGAGCGATCGGTGTAAAAGGCCAAAATGTTATCGCGCAATTGAGGCGTGGTGCCATCGAAGTTCTGCGCCGCCAACCTGGCCAGCAGGGTTGCGTAGGCCTGATCTGCCAGCGAGTACTCTGCGCCTGCGGTGACGTTGCCATCATCGAGATCGCAATTGGGCAGCAGCAGCGTGCCGGGACCTACCCTTTCAAGCAGGACCTGGTAGCGGTCGAGAGTCGCATTGATGCTCTTGATATAGAGGTCCTCCGTCCTGGCAGTCGGATTATCGAACCCCATCCCCTTGAAGGGGCCGATTTTGGGCATGAATCGCAAGAGCGCCGAGAGTACTCGTGTTCCGAAGTCGGCCTCGGTATAGGTCTTTCCCCAGTTGCGCTCGTAGTCGGACCGAGATAAGCGATAGAGGAAGCGTCTCTTCGCAAAGCCGGGCATCTCTTGCATCAGTTCCTTCTTGTGTGTGCGCAAGGCGACCTTGGTCATTTGCGGAATCAAGCGGCTGACAGAGAACCGGTACGAGCCAATCGCCAGGTCTTCATGGGCAAGCACTTGCTTGAGTTGCAGCCCGTAAATGACGGGGAACGTCCGCTCCAGCAAGGGCTGTGCGACCTTGAACCCGATGAAAGCGTGGTATTGCTCTGACGCGTACCGGTTCTTTGCTATTTGCAAGGTGTCGAAACCGAACTCGGTCTTGAGATGGGCAGTCTTATCCTGCGCATATCGAACGGAGTTGCCAAACCTGGCCCGCAGTTTGGGGTAGCGGAGCGCCACGGAGGCATTCACCGCCGGATGTCCGACGAGGTCGGCGACATAGTGCGAAAGCGCGCCCAGTGCGAATGCGTACTCGTTGGCATCGTGGCTCTGGCGAAGCAACTCGGCGACAAAGTCTCCGCTGCGGACGTAGTGGACGAGATCGCTGAATTGCGGGTTTCCGAATGGATAGTATCCAAGATCCTGGATCACCGATCCGCCATAGGCGTAGGCATGCGCTTCGGTGATCTGCTCTGGCGTGAGATCTGAGTAACGCTGCAATAGGAGCGGGCGGATTTCGGAGCTCCACATCAAATCGACAATTTCTTCGTGCGTCAGAACCGAATATGCAGAGAGATTTGCGCTTGAGCAGAGCAGTGCAAGCAGCGCCAGAATGGCGCCTCCGAGCGAGCCCCATTTTGGTGTGAAAGATCTCATCCGCGATCCGATTGCCGGAATTGGACCCTTTCGAGTTCATGGGTTTGTGGCGGCGCATGCACTTCAGAATGAAGCTCCAGTGGGAGAAAGACCGAGAAGACTGTGCCTGAATATGGCGAGACGGCGCGGCTCTTCACCTGGATGGTGCCGCCGTGTTTACGGACGATCTCTGAACTCAGCCACAAGCCCAGACCTGTGCCGGTATCGCCCTTTGTGCTGACAAAGGGCTCGAACAGGGAACCGCGGACATCGCGATGAATGCCGGTGCCGGTATCGCCGATGGTCAGGCGAATTCCCCGCAGCGAGCCGTTGCTGTGCTGGCGTGCGTTGGCTGCGCGGATTTTGAGCCTGCCGTCACGCCCGATCGCATCGAAGGCATTGCCGATGAGGTTAAGGGTGACCTGCCGCAGTTCGCCGGCCATGGCGAGAATCGGCGAGCAGTCGCGGAAATCGCGTTCAATCGCGATGTCAGCGAAGGCCAGCCTGGGCTTATAAAGGGCGAGCGCCGAGTCCACGATTTCGCTGATGTGGACGAGGGTTGGCTTACCGGGGTCGCGATAGAACCGGAGGGTTTGGCTGACGATTTCAGACACGCGCGCCAACTCAAGGGCCGCGGTGTCGGTGAGGCGTGTTACTTCATCGAGCGACGTAGATAGCCCGATCAGGTAGAGCAGATTCGTGACCGCCGCGAGAGGATTATTGATCTCGTGCGAGATGCTGAGGGCGAGGCGGCCGGCAACCACCAGCTTTTCCGATTTGCGAAGCGCATCTTGGGCCAGGCGGACCTCGATCAGGTGGTCTCTCATTTCATATTGGCGCTGGCGGCTGCGCAGCGCGGTGCGAACCGTGCTGATTAGCGTCTCAGGGCGAACCGGGCGTTCAAGCAGCACCACGTTGCCAAGCGGCTGTTGAGCCAGCATCCTTTTCCGGCTGCGTTCTCCCGGTAGAGTGAGGAGGATGAAGAAGATGTCGGACCAGGAGGGCTGCCGGCACACTTCCGCTGCCCACAGTTCAATTTCGTCAAGGGGGAGCGCCTCTTCCGCGAGGATGACGACCCCTGCTCCCGCTTCCATTCCGATGCGTGCTTTTTGCGAACTCGGGAACAACAGGGAGGGGAAGTTCTGCTCCCCGAGGAGGCCGCAGATGAGCTCGCCGTCTCGCCCGGTAGGGGCAACGACGAGAACGAGAAGTTCATCGACTGTCGCTGTCATTCCGTCGCGCTCGGCTTTGCGGTCGATGTCGAACCCTGGAGGCTTTTGGCTTTGCCCTGATAAGTGGGAGAACCAGTCAACACGCCGTGAAAATCTGTAAGCGCATTCCCGACCACAATCTTCCCGCCTCTCATCACCAGTTCGCGAATGGTGCGTTCGTGTTCTCCGCTGCGCTTCTTGATGACGGACAGCGCTTTTTTCACCTCACCTGCGGCTTCGAAGTAGCGGAACAGCAGAACGGTGTCGGCCAGGTAGCTTACATCCACCGGCGTATCGATATTGGAGCCGACAAAGCCGTGCTGCGCCAGCGTCAGCAGAGTTGTGACCCCCTTCTGATTGAGGAACCCGAGCAGCTCGTGCAGTTGCATGGCGAGGAATTGCTCGCCGGGCATGGCACTGAGCAGGCCGTTGAGGCTGTCGATGATCAGCAGTTTCAAATCCTGCTCTTCGACCATCTTTCGTATCTCGTGCACAAGTTGGCCAGGCGAGAGTTCGGCGGAATTGATCTGGCGGAGGGTCAGGTTTTTGCTTTCGACATGTTTGCTGATGTCCAGCCCCAGTCCCCTTGAGCGGATGACCAGCGTGGCCAGGGTTTCATCGAAAGCGAAGATTGCGGCGCGGCTGCCCTGTTCCACAACGCTGACGGCATAGCGAACGGCGATGGTGGATTTGCCACAACCGGCGGGTCCAAGCAGAAGCGTGCTGGTGCCGCTGTCAAGGCCTCCGCCTAGCAGCGCATCGAGGGCATTGAGACCGCTCTTTAGCTGCGTGGGCTGCAGCGTGGGCAGGTGCTCGGCGGCCACAAGCCTGGGATAGACTTCAACGCCACCCCGGTTGATGGAAAAGTCATGGAAGCCTTCGCGGAATTGAGCTCCGCGCAGCTTCTTAACCTGGAGGCGGCGTTTATTGATGCCGTATTCCCGCTCCACATTCTCCAGCATGATGACGCCGTGGGCTATGCTCTGGAGCTGCATATCCTGGCCGTCGGCGGTGCGATCGTCCAGGAGGAGCACGGTACATTTATGCGCGGAAAAGTATTTCTTAAGCCCGAGGATCTGCCGGCGATAGCGCAGCGAATCGCGGGAAAGAAGGCGCAATTCAGAAAGAGAGTCAAGCACCACGAGGGCCGGCTGAAGGCGTTCGACCTCGGCCAGCACTGCGTGTGTGGTGTCAGCAAGTTCGATTTCAGAAGGGCTGAAGACTGTGTACTGGGTTTCCGGCTTGAGCTGGTTTTCGTCCGCGACGAGTTCGAACAGGTCAATGCCATCGAGCATCCATCCGTGGGAATCGGCGATCTCGAGTAATTCTTCCTTCGATTCAGAAAGGGTGACATAGAGGCCCTTCTTGCCGCATCGTGCACCCTCCATAAGAAACTGCATGGCGATGGTGGTCTTGCCGGTGCCGGGATCGCCTTCAATGAGATAGAGGTGATTGTGCGCCAGGCCGCCGCCCAGAATGTCGTCAAGGCCGGCAATGCCGAGAGGGAGCATCTCGATGGGCAGGGGCCGTCTGATGCCGGGCATCGCCATTCCATTAGCGGCTGCGAGCGCACCAAGGGTGGAATCCATCATCTACTCCTAATCAGCGGGTGGGACCCAATCGCCTGCGTGTGCGTGGTGAATGATGATGTGCCGCGGAGCGCCTCTTCTGGCTGCACATTAGGGGGAGAAGCTGTCGATTCAGCTTGCGATAAGCAATAGTATCCAAGGGAAAGAAAATGCCTGGCTGGTTAATTTCCAGTATGGTTCGAGGTTGATTCTTTGTATGGTCATTTCTATACACACTTGAGCCTGATTCCGGAGGCTGGAAGGATTAGAAGTTGCTGGCAATATGCGAGTTGCCGCGGGCACGGCGTGCCTTATTGCGCTGACATCGATCGCCGATGCTTTTGTGAAGGCGCGTGGGATCTTCAACAATCGAAAGCGTCGAGGTGCTTAGGGCGACGCTGCCGTGCTGCTATTTCTTCCGGGGAGCGAGGCTATTTTTCTTTGGAGGTTTGCGGCGTGGCTGTGGACTTTCCTGCATGTCCGGCGTCCTGGCATTGTCATCGGGTAGCTGGTCGTGGAGGATGACGTTGAGCAGCGACTTGTGAACGCGAATGCGGCCGTTGTAGTCAACAAACCCGAGCTTGCGAAAGCGATTCATGAAGAAGCTGACGCGCGAACGGGTGGTGCCGATCATGTCCGCCAGGGTCTCCTGAGTTATGGCAGGGATGAGGGTTTCAGGCTCGCCGGGCTTGCCAAACTCCGCCATGAGCAAGAGGATGCGAGCGAGGCGTCGCTCGCTGGAGTTGAACAGGTGGTCGACCAGATCAGCCTGCACTCGCATGGTGCGCGCAAGCAGGAATGCGAGGAAAACGCTGGAGAACGCATTTTCCTCGCGCATGGCGCGGGTCATCTCTTCCCTCATGATTTTGAGGGCGGTGCAGCCGGTGATGGCGGTGGCCGTGGCCAGACGCAGGCCTATGACTGATGCGAGCGCTTCCTCGCCGACGAAGTCATGGGCCGCGAGCAGGGTGATGGTTGCTTCTTTGCCGGCAGCGGAAACGACAGTAACTTTGGCGCGGCCCTTTTGGAGATAGAAGACGGAGTCTGCCGGTTCTCCTTGAGAGAAGAAATTCTCGCGAGGTTTGAACTGGACGATTCTTCTGCCGAGACCGGAAGTGGCAAGAAATGCAGCGGGATTGAAACTACTCATATGGCCCATGCTCAGGATAATGGCTGCCAGGGTCCGCCTTCTTTCCGGAAGCCCAAAGTAAAGGATAATTGGTCCTGCCGCTCTATGGACCGTGAAAGCCAGTCCTTTTCGATGCCTAGAGCCTGTTATTAACTTTGCGCGCATGTCTTTACCAGATTTGCGAGCATCAGGCAGGCGAATGCGAGATAGTGTAATGCAGCCAGAGTTGTGGCCAGCCGCTCATAGTCTCTCGCCAGCCTTCTGAATCGAGCCGC
>NZ_DASXYM010000006.1:0-63855 GCF_036502485.1 Occallatibacter sp. | reverse complement strand
GTCATTCAGGGTCACGCCGCATTCGAATCGTCCCGCACTCTCCGAGTCGGAAATGACCTGCTCGAAGCACCGCAGATCTTCCTCAATGTCGGCGCCCGACCGCTCATCCCCAGCATGCCCGGCGTCGACAAGGTGGCGTTCCTCACCAGCACCTCGATCCTCGCGCTCCAGGAACTCCCCCGCCATCTCGTCGTGGTCGGCGGCGGCTACGTGGGCCTGGAGTTCGCGCAGATGTTTCGGCGCTTCGGCTCTGAAGTGACCGTCCTCGACAAGCACCCGCGCCTGGCTCCGCGCGAAGATGAAGACGCTTCCGCTGTCATTCAGGAGTTCTTTAAATTTGAGGGGATAGACATTGCGACCAGCGCCAACTGCATTCATCTGGAGCAGGCGCCCGATCGCATCCTGGTGGGCGTGGAGTGCGACGAGCGCGCGCCGCACATCGAGGCCTCGCACGTCCTGCTCGCCATCGGCCGCACGCCCAACACGGACGACCTGAACGTGGCCGCGGCCGGCATTGACACCGACGCGCATGGCTACATCAACGTCGACGATCAGCTCCGCACCAGCGCATCCGGCGTCTACGCGCTGGGCGATTGCAACGGCCGCGCCGCCTTCACCCATACCGCCTATAACGACTACGAAATTGTGGCCGACAACCTGCTCGCGGGAGCCTCGCGCCGGCTCTCAGACCGCATTCCCATCTATGCGCTGTACACGGATCCGCCGCTCGCCCACGTGGGTCTGCACGAGCATGAAGTCTGCGCCCAGGGTATCCGCGCGCTGGTCGGCAAGCGCCCCATGACGCGTGTGTCGCGTGCCATTGAGAAGGGAGAGACCTTCGGCTTTATCAAGGTCCTGGTCGATGCCGCCAACCAGCACATCCTCGGCGCGACGATCATCGGCCCCGGCGCGGACGAAGCCATCCACTGCATCGCCACAGCCATGTATGCGCGCCAGCCCGCTTCGCTGCTCACGCATTCGGTGCACATCCATCCCACCGTGGCCGAACTCATTCCCACCGTCTTCGGCGAGCTGAAGCCGCTCGCCTGAGCCGCTACAACCATTCCTGAAACTGCCCGAACTCCGGATTGAAGACCTCCACGCGGCCCGTGTCGATCTCGTAGTACCAGCCATGCAGCGCCATGGTTCCCGCCGCCACGCGACTTTCCACCGCTGGATGCGTATGCAGATGCGCCAACTGCTCCAGCACGTTTAACTGGCTCAGAAGCTCCAGACGTTTGCTGCCCTCCACATGCGAATGCACCCGGTCCAGCAGTTCGAGCGCAGGCTCTGCATAACGTAACCATCGGGCCGTGGCTGGTATGACATTCAGGTGCTCGCGATCGAGCATCCCCGTCATGGCTCCGCAGGCGGAGTGCCCGCACACCACAATGTCTCTCACGCCCAGTTTCACAACTGAATATTCGATGCTGGCCGACACCCCCACAGCCTCGGCATCGCTATAGATCGGCACAATGTTGCCAGGCGTCCGCTCCACAAAAATCTGCCCCGGGTCGGTGCTGGTCAGCGCCGCGGGATCGATGCGCGAATCCCCGCAGGTGATAAACAGCGCGTGGGGCACCTGCTTCTCCGCCAGGCTCTCGTACAGCGCGCGCTTCTGGGGAAAAACCTCGCTGCGGAAGCGGTGCACCCCTCGCCGGAGGTAATCCGGATCGCCCGCAGGCTGCGTCGGCATAAGCTTGCCCTCACTTGCCGGGAATGCATCGGACGCTAACCGCCCGGCCCTCTCCCGGAAACTGGCAGAACTAACGGCTGCAGCACGCGCCCCATCCGGCACCCGCACTGTGAACACGGCTCTCTCCAGAGAATCCATGCCCAGGCGAAAAGTCCTGTAGCGTCACCGCTGGTTTGCCGCTATAGTGTTCCATCCGGAGATCCCGCATGAACGCAAGAAGCGAATCTGCCCTCGCCACTGTCAGCCCTGCGCTTGCCGGCAAAGTACGCGCCGCCGCCGCCACGCTTGAAGCCGCCGGAACCCATCTCCTTGTCGTATCCGGCCTTCGAACCGCCGCCCAGCAGGATGCCTTGTTTGCGCAGGGACGCACCGCGCCGGGACAGGTTGTCACCAATGCGCCGGCCGGACACTCGATGCACAATTACGGCCTCGCGGTAGACATCGTGCCCTACATTTCGGGTGAGTCGGGCGACCTGAATTGGCGCGCGCACACTCCGCAGTTTCAGGCCATGGTGGATGCGTTGAAGGCCAAGGGCCTGGCCTGGGGAGGAGACTGGATCCACTTCAAGGATGAAGATCACTTCCAGTTATCGAACGTGCCCGCCAATCCCAGCCAGGCCATGATCGGCGACTACGGTGCCGGCGACGAGACGGCTCTCGAGGCAATCTGGCAAAACGCCACCGACGGCAAATACCAGGCCTGAGCCCACAAGATGTGGACAACCGCCTCAACCGTGTCTCACCAGCCTGATTCCTCGGTCGCTTGGCTTTTCGTTTCGTGCCTTTCCGGTCTCCGGGCATTGGTGCCTGGTCCCTGTCTTTTCCCGGCCCCCCTTGCCTACTCCCTACTCCCTGCCGTTAAACTCCCGCCATGATGCGCAACCAACTTCCCACGCTCCTTGCAGTTGCAGCCCTTGCCTCGGTCACGGCTTCCCTTCTGGCGCAGCAGCCCGCTGAACAGAAGATGAAGCCCGAAGAAACTGAAGTCTGGCAGCCTGTTCCGCCTGTCGTCACGCCTGCCAAAGACTGCGGCGCCGCGCCCTCTGACGCCGTCGTGCTCTTCGATGGCAAGAGTCTCGATCAATGGGTCAATGTCTCCGACCAGCAGCCCGCCAAGTGGGACCTCGTCGACGGCCTCATGCGCGTCAACAAAACCGGCGGCAGCATTGAGACCAAGCAGAAATTCAAGAACTATCAGCTCCACATTGAGTTCCGCATTCCCGAGTCCATCACCGGCTCCGGCCAGGCCCGCGGCAACTCCGGCGTCTTCCTCGCCTCCACCGGAGCGGGCGACAGCGGCTATGAGCTCCAGGTCCTCGACTCCTATCAGAACTCGACCTACGTGAACGGCATGGCAGGCAGCCTCTACAAGCAGGCCATCCCCCTCGCCAACGCCGCGCGCAAACCCGGTGAGTGGAACGTCTACGACGTGGTCTGGACCGCACCCATATTCAACGAGGACGGCTCCGTCAAAACACACGCCTATGCCACCGTCCTCTGGAACGGCGTCATCGTCGAAAACCACTTCGAGCTGCAAGGCGAAACCCGCTACATCGGCAAGCCCTTCTACAAGGCCTACGACACCGCCCCCATCAAGCTGCAGGCCCACGGCGACAAGTCCGAACCCATCAGCTTCCGCAACATCTGGGTCCGCAACCTGCCCTAACACACAGCAATCACCTCGGTACCAGCGAGGGAGCGGGGTCCGCACACCCCCCGTCCGAACAATTTCTGTCACTCACCAGCACCTTGTCATCCTGAGCCGCATGCCGGGTGCCCATCCTCGCGACGTTTTCGTCCTTGTCGCGAGGGTGGGAAACCACCTCAACCCGCCAAACCTAAGCTCTGCCTGGGTGGGAGGGATCTCCCTCGCTCCCGCCCCCGTCAAAGACCGCAGGGCATGTGAACCCAGAACCCTGAAATCTCGGATACGGGCTGACCTCCTGATCCAGTACGAAAGGCGCGCGCAGATGGCAGCGGGGCCGCACCGCAGGTGCCGGAACCACCGGCGTTACTAATAGTTTCTAATTCAGCTCATGAACCCCTTGCAGTTCGCTTTTTGTTCGCTATAATCCACGCATGGCTGTCACCCGGCGACAAAAAGAAGTGCTCGACTTCCTCGACTCCTTCGTGAGCCGCAACGGCTATTCCCCCTCCTTCGAAGAGATCGCTCGCGGCATGGGCCTCAAAAGCCTCGCCACCGTGCACAAGCACATCACCAATCTTGAGAGGAAGGGCATGCTGGATCGCGTGCACAACCGCAGCCGCTCCATTGACGTGTTGCCGCCCGGCACCCGCACCCGCTCGAGCGATCGCCTTCCGCTCGCCGGCCGCATCGCCGCCGGCCTGCCCGTCGAAACCAGCGAGAACATGGAATCCATTTCGCTGCATGACGTGGTCGGTAACCGCGACGTCTTTGCACTCGAGGTGCGCGGCGATTCCATGCGCGACGAGCACATCATCTCTGGCGACTACGTCCTCGTCGAGCGCACCAAGACCGCGCGCCAGGGCGAGATCATCGTAGCCCTCGTGCACGGCTCTGAGACCACCCTCAAGCGCTACTACTCCGAAGGCAGCACCATTCGCCTGCAGCCCTCCAACGTCGAGATGGAACCGATTTACGTCCCCGCCGCGCAGGTCGCCATCCAGGGCCGCGTCCTGGGCGTGCTGCGCAAATACCACTGATCCGATTGCAAAGCCAAACTTTCGAAACCAGACGCAAGAAGGCCCGGCGCTCGCCGGGCCTTCTGCTCGCTGCCAGACTGCTTTGCCGTTACGCCGCCTGGGTGCCGGCAATCAACTTCTGCACCTTCTCTTCGATCACATCCTGCGGAACGTATCCAACGATCTGATCGGCCACCTTGCCGCCCTTGAAGAACAGCAGCGCGGGAATGCCGCGGATTCCATAACGCGAAGGCGTGGCGCCATTCTGGTCCACGTTCACCTTGGCGACCTTCAGTTTGCCCGCGTAGGTTGCCGCCAGGTTATCCACTGCCGGCGCAATCATCTTGCAGGGCCCACACCACGCTGCCCAGAAATCCACCAGAACCGGCTGCTCGCTCTTCAGCACTTCCTGATCAAAGTTCGCATCCGTCACTTCCAAAACACCTGCTCCAGCCATGCTCCTCCTTGCCGTAACTGCACCGGTTCAGTTTACCCTGCAGCCTTGCCTTCATGGGATGCGGGAGCGTGCCGGAAAGTCGCATCCCGCTCAAGAGCGCATCCGTGCCCCCGCCGTGCCCAAAATCAAAAGCGCCCGGACTCCATCAAGGAATCACGGGCGCTAGAGCAGCCCTCCCCCAGAACTGCCCACGTGCTGAATGTATGTTTTCTTTAGCGGAAGATCAAGCAATCTTAGGTAATAGTGATCGCAATCACCGACGGGTTAGTTGCACTTTGAATACTGCTGAAAAAGTGGGATTCACTACCACGAAAGTGGACAAGAAGGCTCCGCAAATCCCCTATCGGTAACCCGCGGCGGCAGGCCGTTGCGCGCGCGCACCCGTCTCGATTACAGTGCCGTTCCCCTCAAAACCGCACACCAGCAGCTCCGGCCGCTGCATCTCCCGCATGGCCTCATCAATCCTGCGCGAGGCGTTCTCGACATCCTTTTCCGATTGCACAATCGCCAACACCGCCGGCCCGGCGCCGCTCAGCGCCACGCCCAGAATCCCGTCCTGCCCCGCCAGCGGCAGCAGCCTGGGCAGTTGCGGGCAGATCGCCGCGCGATACGGCTGGTGCACGCGATCGGTCATGGCCGCCTTCAGCAAGTCGCCGCGCCCTTGCGCAAAGGCCAACCCCAGCATCGCCGCGCCCTGCAGATTGATCACCACATCGGTTCGCGCATAGATGGCCGGCAGCACCGCTCGCGCCGTGCTTGTCGCCAAGGGTTCTGTGGGCAGCACGACAATGGCGCGCCATTCCTCAGGGGGTTCCACCCGCGCCACATGCACCTCGCCGCCCTGTGTGCCTGACGCGACAAATCCGCCCAGCCAGCATGCCGCCGCATTGTCGGGATGACCCTCCAATTCCGAAGCCTCCGCCAGCACACGCTCGCTTGACCAGCCGAGCTGCCCAAAATGATTAGCCAGCACAATCGCCGCCAGGCGCCCCGCAGCCGACGACCCGCAACCCATCCCCAGCGGAATCTCGTTCTCCATGCGGATGGCAAGCGGCGTCACGGCTCTGCCCTCGCGCTGCACCAGAGTGCGATACAGCTCGATCACCAGGTTGTCTTCCAGAGCCCCGCATCGCTCGGCATCGCGCCCCGTCGCGCTGATGGAAAACTCAGCCGCGGGTTCCGCCTCCACCGTCAGGTAAAAATCCAAAGCGACAGCCGCGGTATCGAAGCCCGACCCCAGGTTGGCCGACGTGGCCGGCAGCCGCACCCGTACTCTGTCGCCGTACTCGCTCATGCCGGCACGTCTTTCATGGCGGCCAGCACCGCCGGCGGCGTGGCGTCCACCACGCGCGCATTGCGCCGCAGGCCGTCGATCGCCGCCTCATGGCCAGCGGCCTCTTCTGGCCGCAGCAGCATGCCGCGATGGAAGTCAATGGTGTAATCGGCGTCTTTCAGCGTGTGCCCGGTGAGCACCAGCACCACCCTATCGCTCTCCGCCACTGCACCCTGCGCCCGCAGCTTCTTCAGCCCCGCCAGCGTGACCGCGGAGGCCGGCTCACAGCCAATGCCCTCCAGGCCGATCTCCGCCTTGGCCAGGGCAATCTCCGCCTCGCTTACATCCAGGCACCAGCCGCCGGTCTCCTCCACCACACGCGCCGCCTTCTTCCACGACGCCGGATTGCCGATCCGAATGGCCGTGGCCCGCGTGTTCGCCTCCACGGCTTTGAACTCCTTCTCGCCCTCCGTTCCGGCACCGTCATTCAGGTAGCGCACCAGCGGATTCGCCCCTTCGGCCTGGATCACTGAAATCTTCGGCACGCGCGCCACCAGCCCAAGCTCCTTCATTTCCTTGAAGCCCTTGCCTAGCGCTGACGAGTTGGCAAGATTCCCGCCCGGAACAATCAAGTGATCCGGCACGTTCCAATCGAACGCCTCCGCGATTTCCAAAGCCGGCGTCTTCTGCCCTTCCAGGCGATACGGATTCATGGAATTCAGCAGATAAATTGGAGCCTCGCGCACAATCTCCAACAAAACTTTCAGGCAGCCGTCAAAGTCCGTCTTCAACTGGCAGGTCACCGCGCCATAGTCCATCGCCTGCGACAGCTTCCCCCAGGCGATCTTGCCTTCAGGAATCAGCACCAGGCTGCGCATTCCCGCGCGCGCCGCATAGGCCGCCATCGCTGCCGACGTATTCCCGGTCGAGGCACACGCCACCCACTCAAACCCACGCTCTCGCGCCACGCTTAGCGCCGCCGTCATCCCCGTGTCCTTGAACGACCCCGTGGGATTCATCCCCTGGTGCTTGGCATAGAGCTGATCGAGCCCCAGAGCCCTGCCCGCGCGCGGTAACGCGTAGAGCTCGGTGTTGCCTTCACCGAGCGTTACGGCGTTGCCAAAGTTATCCAGGATCGGCAACAGTTCGCGGAACCGCCATACGCCGGAGCGGTCCAGCGCCTCGCCCGAGCAGCGCCGCTCGCGCCACAGCCACTTCAGCGCACCGGGGTTGGGCCGCGTCTGGCTCTGGCGCGTCACCCAGCCGGGATATTCCACCTCAAACAGATCGCCGCAGTCCGCGCAACGAAAGTCCGGCCGCGCCTCCGGGCCGGAGATGCGCGCACCGCAGCCGAAACAGCGTAACGTGTGCAGATTGTCGTTCATGCCTGCTGATAGCCTACCAGTGCGGGACATCTTATGCAGGTGATTGTCTCCCCGTCCCGGAGGTTCCCCATGAGCCGATTCCGCGCAGTATTTGCCTTCCTTCTGGCTATCTTCCCTGCGCTCGCGGCTGCCCAGACCATCCGCATCGCGGCGGCGGCTGATCTTGAGCCTGTCCTACCGCCAATTCTCGAACAGTTCCGCCAAACTACCGGCATCACCGCACAGCCCACCTACCAAGCCTCTGCAGCGCTCACTACTCAGATTCAGAACGGCGCCCCCTTCGACCTCTTCCTCTCTGCCAACATGGATTACCCGCAGAAACTGGTCACCGCCGGTCTGGCTCAAGGCCTCGGCGAAGGCGCCTCCGGAACGCCAATCCTCTACGCCAATGGCACTCTCGTGCTTTGGACTCGTAAAGACTCACGCCTCCCGCCTCCCTCCATCGATCTGCTGCGCAACCCCGCTCTTAAGCGTCTCGCCATCGCCAATCCCGATCGCGCGCCCTACGGCAAAGCCGCCATCGCCGCGCTCCAGAAGCTCGGGCTCTACGACAGCCTCAAACCCCGCTTTGCGGTTGCCGAAAACATCGCCCAGGCCGCCCAGTTTGTCGACACCGGCAATGCCGACGCCGGTCTCATCTCGCTCACCTCCGCCAAAACCGGGCGCCTCACCGCCGACGGCCAGTATTTCGAGATCCCCGCCGACCTTTACCCTCCCATCGAGCAGGGAGCGGTCCTCGTCGCAAAGACCTCGCAACGCGTCGCCGCCAAAAAGTTCCTTGTCTTCCTCATGTCCGCGCCGGTGCAGCAACAGCTCCGCCAATATGGCCTTACTCCCGGCCGTCCCGTGCCCTAAGGACTACCCCCACAAACCTCGATCCTGTCATCCCGAGCAACAACCCTGTCATCCCGAGCAACAACCCTGTCATCCCGAGGCCAACAACTCTGTCATCCCGAGCGGAGTCGAGGGATCTGCGGTTGTTCCCGTCCCGTTCTTCTCTCGCCCGACCACCTGGACCCCGCGCCTCACCCGCACGCCCGATACTTCGAGCCCCCCCCGGCCTCTACCCCCATCAACCAGGGCGCCGACACCCCGCAACGCGTCGCCGCTAAAAAAATTCCTCGTCTTCCTCATGTCTGCGCCCCTCCAGGAGCAGCTCCGCCAATATGGCCTTACTGCCGGCCGTCCCGTGCCCTCCAAACCTTAGGTCTGCACGAATTGGCGCGAAAAGAACGGTTCCGGCAAATTATCCTGTTCAGGACCATATGGATTGGCAGGCCTTTTTGCTGACGCTGCGGCTCGCGGGACTCACTACCGCCATTTTGCTCGTCCTCGCCATCCCTCTCGCCGGCGTACTGGTCCTCGGCCGCTCGCGCTGGCTTGCCGCACTCGAAGCGCTCGCCGCCCTGCCCCTGGTCTTGCCGCCCACGGTACTCGGCTTCTTCCTCCTCGTGCTCCTCGGCCCTCGCACGGCCTTCGGCCGTGGCATCATCGCGGTGCTCGGCCACCCGCTCGCGTTCTCCTTCTCCGGCCTGGTGGTCGGGTCGGTGATTTACAGCCTGCCATTCGCGGTGCAGCCCATCGTGGCCGGGTTCTCGTCCGTCGAAACCAATCTCGTCGACGCTGCACGTCTGCTTGGGGCCAGCCCCGCGCGCGTCGTTCTCACGCTTCTCGCGCCCCTCGCCCGCCGCTCCATCATCGCCGCCGCCGTCCTCAGCTTCCTTCACACTATCGGCGAGTTCGGCGTGGTCCTCATGCTTGGCGGAGACATACCAGGCGCCACCCGTACCCTCTCCATCGTCCTTTACAACCAGGTGGAAAACTTCGACTACGGTGCCGCCACTCGCACCGCGGGCCTGCTCCTCGGGCTCAGCGTCCTGGCCCTGGTTGCCATCTACTCCAGCACCGGCGCACGGAATAAAGCGGGCCGCCGTGCTTGAGTTTGAGCTTGACTCCCGCCGCGGCAGCTTCCATCTCCAGCTCTCAGCTCGCTTTCGCGCGCCCTGGACCGTCCTCTACGGTCACTCCGGCTCCGGAAAGAGCACTCTGCTTCGCCTCCTTGCGGGCCTCGACCGTGGCGACGTGGCACCCGTGCGCATCGTTCACGACGACCGCATCCTCGCCGACTCCGCCACTAAGATCTGGCTTGCGCCGGGCCGACGTCGAGCCGCTCTCGTCACCCAGCAACCCGCCCTGTTTCCTCACAGGAGCGTCGCCGCCAACGTGGGGTACGGCCTGCCCTACCTTCGCCCCTCTGAGCGCGCCAAGGTCATCCAGGCGAACCTGGAGCTGGTGGGTGCCTCTCACCTCGTCGACCGCCGTCCCGAGGACCTTTCAGGCGGTGAAGCCCAGCGTGTCGCCCTCGCCCGAGCCCTCGCGCCCAAGCCCGCGCTCCTGCTCCTCGATGAACCCTTTTCGGCACTCGATGGTCCGGCCGCCGACGCCCTTCTCGAACGCCTTCAATCCTGGGTTGACGCTCGCGCCATCCAAGCCGTCATGGCCACCCATGAAGCTGCGGACGCATTCGCCATCGGCGCCGAAGTAGCTCTCCTGCAAGAGGGTCGGCTCGTCGCCCAGGGCCACGCCAGCCATGTCCTCTCGGGCGAGCGAACCCGGATCCTCTCACGCCTGGACTCCGCCTCGGCCACAACCAGCTCAGCAGCAGGCCAAACGCAAAAATCCCTCCAGCCTGAGCGCGGAAGTCACTCAGCCGGAGGGATTTCGAACCCTGAATCCTGAATCCCGCTTTTCTACGCCGTCGTCGTCGCGCAAAGCTCGTCGAAGGCCCTGACGAGCTCGCCGGCAATCTGCTGCGCCGTAGCCTGCTCGATGATGAAGCGCTGCATCAGGTACACCAGCTTCCCATCGCGCATGATCGCGATGGCCGGCGACGTCGGGGGATTCCCGTCGAAGTAGCCGCGCGCCCGCTCTGTGGCTTCGCGGTCCTGCCCCGCGAACACCGTGATCTTGCGATCCGGCTGGTTGGCCGAGTTGGCCAGCGCCATGCGCACGCCCGGCCGCATCTTGCCCGCCGCGCAGCCGCAGATCGAGTTCACCACCACCAGCGTTGTGCCGGGCTGATTGACCGCCGCGTCCACCTCGTCCGCAGTCTTTGTTTCTTCAAATCCGGCGCGGGTTAGCTCTTCGCGCATCGGGATCACCATAATCTCTGGATACATGCAATCAACCTCCGGCAGGGTCTGCCTCACTTCATTCTACGGGAAACCTGAGTGATGTAGCCTTATCTGCAAGATGCAACTCCAAGAGAACAGGATTCTGGCGCCGCTTACCACCTTCGGCATCGGCGGCCCTGCGCGCTGGTTCGTCGACGCTCAAATCGAAGCCGACGTCGTCGAAGCCTCGGCGTGGGCTCATGAGCGTAGGCTCCCGCTCTTCGTTCTTGGGGGCGGCAGCAACGTTCTCATTGCGGACGCGGGCTTCCCCGGGCTGGTCCTCCACATCGCCCTTAAAGGTGTTGAAGAGCAGGACGCTGGAGCTGATCGCATCCTCTTCTGCGTCGCCGCCGGCGAAGACTGGAGCCAATGCGTGGAGCGGGCTGCAAAGGCGGATTGGGCTGGAATCGAATGTCTCGCCGGAATCCCCGGCACCGTGGGCGGCGCTCCGGTTCAGAACGTCGGGGCCTACGGGCAGGAAGTCTCTTCCGTCATCGGCCGCGTTCGGGCATTCGATCTTCAGGATCGCCGCATGGTCGAGTTTGACGCGGAGCACTGCGGCTTCTCCTATCGCAAAAGCCGCTTCAACACTACTGACGCAGGCCGCTTCCTCGTCACCCGCGTCGACTACCGGCTCCAGCGCGGCGGCGCTCCCACGCTCAAATACCCTGACCTGCAGCGCGCCTTTCCGAGCGGCTCCACGCCTACTCTCGCCGAAGTTGCCGCCGCGGTCCGCCGTATACGCGCCAGCAAAGGCATGCTCCTGGTCGACTGCGAGCCGGACTGCCGCAGCGCCGGCAGCTTCTTCAAAAATCCCGTTGTCCCGGAAGATCTGGCGCACCGCATCGAGTTCATGACCCGCAATGCGCCGCCGCGCTTTCCGGCGGGCGAAGGCAAAGTTAAAATCCCCGCCGCGTGGCTCATCGAGCAGGCCGGCTTCCTTCGCGGCTTCTCCCGCGGGAACGCAGGCGTCTCCACTCAGCACACGCTCGCCCTGGTCAACCGCGGCAACGCCACCGCCAGCGAGATCCTGGCCCTGGCCGCTGAGATCCGCTCCACCGTCGAAAAGAAATTCGGCGTCGTCCTTCAGCCCGAACCTGTCTTCGTCGGCTTCTAGGCAGGTCTACAGCTTGTCGAACAAACTGCCCGACCCCAGTTGCGCGATCACCGACTCCAGCGCGGTCTGTTGGGTCTCGGTCATCGCCAGTTGCGTCGACACATCCGCCACATCCGCCTGCATCAGGTTTGTCTGCGCCGCCGTTAACTGCACCTGCTGGCTGCTCACCGCGGTTGAGGCCGCGCTGAGCTGTGTAATCGAGTTATCGATTGTTACCCGCTGCTGCGAAATCCAGTTCATCGAGTCGCTCAGCGCCGTCGTGTCCGCTACGGCTTCCGTCGTGTTGAGCGTTCCGGTTGAGTAGTCCGCGATCAGGCTATTCAGCGCCGCAAACATGCTCTTGGTTCCGTTCCCCGCAAAAATCTGATTTCCCGGAACATTCAGTTGGATCTTCTGCCCGTTCGGCGACTCCAGATAGTTCACGCCGCTGTCCCCGCTGTAAGTTACGGTCGCTGGCGATCCCGCCGTGGACAGCGAGAACGGAACACTGGTGGTCTTTCCCCCGGCGAAGATGTATTGGCCCTGGTAGCTCGAGTTAGCCAGCGTTAGCAGCTCGGCCCGGATGCCCGCGATCTGATTGGCGATTGATGACCGGTTACTCGCATTCATCGTTCCATTGTTGGCGGCAGTGGCCAGGGAGATGGCCTGCGTCAGCTGCGAAACCGCCTGTCCCAGAGCTGAATCGGCAACCTGCAATTGCCCCGTCACCAAACTCGACGACTCCGTGAACGAATCGTCCTGCTGCATCTGGTTGAGCAGCAGGACATTTTGTCCCGCTGCCAGCGGATCCTTGCTGAGGGACGTCACCCGTACCCCGCTCGACAACTCCGCCGTCAGTTGCTGCGCATTAGCCTGCGTGCTGTTCAGCGAACCCACCAGGTTCGTGATGTAACTCGGATCCACCCTCATTCCCTGCTCCTATTTCTTGCGTCCTACGACACTGCCGTCTGCTGCCCAAGATTGATAGCCGCCGCCATGATCCTGTCCAGCATGGCATATACCTGCGACGCCGCCTGGTAACTGCGCTGCAGCGTGGTCATAGCCGCCGCCTCGTCGTTCAGGTTCACCTGCGAAAGCGCATTGTTCATGGTCTGCAATTGGGACACGGAGGCATTCTCGGCCGTATTTTCCGTCTCCACCTGCGAGACGGTTGACCCCAGCGACGTCACGAATCCCGAGTAGTACCCGCTCGGCATCTGCCCGTTCAGGAGCGTCTGCCCCGCCGCCAGAACCGTTCCGTCAGGCAACGTCAGCCCGCTCAAAACGGGCGGATTCGCGAGCGTGCCGAGGTTGGCCAGCGCGATCGCATTGGAGTTGTCACCGGTCCCCTTCCCCGCGCCCGCGGCCGCAATCCCGTTGGGGTCCGCCATCACCACGCTCATCTGCTTCGCGGCCCCGGCGGCGGTGGTCTGCAAAAAAACTGCTCCGCCGGCCTTGCCGTTCAGATCCAGTCCCTTGGCATTCTGCGCGTTCACTTCGACTGAAATCCCAAACGCCAGCTGATCCAGTGCCGTCATAGTCCGGGGGATATCCTGATCGCGCGCCGTCATGTACCCGCCAAGTTCTCCGCCTCCGGCAGCCAGATCGGTGGTCGCGTCCGTTGCTCCGACAAAAAAGTGCGTCACCCCGTTCACCGTCCCGGTCGTGAGCTGCGTCGCCTGTCCTTCCGAGATGAGCGTCTGACCAGACGTGGTGGTAATCGTCAGCCCGTTATTCTCCGTAGTGATCTGGTTGATGCCGATCAGTTGCGAGAGCTGGTTCAGGTCTCGCTGGCGCTCATCCTCGAGCGGACCCGCATCGCTGTCTGCCGAGGTTGACTGAATCTGCTGGTTCAGCGCGGCAATCGACCTGGTCAGCGCATTCACCTGAGTCACTACACCAGTCGCCTCCTGGTCCAGCGCCGCCGTCTGCGCATTCACACCGGCGGCAGTGTTTGAGATATCTCCCGCCAGCAGCTTGGCAGACGACAGCACCTGCTGCCGCAACGCATTACTGGTCGGATTCGCTTCCAGCGACGCAAACGAACTGAAGAAGCTGGTGATGTCGCTGCCGACATCTCCCGCCGTTGAACCGCTCGCACCTGAAGCCGGCGTAAACGAGTTCTGCAGGAGATTCAACGCCGAGAGCCGCGTATTCGAAGCCGAAGCCAACTGCTGCTGCTGATCCAGCCTCTCCAGCAGCACCCGGTCTCGAATCGACTGAGCGCCCGTCTCCCGCACGCCCGTTCCGTAATACCGGCCGTTGATCGTAACCGGAGAATTCTCCTGAAAAGTCGGACGCTCTCGCGTATACCCGGGGGTGTTGGCATTGGCTACGTTGCCGGCAATGACGCTAAGCCCCGACTGATCGGCGTTGAGCGCACCGGCGATGATGCTGAAGGCGCCGCTAATCGTGCCCATTGCCCGACTCCTCCCCCGGGCCGCTCTCCAGCGCCAAAGGCTCGTAGAACATGGCGCCCTGACGCAGTTCGCGCAGCCGATTCATCACCGTAAGGTTTGCCCGCGTTGCATCTAGAACCCGCGCAAACACCGCCATCTGGCCAGCCGCGTCGCGCGCCTGGTGCGCCGCCTCGGCCCGCTCAACGTGATCGCGATTCAGCGCCTGGCAGGCGCGTGCCAGCTCCTCCAGCCGCTCGGCGTCCAGCAGAGCCAGCGCCCGCGACGCCTCCCACACAATCTGCTTCAGCTCCGGATCGAACCGGCGCACACCCAAGCCGTACATCCTGTCCTTCTTTCCGCTTCGATCCTGCCCCGCTTACCGTCCGCCCGCCAGCATCGAATCGACAAGCTTCGATGCCACCACCGAAGCGGGAACGTCATAGGTACCCGCAGCCAGCGCTGCCTGGATACTCGAAACCTTATCCATGCGCACTCCGCCATCGGTTGCGGTCTGCGCCACTTGATTGCCCGCGTTGCTAAGAGTGGCCACGTCGCTCGAAACAGGGTTGTTCTCGTGCGCCGCCCCGCTCTTCGCCGGCTGCGTACCAGACGGAGAAGGTTGCGACACCCCCAGTAGCGATCTCAATCCATCAAAGCCTGTGCGAATGTCCATTTTTGAAACTCCTCGCTGCCTTCATCGGCAGTCCTTCTAATCACTCTAGTGATTAGAAGGTTCCCAATTCGGTATTGAAGTGCGTGTCTGCGGTTACTCCGTCCGTTCCGGGAGAGTTACCGGATCGGGACAACTGGCTGAGTATCCGATTGGCGATTCCGAACCCGCCATGTTCGCTCAGCCCTTTTCCCAAAGCCTCAGACGCAAACTCGCCCAGGATCCCCGCAGATCCACTCCCGTCGCCGTCCGCGGCACCCGTAAGGCTGTCCCCAGCCGCCAACGGCTTTAGTAACTCCTTCAGCATCTGGCCTTCAAATTCATGGGCTGCCCGGATTAGACGAGGCTTAAGTTCGAACCCCGCTGCCTGCGCGCCCCCCACTCCGCCCACACTCGCAATTGCCATCACAGCACCTCCAGCTCAGCTTCCAGAGCGCCGGCCTCTTTCATGGCCTGCAAAATCGAGATCACATCGCGCGCGCCGGCCCCGGTCCTCTGCAGCTCCTGCACCAGGTCTTCCACGGTGGCGCCTTCCTTCAGGTCGATCCGGTTCACCGGCTTGTCCTCCGCCTGGACCGTCGTCTGCCGCACCACCTGCGTGGTCCCGGCGGCCATGGGATTCGGCTGCGATACTTTGACCTCGGAGATGACGTTCACCGTCAGGCCGCCGTGCAAAATCGAGACCGGCTGCAACAACACCTTTCCGCCGATCACCACGGTGCCGGTGCGTTCATTCACCACCACCCGGGCTCGCGGCGAAATCTCAATCTCCACCGACTCGATGCGATCCAGCAGCGCCGCCCGATCCTCATTTACCAGCGACACCACTTCCACCCGGCGACTGTCCACGGCATGCGCCCGCGGCATCCCCAGCGCCGCATCGATGGCCGCCGCCATGTTCTCCGCGGTATGGAAATCCGCGTCGTTCAGAATCACGTTGATCGACGGCATATCGCGCAGATCGAACACCACCGGGCGCTCCACCAGCGCTCCCCCGGGAATCCGCGCCGTGGTGGGATGATTCATCTGCCGCGCATTGCCGCCGCCCGTCGCCAGGTATCCGCCCAGCACCAGCGAGCCCTGCGCCTGCGCATAAATCTGCCCATCGGGCCCGTACAGCGGCGTCATCAGCAGGATTCCGCCCTCGAGCGATCGCGCATCGCCGCCGGAGGAAACCGTCACGTCCATCTTGTACCCCGGGCGGCTGAACGGCGGCAGGGTAGCCACGACAAACACCGCCGCCATGTTCTTCACCTGCATGTTGGAGGCAGAGTTGGACCCCGTCTGCGGCACCGTGATCCCCATCCGCTGCAGAGCCGAAATCAGCGTCTGCGCAGGAAATACCGTCTGCGAGCTGTCCCCCGTGCCCTTCAACCCCACTACCAGCCCATACCCCACAAGCTGGTTGTCGCGAATCCCCTCGATGGTAGCCACATCCTTGATGCGCGCCCTCTGCGGCACACTCTCGCCGCACATCGCAGCCGCACCCGCCATGGCCATCAACACAGCAGCGAATTGTCTACGCCATAGATTCATCTGTGAACCTGTTCTCAACGGGCCAGGTGATTCATTGCTCAGGTGGTCAGTTGCTCAGTTGCTCAGGCGGTCAGGCGGTCAGGCGGTCAGGCGGTCAGGTGATCCTGCCGCCTGCTCCCAACGTCCCGTTTTCTGCTGCCTAAAAAACAATGATCCGCTCCAGCCATCGCACCAGCGGGTTTTGTCTGTACGTCGAATCGGTCACGATGCCCTTGCCCGTCACCTCAAGCTCCAGGTCCGTCATGGCCGTAGACTGAATCTGGTTCTGTGCGCTCACATCCTCGGGCCGCACCAGCCCGCGCAGCCGGATCAGTTGCGTCTGCTGCGAGAACGTCAGTTGCCGCGTCGCCTGCACCACCAGCATCCCATTGGGCAGCACATCCACCACTTCGCCGCCGAAGGTCGTCAGGAGGCTGGAGTTGGTCGTGCTCTGCCCCTGCGCCGTCAGCCCCGAAGCCGATGTCTGGTTCACCAGGTTGCTCAGGGCATTGCTCGTCTTGAGCGCGCCAAACAGCGCCGTCACGCTCGACTTCGCATTCGATGCCCGCGAATTTTTCACCTGACCGTCGGTGGAAGCCGCCAGGCTCTCCGTCACCACAATCGACACCACATCGTGCAGCCGGAAGGCCTTCACATCCGTCCCCAGGCGCACCAGTTGCCCGTTGGGGCTCCAGATCGACCCCGGGGTACGAATCTCCGCCGCCTGCTGCGCCCGTACGCGCTCCACATACGACGTGAGCGACGCCTCGGGCGGCGTAACGGCGCGGCCCTGCGGAGTTGTTGGCCTCTTTCCCTCGGCCCGCCCGCACCAGCAGCCCATGGCCGTCGAAAGCACCAGCGCCACCGCGATTCTGCTGCGAGAACTCATTGCCCGCCTCCCGTTCCGAAGAGGATCTTCGCCCGCCCCGGCGCCACTGCCACCACCTGCAGCACCCGCCCTCCCACCTTCAGCCGCGCGGAAAAGAGTCCGCCCGGGACCGCCGGTCCCAGCGCCACCGCCTGCAGCACCGCGTCGACCACCGCATTGTGTTCTTCCACCAGTACGGCATCGCCGGCGTGGATGACCGGAGCCGCCACTCGCCCTGTTTCTGCGCCCGGCTCACGCGGCGACACCTCGACCAGCCTGCCCGGTCCGCCCGGATGCGCGGCATCCTTCACCAGCAGCCAGCGCAAGCCCGTATGGGGATCATGAATCTCCCGCAACGCGGCGGACGCCTTCCGCGCAGCCCCGCCGGCCGGCACTCCGCTCGAAGCAGTCTGCGCCCCGGCAGCGCATGCCGCCGCAGCCAGCAACCACACATCCCATCGCAACCAAAGCTTTCTCATCGCCCACCTCAGCGGGTCATGTTGTTGACCTGCGAATACATGTCGTCCGCAGTTTTGATCACCTTCGAATTCGACTCATAAGCCCTCTGCGCCAGCACCATCTGCACAAATTCGGTAACTACGTCGACATTCGAATTCTCGAGATATCCCTGCTGCAGCGTCCCCATCCCCTCGGTCCCACCCGGGTTGCCGAGCACCGGATCGCCCGAATTGAGCGTGGACTGCAAAAGGTTGGCTCCCATGCTTTCCAAGCCGCCCGGATTGGGAAACGTGGCCAGTTGCAACTGGCCCAGTTGCGACGGATTCCTCTGCCCCGGCAGGGTCGCGTTCACCACGCCATACTGCGTGATGGTCACGGCCGTGGCATTGGGCGGAATGGTGATGCTCGGCACCAGCGGATCGCCGTCCGTGGTCACGATGGTGCCCTGGTTGTTGAGGTGGAACTGTCCCGCGCGCGTGTAAGCGATGGTGCCATCCGGCCGCTGCACCTGAAAGAAGCCGGAACCCTCGATGGCCACGTCGAGCGGGTTCGATGTTTGGTTGAGGGGGCCCTGGCTCATGATCACTTCGGTCGCGGCCGACTTGGTCCCAAGCCCGATCTGCAGGCCTGCACCCACCGTCGACTGGCTCTGCGCCGCGCCCGGGGTCACCAGGTTCTGATACACCATGTCCTGAAACTGCAGGCGCAGCTGCTTGAACCCCGTGGTCGACGAGTTCGCCAGATTATTCGCGATCGTGTCCAGGTTCCTCTGCTGCGCGCTCATCCCGCTGGCCGCCGTATATAAGGCTCGAATCATCGCTACTCCTCCTCAGTGGTCAGTGGCGCAGTGCTGCTCGGCCGCCTCGCCCCTCTGCCCCTCTGTCCCTCTGCCCCTCTGTCCCTGTCCTGCTATTCCCTACTCCCGATTTCCTAATCCCTGCTCTTCTCACACCCTCGCCAGGTCTTCGCTCGCAAACTTATTGAACTCGGTATGGAACACCGTCAGCGCCTTCTGCATCATCTCCGCCTGGCGCTGCATCACCACGAGATCGAGCGTGCCCTGAATCGCGTCCTGGTTGGCGCCCTCGAGCGCGCCCTGCCGGATCGCGGCGTCCTTCGCAACCTGCGGCATCGTGTTGGGGGGAGCCACATAACGATTCGTTCCTTCCGGAGTGAGCTGCGCCGTCGCCGGAAACGTGAAGATCCCCACCGTCTCCACCGCGCCGCCAGCCACTGACACCACCCCGTTGGCGCCCACTGACACCTCGCCCGGTGGAATCTGGATCGTCTTGCCGGCGCTTGAAAGTACGGGTTCGCCCTCGGCGGTCACAAGCATGCCGCCCTGAGATCGATGAAAGCTGCCGTCGCGCGTGAATCGCGCCCCGTTCTGAGTCTGGATCTGAAAGAATCCCTGGCCTTCAATCGCCAGGTCGAGTGGATTGCCGGTAGGCTCAATCGGCCCTTCGGCGAGATTCAGACGGTCTCCCCCCAGCAGCCCGAAGCGGTTCACGGCCTGGCCCAGTTGCGAGGCCGGCGCCCTGTCCAGCATCACCGAACGGAAGTACTCGCGCTCTGCGCGATAGCCCGGCGTCTGCGTGTTGGCAAGATTGGACGCCGCCGTATCCAGCGCCTGAGTGCGCGCCAGCAGACCTGTCATTGCCGCGTAGTATCCGCTGTCCACTTTTATGGTCCTCCGTGACACAAGGACCCTTGCAGATGGAGGACCGGAAAGGACGAGGGAAGATTAGAGGGAAACAAGAAAAGCGAATCGAAACGGGACAGTCAGGCAAACAAGAAGGGACCGGCCGCACGCTGAAGCGCAAGGCCGGTCGGGGGAGGGCTTACTGAAGGCCATCGCAGAGGATGGTCACTTCGAACTTCATGCCTTCGAAGGCATAAACGTGCAGCAGGCGAAACTCCGGCGCCTGCACACGCAGGTTGTAGTTGCGGCCCGTAATCACCGCCGGCACAGACAAGCCACAGTTGGCCGCGAGTTCCGGGACCTTGCCCTTCCACGACCCGGCCAGCATGTTGCAAATCTCGCCGACCGCGTCTTTCACGGTGTCATCCACCTCGCTGAACTCCATGCCCGTCATATGCGCGGCAAGCTCGCGGGCTGCGCTGCCGCCGGAGCGGAATACGCACGCCCCGCTCAGCAGGCCGCCAAAGCCTACCACGGCCGTCACTCGCTCCTCTTCTTCTTCCAACTGGCCCCCGTCGCGCCGGCAGTCGACGCCCAGCATCATCCGGCAGATCTCTTCCACTGTGGCATCCAGGTTGCGAGGATCGGAGATCTCGCCCAGGGACTCGCGCAAAGATAGCGGCATTACCCTCTTCCTTTCCCTGCCGCCCGCTGCGGCCACGGCGGCATCACGTACTCCAGCGAACCACATAAGATCTCTCACGCCGCCTTCAGCAAAGGAAGGACGCGCTCCTTCACCTGCTCGGGGGTGAAGGGCTTGCGGATGTAGCCACGGGCGCCGGCGGCAATCGCCTGCTTCACATGCTCTTCACTCGATTCGGTGGTGATCATCACCACCGGCACGCCGCGCGCCAGATCCTGGTCCTTGATCTGGCGAAGAAACTCGAGCCCGTCCATCGACGGCATGTTGATGTCGGAAAGGATCAGGTTGATGGATGTTGTGCGCAGAATCTCGAGCCCCTCGACACCATTCCCCGCCTCGTACACACGCATCGAGTCCAGTCCTGCCTGGCGCAGCGCCCTCTCCACAATCTTCCGCATCACCGAAGAATCGTCGACGATCAAGGTTTGAATTTCGCTCATTGCCGGTCCCCTCCCTCTGGCTGTATCGGCGCTCCAAACGCTGGCATGAGTGCCGTGGAAAACGTCCCGGTCATTGAGGTCCGTTCATAAACTGTCCGGAAACCGTACAGATCATGTCCCGCACGCAAGCAGCCTCGGCGATCGGCCCGCATTGCGGACGGCTCCACATGCGCAGCCACAAGCAGTCATGCACCCGCACCAGCCTTGATTCCACAGGCTTGGCCCGCTCCACGGCTTTGGCCAGAGCCCGCACCAGCGCCGGCTCCGAGGTCGCCTCCAGCAACTCCACAGGCGGAAACTTTGCCTCCAGCATGCGCGCGTGGGCGGGCCGGAACTGCGACCCCTGCACCAGCCCGCTCTCCACCCGCAGCCCCGACATGCGCTCCACAGCCAGCGACAGCGCCGGGTCCAGACGGTCTTCAAATCCCAGGTAGATCAGCCTGCCTGCGGCCACCCGAAGCGGCACAGCCCCAAAGGCATCGACGAACAATCGCGGAATCACCGGGCTGAGCCCTTCCGGATCGTGGTACTCGAGCGGCAGAACCGGACAGCTCCATTGCAAGCCCAATGCCCGCGTCACTAGATGCTCGCTCACGCCTTCCTTCGCAATCAACCAGTGGCCGATGCGGCCGGCACGGTTCGCGCGCTGGCCTTCGAGAGCTCCGCGCAGCTGCGCCTGCGTGATCCAACCCTGCTCCAGCATCAGAAGGCCCAGAGGGACGCGGTGGCGGTGCACCGTGGCCGACGATCCGCGCCCGTCCAGCTCGCGGCTTACCGCAGCCTGCAGCCGCGCCGCCGTGCACTCCAGCGAGCAGTTCCATCCTCTCTCGAAGATCGGTACCGAGCGGCTGCGCCAGATCTGCAGCCATCCCGATGAACATCCAGGGTTGGCGCACTCCCGCAACAGCCCGCGGGGGGGCAGATGCCCGGGAAGACGCGCCGCGCGTGTGCCGAACTCTTCCGACTGTTCAGGGTCCGTCCAAGCCGCCGCCGGGGAAGCTTGCTCCATGGCAGTCGGCAATGCCAACTGCGTACTACGCCGCATCAGAAGAGGCATCGAATCGTCTCCAGCCGCTTGCGCGGCGCCGCCACCTCAGTCACGCGCAATCCGAAGTTGCCATTCACCAGCACCACTTCGCCGCGCGCCACAATCTTGTCGCCCACGATGAGATCGGCGGGATCGTCGACATGGCGGTCAAGCTGCACCACGTCCCCGGGCCCCAGGTCGAGAATCTGGCCCAGTGGAAGTTCCCGGCACCCGAACCGCAGCGTGGCCTCGAGTTCCACATCGAGCAAAAGCTCCAGCCCCGGCGTGAGCATCGCCACGCCATCCTCGCCGCGCGCCGGAGCCGATGGCGCAGGAGCCGCTCCAGACTGTGTCCCGGCCGGCGTCGCAGCCGCTACTACCTTCTTCTTCTCCGTTTTGGGCGCGCGCACCTCGTCGCGCACCAGCACCGTCCAGGCGTGCTCACCCGACTTCAACTGGAACGCACGGCTGACCTTGTCTTCTCCCTTACTGGCTTCAAAGCGATCCACCCGGCATTTCTTGCCCGTCTTGGCCAGCAGCTCGCCCACCGCGGCATCGGCCACCTCGCGCAGCAATTCGGCCCAGGCGCCCTGCTGCTCCACGCCCTCGCCCAGCAGCGGCGGCTCCAGCACCGCGCTGTCGAGAATAACCGTAAACCGGCCCTCCTGGTCCCCTGAGATCGTCGCCGTAAACGCAATCGAGGCCCCCATCGGCCGCGGCAGAGAATCCACCAGTTCGGGTTCGCCTGCCAGCGCCTGCGCAAACAGCGCTGTAGCCGCCGAGATCCAGCAATCAAGATAGGTCATGCGTGTTTCCTTTCCTTATATCCACCGCCCGCACCAGCCTGGCTGCGCGATGCGTGCCCTGCCGCACCGCCTGCGCAGCCGTAAACGCTTGGCCGCCAGCGCACCACAGCGGAGAGGTCTGCGCCGGCAGATCCAGCCGGATCAGGCTGCCCGGGGCCAGGTTTTCGACGTCCTTGGCCGCGACGCGCACTGAAGGCAATTGCAGGCTCGTTCCAAAGCGAATCCGCCGCGCCCGCTCTTCGAGCAGGCTTCGCGTCTCGGAGGGCTGCCGCGTGCCGCGGCCGAAATCCACCGTCAGCCGGCGCAGAATTGCATTTGAAACCACAGCCGGAAATGCCAGGTTCAACAAACCCGAGGCGTGCGGCATGCGAATTTCAAAGCTCAGGCACAGCGTCTTCTCGTTCACGCTGATCACACGCGCCACCTGGGTCAGCATCTGGCGGCGCTCGAACGTGAAGCTCAGGCCCACTGGCTGCCAGGCCGCCGTCAGTTCGCGGCAGATGCTCTCCACCACGCTCCGCAAAATCGACTCCTCAATCTCCGTCAGCTCGCGCAGACCTCCCTCCCTGCCCTCGCCGCCCAGAAGCAGATCGATGATGGGCGGTGCCAGCGACATTTCCAGTTGCAGCACCGACAAGGCTCCCAGCGGCTCCAGCCTCACAGAAGCCACATAGCTGATCTCCGGAATCCGCAAAATGAACTCATTGAAAGGAATCTGCTCCGCCGACACCAGGTTGACCTGAAACCGGGTGCGCAGAGAAGCGGCCAGGTTGTGGGTCAGATTGCGCGCGAACAGGTCATTCAGCATGCTGATGGCGCGCAACTGTTCGGTTGAGATCTGGCCGGCCGACGAGAAGCTGTACGGCACCACCTTGGCCCGCACCTCTTCAAGCGGTTCGCCCTGCGCCGTTTGCGTACGCGCCGCTTCAAACAACGCGTCGATCTCGTCCTGCTTGAGCATCTTTTCCATCGGTTATTCCTAAGCCCCAATCCTTAGCTGGCAAGAACCCGCTTGTGCGCACGTTTGCGGTCGGTGCGATGGAAGACTCCCCTGGTGGTCAGGTCCTTCAACTCCGCACGCAGATGGACCACCGCCGAGGCATGCACCTGTGACACCCGCGACTCCACCACACCCATCGCCAAGCCGATCTCACGCATGGTCATCTCCTCGAAGTAGTAAAGCGTCATCACCAGCCGCTCGCGATCAGGCAGGTTCTGAATCGCCTCCGTCAGCCGCTCCTCCAGTCCCCCCCTGAGGCATTGAAACAGCGGATCCTCCTCGGGATTGCCAGGCACGTAGGCCAGTTCCTCCTCGCCCGAGTCCTCATTGCGCTCCATGTTCAGCGTCCCGATCTCCAGGCCCTTCAGGTCGCCCAGAAGCTGCTGATACTGATCCAGCGACAGGTCCATCTCCTCGGCCACCTCGCCTTCGTTCGGCGGCCTGCCCATGCGCGCGGTCAGGTTGCGTATGGCTTCCTCCACGGCGCGGCCCTTGCGCCGCAGCTCGCGCGGGCTCCAGTCCAGCGTGCGCAGGCTGTCGAGAATTGCCCCGCGGATGCGGAACTGCGCATAGCTGCGGAACTGCACTTTCTTGTCGGGGTCGAATTTGGTAAAGGCATCCAGCAGGCCCACCACGCCGGCCGATACCAGGTCCTCGATATCCACGTGCTGCGGCAGCCGCTCATGAATGCGCCGGGCAAGAAACCGCACCACCGGCAAGTGTTCCAGCAGGATGCGTTCCTGCTCGGCAGTCATCCCCGGCCCGCTGCCACCGGGCGGATAGCCACCGTTCAGAGTCATCCCGCGCCGTGCGGCCCCGCCGCCTGCACCCGTCCCCAAAGTCTCCAGCATCGTCACTCCTCGTCCACAACTCGTAATCCACCGCTCGTGTCTGGGACCCGCCCTTGCCCCAATCCAGCGCGCCCTACTTCACCGTTCCCACCGGCCGCAGCCGCACCTCGGGGGGGATCTCCCCCGCTGCAACCACCGCCAGGCGCGGGAACATGGCTTCCAGCCAGCGCCGGACGTAGTAACGGGCCGGACTTGGACAAAGGAGCACGGGCGGGACCGCAGGGGAGCTGGAAGCGATAAGGGATTTCAAAGAATCAACCAGCCGCCGCACCAGCGGCGTACCCGGAACCGAAGCGGATGACAGGAGCCGCTGTCCCTGTTCGGGCGAAACGGTGGCGAGAATCTCCTCTTCCAGCGAGGCCTCCAGCAGCAGCACCGGAAGCTGCCCCTCTCCGTCCAGCAGCGGCTGCACGAGCCTTCGACCCATCGCCTGCCGCGCCGACTCCACCAGCGCCTCGGTGCTCTTGTTCAGCGGCGCCGTCTCGAGCAACGCTTCGAGGATCGCGCCGAAGTCGCGGATCGACACCCGCTCCCGCAGCAGCTGCTCCAGCACCCGGCCCACTTCGCCCAGGGTAAGCAGCTTGGGGACCAGTTCTTCCATCAAGCGCGGATGCGACTCGTTCAGCGACTCCATCAGCCGCTTGATCTCCGCGCGATTCAGCAGCTCCCACGCATGCTGGCGGATCAGCTCGCCCAGATGGGTGGTGATCACCGTGACGGCGTCCACTACCGAGTAGCCCGCCGCCATCGCCTGCTCTTCAAGATTGGCCGCAATCCACAATGCCGGAACCCCGAACGCAGGCTCCCGCGTTTCCCGCCCCGCCAGCGGACGCCGGTTCGGATCCCCCGACACCGCCAGCAGCTGCGCGCCCTCCGTCTGCCAGCGCGCAATCTCCAAGCCCCGCATCGAGAACACATACTCGCGCGGCTTCAGGCGCAGATTGTCCGAAATGTGCACCGGCGGGATCAGGAACCCGAGTTCCCCGGAAAGGTGCCGGCGCAGCGTGCGAATCCTTTGCAGCAGTTGGCCGCCCTGTTTCTCATCCACCAGCGGAATCAGCTGGAACCCGATCTCGAGCGTCAGGTCTTCCAGCCGCAACAGGTTGGCCAGATCGCTGGCCTGCGCCTGTTCCGGTTTCTTTTTGTCCGCCTGGCCCGGCTCCGCCGTAACCGCCGCCGCGGCGGCGGCCGCGCCCACCCGCCTCCCGCCAAAAAACAAGATCGCCGAAACCAGCAGAAACGCAAACTTGGGCAGCCCCGGTATCAGGCACAGCGCCCCCATCACCAGGCTGGCGAGATACAACGTCGCGGGCCGCGCCAGAAGCTGTTGACGGATCTCCCCTCCCAGCAAGCCGGCCGAGTTGGCCCGGGTCAGGGTGATCCCGCCCGCCACTGACACCAGCAGCGAAGGAATCATCGTCACCAGACCGTCGCCCACCGTCAAAATCGTGTAGGTGCGCACCGCCTCGCTCAGCCCGATCCCCTGTTGCAGCGTGCCGATCAGAAGGCCGGCAATGATGTTGATCGCGGTAATCAGAATGGTCGCCAGCGAATCGCGCTGGTTGAACCGCGCCGCGCCGTCCATGGCGCCGTAGAACTCCGCCTCCCGGGCAATTGCCTGGCGCCGCTTCCGCGCCTCGGCCTCGTCAATCAGCCCCGCATTCATGTCGGCGTCGATCGCCATCTGCTTGCCGGGCAGCGCATCGAGCGTGAATCGCGCCGTCACCTCGGCGGTGCGGACCGCCCCATGAGAAACCACTAAGAACTGGATCGCGATCAGGGCTAGAAACAAGACGAATCCAACCACATAATTGCCGCCGACCACGAACTGCCCGAAGGCCTCGATCACCTTGCCTGCCGCCGCGGTTCCCTCCGACCCGTGCAGCAGAATCCTGCGGCTGGAAGCGATATTCAGCGACAGCCGGAATAGTGTGAGCAGCAGCAAGAGCGTGGGAAACACGCTCAGTTCCACCGCACGGCGAATCTGCACCGACGCCAGAAACACAATGATCGATGCCGCCATCGAGAGCGCCAGCAGCAGATCGAGCGCGGCCGACGGCAGCGGCACCAGCATCACGAAGATCACGCTGATCGCGGCCAGCGGCAGCGCGTAATCCTTGAACCGCGCCACGACGCTCCAGATAGACGCAATCCCGGAAGAAGGTGCGGGTACGACGGCATTGGTGCTCATTGCGAACCTCGCGAATCAGAAGTCGAATTGCCTGAAATATTGGGCGGAGTTACCGGACGCGGCGCCCCGCGCACAGCCTGCGTTCGCGCGGCATGAGCGCGCGCGGCCGCTTCCTTCACGCGGCGCTCGCGCACCTCCGCCTCCACGCGCTGCCGGTAGAGGAACGCAAGAATCGAAGCCACTGCGGCGTAGAGATCGACAGGAATGGCCTGGCCAACTTCGACCGACCGGTACAGCGACCGTGCCAGCGGCGGATTCTCCACAATGGGCACGCCCGCCCAGCGCGCCTCCGCCTTGATCTCCTCGGCCAGCAGGTTGCGCCCCTTGGCCAGTACTTTGGGCGCTTCCATGGTGTTGAAGTCGAACCCGAGCGCTACCGCATAATGTGTGGGGTTGGTGATCACGGCGGCCGCGCGGCTCACATCCTGCTTCACCTTGCGGCGGCGCATCTGCCGTTGCAGGCCCTTGATGCGGCTGCGCACCTGCGGAGAGCCTTCGGTCTCCTTGTACTCGTCGCGCATGTCCTGCTTGCTCATCTTCAGGCGCGATTCGCGGCTCTGCCATTCAATCAGGTAGTCAATCGCCGCCCACGCAAACAACAGCCACGCCGCCACTTCGAGCAGCCCGAAGATGTCCGTTCCCAGCATCTCCAGCCGTGCCGTCGAGAACGGCGGAATCGAAAACTGGTGCGCCATCCGCTGTACCGCGAAGATGGCCAGAATGGCCGCGGGAATCAGCGATTTCCCAATCCGTCCCGCCGCCCGCAGCGAGAACAGGTTCTTCACGTTCGAGAGCGGATTGATGCGGTCCAGCTTGAATCCCACCGCGCCGGCATGAAACGAGAGCCCGCCCGTCTGCACCATGCCCACCGCCAGCGCCGCCGCCGCCACCGACGCCATCACGATTCCGATCGGCCCGAACACCTCCATTGCCAGCCGGCGCAGGGTGACGAGGGTCGGCATCAACTGGCTCGGCTCCCAGTGGGCCGGCTGTCCCATCTCCAGGAACCCCGCAAACACGCTCCGCCATGCCAGCAGCGAGCGGGTGCCCACCAGCCCCAGCGCCAGCACACCCGCCAGCGTTCCCGCAGCCGCCGTCAATTCGCGGCTGTGCAGAATGTCGCCGTCCTTGCGTGCTTTTTCACGCCGATGTGCAGTTGCCTGTTCGGTGCGGTCTCCGGCCATGAACTAACCTCCCAGGCCGGCAGCGGAGCCATTCCCCGCAATCAGCTTTTCGGCCAGGTCCAGCAGCGAGCTGAAGCGGCCTTCAATGAACCTCGGCCACAGCGCCAGCGATCCCGCCAGAATGACAAAGCCTGTAAGCGTCTTCACTGGAACCGTCAGGTTCATCACCGGCAACTGCGGACTCAGCTTGCCCATCAGCGCAATCGAGAACTCCACCAGCATGGTGGCCGCCAGCACCGGCGCCGCCAGCTCCACTGCCGCCACAAACACCCCGCCCGCCGCGCGCACAATCCCCAGCCCCGTCACCGGCATCAGCGCATACGTCCCCAGCGGAACCGCGCGGAAGCTGCGCACCATGGAGGCCAGCAGAATGCGATCCAGCCCCGCCGTGATGATCACCAGAGTTCCCATCATCTGAAACAGCTCCCCCAGCAGCGGCGTCTCGATCGGCGACGACGGGTCCATCACATTGACCAGCGAGAAGCTGAACTGCACCCCCATCACCTGCCCGGCGAACAGCAGCATCTCGTTCAGCAGCGCCAGCGTGAGCCCATACACCAGGCCCACCCCCAGTTCGCCAAGGATCGCCGTGAAGTTGACCTCCGCATGCGCGTTGGGCAGCGTGGCCACCAGCGGCGCCAGCAGATACGCCACCGCCAGAACAAACACCGCCTTGGCCCGCACCGGCAGCGCGTTCGACGAGAAGAACGGCGCAAACAGCACCATCCCGCTCAACCGGATCAGCGCCAGGGTCATCGCGCTCAGAAATGTAGGCCAGTCGGACAACGGTAAGCTCCTACTTCCAGCTGCCAGCTCCTAGCTCCTCGGCAGCCAATTCGGTTTCTATGGCTCCGTCGCAGCGTCTGTATCGAGACCGAAGCTAGAAGCGAGTGACTGGCAGCGAGGAGCTGCTTTTCTCACCCCACGTACTTATGCAGATCCATCAGCAGCGCCCTTGTGTACTCCGCCATCCGGCTCAAAAACCACGGCATGCCGACCAGCAGCACAATCGCCACCGCCACCAGCCGCGGCACCGTCGTCAGGGACTGATCCTGCAAGCTGGTCAGGGTCTGCACCAGGCTGAGAACGAAGCTAAGCACCGCCGCAATCACCAGAACAGGCGCGGCCAGGATCATGGCCTCCCGCATCAACTGGCGCAGTAACTCGGCAACCATGTCAGCAGTCATCGCGATACTCCTCAAAAGCTCTTCAACAGCGAACTGGCAAGCAGGTTCCACCCGTCCACCATCACGAAAAGCAGAATCTTCAACGGCGTCGATACCACCACCGGCGGCAGTTGGAACATTCCAATCGATGTCGTAATCGAAGCCGTGACCATGTCGATCAGCAGAAACGGCAGAAACAGCACCGCGCCGATTGCGAACCCCGCCTTCAGCTCCGACAGCACGTAAGCCGGAATCACCGCGCGCATCGGCAGTTCATCCGGCGAGTTGGGCCGCGCGATCTGCCCGGCCGCCGTAAACAGGGCCAGGTCTTTCTCGCGCGCGTAACGCAGCATGAAGTGCTTCACCGGTTGCGACCCGCGCTCGATCGCCTCCAGCCCCGTGATCTGTCCGGCGCGAAACGGCTCCACTGCCTGCTGATCCACCTGGGTCAGCACCGGCGTCATGAGGAACCAAGTCATCATCAGCGCCAGTCCCAGGAGCGTCGGATTGGATGGCGCGGTCTGCGTCCCCAGCGCCTGGCGCAGAAAATGAAACACCACGGTCAGCCGCACCAGCGGCGTCATCGCCATCAGAATTGCCGGCAGCAGCGTGATCAGCGTCAGGACAAACAGAATGGTCCACGGCGTCGAGTCCGACGCGTGCAGCTTCGCATTCAAATCCGGCAGCAGCGGGACAGAGCCTGAAGAAGCGGTACGCACGACGGCCAGCAGAGCTACCACGAGATCCTCCCCCGGCGCTCTTTGCCGCCCGTCTGCCCATCGGTCCGCCCACCCGCTCGGCCATCCAGCCGACAGAACGCCGGCGCGCCGTCCGCCGAGCCGGCGATGAGAAACCGCCTGCCCTCGACCTCGACCAGCGACAAAGTCTGCCGCGGCGCCAGCGTGATCCGCTCCAGCACCGCCAGCCGTGGCTCGGTCCGGCCCCGGCTGCGCCACCGCGTCAGAAGCCATCCCGCCAGCCCGCCGGGTACCGCGGCTTTATTCGTCATGTGCGTCTCTCCTCCGTGGGTAATGCGCTTCAAGCAATGCGCGTAATACGTGCGGCCAGGGTGTTGGCCACTACTTCAAATTCCAGCCACGCCAGTTGCACCTCTCCGGCGGAGAGCGGCAGGTCGTCCCCATGGCTCCAGCGCGACCCCACAACCACTCCCAGCTCCAGCGCCAGCAGGTTGCGTACCCTGAAGTCGCGCACCGGCACTGCCACCTCCACCTCCACGGGAAGGCGGGCAACCACGGATTCGGGATGAATCGACACGCCGGAACGGTCCGGTGCCTGGCAGGTGGCAAGTGCAGATGATCCAACTGGTCCGGCGCTTGGCGCCGGCGTCGGCGGAAGCGGTGAAGACTGCGGAATGGAATGGGCTGTGGCGGCCATACGCGCACCAAACCTGCAGAAGAATGACCAGAAGCAGGACATTCTCATTGGGAAAAGCTAAGAATTGCGCGTCCCCGCCCCGTCCCCGCTCATCGCATAAGAGAGCCAAATCACTGTTACACTGGTCATTGACCCCCACCGGCCGCTGACGCCCCCAGTCGCGCGCGGCGCATACCTGGGAAAAAGGAAACCAACATGTCTGATCTCAATGGAAACAAGAGCTTTACGGGAACCAGCCTGCGCCTCAAGATCGGCCTCGCTGAGATGCTGAAGGGCGGCGTCATCATGGACGTGATGAACGTGGAACAGGCCCGCATCGCTGAGGAAGCCGGCGCCTCTTCCGTCATGGCTCTGGAGCGCGTGCCCGCCATGATCCGTGCCGAAGGCGGCGTGGCCCGCATGGCCAACCCCAAGCTCATCAAGCAGATCATTGAAGCGGTTTCCATTCCGGTCATGGCCAAGGCCCGCATCGGCCACTTTGCCGAGGCGCAGATCCTGCAACAGCTCGGCGTCGACTTCATCGACGAGTCCGAAGTCCTCACCCCGGCAGACGAAGTCCATCACATCGACAAGCACGCCTTCACTACCCCCTTCGTCTGCGGCGCCCGCAACCTGGGGGAGGCCCTCCGCCGCATCGCCGAGGGCGCGGCCATGATCCGCACCAAGGGTGAAGCGGGCACCGGCGACGTGGTCCACGCCGTCCAGCACATGCGCCGGATTGTGAAGGAAATGAAGGCCCTCACCGTGCTCAGCGAGCAGGAGCTCTACGCCGCCGCCAAGGAGCACCAGGCCCCTTACGAGCTCATCCGCATGGTCGCCCAGGCCGGCAAGCTGCCCGTACCCAACTTCTCCGCCGGCGGCATCGCCACTCCCGCGGACGCAGCCCTCATGATGCAACTGGGCGCCGAGGCCGTCTTCGTCGGCTCAGGAATCTTCATGAAGGAGCGCGCCACGCCGCTTGACGTCGAGAACGACCCCAAGGAGCGCGCCGAAGCCATGTCCCGCGCCAAGGCCATCGTGATCGCCACCACCCACTTCAACGATCCCAAAATCCTGGCGGAAGTCAGCGAGCAGGTCACCGGCGCCATGAAGGGCCTGGCCGCCGCCGCCCTCGAAGAGAAGGAACTCCTCCAGACCCGCGGCTGGTAAGCAGCACCTGCGACGCGGCCGGCGCCCCGCGGTCCAGCGTAGCTCGCAACGCAAAGGCCACCTGCCCATGAGGAAGGTGGCCTTTGCGCTGCTTGAGGATCGCCGCTTGTGCCGGAGAGCTGCCAGGCTCGTTCAGTCGCGCTGCAGCGCGCGCACCACGCCGGCAATCAGCCGCTCATTGCGCGTCACCACCGTGAGCTGGTCCCCATCCGCGATGTAAGACTCAGGACGGATCCATTCCATCTGCTCCCAGAAAATTTCGGTCACTGCCGCGCACTCCGACGAGTGCAGGCTGAAGCCGAAGCTGTAATTCACAAACACGTGAACGCGGCCGCGGGCGATCTCAGAAACCCAAAGACTAACCTTCGGATCAACCAGGATGCCCAAATCCCGCGGCTCGCGAAACACATACCACTCATGAAAGCAGCTTTGGCAGGGAAGGTCTTCGGCGCGCTCCACCATGGGGCTGTAGGCGATTCCACCGCGGCTGCTCCAGCCTCTCGCTGTATCCCGTTCCGCAAGAGCCAGCGGGCCACTGTCCGCGGATGTCACGGCGATGTGCCTGCCAAGGACGGCCTCCGGCACCTCCTTCAGAACCTCGTGGAGCGACGCCTCCGCCACGATCCACTGGTACTCTCCATGGGCTCCGAAATGAAGTTGTGCCGCTCTTGATTCAGAACTTTCCATGCGCCCTCCCATCGTGCACCCTCTGAGCCGCCCGAAATCGCTAGTCGATTGTAGTCATATCGCCCGATCTGTGACGCCGGATCCGTTTCAGGTCCGATGTAAAATGATCAGGTAGAAACCGCAGGTATTCTCATGCCCGCTTCCGCCTTCGACATCAACACGCGCCTTTCCTATCTGGTCGAGACCACCCGCAGGGAGGGTCGGACGACCTCTCTGCCGACGCGATGATTACCGCTACCGCTAAAATCACAAACTCAACCGTGGCAGCCAGAAACACCAAAGAATTCACTCCTTTCGGAATCCCGGTATTCAATCCTTTTGAGTTCACTGAGGAAACAGCACATTGAGTCAAGTGTCCGCTCCCCGCATCGGCGTCCTCGCCATCCAGGGGGACTACGCGGCACACGCTGAAGCGCTGAACGACGCCGGCGCGGTACCCGTCGAAGTCCGCAATCCGGAACAACTCGACGGCTTGGACGGCCTGATCATTCCCGGCGGCGAGTCCACCACCATGCTCAAATTCCTTGAGCGGCGCAATTTCTTCGACTCGCTCAAAGAGTTCGCCCACACCCGCCCCACCTTCGGCACCTGCGCCGGCGCCATCCTGCTCGCAAAAGAAGTCCGCCACCCGGCGCAGAAAAGTCTCGGCGCCCTCGATGCCGTTGTCGAGCGCAACGCCTACGGCCGCCAGATCGACTCCAGCATCCTCGTGGAGCCTACTTCCCTTCCCGGCGATCCATTGGAAATGGTCTTTATTCGCGCTCCGCGCATCACAAAGGTGGGTTCAGACGTCGAAGTGTTAGCCCGCCGCGATGGGCTTCCGGTGCTGGTGCGCCAGGGAAACCTGTTGGCCGCCACTTTCCATCCGGAGCTTTCGCAGGACCGCCGCGTACACCGTCATTTTGTCGAGATGACGATGCAGAAAAAGCAAAACTAAAATTTACCTGTCGCAGATACGAGGTTCTGGTACAAAATCGACCATCTCATGCTCTACTCCGTGCGTCCAAGCATGGGTGGGATCAATTCTCACGCACACCGAGGCTTCCCCATGCCCATCGCTTTCAGCCGCGCCCCCGCGGAAGTAGAACGGAAAGAACCTGGAATTGGGGGGAAGCCCCCTGTTGACCGTCGACCGACGGGCGGAGGGGGCGGTGGCGGTGACGACGACTACCAGCATCCCCGAAAAGGACCGAGAGATCGCCTGCAGCGCATTCGGCTCTTTGTGTTTTTCGCCCTGGCCGGAGACATGATGTTCTTCGCCGCCTTGGTGGTGCTCTTCTTCGCCCGCCAGGCCGGTATGCACTTGGACCCCCGCAGCCACGAGATGATCGGCGACTGGCGCCCCATCGACCTGCCCCCCATCGTCTATCTCAATACCGCCGTCCTGATTCTGAGCAGCCTCACCATGGAGTTCGGGCGCCGCAATATCTTCCGTGAGATCGACGTCCTGGAAGAGTGGCTGGGGCTGGGCCGGCCCGCTCTGCGCCGTGCCCTGCCCTGGATCGGCGCTACTCTGGCCCTGGGCACCCTCTTCGTGATCGGGCAGATCGTTGCGTGGAGGCAGCTTACCGCCCAGGGCTTTGCCTTCGACCGCTTTTCCACCCCGGCCAGCTACTTCTTTTATGTCGTGACCGGACTGCACGCCGGACACCTTGTTCTGGGAGTTCTGGCGCTGGTGCTGTGCCTCACCGCCCTGCGATGGTTCAAGCGCGTCGAGTCCCGGCAGATCGCCGTCGACATCACAAGCTGGTACTGGCACACGCTGGGCGCCGCCTGGATCCTCCTTCTTGCCGTGCTGGCCGTAGGCCAATAACCGGGCGTGACCGCCAACACAGCCACGCCGTCCGTATTCGGCGCAAAATCGATCCTTGCGCCTATGCCACGCGTACTTCAGTATCGGTTTCTCTCCCACGTCCAGCCCGCTGGAACTTGTACCTGTGTTTACCATGCAGTAACTCAGTAGCTCGTTTTTTCTGCCTGCATGTATATACATAAAACCGATGTAATCTATTGATTTAAAATAAGTTATAGATGAAAATTCAGCCGCCTCCAGTTTCGCCCTGAACCCGAATAGAAAGCGAATCTTCGGCGAAAACGGGTCTCCGTTTCCAACTTCTCGCGCGCGCAGAAATTTATCCTTAAGTAAATAGCCCCCCCCCCTCCCGAATCATTCCCAAGCTCCGCAGCGCAGCCCCCCGCTGTTCCTCTCTCCCCGCCGCACCGTCGTCCTTCAAGCTCCCCTCTTCGTCTATCCAAGCAGGTCTGCTTCCCTGCCATGCCCCCCCTCCGCCTCCCTGCGGCTCGCTGGGCTGGACTCCTCAGACCCTCAGGGGCCCCGGTTGATATCCGCACTGAAAGCTGTTTCCTTCGCATGTTGTATGGCGACGGCATCGATTCTGGTGGCCGGAATGGGTTCCCCGGTCTCGAATGCGGTGCCGAACGCCCCCGCCACCGGCCGACCTGCGCCGCCGCCCCGCAGTGACTACGCCGGCGACGAGGCTTGCGCCGAATGCCACCGCACCCAGGCAGTCTCCTACGTCCTGACGCCCCACGCCCGCGATTCCGCGCCCGCCGACCGCGCGCACATCCTGGGCAGTTTCAGCCCCGGCCACAACGTCCTGCACACCTCGAACCCCCACATCATCGTCGCCATGACCGAGGAAAAGAATGGCTTCTACGAGAGCGGAATGGATATCTCCGATCCCAACCACCCCACCGGGCAAGCCCAGCGCATCGACATCGCCATCGGCTCCGGCCGGCATGCCCAGACCTACCTCTACTGGGACGGCGACCAGCTCTATGAGCTCCCGGTCTCCTATTGGGGCTGGGGCCGCGAGTGGGTTCTAAGCCCCGGCTTCCCATCCGGCCAGGTCCGTTTCGACCGGCCCGTGGTGCCGCGCTGCCTGGAGTGCCACGGCAGCTATTTCACCTGGCTCAATCCGCCCGCGAACCGCTACGTAAAAGACAGCGTTGTGCTGGGAATCGAGTGCGAGCGCTGTCACGGGCCTGGCGCAAAGCACGTGGCGCTGGAGCGTTCTGCGAAAAAGCCCGACCCCAAGACCGAACTCGCAATCGTCAATCCTGCCCGCCTTTCGCATCAGCAGCAGCTCGATCTCTGCTCCCTGTGCCACGCCGGGGCCGTACAGCCCATTGGCGATTCGCTGCGCTTCCTGCCCGGCGACACGATCCGCGACTACCTCCACATTCAGCCCGTCGATCCCGCCGCACCACCCGACGTGCACGGCAACCAGGTGGGCGCGCTTGAAGCAAGCCGCTGCTTCGGCTCCGGCAAGATCACCTGCTCCACCTGCCACAATGTGCACCGTGTCCAGGAGAACGCCGAGTCCTTCTCAGCCCACTGCCAGACCTGCCATGAACTGCGGGCCTGCGGCAAGTACAAGACGCTCGGCGCCGCCATTCGCACCCGCTGCATCGATTGCCACATGCCTCTCTTGGACTCCGCCAAGATCGTCACGTCCACCGGCGAGCAAAAGCTGCACGCGCTGCTGCGCGCGCATCGCATTGCGATCTACAAGGAAGCCGGCGCGGAGGTGGAACAAAGCCTGAAAGCGCATTGAGAAGCGCAGCATTGAGAAGCGCATCCGCGCAAGCCGGAAAAGACGACGGGCCCGCCTGTCCAGGCGAGCCCGCTGGGGTGTGGAGAGAAATCGGCTTACACGTGGCGGTGGATAAGGCTGCTGAGGCGTTCGCGCAAACTGGGAAGCTGAGGGCAGTCGAGGTAAACCCTGCGGTTGGCGGCCATCAGGATTTCGATCGCCTCCAGGCGGCCGTCCCGGCGAAAGGGCGGGCGCCCCTCTTCGTTCATAAATTCGTCTGTGAGGTATTCGATGGCGTGGCCCAGTTTCTCCAGCGCATGTCCCGCTTCAGAACTGATACGGCGCCGCACCTTGGCGGCCTGATTGGGAAGGGCTGAGGCGGAACCGGCGAATGTGAAATGATTGGTTACCGTACCGATCATGGAATTGATCCTCATCCTATTCCTCGGCCAATCATTAGACGCTTATCAGATGACCAAGGTACCGAAGTTCACAACGGGAATGATCGAATTATGCAGTGTCCCTTGAGGAAACAAAGTGACGGACATCACGCATAACTGAAGGTGTCATCTGGTCAGCTTGGTCGTTGACAGTCAACATCGTGCGCTGACCTGCGAGACGGCTCAGGTCACTGTGATGCAAGGAATTGGGTCAAAGGTAGGCTGCCTTGACCGGACATAGGTTGAAAACCTAAGCTCAGACTAGCGGCGTGGTTGAGATTGCTGTGCTTTCCGCCGACAACTATCACTTTTGGGGGCTGGCGCGATGAATGCCGACAAAATTCCCTACTACTGGCAATACGTGCCGCTCTTGATCCAGATCGTCGTAGCATTCGGCATGGGTATGGCGATGGTCGCCGGCTCGTGGTTTATCGGCCGCCACCGGAACACCGCCACCAAGCTGGCCGCGTACGAATGCGGCATCATCCCGGTGGGCGACGCCCGGCAGCGCTTCAGCGTGCGCTTTTACATGGTGGCCATGCTCTTCATCCTGTTCGACGTGGAAGCGGTGTTCATGATGCCCTGGGCAGTGATCTACCGCAAGCTTCCGCAAATTCCCGGGGTGAGCCACTTTTTCGGCTTCTGGGAGATGCTGGTCTACCTCGGCTTCGTGTCCGTGGGACTTTATTACATCGTGCGCAAGGGCATCCTGGATTGGAGCCTGGACAAGGCGGATCTGTAAATGCCTGAAACCACCCCGACTCTGCTGGACAAGGCCGCTGTTCTCGAGGGCCTGCCCGATCATCCCGCCATTCAGGCCCTCCAGGGCTGGGACGCCGAGGCCATCACGGACGCCAGGTTCGACCGCGGCGAGTTGACCTTAACGATCGCTAAGGATCTGATTCGCAGCACCTGCTCCACCCTCATGGCGGCCGGCTACAACGCCTTCCAGGACGTAACGGCGGTGGACTGGTTCCCGTCCGTGCCGCGCTTCCACGTGGTTTATCACGCCTGCTCGCACAAGTACCGGCACGTAATCCGGTTCAAGGTTGTGGTGGATGAATCGGACCCCACCGTCGATTCGATCACGCCGGTTTGGCCGGGCGCGAACTACTACGAGCGCGAAATCTTCGATCTGTTCGGGATCCGTTTTGAGGGCCACCCGAATCTGCGCCGCATCATGATGCCCGACGACTGGGTTGGACATCCGCTACGCAAGGACTACCCGGTGGAGGGATACCGCTAGATGCCGACGCTGCCCGAAGTAGGAACACCGATTCTGCAGGCTCCCACAGCGGAGGGCGCGCGCGATCAGCACATGGTGCTGAACATGGGCCCGCAGCACCCGTCCACCCACGGCGTGCTCCGCCTGGTGCTGGAGATCGACGGCGAAATCGTGGTGCGGCTCTATCCCGAGATCGGATACCTGCACACCGGCATTGAGAAAACCTGCGAGGCCAAGTTCTACCAGCAGGTGGTTCCGCTCACCGACCGAGTGGACTACCTCGGCCCCATGAACAACAACCTGGTTTACTCGCTGGCCGTCGAAAAGCTGCTGGACCTGGAAATTCCGGCCAAGGCGCAGTGGCTGCGCGTCCTGTTGAGCGAGCTGACCCGGATCAACTCCCACCTGATATGGTTGGGCACGCACGCCATGGACATTGGCGCCCTGACGGTGTTTCTCTACACCTTCCGCGAGCGCGAAGACCTGCTGCGCATCTTCGAAATGGTCAGCGGCCAGCGGATGATGACGTCGTATATCCGCCCGGGCGGCCTGGCACTCGAGCCGCCTTTGGGCTTTTTTGAGCGGGTCCAGACATTCATCTCCGGATTTCCGGAAAAGATTGACGAGTATTCCAACCTGCTGACCGGCAACCCCATCTTTGTAAACCGGCTCAAGAACATCGGCCACCTCTCCGGCGATGACGCCCTGGCGCTGGGCGTGACCGGGCCGGTAATGCGGGCATCCGGCATCGACTTCGATGTGCGTCGCGACATGCCGTACTCAAGCTACGAAAAATTTCAGTTCGACGTGCCGGTCTCGAACGACTGCGACGTTTGGGCTCGCTATATCTGCCGCCTTGAAGAAATGCGCCAGAGCGTAAGGATCTGTCAGCAGGCGCTGGACGGCATGCCGGAAGGTGCGATTCGGGCGGATGCGCCCAAGATCATCCTTCCGGACCGCGAGGCCATGAAGACGCAGATGGAAGCCTTGATCCATCACTTCAAAATCGTGACTGAGGGATTCCCCGTTCCCGCAGGCGAAGTGTATCAGTCGATCGAATCGGGGCACGGACAGGTTGGGTATTACATTGTTTCGGACGGCGGCCCGAAGCCGTATCGCGTGCACATGCGCTATCCCTCGTTTGCCGATCTGCAGGCGCTGGAAACCATGTGCCAGGGGCGGCTGCTGGCCGACGTGGTGGCGGTAATCGGATCCATTGATATTGTGCTGGGAGAGATTGACCGGTAGAGGAAAGAGCCCTGGATAGCGGGGTGAGCGACGCTAACGGAGTCAGGACGGCAATGCCCAGCCATGATGACGGTCAGGTTTATGTTGAGTTGTGGGTATCGCTCGCTTCCCTGCTCAGGGCTTACACCGCGGCGCACGGACTGAACGGAAATCGGCAGGCCACCGTGGAACTGGGCGAGGAACGGATCACGGTTCGGCATGGCACGGCCTGGCTGGAGCTGGAACGGACGGCCGCAGCGATCCGGTGGAAGCGCGAGGACGGAAGCGCAGGCGAGATGGAATTGACGGAGGCCGGACGTTTGCGCGCCGGTGATCAAGAGGAAGAGATGGATATGGTGGCTGAGGCGTGGGCACGGGAGTTGATGGCATGAGCCCGAAGGATGGAAACACGGAGACCATGAGCATCTTTTCGCCGCAGCTCTCGGCGCGCTTTGAGGCGCTGGCGAACAAGTACCCGGTCAGGCGCTCCGCGCTGATCCCCATGCTGCTCTACGCGCAGGACGAGATCGGCTACCTGAGCGACGCGGCCATCCACGAAATCGCCGGCCGCCTGTCCCTGACCGAGCTCGACGTCCGCAACGTGGCCAGTTACTACTCCATGCTGCGCTTCAAGCCGGCCGGCAAATACAACGTGCAGGTTTGTACCAACATCAGTTGCATGCTGCGCGGCGCCTATGAGGTTTACGAGCGGTTTCAGGACGAACTCGGTATCGGCCACAAGGGAGTGACCAAGGACGGCATCTTCTCCCTCGAAGAAGTAGAGTGCATCGGAGCATGCTGCTGGGCTCCCGCCATCCAGGTCAACTACGACTTCCATGATGAGCTGACGCCGGAGCATGTGCCGGGAATCCTCGCGGACTACCGCGGACAAGCCAGGGGAAAGGGAGGACGCTGATCATGCCGAGGCTTGTTTCGCATCCCGATGAAGTAAAAATTGTGACGCGCCGCTTCGGCATGGGCGCGGCCAATATCGACCGTTATATCGAGCTGGGCGGCTATGATGCGGCAAAGAAGTGCCTGGCGCAGGGACCGGAGTGGGTCATCAACGAAATGAAGGCCTCCAACCTGCGCGGACGCGGCGGCGCGGGTTTCCCCACCGGGCTGAAATGGTCGTTCGTTCCCAAGCAGAGTGCCAAGCCGAAATACGTGCTGGTCAACGGCGATGAAAGCGAGCCGGGCACCTGCAAAGACCACCTGATCTTCCTCCACGATCCGCATGCCGTGATCGAAGGCACCATGATCGCCGGCATGGCGATCGGCGCCAAACTGGGCTTCATTTACCTGCGCGGCGAGTATCGGTATCTGCTGGAGATCATGGAGAAGGCCGTCGCGGATGCCTATGCCAAGGGATTTCTGGGCAAGAACGTCTTCGGCACCGAGTTCGAGTTCAATATCATCACTCAGACGGGCGCAGGGGCCTATGAAGTGGGCGAAGAGTCGGCGCTGATGGAGTCGCTCGAAGGCAAGCGCGGCGTCCCCCGCATCAAACCTCCGTTCCCCGCTGTGGTGGGTCTGTATGGCGGACCGACGGTCATCAATAACGCCGAGACCATCGCCACCGTGCCGCACGTCATCACCATGGGCGCGCCGGCCTATGCAGCCGTGGGCACGGAGCGCAACGGCGGAACGCGCCTCTTCGGCCTCAGCGGCCACGTGGAGCGGCCCGGCGTCTACGAACTGCCCATGGGCTACAACCTCAAAAAGATGATTTACGAAGTCGGTGGCGGCATACGCGGCGGGCGCAAGCTCAAGGCTGTTGTCCCCGGCGGTTCCTCCACGCCCGTGATGCTGCCGGAAGAGATCGAGAACCTGGGCATGGATTTCGACCAGGTGGGCAAAGCCGGTTCGATGCTGGGCTCGGGCGGCGTCGTCGTGATCGACGACCAGACTTGCATCGTGGAGTTCGCGCTGCGCACCATCAGCTTCTATCAGCATGAGAGCTGCGGCTGGTGCATTCCCTGCCGCGAAGGGACCGACTGGCTCAAGAAGACGATGACGCGATTCCATGCAGGCTTCGGGACCGACAAGGACATCGACAACATCCGCTATCTTGCCGAGAACATGATGGGCCGCACCTTTTGCCCGCTCGGCGACGCGGCGGCCATGCCGACATTGGGATTTGTGAAGAAATTCAGAAAAGAGTTTGAGGATCACTTGAACGGGAAACCGTGCCCGTTTGCGAAGCACACCGAGATGGCTGTGGTGTAAAAAATGACAAGTAAGCGAGACCCCGGGAACTGGTGCGCATTCTGAAGACGATGGTTGGTACTGCACCGGACAGTCTGGCAGACATCGGCACTATCGCCACGCGAGTAAGCCCGGACTGATCATTGTTCCGATGCATGCAGGCAACGAAATCGGCAACGGATTGCTGCACAGTATCCTTAAGAAGGCAGGCCTCAAATGACGCGCAATTATCCGGTGGTGTATGAGCAAGGCGCCAGCAACTGGAGCGCCTTTTCTCCTGACCTGCCTGGATGCGGTTCGCTTGGAGACGCGCTCGATGACACGCGCGCAAACATGCGCGAGGCAATCGAACTTTACCTGAACGAGACCACTTCTGCCGGTGAGGCGATTCCAGATGCCACAGCCGCATGCGTGAACTTTGACGAGTTCGATGCGCAGCGGGAAGCGAAACAGTATGTGATCGAGTGGCTCGAGGTGCGATTGCCAACCACAGCCACCCAGGCCGCGTAAGGACAAGAATGGCTGACGTAACATTTACGGTTGACGGAAAGAAGCTGACGGCTCCCGCGGGGACGCTGCTGATTGAGGCGTGCCGCAAGGCGGGCATTGAAATTCCTGCCTTCTGCTACTACCCCGGATTGAGCCTGCAGGCCGCGTGCCGCATGTGCGTGGTGCGCCAGGAAAAAGTCCCCAAGCTGCAGACCGCATGTACCACGCCCGTAGCCGAGGGCCAGGTCTTCATCACCGACTCCCCGGAGATTGTGCAGGCGCGCAAGGCCACGATCGAACTCCTGCTCGGCAACCATCCTCTCGACTGTCCTGTTTGCGATGCCGGCGGCGAGTGCGAACTGCAGGACATGACCTTCAAGTACGGCGCGGGCACCAGCCTCATGGTTGACGCCAAACGCCATCGCGAAGAGCAGCAGTGGTCTCCGCAGGTCTTCTTCGATCGCCCGCGCTGCATCCTCTGCTACCGCTGCGTGCGCATGTGCGGCGAAGGCATGGACGTCTGGGCACTCGGCATACAGAACCGCGGGGTGACGTCCGTGATCGCGCCCAACGGACCCGAATCCAATGCCGAACCGGCCCACCTGGACTGCGAGCAATGCGGCATGTGCATTGACGTGTGCCCCGTCGGCGCGCTCACCAGCGGCTCCTATCGTTACAAAACTCGGCCCTGGGAGATGAACCACGTCTCCACCGTGTGCACGCACTGCGGCGATGGCTGCAAGGTCACGCTGGGCATGCGCCAGTCGCATGAAGGCTCTGACATCGTCCGTGCCGACAATCGCGACAAGAGCGGCATCAACGGCGACTTCCTCTGCGCCAAAGGGCGCTTTGGCTTTGACTTTGTCGACAGCGAGAATCGCCTCACAAAGCCCCTGGTCCGCAACGCCGCCGGAAATCTTGAGCCCACCACGTGGGAGAATGCGCTGCGCTCGGCGGCTGCGGGCCTCAAAGACGCTCACGACAACAAGGGCGGCGAAGGCATTGGCGTCATCGGCTCCAATCGCACCACCAACGAAGAGAACTACATCCTGCAGAAGTTTGCGCGCACCGTCCTGCGTACCAACAACATTGACCATCACCGCACCGCGGACTTTGCCGCGTTTGCGCGCGCCATGGCGGGCCATGAAGACAAGGCTGCCAGCATGCGCGACGCAGCCACTGCTCCGGCGATTCTTCTGGTGGGCGGCAATCCCACCGAAGAGCACCCCCTGCTTGCGTGGCAGATCCGCTGCAACGTGCGCCTCAACAAGGCGCGCCTCTACATCGTCAACCACCAGTCGATCAAGCTGGAGCGGCAGGCCCGGGCCACCCAGGGCGTGCCGCCCAACGGCTATCGCGACCTGACCCAACTGCTCGACAGCAATCAAGGCGAGTTCTCCAAGACCGTTATGGCCGAGGAGTCGCTCCTGGTCATCTTCGGCCAGGAGTTCCGCGGCGATCAGATTGACGCCCTCGTAGAGTGGGGCCTGAAGCGCGGCAACGTGAGGTTTGCGTTCCTGGGCGATCACTCCAACTCGCGCGGCGCCGCCGACATGGGCCTGCTGCCCGATCTGCTGCCAGGCTATGTGCCGGTGGCGGAATCAGGCGCTTTCGCTCAGGAGTACGCCGGCATGCCCGCCGTGGCCGGCAAGTCGCAACCGGAGATGCTGGAAGGCGCGAAAAACGGCGCGATCTGCGCACTGCTCATTGTCGGAGCAAATCCTGTTGGCAATCTCACCATGGATCCGGCCGCGCTGAAAAACACCTTCCTCGTCGTCCAGGACCTCTTCCTCACGGAGACGGCGGCGCTGGCCGATGTGGTGCTCCCGGCGGCCAGCCTGTATGAAAAGTCAGGCACAGTCACCAACACGTTCGGCGACGTGCAGCTTGTCAAAAAAGCTGCGGATCGCCCCGGCGTGCGGCCCGATTTCGAAATCCTGGTCAGGCTGGCAAGCGCCATGGGTGCCGACGTGAAGTCGCTGGTTCCGTTCGGCACGCGCGGCGTGCGCGCCGACCTTGGGCAGACGCGCGGAGCGCAGTCCGGCGAGGCCGATCGCCACGGAGTGTGGCTGGCAGCGCGAGGCCTCGAGCCCAGGCTGAGCCCGTTTGATCCGCTCGCGGTGCTCGATGAAATCGAACGCCTGGTGCCCGCCTACAAGCTCGATCGGCTCAACCTGCTTTCAGGAAATGACGTGCGCACTGAGCCTGGATTTGTTCCGGTTTCCGCGCTGACCAAGGGACGTTCGGACCTGGTAGCGCCCTCGCACGATGGGCTGTTCACCTCAGGCACTCTGGGACGCTACAGCGAATACATGCGCGAACTGAACAAGTATCAGTCGCAGCAGAAGGAAGTGGCGGAAACCGCCGCCGATTAGGAAAGGTTCAGGCAAGTGACGATTCTGCAGTTTGTACTTTGGAGCATCCTCAAGGTCATCGTCGTGACGGTGGTGCTGCTGATGGGCGTCGCCTACACGGTGCTGCTTGAGAGAAAGCTTGTGGGGCGCATTCAGAATCGCTGGGGGCCCAGCCGCGTTGGCCCGTTCGGCCTCCTGCAGCCGCTGGTCGACGGTGCCAAAAACTTCCTCAAGGAAGACATCATCCCCGCTACGGTCTACCGGCCTCTGTACCTCCTGGCGCCCATCCTCTCGCTGGGCTGCGCCATGATCTCCATCGCGGTGGTGCCCTTTGGCTCGCCCTCCATTGAGAAGGATGGATTCCGTTTCTTTCAGATCGCCGACGTGAACATCGGTTTGCTTGTCATCCTCGGCATCACGTCTGTGGGTGTATACGGCATCGCGCTGGCCGGCTGGTCATCGAACAACAAGTACTCTCTGCTCGGCTCCCTGCGCTCTTCCGCCCAGCTGATCAGCTACGAACTGGCGCTCGGTCTGTCGCTTGTCGGCGTCGTCCTTCGCGCCGGCACGCTGAACCTGCGGCAGATCGTCGAAAGCCAGGCCACCCATGGCATCCTCAGCTGGAACATCTTCGGCGGCCTGCAGTTCATCGGCTTCTTCATCTACCTGATGGCAGCCTATGCGGAGACCAACCGCGCGCCGTTCGACCTGCCCGAAGCCGAAAGCGAACTCACCGCCGGCTATCACACCGAATACAGTTCCATGAAATTCGCCATGTTCTTCATGGCGGAATACGCCAACATGATCACCGTAGGCTGCGTGGCTACTCTCCTCTTCCTGGGGGGATGGACCAGCCCGCTCGGCAATCTCATCGGACCGTTCGAGAGCACCTTCGCCAATGTCGTGTTTCCCATCTTCTGGTTTGTGCTCAAGGTCTTCAGCTTTCTGTTTCTGTACGTCTGGGTGCGCGGCACGTTGCCGCGCTTCCGTTATGACCAGCTCATGAATTTCGGCTGGCGGTTCTTGTTGCCGCTGGCAATTCTGAACATTGTTGGTACCAGCCTGTGGTTCGCCTTCATGCAATAATCGCGGACTTTGTCTGTGATGCCGCGCGATGAAGTGAAGCGCGCGGTCAAGTAGAATCAGAGGAGTCTCCCAGAGCGAACTCCTGCTTTGTGGCCTCCTCTCAATCGGCGAGTCACCACGACTTGCTGCCAGCAGCATGTGATGGAACAATGCACCTGGTACTCTTTATCATCTTTGCCGGACTCTCGGTGGCGGGCGCTCTGAACCTGCTCCTGCAGAAACATCCCATCAACAGCGCCCTCTCGCTGGTGGTGGTGATGAGTTCGCTGGCCGTGCTCTATCTACTGCTCGGCGCGGAGTTCCTGGCCGCGGCGCAGATCATTGTCTACGCCGGCGCCATCATGGTGCTGTTCACTTTTGTGGTGATGCTCCTGAACGCCGGCCGCGAAGAACGCACTCTGGGCAGCCGCGCCGCAGCGCTCCTCGGCTTTCCTGCCGTGGCCGTTGTGCTCGCGGTCGTCGCCACCACCATTCTGCGCGCCCCTGGACTGGGCGCAGTTTCGCTCAGCGACCCCATCACCAGCACAGAGGAACTGAGCCGCGTGCTTTTCCACGAACTCCTGCTTCCGTTTGAAGTCACGTCGGTACTCATCCTCATCGCCATCCTCGGCGCTGTGGCGCTGGCCCGCGCAGGAACCGGCGACCACCCCAGGAAAAGGGTTCCATTCGCAGGAGCCGCGGGCGGAGAACGGAGGGGCAGCAAGTGATTCCTATCTCCTGGTATCTGCTGTTGAGCGCCACCCTGTTCTGCCTGGGCATGGTCGGGTTCCTCATCAAGCGCAACATCATCACGGTGTTCATGTCCATCGAGCTGATGCTCAACGGCGTGAACCTTTCGTTCGTCACCTTCGCCCACCAGTGGCACCTGGTCAAGGGACAGATCTTCGTTTTCTTTGTGATGGTCGTAGCCGCGGCTGAAGCGGCTGTAGGACTCGCCATCATCATCGCCATCTTCCGCGCCCGCGCAACATTGGCCGTCGACCGAATCGACCTGATGAAACTATGACAGCAATCTTTCCACTCTGGCTGATTCCGATCCTGCCGTTCGCGGGATTCCTGTTGAACGGAGTCTTCGGCGCGCGATTGCCCAAGCCCATCGTGACCGCGATTGCCCTTCTCGCGCCCTTGGGCTCCTTTATTGCAGTCCTCGGCAATGCGCGCGGAATGTTCGGCGCTATGCCTGCGCTGAACATTCCTCACACTGAAATTTTGGGCAGTTGGATCAACTCCGGCAATCTGCACATCGACATCACCCTCGTCCTCGACCAGCTCTCCCTCATCATGCTCCTCGTGATCACCGGCGTAGGCTTTCTCATTCACTTCTACTCCGTCGGCTACATGCATGACGACACCGGCTACTGGCGCTACTTCAGTTACCTCAACCTGTTCCTGTTCTTCATGACCACGCTGGTACTCGCCGGCAACGCCCTGCTGATGTTCGTCGGCTGGGAGGGCGTCGGGCTCGCGTCCTACCTGCTTATCGGCTTCTGGTACAAGAAGACCTCCGCTGCCGACGCCGGCAAGAAGGCTTTCGTCGTCAACCGCATCGGCGACTTCGGGTTCCTCATTGGCATGTTCCTGCTGCTGGCCAACTTTGGCTCGCTCAGCTTTGCTGAAGTGGCCACAAAGCTCGCCGCTAATCCCGGCTGGACCGGCGGCATCCTCACCACTATCTGCATCTGCCTGCTTATCGGCGCAACCGGAAAGAGCGCGCAGCTTCCGCTTTACGTCTGGCTGCCCGACGCCATGGAAGGCCCCACGCCCGTCTCCGCGCTCATCCACGCCGCTACCATGGTCACTGCCGGCGTTTACATGATCGCCCGCACTCACTTCCTGTTTGACCGCTCGCCCCTCGCGCTCCTCATCGTGGCGATCGTCGGAGCCGCCACCGCGCTCTTCGCCGCCACCATCGGACTCGTACAAACCGACATCAAGCGCGTGCTCGCCTACTCCACCATCTCCCAGCTTGGCTACATGTTCCTGGCCTGCGGCGTTGCGGCTTACTCCGCGGGCATCTTCCACCTGATGACGCACGCATTCTTCAAGGCGCTCCTCTTCCTCGCAGCCGGCTCGGTGATCCACGGCCTCGGCGGCGAGCAGGATATGCGCCGCATGGGCGGCCTCCGCAAGTCGATGCCGATCACCTTCATCACCATGACGTTCGCCGTGATCGCCATCGCCGGCATCCCACCCTTCGCCGGCTTCTTCTCCAAAGACGCCATCCTCATGGCCGCCTTCACGCAAGGCACAGCCGGCAAGGTCTTCTGGTTCGTCGGCCTCTTCACTGCCCTGCTCACCTCGTTCTATATGTTCCGCCTGTGGTACCTCACCTTTATGGGCAAGCCGCGCAGCCACGACCTGCACGCGCATGAAAGCCCCTGGTCGATGCTCGGGCCGCTCTCGATCCTCGCCCTGCTCTCGCTCGGCGGCGGTTGGATGGGCGCCGGCCGCTTCGGCATGTTCCTCTCCCCTGTGCTCGAGAAGAAGACCATGGAAGCCGGCGAAAACCATCTCGAACTCATCCTCAGCGGCGCCGCCATCGCCGCCGGTATCCTCGGCTGGCTCATCGCCCACCTGCTCTACCGCAACAACGAAGGCCAGGAACCGCTCGCCGCCGCTCCCGGTTACGTGGTGCTGGAACGCAAGTACTGGGTCGACGAAGTCTACGGCGCAGTGATCGTGAAGCCCATCCTGGCGCTCTCCCGGTTCGTCCTCGAGTGGGTCGTCGAATACGCCATCCTCGGCGGCATCGCCTGGTTTTTGGCCGGCAGCGCACTGTTCGGCGGCGCAGTCCTGCAGAAGTGGCAATCCGGCAATCTGCGTTCGTATGCGGCATGGCTCGCCGCCGGCGCCGCCGTGCTGCTGCTCTTCGCACTGGCTTCCTGGAACAACATGCTGCCGCTGAGCATGCACTTGAATTGGGCGGGGCACTGAGACCATGGACGCGATCAATAACTCGATTCTCACGTGGATCCTTCTGGTCCCCATCGCCGGCGCGATCCTGATTGCCCTCCTGCCCGATCGCGGCAAGCTGGCCGCGTGGGTCGGCCTGATCACTACACTCCTCACGTTCGGGCTCACGCTGCATCTGCCCGCGCACTTCATCCCCGGTCAGCCTGGATTTCAATTTGAAGTGAACCGGCCGTGGATCGATCTCAACGGATCGGCCGAAGCCGGCGCGCACTTCTCCGGCATTGCGTACCATGTAGGCGTCGACGGCCTCAGCATGTGGCTGGTCGTTCTGAGCGGCCTCCTCGGCCCGGTCGGCGTGCTGGCAAGCTGGAACGCCATCAAGGAGCGCAAGAAGGTTTTCTACTCGCTCTTCATGGTGCAGCAGACCGCCATGTTCGGCGTCTTCATCGCCCTTGACCTCATGGTCTACTACGGGTTCTGGGAGCTCACGCTCGTCCCCATGGCCGTGCTCATCGCCATGTACGGGCGCAAGAACGGCCCCGCCGCCGCCACCAAGTTCTTCCTCTTCACGTTCATTCCCTCGGCGCCGCTGCTGGTGGCCATCCTCTGGCTCTACGTGAAGACCGGCACGTTCAGCTTCACGGATTTGCGCGTGATCCTCGCCAGTTCAACCTACTCGGGCACAGCCATGTTCTGGGTAGCCCTGGCGTTCCTCGTCGCCTTCGCCGTCAAGGTCCCGGTCTTCCCGCTGCACGGCTGGCTTGCCGACAGCTTCAGCGAAGCGCCGGTCGCCCTCTCCATGGTGATCGCCGGCAAGCTCGGCCTCTACTCGATGATCCGCTTTCACGTTGGCCTCTTTCCAACCCAGGCCAAGGCGATGGCCCCCACTCTGATCGCATTGACCGTGATCGGTGTGATCTACGGCGCCTGCCTCGCCCTCGTGCAGCGCGACTTCTGGAAGCTCATCGCCTTCGCCACTGTCAGCCACTTCAGCCTCATCACGCTTGGCGTTTACGGCTTCACTCTGGCCGGCCGCGATGGCGCCGTCTTCCAGACGCTCAATGAAGGCGTCATCGAAGGCGCTCTCTTTGTGTTGCTCGGCGTGCTCGACACCCGCTACCACACCAGCCAGATCGCCAGCTACGGCGGAGTCGCGGCCCGGCTTCCCCGCACTGCAACCTTCTTCGTCATCACCGGCCTCGCCATGGCGGGGCTTCCGCTGATGAACGGCTTTGTCGGCGAATTCCTCATCCTCTCCGGCACATTCACCGGGGTCAGCAAGGGCTGGGCCATTGTGGCCACGCTCACCGTGATCCTCGGCGCCGCGTATGTACTCTCGCTCGTGCAGCGCATCTTTTACGGACCCGAAAGCCCACTGGCCGCCGCCGAACCAGTCCTCGACCTCCATATCCATGAGTGGGTCGCGCTGGTGCCTCTTGCCGTGCTGATGCTGGTCATGGGCGTGCAACCCAACAAGTGGCTGAATGCAATCGAGCATTTCGAGGGGCCGCTCACCATTCAGCAGCCGCTTACCCCCAGCGGTCCGCCTACTGCTCGAATCGTTTTGACAAGCACCGCCGCGGAGGCAAAGTAATGAACGCACAGGACAGCCTTCGCATATTGCCTGAGATCATCCTGACGATCACCGGCATCCTGATCATGCTGATCGACGCCAGCATTCCCGTCGGCATGCACCGCCGACCCCTGGGCTGGCTTGGCGCGCTCGGCACCACCATCGCCCTGTGGGCCAGCGTCTGGCAACTGAACCTGGGCACGGGGACCGGCTTCTTCGGAGCCGTAGAGACCAGCCCCTTCACCGTGTTCTTCCACGTCCTGATCTGCGGCATCGTTCTGGTCGCCATCCTGCTCTCCATGGACACGCTGCCGGAAGACTCGCACCACCAGGGCGAGTATTACGCGCTGATGGTCTTTGGCTCCGTCGGCATGTGCCTGCTCACCAGCGCCGTCGAACTGCTGGTCGTCTTCATCGCACTGGAAATCTCGTCCATCTCCACTTACATCCTCGCCGGCTATCGCAAACAAACCGGGCAGGGACCGGAAGCAGCCATCAAGTACTTCCTCCTGGGATCCTTTGCCACGGCGTTTCTCCTCTACGGCATCGCGCTCATCTTCGGCGCCACCGGCACCACACAGATTTACGAGATCGCCCGCATCGTGCCCGGCGTGGACAATCGCGGGTTTGTCATCATGGCGCTCATGATGATGATGATCGGCATGCTGTTCAAGGTATCGGCAGCGCCCTTTCACGTGTGGACGCCCGACGCTTACGAAGGCGCGCCCTCGCCGGTCGTCGCACTGCTATCCACCGCGCCCAAGGCCGGCATCTTCGCGCTTCTGCTGCGCGTGACCTACGAGATGCTGCCCACGCTGCGCAACGTCTGGCAGCCGCTCCTGTGGATCGTCGCCGTGGCCTCCATGACCATCGGCAACCTGGCCGCATTGCGGCAGCAGAACGTCAAGCGCATGCTGGCGTACTCGTCCATTGCCCATGCGGGCTATCTGCTGGCAGCTTTCGCCGGCCTCGGCAACACCGGCATCGCCGCCGCAGCGTTTTACACCGCGGCCTATGCGGCCATGAACGTAGGCGTATTCGCCGTCGTCACCCTGGCCGAAGGCTACGAAGAAGAACGTCCCATGGTGCACGACTTCCGCGGGCTCATCTACCGCTCGCCCCTGCTCGGCATCCTGCTGATCTTCTTCCTGGTCTCGCTCGTGGGCATCCCGTTCACCAGCGGATTCTTCGGCAAGTTCTATGCCTTCTCCGCGGCGGTCGGCGGCGGCGCCATCGTGCTCGCACTCATCGGATTGCTCAACTCCGGCGTATCGGCGGCGTACTATCTGCGCCTGGCATTCACTGCGGCGCAGCGGCCTGAAGAAGAGACGCGGCGGCCAGTCGCACTCCCACAGCTCGGCATCGCGGTCGGAGCCTCGCTGCTCTTCACCACCGCAGCCACGCTGTGGCTCGGCATAAATCCGAACGGAGTTCTCCATGCGGCTGAAACAGCCGCGCACACCCTGCAGGTGCCGGGCGTGGATACGACAACCCAGGGAGTCAATCAGCCACAGCAGCCGCGTCCTTGACCTCAGATTCCATCGCAGCGGGTTGGCGTGCCGCCTCCCGCTCCTCCGCATCCCGCAAAAGCTGCTTGTAAAACGTTGTCGTGTTCCCCAGCACCCGCCGTTTCATGAATTGCTGCGTCACCCAGTGGCGCGCCGCTCGCCCCATCGCCAGACGCGGACCCGGATGCTGCAGCAAAATCAGCATGGCTTCTGACAACGTAAAAGCATCCCCAGGTGGAACCCGCAGTCCCGTCACACCGGAGAGAACCGCGTCCCGCGCACCCGTGCTCAGGGTCGTAATCACCGGCAGCCCGCTCGCGGCCGCCTCCAGCGCAACATTCGGGAAACCCTCGCGCCACGTCGGCAACACCAGCAGATCCATGGCTCGATAGTAGGGCGCAGTGTCGGGAACAAATCCGGTACACACAATGCGCGGATGAGCCTCGATCTTCGCACGCTGAAACACGCTGAGCGCATCTTCCGATTCGTCGAACCAGCCCACCAGCAGCAGTCTTGTATGGGGAAGAAATGCCAGCAGTTGATTGAAAGCTTCCACAAGGTCCGGAATCCCCTTGTCCTGCGTGAGGCGTCCTACATAGCCCACCACCGGCACTTCCGCCGTAATCCCAAGCTGGGGGCGCATCCTGTCGGGCCCCGGCGCAAAGCGTACCGTGTCTACCCCGTTACTGCTGCCGCAGCCAATCACGCGCAGCTTGCCTTCGGGCGCAATCCCCAGCGAGCACACCTGCCGGCGCAGGCTTTCACTGTTGCAAAGAACCACATGCGCGCACGCCGCGGCAAGCCGCTCCATCGCCTTCAGCAGGATCCGCTGCAGCCCCCGGGACGTTTCGAAGCGCAAACCGCGCAGAAAATACACGCGGGCGGGAACCCCGCACAGCCACGCAGCAATGTTTCCCAGAAGGCCCGCCTTGGGCGTGCTGAACTCCGTGAGTGCCGGCGAAAGCTCCCGCAACACCCTCCAAAGCCGGAAAACGGAAACCATATCAGCCAGCGGAGCGATCGTCCGCTGCATGGGAATCGAGAGGAAAAGGGCGCCCTCATGAGAGGCAAGATCGTCGGCCATGGCGCCCGAACTGCAGATGAGCACCACGCGAAATCCAGCTTCCTTCAAAGCCCGCAGCCTTCCCCGCAAAATAATGCAGGATTGCGGGTGAGTGATGCCTACCACAGCAAGCGGCTGATCCAGCGGGCCAGAGCCCAACTTCCCCATGCTTAAGCTCCCAAGTTCCTCTTTGGGGAATGAGAAGAATCAGTGGAACTCTATCAACTCCGCACAAAATGCACTTGTGAGCACTGTCACAGGCATATGCGAAATAGGTTCAGTACGCTGGTAACTCTCAGGCGAAATGAACAAACAGGCCATCATTCTGCTGGTTATTCCGCACCTCGGCGGCGGCGGAGCGGAGCGCGTGGTAGCACTGCTGGCAGCAGGCCTCAATCCCAATCGCTTTCAGGTGCACCTTGGCCTCGTTACGCAAACGGATGCCGCAGGATTTGCCCTCCCCCCCAACGTGACCGTGCATGGAATCGGCGCGCGACGCGTGCGCTCCGGCTGGTGGAAGCTGCTGCGATTGGTGCGCAACCTCAAGCCGGACGTGATTCTTTCCGGCATGACGCATCTGAACCTGCTTCTGCTCCTGCTCCGGCCTCTTTTCCCACGTAAGACCAGGGTGTTGGTTCGCCAGAACGGATGCGTGCTGGCCGGTGAAAGCCTGAGCGCGTATCGCAAGCTCTATTCGCGCGCCGATGCGATAGTATGCCAGAGCTCTGCAATGGCTTCGGATTTGGCACGGCTGGTGAGCATGAAACCCAAGCTGCGCGTGCTTCCAAACCCAGTCGACCTGCTGGCAATTCGCAACCTGACCCGCAGCGCGCCGCCTCTCTGGACGGGGCCAGGACCGCATCTCCTCGCCGTGGGCAGGCTCGCCCCTGAAAAAGGCTTTGATCTGCTCCTGCAAGCCTTTGCCCGGGTGCGCAACCGTTTCCCTTCCGCGGATCTCACCATCGTAGGCGAAGGACGCGAAAAAGCGGCGCTCGAGATGACCGCAGGGCTTGTTGGCGTACGCACGGCAGTGCGGTTCACCGGTCACGTCGATCTTCCCGCCGCGTGGTTTCCCGGAGCCACCGCGTTCGTTCTCTCCTCGCGGCATGAGGCCCTGCCCAATGCCTTGCTGGAGGCTGCCGCCGCTGGTTTACCGCTGGTGGCCACGCCCGCCTCGCAGGGAGTCGTCGATCTGCTGCGCGGGCAGCCGGGAGTCTGGATCGCGCCCGCTATCTCAGTGGACGCGATCGCCGCCGCGCTCGAAGCCGCTCTAGACACCGTGAAACTGGAATCCCGGTTCGCTCACGACTGGGTAAATGCCTTCAGCCACGACCGCGCCATTGCAGCCTACGAATCTTTTCTCGACGAGTGGATAGCGGAGCCTGTGCTTTGAACCACGTTGCATTTCTGATTCCCGGCATCGACAAAGTTGCCGGCGCGGAGCGGCAGGTGATCACGCTGGCGCAGGGCATGGCACGCCGCGGATGGCACACCAGCCTCATTGCGCTGACTGGCAGCGGCGGACGTGCGGCCCGCGACTTGATGAGCATGGGTGTGGGCTTCCTCTCCCTGCACATGCGCAAAGGAATCGCCGACCCGCGTGGCTGGTCTACCTTCCGCGACTGGGTCCGAACCGAGACCCCCGATATCCTGCACTCGCATCTGCCGCACGCAACGTGGATGGCGCGCGGCGTCCGGCTCATGGCGCCCGTGAGGGTGGTTATAGACACGGTCCATACGTCGGCGACAGGAAGGCCCGGACGGCGCTTCGGCTATGGCGCTACGGGCTGGCTCTCCGATCGCGTCACTGCGGTCAGCCAGGCGGCGGCAGATGCCTGCGTTCACGCCGGAATGATTCGCCCTGAACGCCTCACCGTCTTGCCTAACGGAGTCGATGTGCAGCAATGGCAGCCGGATGAGACGGTGCGTGCGCGCGTGCGGCGCGAACTCGGAGTCAAGGACGAGTTCGTCTGGTTCACAGCGGGTCGCCTGGAGCCGGTCAAAGACTACCCCGCCATGATCCTGGCCTTCATGGGGCTGGCAGAATCTGCACGCCTGGTGATCGCGGGTTCCGGCTCCGAAGAAGCGCCTCTGCGCAGGCTGGTGGAAGCTCTCGAATTACAGGATCGCGTTGATTTTCTCGGCTTCCAGCCGGATGTCCGCCCATGGATGCAGGCTGCCGATGGATTCATTCTGTCCTCGCTCTGGGAGGGATTGCCGGTCAGCCTGCTTGAGGCGGCCGCCTGCGGTGTACCCTGCGTGGCGACCAACGTGCCCGGGACGCGTGAAGTCGTGGTGGACCGGGCAACCGGATTTCTCGCTCGGTCGGAAAGCCCGACAAGCTTGCGCAGAATGATGCTGCGGCTCATGCAGATGCCGCCTGAGAAACGGCACTCCATGGGGCTCGAAGCCCAGTTGAGAGTGACGAAGTTGTTCAACCTGGAAGCCGTACTGGACCGCTGGGACGCGCTTTACCGCAAACTATTGCAGTCAAACTCGCGTCCGCGGCGGCTCGCGGGCAGAAGGCCTCGCCTCAATATTCGGCCTGTCTTCGGCGACGGCTGAGGCTACGCCGCATTCTCAGCCTTGTGATCGCCGCCAATGCGTACACACGCTCCCGCAGGCTGAGCGGTGCGTCATCAAATTCCGCAAGCACTCGATCCACCGATGTAAACTGGCCAGCGCAGGATCTGAGAAAGGTGCGCAGCTCCGCGATCTGCGCGTCGTGCAGCGTATTCGGATGAACGCAGATGGTCCACACTCCGCTGCTCCGCGGAACAGGTGCCCACAACTGCATCGGAATCCACGTAAGGCCTCCGCGGACAAACGGCACGCGCGTAAACCCGTCTGACAGCAAGCCAATCCCCTCTTCCTGCAATGCCCGCAAAGTGTTGTTGTCGAACCCGTGCCGGGGCGCCACAAAAAGCCTTGCGTCCAGTCCATGCCCGCGCAGAATAGCCATCCCGCAGGCAATCCTCTCCCGCTGCCGTTCAAACGAAATTCCAGCAAACTCGGACGTGCGATGCACAGGCACCAGACTTCGCCCGGATGCGGAACAGGTGTGACTGAACCCATGCAAGGCGATCGCAGCGCCCGCGCCCTGCAGCGCCCGCATCTGTCTCCAGAACGTTTGGTCCGCAGGGGAGGCGTCCAGTTCACGATCCTCATTCGCCGGTACAACGGCGAGAATCGGCCGTAATCCGAACTCCTCGATCAGCGCACGCAATCTCTCCCACCGTTCCCTGTGCACCGTCGGACACAGGTCGTCCACGCGCAGCAGGTACTGGGCAGGCTTGCAAACGCGCGCCCCCCTCACGCGGCAGCCTCCGCCGCGGCCAGCAGCCTGCGCGACCAGAAACACAGCAGAAGAAACGTGCTCACACACCACAGCGAAGTAGACAGCGCAATACCAGCCACCCCCATCCAGCGCATCAGCACAATGTTGAACACGATATCGAGCGCCAGGTTAATTCCGCCGCAGTAGAACACCAGATCGGTGCGCCGCATTGCGATCACGAGCCGATAGAACACCCGGCTCACCACGAAGAAAGGAATCTGCACCGCGTACATTGCCAGCGTAGGCGCCACCACGCGCGTGTCGCGCGCCGCAAACGCTCCATGCTGCAGGGTGATGCGCACCAGCGGACCCGCGCCCGCGATCAGCACCACCGCAATTGGCACAGATATCACCGTGGCGCGAATGGTCCATGCGCGAACCGAAGCGCGGCATGCCTGCCAGTCCCCGCGTGCTGCCAATTCCGAGAAGTGCGGCGCAACCGCCGTCGCGATCGAACCTGCCAGCAGCGTTACGGCGACACCCACAAACCGGCCGGCAAACACCAGCGCGGAGACGCTTCCCGCCGGCAGCATCGCGGCCATCGCCTGGTCCACCAGCAGACCGCTCGACGCAACCACCGAGCTCAGCAGCACCGGGCCAAACTGGTGCGCCACTTCGCGCGTCGCTTCATCGCCTCCAGACCAGCGCAGCCGGAACGCGTAGCCTCCCGCCTCCATACCCGCCGCGACGAAAACAGCTTGCAGCAGAGTTCCACCTGCCGTTCCGATCGTCAATGCCCAGATGCCCAGCGAGCCCTTCCCTGCGAGCGCCGTCGCCATCACGCAAACCGACACCAATAGCGGCGTCAATGCCGGCCATGCAAACCGCCCCTGGGTATTCAGTACGGCAGTGCAGTTGGAGGTAATTCCCCCCAGCACCACGCATGGAAGAAGTGCATAAAAAAGGTGCACAGCCAGATCGAGCTTCCCCGCCGAAAAGCCCGAGCCGATCAGCGGAAACACAACACGCGCGCCCACTGCCATGGCTATGCTCGCCGCGACAAGCATTCCCGACGTCACCAGCAGGGAACTTGATAACAACTGCTGCGCACGCGCGTGTCCCTGTTGCAGACGAACCCGGATCAACGTGGGAATCAGCGCTTGATTCATCGACTCCGCCACCAGGTTGATCAGCAGATTGGGGATGAGGAATGCGGCCAGGAACGCATCCATCGCGTCCGAGCGGCCGTACAAGCCGGCCACCACCATCTCTTTTGTGGTGGCCGCGAGCTTGACCACCACGCCCGCCGCAGTAACCGTGAGCGCTGCGCGCACGATGCGGCGTTCGGCGCTCGCCGGCGCTGCCCCAATCGGAATCGTTCCCGCCGTATCGATGTCGACGCTCACACGCTCTCCCGTGCAACGGGCGGCGCAAACGTCGTACGCGCCAGGCGCGAGTCGCGCCGGCCGGCCGCGCTGGCCACCGCGGCATCCTCCCCAAGCAGGCGCGCGGCCACCGCGAGGATGCCCAGCAGCAGCCACGTTGCCCGGTTCTCCTGCACAGTGCCCACCAGCGAGCTCACCATCCATACCAGGAGGGCCGCTCCCAGCGCGATCCGCACCGAACCGCGAAGCTGCAGCACCAGAGCGACTGCGAAGACCGCCAGGAGCGAGCCGATCAGCAGCGCGATCACTCCGCCTTCCACCACCAGAACCAGCATTGTGTTATGTGCGGTATCGATGGGCGCCACGCCGGCCGCCGCCACAAAAGATCCCACCCCGTATCCGCAGAAAGGCGCTCTCACAAAAGCCTGCCACCCCGCTGCCCAGATCTCGGAACGCTGATTGAGGTCCCCGCCCATCAGTTCGCTCGGAAGCGTAGCAAGACGCACAAACGTCTGCAGCGGAACAATGACCCACGCACTGGCCAGAAGTACCGGCAGCGCGAAAAGCCCGGCGAAGAATGCACGGCGATTGTTATAGAACAGCAGCGCCGCGCATGCGCACAGCGCAATCGTCGCCGAAACCAGGCCCGAGCGCGATCCCGTCAACAGTATTCCCAGCATTCCCAGCGGAAAGTACGCACCAGTCACAAGCTTTCTCGGCCATCCCGATTCGCTGCCCACCAGCAGCGCGGTCAATGGGAACGCCAGATCGAGAAGCCGCGCCACGTCGTTGGGATCGTGCCCCTCGGCCACAAACCGCACCTGCCCGGTGCGAGCTGCGGAAACAAAGTTCAACACGGTAAGCACAGCGAGAACAGCTGCTCCGGCAACATAAGAGCGCAAAAGCCAGCGGAGGTCCCTGAGACTGTCGACCAGCTCCCAAACCAGCCACACGATGACGATCTCCTGGAAATATCCGCGAAGCTGCCTCAGCGACTCGTCCATATCCACGGTCCAGAAGCACGACAGGCAAAACCACACCAGCAGCATCACGCCCAGCACCGGTAAAGCCCCGGGCATGCGCAGCCTTCCCTCGTTCAGAATGGCCGGAATCAGCGCCAGCAACACGCCAATCACGGCAACCCGCGCGACATTCCCGAACGGCTCCCCAAAGTCCAGCGAGTACTCCCACGGGATCGCGAACGCGACCACCAGCAGCAGCACCCAGGCCGCGCGGCGCATGCTTAAAACCTCTGCGAGTAAACCATACCCGCGTAAATACTCACGCCCGCCGCCGACTGCACCGCCGACTCCAATGTGCGGTTCCACAGATTGCGCGCCATGGAATCGGGAACAAAGAGAATGTCGCGCTCGCCCACCGGTAGATCGGGATCTTCACCGCGCAGCATGCGCTTCAGATTCAACGTGGTCACCGTGCGTCCATCGTCGCGCGCATGAATCAACACCGCCTTGCCGAGATTGGCATTCTGCGACGGTCCCCACGCCAGCGACAACGCCTGAAGCACCGTGGTGTGCTGTGCCGGGTCGAGGGTAAAGCCACCCGGACGATTCACATCTCCCACCACGTACACCAGTCCCGCACGGCTCACGTGCACCAGATCGCCCGGCCACAGTTCGGGGTTCTGCTGTTCGTTTCCCGGCTGGTTGAAATCCAGCGTGAGCATCTGCGGATCGCCTGGCCGATCGCGATGCGTGATATCCACCAGCCCGCCGGCAGTCACGTTGATCCCGGAAGCGGCAGAAATCAGATCGAGCAGCCGATGATGAGGCCCATAGGGATAGACTCCGGGACGCCCCACCTCTCCCAGCACCGTAACGTCCTGGCCCACATACGCGGTCACCATCACCGTGACCTGCGGATGCAGCAGCATGCCTTGGGCGACCAGTGCATGCGCGATCGCAAGGGCCGCGGCCGACTCGTCAAGCCCCGCCACCTTGACGGCTCCAACCATCGGCAGCATCACGGTCCCCGCCTCGGAAACGCGTACGCTGGAGCGGAACTCCTGGGTGTGATACTCCGCCACATCCAGAATCTCGCCGGCTACAATCGGCCCCGCCATCGGCGCCATTGGAACCGCACCCGCAAGCGCCGTCTCGGCAGGCGCATTCCACACCGGCGGCGCTTCCTTCGGATTCGGATAGTTTTTGGTGTCCTTCGCCGGAGGAATCTTCACCACGCCGGTAGGCAGTCCGGACGTGTTCGGCGTGGGCGCCTGCGCGTTCAGCGCCACCGCCATCGTCACCAGCAGGAGCACGGTCGCCGCTCCTCTCACGCGCACCGGCCGCAAAATCCGCACCAGGTATACAGCGACGGCCGCCATCCACACCCCCGCAAACAGCGCAATCGCCAGGAACAGCGGCACATTCGGCGCGGTGGGCCTTGCCGGCGTGTGCGCGGGATCAACCAGCCACAGGTCCGGCGTGTGCACGCCCGCCGCCAGACCCGCCTCTTCCACCTTGCCCAGCATGCGCACATAAAGCTCCCGGCTCGCCTGTGCTTCACGCCGCATGCCCTCGTACTGCGCGGCTGCCGCGGACATCTGCTGTCCCTCCCCGGTGAGTTCCATCAACCGTTTGCGCACCATCTGCTCACGGTCAGCAGCGGTCTGGAAAGCGCTCCTGAACCGCTCAAGCAATTTGGCGTCCTCCGCCTTCTGCTGGCGGGCAAGATCCTCAAGAAGCTGCCGGATCTCCACCACCCGGGGAAAATTCGGCCCGTGCTCCGCGGATAGCTGCGCGCGTTCCTGCTCCAGTTCGCTGCGCCGCTGGTGGATCTGCCGGATCACCGCCATCGACAACCCGCCGCTCTCGGTCTGCAGCCGCGGACTCGATCCCAGCACCAGTTCCGGATCGCCCTCGGACGCAGCACGAAACTCGGCCTCGCGCATCATGCGTTCAGAGCTGGCCGCCACCAGTTCCCGGCTCACCTCGTCTGCTTGCAGAAGCGCAGTCAGATGCTCTCCGACGCCCGACTGCCCGTTCTGCGTCTCAGGCGTGATCAGCAATCCATGCTGTGTCTGGAAAACCGCGAGTTGCTCCTGCTCCCCGTCAGCCTTGGTCTTCAGCTCGGCCAATTGCCCGCTCAGCCATCCCGTAGCCTGCGCCGTGGCCAGAATCCGCGTCTCCGCCTCCTGATCCTGAAACGCGCGCACCAGCTCGTTGAGCACCGCAGCCGACAGCCCCGGATCCCTCGATCGGAACCTCAGCTCAATAAGCACCGTGCGCGGAACCGTGCGGATCGACAAAGACTTCTGGAATCGCTCCAGCAGATACGCCTGTGCCGCGGGATTGGGCGCTTCCGGCCGAAAACCTGCATCCCGCGGCGGCATCCCGTTCGCAAATCCCGGAGACTGGTACAGCCGCTTGGCCAGAATCACCCGCCACGCAAGCTGATCACTGCGCAGAACGTTCGCCAGCGTTTCCACCTGCGCTTCGCCCGCAGCCAGTGAAACCGCCCGCGCCCCCTCCGGAGCCTCCAGATTCAGCGAACTGATTTCCGCGGCGCGCCAGGCCACCCGGGCCCTCGCTTCGTATTGCCTTGGCGCCACCAGGCAATAGAGCACGCACGCCAGCAGCACGCCTCCCAGAACGCCCAGAAACACCCGCCAATGCTCCACCAGTGCGCGCGCCGACGTGTTCAGAGACAAATACGAGAGACGCCCCGCCGCCTGAGCCTGCAGCCCTTCGGCTGCGCGAGGATCAGAGACTTGATTCACTGCGGGTGCGTCAGCCAACGCAGAAACCTCTGGGCAAAAGAGTCCATCGGCGTGTGCACCTGTGCCTGCGATTCCCAAATTGGTGCTGCCGGGGTACCACTTGCAGTGTGAACGGGAAACAGTGCAGTTGTTTGTGAGGTACATCACGGTACTCACGTCACGGCAACCATCTGTTCTTTTCCCGCCAGAACAGACTCCCCGCCGCCCCGCCCCTTCACGACGCCCACAGGGGTCATCGTGTATCTTGAGGGGGTTTGGTTATGATCCCTTTGCACGCCACGCTGGCTGAACCACAGCACTTCTCCGTCATCGAGAAAGTCGTTTTCCTGCTGCTGGCCGCAGCCTCCCTGGCCCTCTTCTTCGGCCGATTCGCCCCCATCCTCAAGCGCATTCTCGCCTCCCGCAAGGACCCCGATTTTCACCTCGCCCCCCTCGGCCGCCGCGTCTGGGACTTCTTCGCTGAAGTCATCTGCCAATCCAAGGTCATCCAGCAGCGCCCCCTCCCCGGCCTGGCCCACGCCTTCGTCTTCTGGGGATTCCTCGCCTTCGCCCTCGTCACCCTCAACCACGCCGCCGTCGGCCTGGGCTTCGGCTTCCTCTCCCCCGCCGGCCTCTTCGGCCGCTTCTACTTCTACCTGGCCGCTGCCTTCGCCATCGCCTGCGCCGCCGGCATCTTCTCCCTCTTCGTGCGGCGCTTTTTCGTGCGCCCCCGCTGGCTCGGCAAAAAGGTCTCCTACGAATCCGGCATCATCGCGGGCTTGATCTTCCTGCTCATGGCGAGCTACCTCGCGTCCTTCTTCGTCACGGACACCGACCCCGCCGCCCGCGCCCTCTGGTGGATTCATACCCTTACCCTGCTCGCCTTTCTACCCATCATTCCCCACACCAAACACCTGCACCTGGTCCTCAGCCCGGCCACCATCTTCCTGTCACGCGGCGGGTTCAGCAAAATCCCCCCGCTCGTCGGCGATGAAGACTTTGGCCTCGTTACCGGCAAAGACCTCACCCAGCTCGTCAGCCTGCAGGCCTATAGTTGCGTCGAGTGCGGCCGCTGCAGCGAGCACTGCCCCGCTACCAACACCGGCAAGGAGCTCAACCCCAAAGAAATCATCCTCGGCGTGCGCGCTTATCTCAACGGGCCCGGCCCCGCTTCCGAGGAGACGCTGCTCGGCAATTACAACTCCCAGACCGCCGTCTTCCAGTGCACCACCTGCGGCGCTTGCGAGTTCCAGTGCCCCGTCGGCATCGAGCACCTCCCCATCATGGTTGGCCTCCGCCGCGGCGCAGTGAACACCGGCACGTGGGAGGATGACTACGGCGCCAAGCTGTTCAACCAACTCGAACGCGGCAGCAACGCCCTCGGCATCAGCGCCCTCGAGCGCGACAAATTCATCCAGAAGCAGCAGTTCCCCCTCTTCGACGGCACACAGGAATACTGTCTCTGGCTCGGCTGCATGGGCGCCTACGACCCCAAAGGCCGCGAGATCGTCACCGCCTTTGCGCAGGTCATGAACTACCTCGGCGCGAGCTACGGCGTGCTCAAGAAAGAAAAGTGCACGGGCGACCCCGTCCGCCGCCTCGGCAACGACCTCGTGTTCCAGACCCTCGCTGAAGACAACCTCAAGAACCTCGCCCAGAACAAAGTCAAGAAGCTCGTCTCCATCTGCCCCCACTGCGTCCGCACCATCCAGGAGGACTGGAAAGCATACGGCACCCCCCCGGAGATCGAGCATCACACCGAGTTCATGGCCCGCTTCGCCGACCGCCTGCCCGCCTTGAAAGGGCACAACTCAGCTGGCCCAGCAAAGGGAATCCCGGAAGACGGCCTCGTAACAGGGCACGACTTCAGTCATGCCGAAAACGGCCCACACAAAAATGGGGCTTCAGCGCCTGCAAAACCCGAAACCATCGTCTATCACGACCCCTGCTATCTCGGCCGCTATCGCGACGTCTACGACCAACCCCGCCAGCTCGTTCAACTCACCGGCCAACTCGTCGAAGCACCGCGCCATAAAGAGCGCAGCTTCTGCTGCGGCGCGGGCGGCGGCCTCGTCTTCCTCGGCGAAGAAACCGGCGACCGCATCAGCCACACCCGCGCCAAAGAACTAGTCGCAACCGGCGCGCAAACCATCGGCACCGCCTGCCCGTTCTGCAACTCCATGTTCCGCGATGCCCTCGGCGAAATGGACGGGACCGCACCGCAGTTGCTCGACGTCGCACAACTCATCGCCCGCAACCTACCGGTACCATCCAAATGAAACTGTCATCCTGAGCGGAGCGCAGCGGAGTCGAAGGATCTGCGGTTGCTTTTCAAACGAGATGATCAAACCGAAGGTAACCTTATGAAAATCATAGTAGCCATCAAACAAGTCCCCGAACGCGACGCGCAAGTCCGCATCGACGCCTCATCCAAATGGATCGAAGAGTCCGACGTGCAATACGCCATGAACGAGTCGGACGCCTACGCCCTCGAAGAAGCGCTTCAACTGAAAGAAAAGAACGGCGGCGAAGTGGTCGTCCTCTCGGCCGGTCCCGAGCGCGTGGGCACCACCATCCGCGAAGCCCTCGCCAAGGGCGCTGATCGCGCCATCCACGTCGACTGCAATAACCTCGCCGAGCGCGATGCTCTCTCGGTCGCCAAGCTCCTGGCCGAAGCCCTCAAGCCTGAGAGCCCCGACCTGGTCCTCACCGGCCTTCAGTCCGACGACCTCGGCTACGGCCAGACCGGCGTCATCCTCGCCGAACTCCTCGGCACTCCCCACGCCTCGCTCATCCTCACCGTCGAAAAAACCGACAGCGGCCTGAAGGTCAAGCGCGAGCTCGAAGCCGGCTGGTTCCAGGAGATCGATCTGCCCCTCCCCGCCGTCCTCACCATTCAGTCCGGCGGCAACAAGCTCCGCTACGCCACGCTCATGGGCATCAAAAAGGCCAAGAGCAAGGAGATGCGCGTGGTCGGCTGCGAAGATCTCGGCCCCGCATCGCCGGCTCTCGCCGCGCTCGAAAACATTGCCATGCCGCAAAAGCAAAAGTCCACGCAGATCATCGAGGGCGACCCCAGACAGGCCGCCGCCACACTGGTCGAAAAACTGAAGTTCGAGGCGCGCGTACTATGAGCGGAATCTTTGTCATTCTTGAAGAACGCGACGGACGCGTCAGCCGCGTCAGTTGGGAAGCTCTGGCCGCCGCCAGGCAGATCTTCCAGCAGCGCCAACAGGCAATCGTTGCCGTCGTGCTGGGCGCAGCCGTTGATATGCAACTGGCGGAGGCCGCGACCAAGGGGATCGACAAAGTGATCCGCGTCCACCACCCCTTGCTGGCGCCCTACACGTCCGATGCATACACCATCGCCCTGCACCAGCTCATCCAGCAGGAGCAGCCTTCGTACGTGGTGTTTCCCCACACCTACCAGGTGCGCGACTTCGCCCCCGCCCTGGCCGCCAGATTGGGCCAGGTGCTCGTCAGCGACGTCGTCGCCCTTAGCGATGGCCCCGTCTTCACCCGCCAGCTCATGCAGGGCCGCCTGAATGGCAATTACCGGCATGCCGGCAACGGCCCGTGCCTCATCTCCGTACAGGCTGGAGCCTTCAGAGCCGACGCAACCGCGGTCGAGGAATGCGAGGTCGCTCAGTTTGAACCGCAGATCGAAGCCGGGCAGATCCGCACCAAACCTGGCGCCCCCTTCCGCGGCTCCGCGCAAACCGTCGATCTCGGCTCCGCACAGCGCATCGTCAGCGTCGGCCGCGGCATCAAGGAGTCCGACAACCTCCCCCTCGTCCAGGAACTCGCCACCGCCCTCGAAGCCGAACTCGCCGCCTCGCGCCCCATCTGCGACAACGGCTGGCTCCCCATGGAGCGCCAGGTCGGCAGCTCCGGCCAGACCGTCTCCCCCAAACTGTATCTCGCGGTGGGCATCTCCGG
>NZ_DASXYM010000005.1:0-21520 GCF_036502485.1 Occallatibacter sp. | reverse complement strand
CACCGCAGGTGCCGGCACGAACTTACTTTTTCGCCGTCCCGTGCGCCGCCATCTTCTTGTGCTGTTCCGCCTTCACCGAATCCGGCATCATCCCGCCCAGCGTCCCGGCGATCTTGGTGCTCCAGGCCTCCGCGAACACCTCCTGGTCCCCGCGCATCAGCGCATCGAAACCCTGCTTGGCCACCGCCGCCGGATCGTTGGAGCTTTTGCCCTCGCTTCCGACCTTCGTGTCCTCCATGCCCGCGCGCTTGAAGAAGTCCGTGTCGGTCGCGCCCGGCTTCAGCGCCGTCACCGTCACGCCCTTGTCCTTCAGTTCGTGGTGAAGGCTCTGCGCAAACTCCAGATCGAACGCCTTGCTCGCGCCATACACCGCCATCATCGGTGTGGGCATGGTGCCCGCAATCGAGGCTGTGATCAGGATCTTCCCCTCGCCGCGCTCCACCATCTGCCGCGCCGCCAGCTTTGCCAGGTGCACCGTCGATCGCACGTTCAAGTCGATAATCTTCAACTCGCGATCGAGATCCGTCTCGGTAGCAAATTCGCCCGAGGTGCCGATGCCCGCATTGATGGCGATCGCATCCACCGGCCGCCCCGTCGCCTCAATCTCCTTCCACAGCCGCTCCACCTCTTCCGGACGGCTCAGGTCCGCCTGCACCTTATAGACCTTGGCGCCCAGGGCCTCGATCTCTACCGCGACGTCCCCGATCTTCGTTTCATCGGCGGTCATCAGCACGTCAAAGTTGTTCTCGGCGAACACCCGCGCCAGGTGATAGCCGATGCCGGTGGAAGCGCCCGTTACCACTGCCAGGGGCGTATAGGATCTATCTCGATTAGGGGCATTGGACGATGCCATAATTCTCCTCCTGCGACGTTCCCGCCGCACCGTGAATCCGATGCCGGGTTTGCAGACCAAGATGTCGCGGGGCAGCGCGTGAACCCAGGCATTCTGGGGCTGCCTCCTGTGATGGCCGGCACAGCCGCCATTGGCGAACTCGCCCACAATCAACTTCCCAGGCAGAAGTGTGCCTGCTGCCGTCAAGCCTTCGTGTCGCCAGATTTCTGCAGCACGAATCGTAAGCAGCGGCGGAGCTGGATGGCAACAGTGTTTACTGGAGAGTTACGAAGTTCGCTTTTTTTGGCTTTTTGCATCAAAGGCGTCATAACTATATGCAATAATTAAACTTAGTTGATTTCATCTGGTGATCCAGATCACAATAATCAGTGTGCCCCACCGGCGGGAAGCAGCAGACCGAACAAATTCGCCAACGCAAATCTGGCGCTGTCAGTTAACTGAATGGTAAATAGCCCCCCCCCTGCTCAGTAATAATCCGCGCAGCTCAGGTAGTAGCCGCACTGCGTACACACCAGCTTGCACCGGTGTCCCGTCAGCCGCGCGCTGCACGTCGGGCAGATCTGGCAGTGATGATCCACGGGCTCGTCTACGGCACAAGCTGTAGCACTCTGTGAAAAATCGGCGGCAAAGTCGGGGTCGAAAGCGGCAGGGCGCTGCGGCAGCATTTGGAGAGGTTAGCATGGAGAAGAGGGCTTCCTGTCCGCCAACAAACGCGGCAGGTGCCCCAGGCATCAACTCCCGGGTCGACCCCGGCGCCGCCCACCGTTCCCAGGGAAGGCGCGATCACCCGGCCTCAATCACGCAGAAAACCCCCACCAAGGAGGATTGGAATGGCAAGCAAGGCAAGTGCGGTCTGGACCGGATCACTGAAGGAAGGCAAGGGCACCATCTCCACCGCTACCGGCGTGCTCTCGAACGCCAACTACTCGTTCGCAACCCGTTTTGAAGGCGCCGATTCCGGCACCACGCCTGAAGAGTTGATTGCCGCGGCCCACGCCAGCTGCTTCTCCATGGCCCTCGGCGCGCAGCTCGGCGGCGCCGGCCTCACGCCCGACGAGATCAAGACCGAAGCGGCGGTCACCCTGGCTAAGACCGATGGTGGGTTCGCCATCACCAAAATCGCTCTCACCAGCACCGCCAAGGTTCCCAACGCCACCCAGGAGCAGTTCGACAAGGCCGCTGCCGATGCCAAGGCTGGCTGCCCCATCTCCAAGCTCTTCGCCAACAACACCCAGATCGACCTCGACGCCAAGCTGGTGTAAGCCAAGCTGGACTAACTCGATCTGCGCCTCAGCCTTAAGGGCTGGTTCGCCAACGGGGACCGGCCCTGTTCTTTCGGCGCGCACCCTGTCCCAGCTTGCGCTGGGCCTGATCTTCGGAGCGGCGCGCTTCGTCAATCTCTGACGAGGGTCTGCCGCAATGATGAAATGATGTCGCAATAGGGCACCGGTGGCGAAGTGGCTAACGCTCAGGTCTGCAAAACCTGCATTCGCGGGTTCAAATCCCGCCCGGTGCTCCAACTTGTTCAGCAGATTCGATTGGTTCGGATTTCACCGGGCCGGCGGGGCAGAAAGCCGGCGAGTGGTCAATTGACCCACTACCGAAAGCCGCAGTGGTTTGACACACACCCCCGCATCTGCGAACATTGAACTTACTGCCGGTCCGGGAAAATTCTGCCCTGGACTCGACCCGTGCCGAAGTGGCGGAATTGGCAGACGCGCATGGTTCAGGTCCATGTACTCGCAAGGGTGTGGGGGTTCGAGTCCCTTCTTCGGCACCAGTATCCAGTTCAAATACACCAAAAATCTAGCTCAGTCTGGCACCGAAAGGGTTAGCCTCGCCTATTCTTCGGCGCGAGCCGCGTTCAGTCGGTGCGGTGTGCTGCATCCCTGGCCAACGCCACGACGGTCACAGATCAAGCCGTCATCAGAAGCCGTCTGCTGTTCATCCACTGAAAGGATGCGCCCACCCAGGCGCCCTCGCGCTTCAACACGCCGCGAAGACCTGGTTGACGGTCGGCCCTCGCAAATTGCTTTTGCACCGGCTCCTCCCTTCATCATCGCCAACCTATTCGCGATAAGTGACTTGCCCCGGCAGCGAAAGCGAGGAGTGTTTTCGCAAGCAAGCGCGGCCTTTTCTCATCCGCGCCTCAGGCGTGACAGTCCCAGAAGATTCAAGTGATGTTCTCCCTCGCCCTCCTGAGGACCGTCGTACCGGCAATACTCCTTGACGATTCCGTGATGGCGGGCCCGGAGCACAAAGTGGGCAGCCGTGAAAGCAATGGTGACGAGCGCAAAACGAGCCATTGAATGCCCAATCCAGACCGGAACAACCGTCGCGACCGTGACGACCGGCGGAAAGAAGAGGAAATACTTGAGAATCGTAAACGCCAGGTTCGGCGCCTTCGGTTGTGGCTCGCCGCTAAAAGCTACTGTGGTCACGTTCAGGAAGAAGGCATCCGCAAGAACGACGCACAAACCCACCGCCAGAAGCAATTGTGCAGCCGTCGCCTGCCACGTGAGCAATTCGGAAGGGGCAATTGCCCGAAACGCAACCGCCGTGGTCAATGTGACGATCGCGCTCCACGCAAACGCCCAGATGCGCGCTGCGGAAAACATCTCGAGAGCCGTTGCGAACTGGAGAGGCTGGCCATGTACATTGCGGAAAATCCAGTTACCCTGCCGGTTCCCGGAGGAGGTCAAGGCCACACGCAATCCCGCGAGCGTCCACAAAGGAGCGATACCGATCGCTGCACGAATCCCCTCGGCTGTGACTTCCAGGTGGACCTGCCCATGCGCCACCGCGAATCGCATCACGGTTGCCGCCACGATGGCTACGCCAACGCTTCCATACAAGACGAGGTAAATGCGGTACCGCGGAACTCGCAGCAGTGTCTGTCCTATGAAGTGAAAAACCGCGCGCCGCACCGGAGCACGCAGCACCGTGGCATGAAGCAGCTTGTGCAGTGATCGCACTATCACGTTGCGTCCGGAACGTGCATTTGCGCCTTGCACCAATTGATACACCCGGCGGCGGTACGCGAGAGGATACACAAGAACCGCCAGTGCGATTGCGCCCAGCGTAAGCTCGCAACCCAACTGCGCAAGCTGCGCATGCACCGGAAGAGCAGACGGCCCCTCCATCAGGCATTGATAGATGCCAACGAACCAGAAAGGCGGAAACCACCACGCCGCATTGCTGCCTGAACCAAGAACCACCGCCGTCGCGTCGGAGTAGACGGGAAACAGAAGCAGTGTAAGCAGCAGCAGGGCCAAAATCGCGCCCTGCACGAATAGCGAAATCTTCCGAAACCAACGGTCTCCGAAAACAAAGAGCAGCACGCCTTGCAACGCAACAATGAACGCAGCCGCAAACAGCCCGCTCGCTCCCACCGCCAGCGCGTGCCCGGCCAGAAAACCCGCCAGGCTGGGGGGATCGATAGCTGCGGGGAGCACCACCGTGGCCAGCACGTTTGCGTCGAACAAAAAGCCCGCGAGAAGGACCGCAATCGCGGTGACGCGCGCAAAGAAGAGCCGGGGATGGGGAATCGGCAATATGTTCAACACCAGCACATCGAGCAGATCGGGGAAAAACAGATCCCACTCAAACACCGTGACGATGCCCGTTACCGCAAAGGAATAGACCACGAAGAATAAATGATGATTCACCTGAACCCAGTACGGCGGAGGGCCTGGCACTATGGCCTCATTTCCAGGAACCGCAACGCGGATAAAGGCGTGGTAGACAGGCCACAGATAAATGGCCACTATGAAAGGTGGCAATCCTGCAGCGCAGGCAATCAAAACCATGCGCGCCTTCGCGTCCCCGTCGGGAGAAGCAGTCTCGTGGTTAAAGAAGCGTTCCAGGAAGTGCCGCAGAAGATGCGAGAATTGGCTTCGCCTGGGCAGCCGCCGTACACCGGCAGCCGCCTGCTCCCTCAAGCCCAGCACCTCCGAGTCGGACATCAGAAGCAGGCGCTCGACCGATTTATGCATTGGTGCCCCGCATCACTTTCACAATCTGTTCAGCCTGGCTCCGCGTATCCCGCTGTTGAACCAGTTGCGCAAACACGCTTTCCAGGTTGGGCAGGCTCATCAGCTTGGTCAGTTCTGAAGGCGCAGCGTCTGCCATCAGTCGCCCCTTCGCAATTACGATCACCCGGCTGCAAATATGCTCCACGATCTCAAGCACATGCGAAATATAGAGAACAGCTTTACCCTGAGATGCCAACAAGTCGAGCAGGTCTTTGAACAATCGGGCGGATACAACATCCAGCCCCGAAAGCGGCTCATCGAAAATCAGCAGCTTGGGATTGTGCAGAAGCGCCGCTGCAATCAACACGCGTTGGCGCATGCCCTTCGAATAGAGCGAAATCGGGGAATGTTCCCACGAATCCAGATCGAACAGCCGCAGTAGGCTCATCGCCTTTCTTTCGATCTGGCTTTCGGAAAGCCCGCGCAGTCTTCCCACTAATTGCAGGTATTCGAGTGCGGATAGATACGAATAGAGGTGCGCATCCTCCGGAACATAACCTAAGCTGGAACGAAACGAAACCATGTCGTCGGCGATGTCGCGACCCTGGAATCGCACAACCCCATGGTCCTGACGCAGCAATCCGATGATGATCTTCACTGTTGTTGATTTGCCGGCGCCGTTGGGACCGAGAAAACCGACTACCTCGCCCGGCGCAACTCTGAAGGAAACATCTTCAACCGCGGGAATGCCGCGATAGCTTTTGCAGAGACCCTCGACTTCCAGCACAGTATTGCTCCTGCCGCATCGGTTGCCCGTGAGGATCGCCCCCGCGTAGATCAGATTTGCGGCGCGCAGCGCCTCATTCATTTCGCAGCACCGAAGCCGGCTCGACGCGCATTCCAGCCAGCGCGGGTAGGAAAACCGCCGCGGCTGCGACCGTGCCCAAAACCACCGGTACGGCTATAAACGCCAGCGCGTCATAGGTGCTCGTCTGGTAAAGCAGCGCCCGCAGCACGTGCACGAGTCCCAGCGCCGCCGCTAGTCCCAGCACCCCGCCCGCCAGCACCATCCGCACGCCGTCCCGCGCAATCAGCTTGAGAATCTTCACCCGTGTTGCTCCGAGTGCCATGCGCACTCCAATTTCCTGGGTTCGCTGACTGGTCAGGTACGCCAGGATTCCATAAATTCCCACCGCTGCCATTGCCAATCCCATGAGCGCAAAAAATCCCAGCAGTGCCGTCTCAAACCGCGGACGATCCGCCAATTTGTCCACTTCCTCTCTCAGCGGCGCCATCTCAACTGGAACCGTCGGATTGAGGTGGTGCACCGCCGCTTGCACCCATCCCGCCACTGTTGGCTGCGGCAGCGCCGACGCGATCACCAGCACCGCCCGGCGCTGTGACCAGTCGTTGGCCACCTCTCTTCGCAGGAAATAGATCTCCGGCTGCTCATCGCTCGTGAGCCCGTTATTTTTTGCGTCTTCCGCCACGCCCGCCACCGTCACCCACTGATTGGCGCGCATGCCGAACGGCTCAATCCGCTTGCCGATCGGGTCCTCGCCCTGGAACAGCTCGGCCGCCGCCAGCCGGCTCAGCACCACGAGCCGCACATCGTCCGTGCTTTCCTGGTTTGTAAAGCCCCGCCCGCGTATCACCGGAATGTCCAGCGCACGAAAGTACTCTGAGCTCACACGCCGCGTGACGAACATCCCGGGCTCGCCCGGTGACGGACGGGGTCGGCCTTCTACCGTAATGTCAGAGAAGCGTGTGGCGCCGTGCCATCCCCCGGGCGGCACGCTGTCGCTGAAAGCCACCGCCGTCACGCCCGGCAGTCGGCGCACGTCCTGTTCCACCTGAAGATGAAAGTCCATCCACTTTGCATCCGTGTTGTACGGGGATGCTGGAAGCGCAATTTGCGCCGTCATCACACCGTGCGTTGTGAACCCCAGCCTCTGCTCCTCGATGCGATGAAAGCTGCGCAGCAGCAGCGCCGCGCCTGCCAGCAGCACCACGCTGGCTGCAATCTGACCAACCACCAGCGCGCGCCGCAATCGCACGTGCCGGCGCGAGAGGGAACTCCGCGTATTCACCAGCACTCCATCCGGCCTGTGCAGTGCCGTGATCAGCCCGAACAAAACCCCGCACGCCAGCGCCAGCACTACAGTGAACGCCGCGATGCGCAAATCCATATGCACTGTGGCCAGAAATGGAACTCCCGACGGAGCCAATGCCACAGATGCCCGAAGCAATCCCCCCGCGAGCGCCAGTCCGGCCACCGCCCCGGTCAGCGCCAGCAGCAGAGCCTCCGTCAAAGCCTGACGGGCCAGACGCCGGGGAGTTGCGCCCAACGCGGCCCGCACTGCCATTTCGCGCTCTCGCGCCGCGCCCCGCGCAACCAGCAGCCCGGCCACATTTGCGCAAGCGATCAACTGCACGGCTGCCACCGCGGCCAGCAAAATCCACGCTACCCGCCTTGCGTCACCCACTTGCCTCGCCCGAAGTGGCCTCACACTCAGCCTCACCTGGTCCCGCATCACCGCCGGGAACCACGCTTTCTCGGCGTCGAACACCGGTCGCATCTCCGCTCGTGCCTCTGCCAGGCTCACACCCGGCTTCAGACGGGCAAACGTCCGCATCGCCCATCCGAAGCCGCCATTGGACGTGTTCTGCGCTGCCGCGTCCAGCGCCATCGGCTGCACCACATCCGCGGGTTCCAGGGTGGGGAACTGGAACCCAGGCGGCAGCACGCCCACTACCCGCGCGGCGTTTCCGTCGATGTTGATCTCTCTCCCGACGATCTGCCGATCGCCACTGAAGTGTCCCTGCCAGAGTGCATACGAAATCATCACCACCGGCGGCCCGTGCGGCACATCCTCATCGGGTAGAAAGTTCCGTCCTAGCACTGGCGAAACTCCCAGCACCCGGAGCATCTCTGCCTGAAACGTCACGCACACCAGCTCTGCCGGATGATTCTCCGCCAGGTCGCATGAACGGGACATGCCTTGGCTGGCCATCGTCGCAAACGGCTTCTGGTTTGCCAGCCAGTGCTCGTAGAACTTCCCGGTTAGAAATTCCTCCCGTTCCAGCGATTGCGTAAACCCCGCTGAGACAAGTTGTCCGGGGTTTGCATACGGTAATGCGCGAAATAAAATCGGGTCCACCACGCTGAACACTGCGGTAGTCGCCCCGATAGCCAGCGCAAGCGTCAGTACCGCACTCACGGTAAATGCCTTCGACCGTCGGAATCCGCGCAGCCCATAGCGGAGATCTTGTATGACCGATTCAGCGGCCGTACCGGCACGCCGATCTCGCACCGCCTGCCTGACCTGTTCCATTCCGCCGCTCTCAGTCAGCGCAAGGCGGCGCGCTTCTTCAGGAGCGCAGCCGGCAACGATCTTCTCGTCTGTCAGGATCTCCACGTAGCTACGGATTTCGTCATCCAACTCAGCTTCGACCCGTCGCTTGTCAAGCAGATTACGGAACACGGATTTGAGATGAGCCCACATCAAGTTCGGTCGGCCTCCTAGGAATGATTCAGCGCGCGTCCGATCGCGCGGGAGATGGTGGTCCATTGCTCTGTCTCCACACCGAGCTGGCGCTCACCGGCTTTAGTCCTGCGGTAGTATTTCGCGCGCCGGTTATTCTCCGACTCACCCCAGAAGGAAGTCAGCCACCCAGCTTCTTCCATGCGGTGAAGAGCAGGAAACAATGAACCGGGCCTGACCTTGAAGGTGGCCTGGGTAATCTGCTCGACCCGCCGTGCAATCCCTAGGCCATGAAATTCGTCGTCCCCAATCGCTTTGAGGATGAGCAGGTCGAGGGTTCCCTGCAGAAGATTTGCTTGATTTCGGTCCAACCGTCATCCTCCTATCGAAGAGCGATAGGAGACTATAAGACCCCCGTAAAGAATGTCAATAGGAGCGTCGATATGCTCAATCAGCCACCATGCTGGTGCCTCGCTGGGTCCCTGACGACTGCGACCAGCGTCGACGAGCGGGCTCCGAGCCGCGATCCGATCCATGCCGTCGCGCGTTCTCGTTGCTCCTCACGGCTATTGTTAGCTCCGGAGAGGGCGCCTGCAGCCATCATGGAAGAGAGCAGGCCGAAGCCGCCTGCATCGGAGTGAAAGACGGTCACGGCCATGGTTGAAATAAAGATTGGGAGATTGAAACTGAACGTGCCCACCAGAAACAGCATGATCAGAATGGCGCCAAGGTCTTCATGTCTCCCCACGTAGCGAAGTCCTTCTCGAAATCCGGGGGTTGGATCGATGGGCTCTAACGCTAGTGCAGAGTTCGGAGAAACGGAAGAAAAACATCGAGACGAGGATGCTTTCGTCGTCCCTGGCAGCCCAAACCGGGTCCACCTTCATGCTGTTCACGGAATGAACAGGCTCGTCGGAACCGCCTCGCCCATCGCCTTGTATCCGGCGGGGGAGGGATGCAGGTGGTCGCCGCAATCGTATGCGGGCAGAAGCCGGTCCGGGTGCTGCGGATCGCGCACCACTGCATCGAAGTCGATGACTGCATCGAAGTGCCCGGTCGCCCGAATCCAAAGGTTGACGGCTTGGCGGTCGGCTTCGCTGAGCGGGCCGGGGTGGTAATAGCCGGAGCCCACATAGGGCGTGATCGTCGCGCCATACACCCGCAGACCGTGCGCATGAGCCCGGGTGATGATTTGCTCGTAAGCTGCGAGGACGCGCTGCACCAGCGCGGCATGCTCAGCCAGTGGAACTTCGTGATCACGCGCCAGTCCGCCCAGATCGTTCACGCCCTCAAACACAATCAGCCAGCGCACGCCTGCCGGAGCCAACACATCGCGATCGAACCGCGCCAGCACGTTGGGGCCAAGGCCGTCCGCGAGCAGATGGTTTCCCCCGATGCCCTGATTCGACACGCCAATCTTCTGTGTTGCCGCCGAGGACTGCAGCTTCGCCGCTAGCACGTCCGTCCAGCGGTCATTGCCGTTGGTTGTCGCTCCATGACCGTCGGTGATCGAGTCCCCAAGCGCAACCACCGCCGCAGGTCCCGCCGTGGACTCCACATCGATCCCCGAAACCCCGTACCAGTGATCCACCTTCTTTGGCTCGGTCAGATTCGCCGCGCCCACAACATCGCCGTGTACGTAGTACGAAGTCGCCCGCGATCCCGGATGCCCCGTCTCACGTCCCGGCGGCGTATCCAGGTGGAAAGTCACAGCCAAGTCTGACAGCCCAGCAACTGAATAAGGCAGCGGATCGGACACGAATTCAGCGCCGGGTGGAATCGTCACATCCGTTTTCCCCGCGAATGCGAGTGCCTTGTCGCTGGCCGGATCAATCGCGGGAGACGACGGCGACGGCGGGCGCGCCACATGCACCGCCGTGAAATGCAGCGCCTCCGTCCCGAATGCGTTCGACACATGCACCCGGATCGCGCTTCCGCCAATTGACAAATGGAAAACCTGGCGCACCGTTGCATCCCGCAGATCCTCATCTGGAAGCGCATTATTCGGCTCGGGAATCTGTTGCGACGCGCCCCAGCTCGCCACCCAATCGTTGAAGCCTGCGACCCTTTCGGGGCCCATGGATTGCGCGAACACGCATTCCGTAACGAGAACGAATGCAGCGAGAGAGAAGAATTTCCGTGCCTGTATCATAGCCAACGGTTTACCATGGGTTCCCTAAAGTAAATCGGTTTTCAAAAGCGACCAAAGCATATCATTCCGGAGCGAGCGCGTGCCTCTTTGCGTCAAACAGTTTGCCCTCTTCGTCGGCATTGGACTGGCTGCGGGTTCATCAGCCCTCCTTGCGCAGAGCCCCGCGCCCCCGGTGACCCTTACCGCCGAGCAGGACCACCAGAACATGATGGATCAACTCGGCATCAAAGCCCTGCGGCCAGGGCCGAGCGGTAATGAGAACGCGCCCAACCACGCCAACTACGATGAATCGAAGGCTAATCCTTTCCCAGGATTACCAGATCCGCTGACGATGAATGACGGGCAGAAGGTGACCACGCCGGACCAGTGGTGGAACAAGCGCCGGCCTGAGCTCCTCGAGATGCTATCGAAACATGTCTACGGTCGCATGCCGGAGCACACACCTAAGGTCACCTGGAAGGTCGACACAGTCGACCACGAATTCATCGGCTTCACGCCTGTGCTGGCCAAAGACCTTACCGGCGAGGTGGACAACTCGGACTATCCAGCCATCTCGGTAAAAATCCACATGACGTTGGTGACGCCCGCGATGGCCAAAGGTCCCGTGCCCGTCATAATGGAGTTCACGCGCGCCGGGTTTCCCAATCCCAATGAGCCCCGCGGCGAGGAACTCGCGAAGGTGAACGCCGCCTATAAGGCCCTGCTCATCCAGCAGGACCCTTCGCTAAAAGAAGTATTCGCGCGCCATCCCGCCTGGGAGCCGCTCCGGGAGACGCCATTCTTCCAGCGCCCGGAACTGAATGAGGACGGCGATCCGCCCAACGAATGGCAACTCATCGCTGCCGGCTGGGGCTTCGCACGCTTCGACCCGGCAAGCGTGCAGGCCGACGATGGCGTGGGGCTCACGCGCGGCATCATCGGACTTGTAAATCACGGCCAGCCGCGCAAGCCAGAAGACTGGGGCGCGCTGCGCGCCTGGGCGTGGGGCGCGGGGCGCGGGCTCGACTATCTCGAGATCGATCCGGCCGTCGACGCGAAGCACGTCGCGATCGAAGGCGTCTCGCGTTACGGCAAAGCCGCGCTGGTTACGCAGGCCTTCGATCAGCGCTTCGCTATGGGGCTGATCGGCTCCTCAGGCAAGGGCGGCGCGACGCTGCTGCGGCGCAACTTCGGCGAGGCGGTGGAGAGCCTTACCGGCGGTGAGTATTACTGGATGGCGGGCAATTTCTTGGAATACGGCGCGTCTGAGTCCACCGCGGGGCCGCACACGCCCGGCGAACTGCCGGTCGACTCCAATGAACTCATCGCGTTATGCGCGCCGCGGCTCACCTTCATCAGCTACGGGATTCCGACCAAGGGCGATGCCAGGTGGCTCGACCACGAGGGAAGCTGGATGGCCACAGTCGACGCGGGCCGCGTCTGGAAGCTGCTAGGCGTCAAGCCCGCCAACGGAATCGAAGGCGATCCCCACACTGTCCCCATGCCGCCCATGAACAAGGGGCTGATTGACGGCCAACTCGCGTGGCGCCAGCACGACGGCGGTCATACCGATGCGCCGAACATGAAGTGGTTCCTCGAGTGGGCCAACAAGTTCATCGATCACAAGGCGCAATAACCCATTCCGTCACTGGCGGAACATTTGCGCCGGAAGAATTCCTGACTAGGCCATGCTTTACACTGTCTGACACGCGGAGAAAAAGAATGACTTTGATGCTGAACTGTGTACGTTTTCACCGGGCCCTCCTGCTTTTGAGCCTGGTGGTCGCTTCAACGGGGTTGGCTTTGGCCGCACCCATCCATGACGCAGCGCGCAAGGGCGATGTGAAGAAAATCCAGGAGATCCTTGCCTCCGACCCCAAGGCCGTGAATGCGCAAGATAGCAGCGGCGACACGCCCCTCCACCAAGCCGCTCTTCATGCGCAATATAAGGCTGCAGAGGCGCTCATCGCCGCAGGGGCCGACGTGAACATGAAGAACAGTTATCCCCCCTTCCTGCCGGAGGATCTGGGGCAGTTCTTCTCGAGCAGCAATCATACTGACCCCGTCTCGCTGCTGCACACGTCCACGCGATCGGACGCAGTGAGCACCCACGGCTTCACCGAGGAACAGATCAGGAATAACGGGTATACGCCTCTGTCTCTGGCCGAATTCGCCAGCGATCACAACAAAATGGCGCAACTGCTGATTGCCCACAGCGCCGATGTGAATCTCAGGGGCATCACGGGAACCACCCCGCTGTTCTGGGCCGTGATGCGCGGTCAGAAGGAGGATGTAAAACTGCTTCTGGACCACGGCGCGGATCCGAACCTGGCCAATGCGTTCGGCGACACGCCCTTGATCTGTGCTGTGCAACTGGGCTACCTGAGCCTGGTACAGCCATTGGTGGAAAAGGGCGCGGATGTTAACGCCCAGAACCAGGGCACGATGAGGGCCTTGGGTTACGCCATGCAAAAACCTGAGGACGATTCGATCGTCGACTACCTGAAGAAGCACGGCGCGCACCAGTAACGGCGGCCGGTTCAAACCAAAGGACAAAAGGGGTGGGGGCGGACATCGCTTCCACCCCTTTCGCATGCGTTGCGTATTTAGAAGTAGCCGAAAACCGGCGTCGGGTTATGTTCCCACGGGAACCCATCGGCCCCGTACAATGGATCATTCCTGCCGTGGTGCCCATGCTGATTCGAATCCGTTCTCTATTTCTTGCTTCTGCTGCGGTCCTGCTCTGTTCCGCTGCCACCAGGTCCGCGCTCGCGCAACCCGCGTCGGCACCAAAGGAGACCGATTCCCCGATCAGATTCGAACTGAAGACTTTGCCCTTCAAGTTGGAGACGGACGAGAGCCAGTCGCGCAATGCACCGGAAACCATGGGCGGTGGTGTGGCTGTCTTTGACTACGACGGAGACGGCAAGCCCGACATTTTCTTCGCCAACGGCGCCGATCTCGAAACGAACAAGAAAACGTCCGACAAGTACTCTGACCGGCTCTTTCATAACAACGGCGATGGCACGTTCACGGATGTGACGGAGAAGGCGGGGCTGGTGGGCTCGGGATTCCACCTGGGTGTCGCGGTGGGTGACTACGACAACGACAGCCATCCCGACCTGTTTGTGACCGGCGTGCGCGGCAGCACGCTCTATCACAACAACGGCAATGGCACGTTTACCGACGTGACCAAAAAGGCTGGTCTTGATCAGTTCAATGACCCCGAATTCGGACCCATGTGGGCTGTGGCCGCGGCTTGGGTAGACATTAACAATGACGGCAAGCTTGACCTCTTCGTGGCCAATTACCTGCAATGGAAGTTCGACAAGAAGCCCATGTGTGTTGTGGAGAGCGGCCCCGAGTACTGCCATCCTCGCTTCTACAAGGGCCTGCCGGATCAGTTGTTCCTCAATCAGGGCGACGGCACGTTTAGGGACGTATCCAAAGAGTGGGGCTTGCGCGAGCACATCGGCAAAGGAATGGGCGTTGGAATTGCCGACTACGACCTCGACGGCAAACCCGATGTGTTCGTGACCAACGATGGCGAGTATGAGTTCCTCTTCCACAACCTGGGCAACAAGTTCGAAGAGGTCTCGTTCCAAACCGGCACCGCGCTGCCTGAGGAGGGCGCGTTCATATCCGGCATGGGTCTTGATTTTCGCGACTTCACGAACGACGGCTATCCGGACATCGCGTTTGTTGCGCTGAACCGCCAGACCTTCCCGCTGTATGAAAACACCGGCAAGGGCGATTTCAAGGAAGTCACGTCCTCCAGCGGCATGGGCAAACAAAGTATGCCCATGGCGGGCTTCGGGCCGGCCCTTTACGACTTTGACAATGACGGCTGGAAAGACCTGCTGGTGACGCGCGGGCATGTATCGGCCACACGGCCGCCCGGCGCTCAGGTCAAACAGCCGAACACCGTCTTCCGCAACTTGAAGGGCGAGAAGTGGGAACCGCTGACCGAAGAGGCGGGCTTCACCGATGCCACCGCGGCCCGACACCGCGGCTGCGCGATGGGAGATTTCGACTCCGACGGCCGCATGGATGTCGTAGTCACGTCGATGGATCTGCCCGCGGAACTCTGGATGAACCGCAGCCCCAAAGCCCACTGGTTGGATATTGCATTGCAGGGCGTCAAGAGCAACCGCGATGGGATCGGCGCGCGCATCAAGGTGGTGTCGGCTTCGGGAGCGCAGTACAACCACCAAACCTCGAGCGTGTGCTACGCCTCGTCAAGCCTCGGACCCGTGCACTTCGGCCTCGGCCCTGACGTCAAGGCCACCCAGGTGGAAATCACCTGGCCGAGCGGAATCATCCAGAAGCTCGATAGCGTGGTTGCGGATCAGGTGCTGAAAGTGGTGGAGGCAGTGCCGCGTCCCAAGTAGTCGGGCGATTCCTACCCGCCTCCCGCGAAAGCGAAGGCCGGAGCGCACCCTCCCGCACGCTCCAGCCTGTGGCAGGTAAGGCAGTACTTCTCTCTCCGGGCCCGCGTTTCCTGCCTGCGCCGGGCCGCCCTGTGCTGGGCGCGCCACGGGCGAATCCATGTTGCTAATCGTGAGACGAACGCACCAGTTGAACCGGAGCCTCGGTCGCTCGCTTGTCGTCAGTCGGAACTGAAGTTGACGGCTTGCCGGGCGATAACTGCGGCGCCACCGCTGCGGCCGGTGTTCCAAGCGCGCCCAGGTACGCAATCAGCGCGTCCACCTCGGGCTCATCCCTCGAGAGGGCCGGCATTCCCGCGGCCTTCATGTTAGGACTGGGATTGTGCAGCAGAGCGGTGATCTGCTGTTCAGAAAACTTGCCCGTGACTCCGACCAGCCCCGGAGCCAATGGCGATCCGGTGCCCTTCGGGCCATGGCATCCCACACAGCCATGCTGCAGAAACATGCCCTTCCCCCGCGCCACGCGCGGATCAGCCACCGATGCATGCACCAGAAACCCCGCAGGCCGATCAGCTGAGTAAGGCTTGAAGGGCGCGGCGTTGTACGCAACCTCGTCTGCATGTTGCCGCGCCAGTTGTGCCGCGACCGCTCCATGGCCGTCTTCAACATGACTGCGAACCCCAAGGTAGATCATGCCCAGGATTACCATCGAAACCGCGAGCGCTGGGATCGGTCGCCGCCACGGCCGCCGCTCCAGGCTCTTATCGAGAAACGGCATGAGAAAGAATGCTGTCGCCAGAAAGCCCGGTATGACGACGATCCCAACCATTACCCCCGGACCCTCCCAGAACTTCAGCCATTCAAACATGGGCAGGTAGTACCACTCCGGCCGCGGCAGAAAGGTCGAGTCGGACGGATTGGCCACGGGTCCGAGCGTGACCGGACGTAGATACGCCAGCGCCGCTAATCCCCCAACCAGCACCAGGGCCGCAGCCATGTCGTAGAGAACCTGCCGGGGATAGAACGGTTCAGAGGCGAGCGCCGGCTCAAGTGCGTGCTCCTGCACTGGCCCGGCCGGTCCCGCCTTGCGGAACAGGAACACATGCGCCCCTACAAATAGACAAATGGTGGCCGGAATCAGGAACACGTGCGCAAGATAAAAGCGTGACAGCGTCAGAGTGCCGATGGTTGCTCCGCCGCGAAGGAAGCGGGTGATGAAATCCCCTACCAGCGGCACTTGGCCCGCGACGTTGGTGCCGACGGCTGTCGCGAACCATGCCTTCTGGTCCCAGGGAAGAAGATACCCCGTGAATCCCATTCCCAGAATCAGAAACGAGAGCAGCGCACCCGAAAGCCAAAGGAGTTCGCGCCGGCCTTTAAACGAGCCATAGAGGAATGTCTGCAGAAAATGAAGCGCCAGCACAATGATCATCGCGCTCGCCCCATAAGAGTGCATGCTGCGCAGGAATGCGCCGCCGGCCACCTGTTTGGTCACGTACGCCACGCTGGTGTGCGCAGTCTCCGCTGTCGGCGTGTAATAGAGCGCCAGCGCGATCCCGGTGATGAACTGTAGGCCAAAGATGCACAGAAGACCCGATCCGAAGACATAAGCCATCCGTGCGCCGCCGGGGATGCGCTCCTCCAGGATGTTGTGCGCAATGGCTCGTACCCCGGTCCGCACATCGATCCAATCCACAAGATCGCGAGCCCGGGCCTTCAGAAAAGATGAAGCGTGCGAAGAAGTATTCATCGTAAGGTGCCCTCGGCTGGCTAGCTCAGCATCTGCTTGTCGGGTACGTTTGAGCGGAACAGGGCAAACTGCACCTGGAGCTTCCCATCGGTTACCCGCGCGTCGAGCTGGTCAAGACCGCGGGGTGGCGGTCCTGCTACGTGCCGGCCGTGCGCATCAAATTGTCCGCCATGGCACGGACACACAAACTTGTTCTCTGCGTCTTGCCACGCCACCGAACAGCCCAGGTGGGGGCAGACCGGCGAGAGCACCTGTAACTGTCCCGCGGAAGTACGGCTCACGTACAAAGCCTGCTCGGTCACCGTCTCGCGCCAGCCGTCCCGCTGCGTCAGCGTGATGGTGCGGAGTACCGGTGCGGACACTCTGTCGAACTCGGCCGCTTCCCCCAGCTCCGACCACTCCCCCTTGCGGTCAGTGCCCTGCAGCGGAGACAGAACAAACTTTACCAGCGGCAAGCCGATCACACCGGCGATCATCGCAGTTCCCGCACCCAGCAGCGATGCGACGAACGACCGTCGCGTCACGCTGCGGCCGTGCTGCTCAAGACAGGCGGCGCATTCGCTATTCGCGCACTTCACCGCATGAATCTGAGACATGTTTCCTCCTCATTGAAGTACGGATCGACAGAGCCGGCGGAACTCAGAAGACGAATAGGCTCCCCTTGTCATTAAGTAACTAAACCTGCATCGGGGGTTGAATCCTGCAGCGAGAATGCGAGGATCAACCTTCGCGCGGCTTGCGTGTGGTCAATCACCCTGTAAAGGTTTGTAAAGCCGGTGTAAACTCCTCCGTACAACCGGAAATCCGTGACAAACTCGTCATTATTCTGTTTTCGTGACAATTCGCTGACAACTAAATTGATATTCAGCAACTACGCCCTTGCAAGCCGGGCGGCACAATGGAGCCTCCATGAAACGAAGTGTCACCCAGACGTTTGTCCGGCACCGGCTACCCACATTGCGGCGCGAATTGACGACCCGGGATTACTTAGAAGATGGCCAGGAGGCAGATGCCGGCAGACGCGCCAGACCGGTCTGCAGGCAGGCTGAAGACGCAATGAATAGACGCATTCTCCTCGTGGAAGACGAGCAAGAGTTGTGCACAACGCTGGGCGACCGAATCTGCAGCGAAGGTTACCAGGTAGACTTCGCGCACGACGGGGTATCGGCGCTGCGCAGGATGATTACCGAGAGGTTCGATCTCGTCATTCTTGACCTGATGCTCCCCCTGAAAAGCGGTCTCGAGATATGCGCGGAGGCCCGTCAAGCGCACATTCGCACGCCCATACTCATCCTCACTGCCCTGGGCCACACAATGGAAAAGATCGCCGGGTTCAAATTGGGCGCGGATGACTATGTCACCAAGCCTTTTGACACCCTGGAACTGATGGCAAGGATTGAGGCCCTGTTGCGCCGTTCGTCGATGAAGCCCAGCCACGAAGGTCCGGCCTCGCATGTCATCCGAGTGGGAGATGTAGCCCTGGACGTTCGCCGCAAAGTTGTACAGATCGATATGGAGACGGTAAATCTGACCAGCAGGGAATTCCAACTCCTCTGGTATCTCCTCGAACGCCGCGGCCAGACCGTCTCCCGCGACGAGTTGCTTGAGCAGGTTTGGGGTCACGTCCCCGGCACCCTCACCCGTACCGTTGACATGCACATAGCCAGCCTGCGGCAGAAGCTGGGATGCGCGCCCAAAAACTCGGATGCAATCATCACAGTGCCCGGCAGAGGCTATCGCTACCAGGCCTGAACTGCACCCGCTGAACCCTGGCCTGAAACGCCTCTAATCTCAGCCAAATGTCACGCGCACGCCGCTTGCCTTCGGAACCTGCACCACGTAGCCGGCGCCGCTGCTTACCCCTCCATTGCTTCCGCGGGTCACATGCGTCTCCCGGCTGTCGATTCCCGGCGCCTCCAGCTTTTCAATCTCCACCTTGCTGCCGCTCTTGCCAGCAAGCTTCAGCGTCACGGCCACGTCCTTGTCCAGATCCTTGTTGAGGATGATCACCGACACCGCTCCGTTGGAGAGCTTTGCTGCATACGCTGTTGCGTTCACGCCTGCCGCCTGGAGATTCGTCGTCAGCTCCGCACCCACAAAGGTCGCGCCTGCAAATGATCCCGCAAACTTCAATCCATACGCCACCGGCTGCAGGGCATACTTGTCCCCAAACGTGCCGATCGGGGTATAGAACGGGTGCGGATGCGTAGCAATCTCCTCCGCTGTCTTGCCCTGCTCCTTCAACAACACGTCGCCCGGCAAAAATCCTCCCACGGAGTTGGCCACTGACTTGCCCGTACCGCCGTGCAGGTTCACCCCGGAGTAGCCGCTCGCCGCCAGCAGCAGCGCGTAATCCGCGGCCCACAGCGCCGACGCAAATACGTCTGACACGCCCGGTTTGCCGCCGCGATAGCACGTGTTCCCCTCCGTCATGCGAACGCCCGCGCCCATTTTCTTCGCCGCTCCCATCGCGGTGTCCGCGTCCTTCTGCACCCGCGCCATCGTCGCCGGCTTCATCAGGTTGGGAATGTTCACCTCAGGATTCGTGGCCGGGCCGCCAAAGTAGTAGTGATGCGTAAGCCGCGTCACGTGCGGCGGATTCTGAATCGAGGGCCACTGGCCTGCGATCTCCGGCAGCCAACCTACTGACATCGCCACATCCGGCATCCCGAACTTCGCATCCGGCACCTTCGCCGCGACCGCGCGCGCCAGCGCCAGCCACTCGTCCAGATAGGGCTTCACTCCCCACGTCTTCGGATCGCGCAGATGATTGCTGAACAGGTCCGCTTCGTTGCCGATCTGGAAGTACTGCAGGTTCGCGCCCAGCGTCTTCGCCACGAACTCCGCCTCGGCCGCGGCGCGCTCTGGAGTGTTCGTCCCCATCCCAATCCCATACAAACACGTCCATCCCGTAGCCCTCAGGAATGCGGCCAGGCTGCGTACCGCATCCGGCGTCACCGCGTAATATTGCGCCTTCGGCTCGCCTTCCACTTCGCGCGTGTGTGGATGCTCCGGTTCCGGCGAATCGGGCGTCGGCTTCCAGTAGCCGAACTCGCTGGTGTTGCCCCCCAGCCGCAGCACGCCATGGGTTGCGAGCTTCTTGAATTGCTCGATCAATCCCGCGTTGGCCGGCGAAAAGAACGCCGGATCCGTAAGTTGCTGCACCTCGTAGGAGAGCCCGACAAAATCCTCGGGCATATGCGGCCCGGTCGCATCCGCTGAGATGTTGAGTGTCACTGCTGCCGAGCCGTTTGCCTGTGCTCGAACTCCACTGGCCGCAACCGCGAGAGCTGCATTGGCGACAAACCTGCGCCGAGTCATCGTAGTCATCGCAACCAATGTACACCTCCGCACGCAGGCACTCGCGATAGCGGTGCCGACCCCGCAATTCTCTGGCGCGCCTGCCCCTACGCTGTATATGCTGGGGAGCGTTCACGAGCTTCCCTGGAGAGTCCACCCATGAACAAGTTATGTTTGATCGCGCTGCTGCTCGGCATCCTCGCTCCCTCCGCAGGTTCGCAACAGGGACAGCTGCTGGTCGCGCAAAAAGGCGAAGCCAGCCTCGGCATCATTGATCCATCCGCAGGCAAGCTCATCGCGTCCGTCCCCGAGGGCGCCATCACAGGACACGAGGTCATCGCCTCGCCCGACGGCCGCTTTGCCTACGTGCCCATCTACGGCAACTCCGGCGTGGGCAAGCCCGGCACCGATGGAACCAGGCTCGTAGTCATCGATCTCTCCCTGCAAAAGGTCACCGGAACCCTCGACTTCGGCCACGGCATCCGCCCGCACATGCCCATCTTCGGGCCCAAAGACGGCTTGCTTTACGTCACCACGGAACTCGACAAAACCGTCTCGCTCATCGACCCCAAAACGCTGAAGATCGTCGCCACCATCCCCACCGGCCAGCCTGAGAGTCACATGCTCGCGCTCTCGCACGACGGCAAGCGCGGCTACACCGCCAACGTCGGCCCCGGCACCGTCTCCGTACTCGACATCCTCGCGCGCAAAACCCTCAACGTCATCCCCATCTCGAAAACCACGCAGCGCATCGCCATCACGCCCGACGACAAGTGGGTATTCACCGCCGACCAGACCAAACCCCGGCTCGCCGCCATCGATACCGCGACTAACCAGATCGCTCACTGGGTCTCTCTCGATGGCCTCGCATACGGCACAGCGCCCACGCTCGACAACCGCTATCTCGTTGCCACTATCCCCAACAAGAACGAAGTCGCCATCGTCGATCTCAAAACCATGCAGGTGGCGCGCAAAGTATCCACGCCGCCCGACCCGCAGGAAGTCCTCATGCGCCCCGACGGCAAAGTCGCCTACGTGAGTTGCGTTGGGTCGCACCAGGTTGCCGAAGTGGACTTAGCCACATGGAAGGTCACCCGCACCATCCAGGACGGCAACAACTCAGACGGCATCGCCTGGGCCGCCGCCCGCTGAAGCAGCTACTTTGAAAATGGGCCAGAGATTCACGGCGCAACGTTTGATTCCTAAACCTCAATCGCACTTGGAATAGCGCACCTCAAAGCCTACCGGAAGCATGGAAATGATCTGGTCAATTAGGGGCAAGCTCTCTATGTTCAACTGGTTGCTAAGAGAGCAGGCTTTCCCATCCACGTGAATTAAGTGATCGTCATCGAGAAAGTATCTTCGCGGATCAAAGACATACCCTTCGGATGTCTTCTATTGTTTTGCCGCCTCCAGAAAAGCGTCCCCGCCGAGAGTCCCATTCACAGTGATCAATCGGCGTGAAGGAAGAATAGCTGCAATCTTTTCGAGCGGTACTCTGACCTGCCCCCGAAAAACTCAGCCATTCAAAGCTGGAGTTCTCTCGTAATCTGAACGGGAGGATTTGGGATGAAAAGGAGTCGGTACACGGAAGAGCAGATCATCGGGATACTGAAGCAGCATGAGGCCGGGGTGAAGA
>NZ_DASXYM010000004.1:0-18882 GCF_036502485.1 Occallatibacter sp. | reverse complement strand
AGGAGTTTGCGAGTTGGAGCGCAGAAACGTTCTCCGCGGTGTCTCCGCCGCGTTTCGCACCGGGGCTACGGGTTTGCAGATGTTGGAGGGCGGCGCGTGCGCGCCACACGGTTGTTCCGGCGGCGAGATCGGAGGGCGCATCGAGCAGCATAGCCAGGGAGGCGAGCCACAGCGTGGCGTGTGAGGGGCCGAAGAGTTGCAGAGCACGAAGAACAGCAGGTTGCGCGGCCTTGGGAATCTCTGCGCCCACCACGGATCGCGTGGGCGGAGGAGCGTCCATGAATTGAAGCCAGCCGCGCAGAGTGGCCGGCGGGATGGCGTTCAGCAATCGGACCACGTCGAGACCTGGATCAGAGAAGACGGCGACAGCGACGCTCACCCAGGAGGCGGATTGGCAGCGCAGGCTTTCGATTACTTTCTCGATGGTGGGCGCATCGGAAGCCGAGGCGCGAGTGCGTGGCGTGCCGATCACCATGGGCCAAAACCATTCGTGCGTGGAGCGATGCCTCAGCAGGCAATGGAGGAGTATCTCCATTGCTTCTTGTTCACTGTGGAAATAGATCACGGAGGCGTTCATAGCGCGCGGGTCGGCGCCGTGAACGGCACGCGCCGCCTGGGCGCGCATGGTGCTTTGAAAGCGGTCAAGCCAGATGGTTCGATCTCCGGGGGGGGTGAGGCCGCCGATACGCAGGTGGCGGAAGTAGTAGGTTCGTCCCTCCGCTTCGCCGGGCAATGTTACGTTTCGCAGCGAATCTTCAATGGCGGAGGCAAGCCGATGGCGCGGGGCTTCCGGGCTGACGAGCAGGCGCGCACGGCGCACGTTGCGGTGGTAGCGGTCTCTCGTGGGCCAGGAAGTCGGACTGGTCATAGGAGTTCACTTGTCGAAAGCGCGGATAGCGAGCGTCTCAGGAGCCTGCGCGGTGAAGTGGGCCACATCGTTGGCCTGCAATGTCACTCCGGGCTTGACGACGGTGGTGATGGTGGCGCGGACCGTGCTGCTGTCGAGGTCGGTGACAACCGCATGGGCGGCGAGTTCTCCCGCGCTGTAGAGTTGCACATACATTCCGTGCACAACGCGTTCGGAGGGCAGGGTGAGGGAGATGATTCCGCCCACAGTGGGGGTGGTTGCGAGAGCGATGGCTCCGCCGATGACGGTGGCTACGGGGGCATCGCTGGCCAACAGGATGGAGACGCGCACGACATCGCTCATGAACGCGACGGCTTTGGCATTGGTGGTATCGATCTGCTGGAAGAGCCAGTCGACGAGCATCTGCATCTGTTGCCGCGGTATGTAGTCGATGGAGTTCCAGCCGGGGAGCACGGCGAGGCTCTGCAACTGGATGGACATGCCGAGGCCGCGAAGGAACTCAGCCCACTCCAGGCGATTGATGGGCAGCATCTGTCCGGCACGAACGTACAAGCAGGTGCCTACGCTGGAGATTTGCTGCAAGATGCTCGAGGTCTTGTTAACGATTTCGGCGTGCACAAAGCTGGACGCGATCAGATCGCCGACCGCGGCGAAGATCTGCAATGACTGAACCGATGCCGACCAGCTTTGCAGGGCGAGTTGTACAGGCTGGATGGCAATGCGCTGGACCTGCAAGGAACGGAAGGCCTGCTGGTTGGCGCCGTAAATGCCGGTGATCACGGGCGCATAGACGCCGGCGCGCGGTGCGGCGGAGGACTGGCGCAGCGGCAACTGCAGTTGCATGGAGGCGCGTGCCTGGGCGTCGACGACGAGGTTTTGCAACAGGCTGGGCCGCTCAAGCCTGTTGAGCAGCGCCTGCACGGCAGGCAGCCAGCTTACCGGAGCTTCGCGGAGCAATGCGACGATTTCGCGCAATTCGGGCGGGACGGCTGTGGACGGGCTGGTGCAGGCGGGCACGGGGCTGAGCACGTTGCCGGGCACCAGCTGCCTGCTGGGCACATCCGCAGTGGAGACGACGGTGCGGGGGCGCAGGAAGGCGATCACGCTTACGTAGTCTCTCAAGGTGGACTGGCGTTGGGTGTTGACATCGTCGACGCGCTGAATCTCGTCATTGAGCAGCGTGGTGGTGAAGGCCAGATCCTGGCGGGCCTGCGCCATGGCGTTTTCGAGTTGGGATAAAAGCGCCTGGGCCAGGGGCAAGTTGAATTGAACGTTGCCCAGCCCACTGCCGCAGAGACCGAGGAAGTCGTTGTAGAGCTGCACGCGGCCTTCAATGGCGCGCAGGAGGGTGGTGTGCTGTTCGAGCACATGAATGCCCGTGGAGAAGAGGCTGGCTTCATCCGGATCGGCTTTGGGAGCGGTGCTGATCACGGGAGTTTGTATGGCCTGGAAGATGAGGCCGCGGCGGGTTGCGTTGGCAGTGGCGCGAATCTCCGCGAGGATGGGCATGGCGTACACGAAGTTCGGCGGCGCGGTAGTGGTGGTGCCGGTCGTCACGGGCGGAGGAGGCGTGTCGACGAGGATGGGAATGTCGTCGATGGTGAGATCGAGATCCGCGATCAACTCGAGGAAGGCGGTGCGATTGCCGATGCCGTAGAAGAGGCCCTCCTGCGATGGAGGGTTGGCGAGGCGCGATGCAATGCTCAGGGTGCGCAGATTGAGTTGCGCGCCGACGAGGGGGGATTGCGATGTGACGTCGGAAGTGCTGGCCGGCTGGGCGACGGTCCCGGGGCTGGTGGGCACGAAGGCGGCAGCGGCGGCGGTGAGCTGGAAGGCGGAGGAGGAGGTTTTCAAGCTGGCGAGGTTCTGGACGAGGGTGGAACTCTGGCGCAGCGTTGTGGGGGACTTCAACTGCAGGTTTGCGGAGAACTTTTCCAGAAGGAAAGTTCGCGAGGCGTTGATGTTGGGTGATGGAGTCGTGGTGGGTCCGGGTGTGGTTGTGGCTGAGGGGAGAACCGACGTGAGGTAATTGCGCAGGTTATCCGCGGTGCTTGCGGCCGATTCGCCGGTGGCTATTTCGGCGGCGATGGGCGAGACGGCGAGAGCAGTGGCGCCGGCCGCGCCCAGCACATATTGGCGGAAGCGATAGATATCGCTTTGGGTGGTGAGGAACGCGAGGTCCAGCAGATCGTTGGCGCGCGCGACTTTGGCATGGATCCTGTCGATGAAATGCTGCAGGCCGTTGATGGAGATGTCGTTCAGATCGGCGGCGGAGAAGAGGGGCAGGGGGGTGGCGAGAGGATTTCCGTTTCCATCGTTAAAGATCGTGTAGGGCGCGGCACCGGCCGTGGCGATCAGCTGGTCGTAATCGATGGAGCTGTACTGGGGCGGAGATGAGCCTGCTTTCGCTTCGGTTGCGAAGGTCTCATCTGTAGCGGGGACATATACCTGGTTGTCGCGCAGAGCGAGCTCGTTCGCATTCAGTCCGGCGTCGAGGTCATAGAGCGGGGACTGCACGGAGCCAGTGATCACGAGCGAAAGAGCATTGGCCTCTTGCTGAACCGTCTTGCGATGCTGCAGCGCGCCCGCCAGTTCAGCGGTGGCGGAATCGACGGCCTGCTGAAACTCCGGACTGACGGTTTCAGTGACGAGGATATCGGGGTCGTAGAGCGCGTCGGGAAGGGGGACCAGCACTTCGACGGTTTCGTTCTGCGCGACATCCAGTGGCTGGGCGGTCATGGAGGACAGCAGGGCTGTCTCGATTTCTTCCTGGTGCACGGGGCCGGCCGTGATGTTCCAGTTAGCGGGGAACCAGAGGGCCACTTTGTGAACGAAGTCCATGGCTGCGGCGGGCAGCATGCCGCAAGGGGGCAGCAGGGCGAAGGATGGAGCGAGGGTGGCAAGTCCTGGGGATTCGCTGACCTGCTCCGCGAGTTGAGCAACGCGCGCCTGGGCGAGGGCGGGCTGTACCAGCAGGGGCGTTCCCGGGCCGGAGGGTTGGGCGGGGAGCACGTAGCGGGTGCGAGAAAGCCCACCATTGCGTGTCACGCTCCATCGATCGACGAACTGTGCTTTCCAGGCGCTGTCGAATCCGATGAGTCCAACGGGGAGGCCCAGCAAGTCCCAGGGCAGGCGGTCGTCTGGAGCGAGCGCCATCTCGGCATTGAAGACGGTGTAGGCGAGGCGGTTTCTGAAGTTGACGGCAGGGCTCGCGGGAGGCAGCGACAGTGTGGTTGGGATGGCGGGCCACGCGACCATGACGAGCCGCGCGCCGTCCACGATCTGCCAGTCTTCAAAGGCATATTCGAGCGGGTCCTGATCGCAGGAGGCGCCGAGGTTGCCGGAGACGATGAGAGGAGCGGTTCCGGTGTCTACGCTGGCGCCGGGGACGGTGGCGCTGATGGGCTGGAGAAGGAGAACGCCGGCTTCGGAGATGTTCGCCGGATTGGCGATGAAGTCAGGAAATTTTCCCTGGCTGGATCCAGTTTGCGGATCGATGACAAGCAGGGCGCCGAGCGTGGTGCTTAAGGTGCGGAGGAGGGTGATGTCTTCACCGGAGGCCGAGATGCCGTAGCCTGACGTGACCTGCAGCGCGGGGTCAGAGAGGGTGAGGTTCGCCGAGAGCTCAAGGCCTTTGACCACTCCATGAGTGACGCATTGGCCGAGGATGGCGAGGCGCCCCGCGCGGTAAGCCTGCTCGTTGCTGAGAGCGGTGGCGGTGAGGGTTCTCCCATTGAACAAGGAGAGGCGATGCAGCCATCCAGCGTCGACCTGCTGCAGTAACTCGGGCTCGATGGCGATGAGGCTTTCACCTGCCGGTGCGTCCTGGATCTGGGTTACGCTCATGTTCGTGGCTCGCCGTCTGACTTAACTGCCGGGTGTAGTGGTTGGCTTGGAGGCGGTGGTGCTGGGTGCGATGGTAGTTCCGCCCGTGGCTGTTCGCTTGGGAGCAGGGGTAGTTGTGGTTGCAGGCACTTTTGTTTTTGAAGGCTGCGGCGTGGTTGTGGTCAGCGGCACCCTGGTGGTAGCGGGGCGCGGGGTGGTTGTGGCGTTTGCTTTTGCTGCCGCCGCGCTGGGCTTTGGGGCGACCTTGATGGCCGCTGTGCGGGCTACTGCACTCTTGTCGATCGCGGCGGGAGCAATGAGGGTGTCCACTGCGACGGTTGCATCGGCGGCCGGTTGCGGGCTGATGAAATCGGGGAACAAGGGTTGGCTTCGCTGGACGATGTAGAAGCCGAAGGTCTGCCCGGCAACCGCGGATTGCCAATCCGCCGATGATGGGGAAGCAGCAGAGGTGAGCTTGAGCCGTTGCTGCAAGTCCGTGAGGATGCGGAGGGGGGAACGATTAAGCAGCAACTGGGGCAGTGCGGGCGTGAGGGGGACCGGCGTCAGCGTATTCTGCAAGGCTGCAAAACTGCTTCGCGGGACAGCCACAAACGCAAACACCGAAGTGTTGGCGAAGCTAGGGGCGGGCAGCGTGAGATCGATGGGGGACAACGAGAGACTCTCTTCAAGCAACGCGGGAAGCTCATCTTCAGGGATGATGCCAAGTTGCACCTTCATCTGCGGCGGGAAGAACGTTTGCGAGAAGGCGGAGAAGTCGACGCCGCCGATAGGGAAGCGGGCCGCCGGGGGCAGCGCCTGCAAGTAATCGGACGCGGCGAACCTGGCGTTTGATTTCTTTTTTGTGTGGTCAGTCACGGCCGCCTGCAGCATGGCGTCGTACTGAAGCAGGAAGGCCTGCTGGGTGGCTCGATCGGCTGAGGCGCGAGGCACTCCCTGGGGGGGCGGGGAACTGTCGCGGCGCACAAGATAGGGGTCGATCCACTGGATGGTGTCGCGGTCGATGCTGACCATAGCCAGCGGCAGAAGGGAATCCGGGAGGCCCAGGCTCGCCGGGCTCACGAAGATCTGGCGCGCCAAGGCAGCTCGCTGCACGGAGGCGTCGAAGGCATTCACGGGGTTGATGTAAGGAATCAGCGAAACGGCTGTAGCTTCTACGGTGTCGCCGTCGCGCGTGGTGCGCGGGCTCTGCAGGGTGGCTGGATAAAAGGCGATGGGGTTGGCGGTGAACTCCACCGGACGGAGCGCAAGAATGTAGATGCCTGTGCGCGTGCGGGCCGGTTGCCGAGGCGCCTGAGACAGGCCGAACTCTACATCCAGATTTTCTTCCGCAGGCAGATCCGAGAGTTTGATTGTCAAGTCAGTGGAGATGTCGACGAGTGCGCCGGAGGGAGTGATACCGACGCCGGCGTAGACCACGATCGTTTCCGGGTCGGCCGATTGAGAGAGTATTGCACCCTGGTCGACCCACAGGCCGTGCACGACGCCGGACCCTGCTTCGCGCCCGAGGCTCATCTGGCGTTGCAGGAAGTAGTCCTGCTCCGTGACCATATCCTGCGCTGCCAGGAATCTTCCGTCGAACCAGAGAGGCCGCGAACTGCTTCCGGTCAATATAGGTGCGACCACCCGGGGCAGGAGTTTGCTGATGGAGGGAAGGAGCACGTTTCTGGCGGTAAGCAAACCGGACGCGGCTACGCCTTTGCTCAGAAAGGAGCTTTGCTTTGTTTTGCGCGCCATTGCTGCGGTCAATGCATTCATCCGTGTTTTCCTGGTGGTGCGTTATCCAATGTTTGTGGGACTGATGGGTCCCTTCAGGAGGATTACCTGGTTGACGGTTTGCTGAATGGAAGCCGTGGGAGCCGCGCCTGTATTTGCGTCGCCCCCATACATTGCAAGGATGGTGTGAGTGCCCTGGGCCAGAATGGGGGGCCCGCCGATGACGGTGCCGACGGTGAGCGTGGCGACGCCGCCCTTCAGAGTGGCTGTGCCGAGCGGTTTGGTGCTATCCGCGAATTGCACCAAGCCGGTTGCCGTCTGCGGCGTGACGGTGGCGGTGAAGGTGACGAGAGCACCCACCGTAGATGGGTTCAGGGATGACGCGAGGGTGAGCCGCGTCGGGGATTTGTTGACGGTCTGCGTCAGTGTTGGCGAAGTGGCGGCCGCATGGCTCGCATCGCCGCTGTAAGCCGCAGTGATGGTGTGGGAACCGACGGCGAGGTTGGCGACGTTGAGGCGCGCAATGCCGGCGGCCAGGGGCGCAGTTCCGACGACCTGGCCATCCGCGGAGAACTGCACGGTGCCGGTTGGGGACGCGGGTATGGCGGTCGCAACAGTGGCTACAAACGTAACTGTCTGGCCGACGGTGGAGGGGTTCACCGATGAGTCCAGGGTGATACGAGTGGTAACCTCCACGACGACTTGCTTGAGGTTTGCCTTCGCAGTCGTATTGTTGGCATCGCCGCTATAAACCGCAGTGATGTCATGGGAGCCGACACTCATGCTTTGCACTGTGAAGGTTGCCACTCCGCCGGTAAGTGGACGCGCGCCCATGGGGGTGGCGCCGTCCGTGAACTGCACGATGCCTGTCGCGGTTTTGGGCGACACCGTGGCCGTGAATGTGATGGGGTTCCCAGTCGAAGATGGATTTGCTGAAGAGACCAGCGTTATGGCCGCGGTTACTTTGTCTACCGTCTGCGTGAGTACAGGGGAAGTGGCGGGGGCATCGTTCGCATCGCCGGGATAAACAGCGGTGATGGAGTGGGTCCCCACTGACAGATTTGCGATGGGGGCGGTGGCCACTCCTCCGCTGAGAGTGCCTGTTGCTAGGACGGCAGTTCCATCGACGAACTGCACGATGCCGGTGGCAGTGGCTGGAGATACGGTGGCGATGAACGTCACTGTGGCACCGGCAGTGGATGGGTTCAGCGAGGACGTGAGGGTTACGCTCGACGCGATCTTGTTCACCGTTTGTGTGACGGGCGACGAAGTGCTCGCGGAGGTGCTCGCGTCGCCCCCATAGTTTGCGGTGAGAGTGTGGGTGCCCACAGCCAGGGAGGAGAGGGTGAGCGAAGCCGTTCCGCTACTGACTGCCGCCGTTCCCAGGACGATTGCGCCATCGAGGAATTGCACGGCGCCGGTTGCGGAGGCGGGGGTGATGGCGGCCTGCAGTGTCACCGGATTGCCGACGATGGACGGATTCAGCGAAGAAGAAAGCGTCACGCTGGAGACAGCTTTATTCACGGTCTGCGTGACGGCGGCGGAGTTTGCCGAGGAGTCGCTGGCATCGCCGCCGTAGGACGCGACGATGGAATGCGCGCCGACGGCGAGGTTGGAGACGGACAGCGTTGCGGCGCCGCTGCCGAGCGTGCCGGAGCCCAGTATGTTGGTTCCCTCGAGGAACTGCACGTTGCCGGTGGCGCTGTTGGGGGTGACGGCGGCCGTGAGAGTTACGGCGCTGCCGATGACCGAGGGATTGGGCGTATTGGCGAGAGACACGGCAGACACGATTTTGTTGACCGTCTGAGTCAGCGCCGGGGAGGCGTCGCTGGCGTTGGTCGCATCGCCACCGTACGACGCCGTGATGGTGTGGGCTCCGACTGCGAGTGTGGAGATGGCCAGTGTGGCGACTCCTCCGGCGATGGTTCCGGAGCCGAGCACGTTTGTGCCTTCCAGGAACTGCACTGTGCCAGTGGCGGTGGCTGGGGTCACCGTGGCCGTGAAGGTGACCGAGGCGCCGACGATGGATGGATTGGGCGAAGAACTCAGGGTTACATTCGACGTCGCCTTGATCACGGTTTGGGTGACGGGAGCCGAAGTGCTTGCGGCATCGTTTGCGTCGCCGCTATAGACAGCCGTGATGGTGTGTGTACCGAGGGCGAGGGAGGAATCGCTTAACGTGGCGCCGCCACTGCTGACGGCTGCGGAGCCAAGGGGGGTGGCGCCTTCATTGAATTGCACCGTGCCGGTCGCAGTAGAAGGACTGACGACGGCCGCCAATGCCACCGCGCTACCGACGATCGACGGATTCGGCGAGGAACTCAGCGTGACGGTGGAGGCATTCTGATTGACCGTTTGGGACAGAGGAGCGGAGACGCTTGTCGAGTTGTTAGCGTCGCCGTTGTAGTCCGCGCTGATGGAGTGAACCCCGACGGTCAGCGACGAGAGAGTGAGGCTGGCGATTTCGCCGGTAAGAGTCGCAGTACCGAGGACGGTTGCGCCTTCAAGGAATTGCACGGTGCCGGTGGCGCCGGTGGGTGTGACTGTGGCTGTGAGGTTGACTGCATTGCCGACAATGGACGGGTTGAGCGAGGAAGTGAGCGCCACACTCGAAGTGATCTTGTTGATGACTTCGATCACGGTATTGGAGTTTGCGGCCACAGTGTCGCCGTCGCCACTGTAGGCGGCCACGATGGAGTGAGAGCCGACGGAGAGGGTTGCGAGGTTGAGAGCCGCGGTTCCGGAGGACAGAGTCGCAGTGCCGAGGCTGGTGGCGCCCTCGAGGAACTGCACAGTGCCGGTAGCGGAAGCGGGTGTGACGCCGGCTGTGAACGCAACACTGTCTCCGACGAGCGCAGGGTTCAGAGAGGAACTGAGTGCTACCGTTGACGCTGCCTTGTTTACCGTTTGCGAAAGAACAGCGGAATTGCTCGCGGAAGTGCCGGAATCGCCGGTGTAGGCCGCTGTGATGGAGTGCGTTCCGACGGTCAACGCCGCGGTGGCGAAGGTGGCGATGCCGCCGCTGATTGCACCTGTCCCGAGCACGATTGTGCCATCGAGGAATTGCACTGAGCCCGTCGCGGAAGAGGGCGTGACCGTAGCCGTGAACGTGACCATGGCACCGAACGTTGAAGGATTCGGAGCGGAGGTCAGGGCCACGCTCGACGTTACCTGATTGACGACCTGCGAGAGCACCGGTGATTGGCTGCCGGCGGTGATTGCGTCTCCGCCATACAGAGCCGTGATGGTGTGCGTGCCTGCAGAGAGCGAGGCAACGATCAGCGAGGCCTGCCCGGCAGTGAGGGTCCCGGTGCCAAGCGAGGTTGTGCCGTCAAGGAACTGTATGGTGCCGGATGCGGAAGCGGGCGAGACGGTGGCGGTGAACGTTACGGCCTGCCCAAAGGTCGACGGGTTGGTACCGGAGTCCAGGGAAACATTCGACGCGATCTTGTCGACGGTCTGAGCCAACGAAGCGGTTGCGGCCTCGTTGTTGGTATCACCGCTGTAATTCGCGGTGATGGTGTGGGCGCCCACGGCCAGCGTGGAACTGGACAGGGAAGCGGTGCCGGCGCTGCTCAAGACTGCACTGCCAAGGACTGTGGTTCCATCAAGGAACTGCACGGCGCCGGTGGCGGAGCCCGAAACCTGGGCAGTCCATGTGACGGTCTGCTGCACGGTAGCCGGATTGGCGGAAGAGGTCAGAGTGAGGACCGGAGTGATGCGGATGACGTTCTGCGTGAGGACCGCAGAGGTGTTTCCGCCATTGCTGTCATCGCCGCTGTAGATGGCTGTGATGGAGTGTGCGCCAACCGCGAGGGTGGAGACGGCGAGTGTGGCTGCGCCGCCGTCGAGTGTTGCCGAGCCGAGGACGGTTGCTCCATCGGCGAACTGCACTGTGCCGGTGGCGGAAGCGGGCGACACGGTTGCAGTAAAGGTCACGCTCTGGCCGACGGTGGAGGGATTGGCCGATGAGCTGATTGCCACGTCGGCGACCGGAAGATTGACGATCTGCACCAGCACCGGCGAAGAGCCGACCGCATCGTGCGCATCGCCGTCGTAGAAGGCCGTGATGTTGTGGCTTCCTTTGAGGAGAGAGGAGATCGCCAGGGATGCGACTCCGGCACTTACGGTGGCGGTGCCCAGAGCGACTGCCGGGCCTGATTCATCCGGAGGTGTGTCGGAGAAGTCCACCGTGCCGGTTGCGGAACCGGGCGAGATGCTGGCGGTGAAAGTAACGCTCTGGCCAACGGTGGAGGGGTTGGCGGATGAAGCGAGAGTCACGCCGGAAGGCGCAAGAAAGTTCACCATGGTGGGGTCGCTGCGGCGGCGCAGATAGTAAGCGAACTGTTGATCTCCCACGATGCTGGCCCAGGCGTTGTTGGAAATCGGGGGCACGGGCTGGATGAGTATGTCGCCTCTGAAGAGGCGCAGAAGTTGAATAGGCTTTCGGTTGGCAAGCACCTGCGGCAGCGTGGGATTCAGCGGTGTCTCGGGGAGTGAGTTTTTCAGGGTGGCGAACTGCGCCGGATCCACCGGAATGAAAGCGAAGACGGCCATGTTGGAGTAGGCACCCGATGGAAGCGTCAGATCAATGGGAGGCAGGGAGAGGCTCTCTTCAAACAATGCGGCGACCTGATCCGTCGGGATGATGCTCAGGCGCACATCCATTTCCTGCGGAAAGAACACCTGCGAGAAGGCGCTTGTGTCGATGCCATCGATAGGGAACCGGGCGGCGGGCGGTATCGACTGGAAATAATCCGACGCTGCGAAGTTGGCTTTCATTCCGCCGGCCTGTCGCGCGGCGATCACGGATTGCAGGTGCATGTCGAACTGCATGAGGTAAGCCTGTTGCGTGGCTACATCGGTCAGTCCAAAGCGCACGCCGCTGTACTGCGGACCAATATCGCGGCGCACGAGGTAGGGGTCGATCCATTGAACTCGATTCTGGTCGAGGCTGATGAGCGCCAGGGGGAGAACCGAGTCAGGAAGCGCGCCTGCATTGCCGGTAACAAAAACCTGTTTTGCCAGGGCGGCCTGCAGGGGGGCCTTGGGGTTGTTGGGCGGGTTTGGATACGGAATCAGCGAGATGGCCGTGGCTTGGACAATGTCGGAATCGTGCACGACGGGCGGCCCCTGGACGGTGGTAGGAAAGGCAGTGGTCAGGTTGGCGGTGTACTCCACGGGATAGAGCGCGATGACGTACAGGCCCGAGCGCTGTTGTGCAGTAGCGAGAAAGGTCTGCTTGTTGCGAACTACATCGAGATCGGCGGGAACCGGCAGGTCGGCGATTTGAATGGTCAGGTCGTTGGGGACGGTCACCATTTCGCCGGCGGGCGTGACGCCTTCGCCGGCATGGATGACGATTGCGCCGGGACCAACCTGAACGTGGTTGGACTGCGTCTGATCGACCTCGAGGCCATGCATGACCTCGAAGCCGCCCGCCTGTCCGAGGTCCGCCTGCCGAATGAGGAAGTAGTTTTGTTCGCGCTCGAGGTCGCGGGCGTCCATGAACCGGCCGTCGAACCAGAACGGCCGCACACGACGGCTGTCGAGAACCACTGAACCATCGGCCAGCGATGGAGTCAGTTCCGGATCCGCAATCGATACGCGCGTGCTACCCGCCGTGTAATTCGGCATGCAATGCTCCTATGTCTCGGTGCCTGCCCCGAGGCCGCACAGGCGACCGAGCAGGCTGGGCGGATACAGAAATAGCCGCGAACGGTTGTCGATGGAGATCTTGGTGAGATCCCAGGTGGGGGGCTGGTTCGACGTGGAGCCCTTGGTGGCGCCGATGAGAATGCGCGCCAGGAACACCGAGGTTGCGTCGAAGCCCGGTGGATACTCGACCGGTGTGGACGCAGGCCCCGCGGTTGCTCCCAGCAAAAGATCCTGCAAGGTTGTGAGAGTGGGAGCGGTGATGTTGGAGCCGCCGGCGGGGAGCGAGCCACTCGTCTTCCAGGGATCGGCGGGCGTGAGCGGGTTTGTATCGGTGCGCAGGGCCAACTGCATGGCAAAGGAGTCAAGCAGGCGATTGGCGGAGAATGCGTCGGTGGCGTCGTAGTCGTCTTCAGCCGCGAAGCAAGGGGTGAGACCGCGGGTGCATGGGACGAAGGTGGCAAACACATCGACCATCAGGTTTGCGCCATCGTGAATGGCCGAGTTGGGATCGGGAATCGCAGTCTGGCCGGGAATCGGATGGAGGAGTTGATTCTGCCATGCCGTTGCAAGCTGCGTCAGCCAGTTGTCGAGCACGATGCAGATAAGCCGCGGCACTTCAATGATGCGACCGGCCCGGTCAATGGCGACGCCGGGGGTCACCTGTATCTCCAATTGTTTGACATTGGTATTGCCGTCGCTCTGCACGAGCAGGCCAGAAACCGTTCCGGTGCCAAACAGTTGCGTAAGAGCGCGCGCCAGACGCCCGCGATGATAGGTCTGGTCGGCCTGGAAATCGTCGACGCCCAGCATGCGGCCGGTGATGTAAGAGACTCGTTCCGGTACGGGCAGGGCGGTGAGACTGTCTTTCATGGTTGCCATCTGATCTATGTCTCCAATCGCGGATCGAGGCTGGGAGCTTGGATCACCAGGTTGTAGCGGCCGATTTGGCTTGTGCCGAGGACCACGGGATCGCGTGGGGGCGTTGGGGCGAGGTACGTGTCGACTCCGAGGAGAGAAGCCAGACCGACCATGAAGGGCTGGGTGGCGAGCCGGATGGTTGCCAATACGTGCGCGGGTTTTTCGTGGTCCACGATTCGCTGCACGAGGTTGATGTCGACGGTCTCGACCTGATCGTGGATGAAGATGGTCAGGCGATGCGCGAGGCTGTCGAAGAACTGTTGCACGGTTGTCCGATCGGCGCTGCTGGAAGGGAGATCGGAGGAGAAGAGCGCCAGAACCTCGGCCTGATTCTGGGGATCGCCGAGGAAGAGCGTACCGCCGACGAAGGAGTTGCTGCTGGGAGAATAGCCGGGCAGCAGGGGGTCGTCGTGAATGGCAAGGTTGGCGCCGAGGATGGTCGCGAAGATGTGGCGCAACCGGAAGTCCTCCACGACGATCACGGCGCCGCGCGTGCAGAGTCCGTTGGTTGCGATGTCGAGAGCGAGCGTGATGCCGGGAACGGTTCCGCGCTGGCGGTGAAGATCGGATGCGGCGAGGAGACGATCACGGCGGCGATCGGCCGGATAGCCGGCGGGGCTCAATCCAACCCAACTGCCGAGCCAGTCGAGGGCATCGTCGGGAGTGACTTCAGGCCGTGTCAGCAGATAGGAATTCGCGATGCGATCTTCAATGCGAGTGAGTTGAGCTTCGAAGATATTGACGAAGCGCTCGAAGAAATCGTGGCGTGTGCTGGCGCGGACTGCGTCGGCGTCGGGACCGAATTTATTTTCGCGGTAGAGCTCGGGAAGGTAGTTGCGCACATAGGAGAAGCGTGATCCCCACGCGCGCAGGGCGGCGATTTCGGGAGTGTTGCGGCGATCCCCGTAAAGTTCCACGCGAATGCCGAGGAAGCGCCCGCTCAGGTTGCGCACGGCTCTTCCGGCTCTCTGGATCAGAACCATGAACAGGCCGCGGCGATTCAGCAGAGGCGGCGTTTCGCCCAAGAGCGGATTTGCGAACGGCACCTCGGACGGCGTCGACAACCAGATAGCCCTGGGGGTCTGGTCCGGCAGCGCGGTCATGTCGACATCGCCAAACGCGTGCGGATACCAGCTTGCGGTGGGCGCAGCGATGCCGGCGGGACTTTCTGCCGCGGTGAGCCACACGACGACCGAGCAGCGGGGCGGAAGGATGGCCTCGATGAAGAGGCGATGCCATATGCCGAGTGGAACTCCACTATCGATGATTTTGGGCGAGCGCGGATCAGTGGAGCCGTATCCCGCGAGCGAATTGAGCGAGAGCGGAAGCAGGGGCTGCAGCTGTGCGGCATCCAGGAACTGGACGGCGCCGGATGCGGAAGCCGGAGTGACGCTGGCGGTGAAAGTGACGGTCTGACCTTCAACGGAAGGATTCAGGGATGAGGTGAGCTGCACGGGGAATGCGTCAGCGGAAACGGTTTGCACCAGCGCTGCGGAATGATCCGCGGCGTGGGTTCCATCGCCCACGTAGCGGGCGGTGATGGTGTGTGCACCGGCCGTGAAGGTGGAGACGGCAAGAGCTGCCGAGCCGCTGCTCAGAGACTCGGTTCCGAGCACAACTTCGCCGTCGAGGAATTGGACGTTGCCGGTAGCTCCGGTGGAGGTGACGGTGGCTGTGAAGGTGACCGTCTGCCCCGTCATTGAAGTGTTCTGCGAGGAGCTGAGCAGGACCGTAGTCGCCGCGGCGGCAACCGTCTGCACAAGTTGCGCGGATGGAGCCGCTGGATTGTTCGCATCCCCCGTGTAAAACGCAGTGATGGCGTGAGCACCCGGATCCAGCGTCAAGAGGGAGAGGCTCGCCGTTGCGGTTGTGCCGAGGCGGACAGGCGCGAGTAGCGGCGACCCCGCAGAGTAGTAGGGCGGCTGATTCAATGTGTGTGCAAAGGGGCCGCTGTTGATTCCTGTCAGGACATAGGTGTCGCCGCTGGGAAGGAGGGTGGCGCCGACCTCCGCGAGGTTGAAGATGAGTGCCTCGTTCAAGCCGGTGGCCAGCACCGCCGCCTTCGAATCGCCCAGCCACGCCAGGGAGTATGGCCAGCGGATACCGCTCATCATCCACGGAGTGCCGAGGCCCGCGTCGAAGTCGAAGATGCGCAGGAAGGATTGAGTGTTGGCGGGTGAGGAGGCTTGCCATGAGAGCAGCAGGAACTGATCGTCGGCAGTGCTGAGTCCTACGTAGGACTCGGTGGCGGGCAGAGCGTATGTGGCGGCGATCTGCGGGGGCGTGGGGTTCTGCCGGCAGGAGCGGAGGATACCGGGATCGGGTGTGTCAGCGGGGGCGGTTTGCAGCGGCGTGCCGATGATTTTGCCGAGCTGCGGCTTATTCGGATCAAGCGCGAGCACGCCGGCATCTGGAAGTGCCGCGAGGCGCCAGAACGTAAACCCGTTCCCCGGCAAGGTGAAGTCCGGCCAGCGCCCGCGGCGGTCGACAAGGATCAAATTGGTCCCGGCGGCAATATAGAGGATGCCGTCGTTGCCGAGCGCGAGGTCAGAAATATTTTGTCCGCCCGGCGCGGAGTAGATGGGCACCTCGCCCGGACCGCTGCCGCCTGCGACAACTTGTCTGCGCGAGAAATCCCAGCGGGCATAGTTGCCGAAGGCATCGCGAGCCATGGGGACGGTGTTGACCAGCCTGGTTGCCTCCGCGAAGGATTCGAGGGGGGGATTTCCCAGGCGCATGCTGAGCAACTGAAGGCGCTTGCTGGTGGCGCAGTAGTAGAGCGTGTTGGAAGTGATGAATGCGAACAGGGGCGTGGCCCCGCTGTATGCGGCCGGCGTGGTGCCGAACACGCCGCGTGTAACCGAGATGACCAGCCCCGTCGAATCGACGGCGGTAACGCTCACCACCTCATCGCCAATCTGGAGAGAATCGCCGGGAGCCAGGCCAACCGCGGGGACAAGCGCGGGCGGGGCCGTAGTCGCAGGGGGTGGCGTAGTGGTTGGGTGCGGCGTGGTGGGTGGATGCGCGCCGGCCACAATCGTGAAGTCTGTGTCCGTTGCGTCAACCGCGGTGCGCAGGATACCGGTGGGGCCGAGAACGCGAGCGCCCGGCGGATGGGTTGCGGCGATGGTCCCAAGGGCGCCGCGGGTCACGCTGAGTTGCAATCCTGTCGAATCGACCCCGTTGACGATCATCACTTCGAAGTCGATGGACACATACGAGGGCGCGCCTGCCGGCAACGGTGTGAGGAGGATGATGTCCTGATCGCCAGCAGCGACGGCAGACGCGAGCGAAGACTCATTCGGAGCCGCAGTCAGCGGGGGCAGAGGCCAATCCTGCGCTTCGCTCAGCATCCAGAATTTAAGTCCGTTGGCGTCCATAACCATCCATTAGCAAACGTTGGGAACGATCGGCACTGCCACCGTGTCGTCCGTCTGTGTTTCGGGATTGAGATCACCCGGGGCGACGCCGGAGCCGTCAGCTCCCGGTGTAACCAGCACCTGGAGCACTTCCGGCAATTGCCAGTTTTCCAGTGTGAGTTCGGCGTTACCGCTGTTTACTTCAATCTGCTGGTAGGTTCCTCCAGGGAGCAGCTGGAAAAGCAGCAGTCCATTGATTTCTGAAATACCCGGCACCTGGCTTACGATCACTTCGAGTTCGAGGCTGCGCACTGTGCGGCCCAAAGGCCACCCCTGCTGCGCGGGGCCGCCCGGAGGAACGGGCCAGAGATAGGTGCGCAGGGCTGTTTCCACTTGCTGGCTCACTTGCAACTGGCCGAATCCGCTTTGCACTTCTACCGCGATGCTGATGCCGAGCCCTACATATTCAGTCCCAATGAGATACATTTCTGCTGCGATGACGCGCCGTGGATTCAGGTAGGAATAGGCCGTTTCGAGCAGTTTGCGGTTGGCGCGCGGGCACGGCGGCAGATGGTTGCCCTTGGGCGGAATGACCATCACGGAGAGCACGCCGGGCACATTTGGATCGCGGGTTTGCGGTTTGAACAGGGGCAGCACTTCAGCGCGGGCCACGGAGCCTCCCGGCATGGATTGCACGAGGTTCTTGTAATCGCTCGCGGTGACGGCGCGGTCCTGATGCCGGAACAAAGCGGGGATGCGCTGCTCGGCATGATCGAGCGCTTCAGAATCGGCACCGCCGGTTGTGTCGATGGGCTGCTGCACGGTGAGGCCCGGAGCTGGTTTGCCGGATACATCCTTCGCCGTGATTGCAGTGAGGCTTCCGGAGGGCACATTCCCGGCGAGGCCGCCACCGGCGCGCATCAACGCGGCGCGAATGCGGCGGCTGTTTGGCGGAATCGCACCTTGCATCTGATTTCCGAAGGACACGGTGCCTGCTTCGGGATCGAGAACGTAATTCTGAAGAGGGCCGTTGAGCGCCGCGAGATCGTCCACCGGTTGCCAGGGCTGGAAGGCGAATCCAGGCATATCCACTTCGAGCTGAAACGTAGACGGATCAATCTGCGTCTTCGGCAATTGAAAAGTCTGATTGCCGGAGCCGTCGCTTACTCCGGCGATGATGTTGGTATAGGTTGTGCGCTGATCGACTTCGACTGCATTGATGCCTGCCCAGTTCAAAGTCAGAGCGCTCTGGACATTGACGCGGACCCAGGCAACGAGCAGGCTGTCGATGTTGGGATCGTCGATGCGAGGCGGCTTGGGCCCCATGCCGGCGCGGGCATCGCTGCGTACGTCGTTGGCGGGCGCGCCGATATCCACGCCCTCGGGCAACCGAAGTGTCACGGTCCCATTGGTGAGCAGACCCTGGGTCGTATCGCTATCGACGTCGAGCGGGAAATACACCAGCGGCGAGCCTGAAGGACTGTTCCCGCTTATCTGCCAGGTAACGGGTATTGTGGCCTGCGGACCAAACGCTGCCAGGGGGTCATCCACGGGCGAGGCCGGAGCCACTCCGATACTGAGTGTGCGCGGGCCGTTCTTGCCTTTGAGCGTGTCGCGGATGTTCGCCACATTGGCCGGCTTGGATGCGAGGAGCGCGATCCAGAGGCACTGGTCGATGGTTGAGGCGAAGACGTCTACCCCATTTGGATCGGACGTGTTGTTGGCGAAGATGGGAGTGGTGGAGTATCCCGAGGGAACGTTGGCGAGGCTGTAGAGAGATTGAAGCCCTTGCAGCAACGGCAACGCGGCTTTTTGCTGATCCGCACTGAGCGGCGCTTTGATGTAGGCGCGCCCGGTGACGGGGAGAACGTCGAGCTCCGAGAGAGTTTCAAAGTTTACCGGACCAGTGAGGGACGCGTGTGTGGCGAGCGTGACGGCGCTTGTGACTGCGGGATCGGAGAAGACGCACACGATGCCGGTGGCCGCGGAGGCGGGCTGCAGCGGCACGCCGACGAGTTTGAGGAAGGCAAGTCTCTGTCGTTCCGGAATCAGGTTGGCTCGATACAGGATGGAATCGGCCAGCCACGCGAACAACTCAATGAGCGTGCGACCGGGGTCTCCCTTCTGCTGGTTGGTCCACTCCGGCGTGTGCGCAGGAATGCTGGCCAGCAGGTCCTGAACCAGGTCGCTGTAAGAACGGTCGTCAAGAGCTGGTGGTCTCAGGGGCACGGTTTATCCGCCTTGCTGCATGGTTACGCCGAGTTGTTGAGGTGCGTTGGTGCGAAGCAGCCGGTAGAAGATCTGAACGTGAATCTGTGAAGGCGCGCCGTCCACGGTCTCGACTTCGACGTTATCTACCGTGATGCGCGTTTCGTAAGTCTGCAGGTTGTCCATGATGGCTGACTGAATTTGCCGACGGATGGCAACGGTGTTGCCTTCGTTGAGGTAGTTTTGCAAGCCGGCTCCGAACAGGGGAGACATCAACTGCTCGCCGGAACGCGTGGTGAGGATGATGCGAAT
>NZ_DASXYM010000003.1:0-91861 GCF_036502485.1 Occallatibacter sp. | reverse complement strand
TTTTGGGGCTGGAGCCGGATCGCCGGCGCCCCGGGATTGAAACGGGTAGTAAGAGCTACGAAAGGGATTCAGGACTTTTATGGCGAAGGAAAAATTTGATCGTTCGAAGCCACACTGCAACGTGGGAACGATTGGACATATCGATCACGGCAAGACGACGTTGACGGCAGCAATCACGAAGGTGTTGGCGAAGAACAACCCGAAGATCCAGTTCCGTTCGTTCGACTCGATTGACAACGCTCCTGAAGAGCGCGAGCGCGGCATCACAATCGCGACGGCGCACGTGGAGTACGAGACCAAGAACCGCCATTATGCGCACGTGGACTGCCCCGGCCACGCCGATTACATCAAGAACATGATTACGGGCGCGGCGCAGATGGATGGAGCGATTCTCGTGGTGGCAGCCACCGACGGCCCCATGCCGCAGACCAAGGAGCACGTGCTCCTGGCCCGCCAGGTGGGCGTGCCGTACATCGTGGTGTTCCTGAACAAGTGCGATGCGGTGGAAGACGAAGAGCTGACCGACCTGGTGGAGATGGAAGTGCGCGAGCTTCTGTCGAAGTACCAGTTCCCCGGCGACGACGTTCCGGTGATCCGCGGTTCCGCTCTGGGCGCCCTGAACGGCGAGCCGAAGTGGGAAGCGCAGATCGACGCGCTGATGGAAGCGGTGGACAAGACCGTTCCGCAGCCTGACCGCGCAATTGACCTCCCGTTCCTGATGCCGATCGAAGACATCTTCTCGATCTCGGGCCGCGGCACGGTGGTTACGGGTCGTATCGAGCGCGGCAAGGTGAAGGTGGGCGAAGAGTGCGAGATCGTGGGCTTCCGCGAGACCCGCAAGACCGTCTGCACGGGCGTTGAAATGTTCAAGAAGCAGCTGGACGAAGGTCTGGCGGGCGATAACGCCGGCTTGCTGCTGCGCGGCATTCCCAAGGAAGACGTGGAGCGCGGCATGGTTCTGGCCAAGCCGGGATCGATTACGCCGCACACGCGCTTCAAGGGCGAAGTTTACGTGCTCTCGAAGGAAGAGGGCGGCCGCCACACTCCGTTCTTCAAGGGCTATCGGCCGCAGTTCTACTTCCGTACGACGGACGTGACCGGCACCGCCGAATTGCCTGAAGGCGTGGAGATGGTAATGCCGGGCGACAACGTGCAGTTGGTGGTTGAATTGCACACCCCGGTGGCCATGGAGAAGGGCCTGCGCTTTGCCATCCGCGAAGGCGGACGCACGGTGGGCGCGGGAACGATCTCGGAAATTATCAAGTAACTGGGGTCAGGGTGCAGGGGTCGGGGTTCAGGCAAATCTGAACCCTGAACCCTGAAACTCGAACCCTCGGAAAGAAGAGCCATGGTAGGACAGAGAATTCGCATCCGGCTGAAGGCATACGACTATCGCGTGCTGGACACCTCGACCGGCGAGATCGTGGACACGGCCAAGCGCACGGGCGCCCAGGTGGCCGGACCGATTCCCTTGCCGACGATCAAGAACAAGTACTGCGTGCTGCGTTCGCCGCATGTGGACAAGAAGTCGCGCGAGGCTTTCGAGATCCGCACGCACAAGCGTCTGATCGACATCCTCGAGCCGACCCAGCAGACGGTGGACGCGCTGATGAAGCTCGATCTTCCGGCCGGTGTCGACGTCGAGATCAAGGCCTTTGAGAAGTAAGCACCTGCATGCGGCCAACTGCGCCTTGCGGCGCGGGAGGTTCATCCGTAGAGCAGAAATGGAAGCGTCCCGGCCTCTGGCTCGTTGTAGATAGGCGGGGAAGTAGTTAGGAATAACACAACAGGACGTTGTGACAGTGAGCCAGAGGCTGGAATCGCGAAGCCGAAGCTCACGGAACAAGTTCCGGCAGTGCGATGCATTCAGGTTCGCATGATGAGGTGAGAAAAACATGGCAGTTACGGGAATTCTGGGTAAAAAAATCGGCATGACGCAGGTCTTCGACGAAAAGGGCGAGGTGCACCCCATTACGGTGCTCCAGGCTGGCCCCTGCGTGATTACGCAGTTGAAGACGATGGCCAAGGACGGCTACGAGGCCGCGCAGATCGGGCTGGTGGAGTTTGTGAAGGCCAGCAAGCTGACCAAGCCGCAGGCGGGCCACTTGGCCAAGACCGACGCTCCTCCAGTGAAGGAAATCCGCGAGGTCGCGATTGAGGCGAGCGCGGAAGGGCAGGACGGCGTGAAGGCCGGGGATCGCGTGCTGGTGGATATCTTTTCCGACGCTAAGTTTGTGGACGTGGTGGGCACCTCGAAGGGCCGCGGGTTCGCGGGCGTGGTTCGCCGTCACAACTTCGGAGGCGGTCCCAAGTCGCACGGCCACATGTTCCAGGTGCAGGGCTCGATCGGCGCCTCTTCGTTTCCGTCGCGTGTGTTCCCCGGGCAGCGCATGCCGGGTCACTTCGGGACGGACCAGGTCACGGTGCGCAACCTGCGCATCCGCGGCATCGATCTGGACGAGAACCTGTTGATGGTAGAGGGTGCGGTTCCCGGACCTCGTGATGGATATGTGTTCATCCGCAAGGCACTGGCTCCACCGCGTGAGCGCCGTGGCTTTGCTGGATCCGGCACGGTCGATCCGCTGAAGGCTTCGAAGAAGGCAACGGCGAAGAGGAAGTAAGGCACCTGCGGTGCGGCCAATCGCGCCCTGACGGGCGCACAGAATTCGAGTCGAGGCGCTGCGGATGCAGTGCCGGAAGAAGAAGAACATGGCACAAGTGGATGTAATCAATCTGAATGGGGAAAAGGTGGGCTCGGTAGAGCTGGCGGATGCAGTATTCGGCCAGGTCAACGAAGCTCTGCTGTGGGAAGCGGTGAAGCACTATCGCGCCGCACTGCGCCAGGGCACGCACGCCACCAAGAACCGCAAGCTCGTCGCCGGCTCCGGCAAGAAGCTGTGGAAGCAGAAGGGCACGGGCCGCGCCCGCGTTGGCTCCGTTCGTTCGCCCCTGTGGCGCCACGGCGGCACGGTGCACGGACCTCAACCGCGCAGCTACGACTACGCGTTCCCGCGCAAGAAGCTGCTGGGCGCACTGCGTTCGGCGCTGGCTTCAAAGCTGGCCGATGGCAAGCTGACGATCGTCGACTCGCTCGAGATCGCCGAGCCCAAGACCAAGCTTTACCGCAACGCGTTGACCAAGCTGGGCGTGGAGCGCACGGCTCTGCTGGTGGAAAACGGCAAAACCCTGAGCAAGAGCCTGCTGCTGGGCGCCCGCAACCTCGAGGGTGTGGAACTGGTGCTGAACAATGAGGTGCACCCCTACGATCTGCTGCGCTACGACCGGGCTATCTTCTCAAAGGCCGCGATCGAGCAGTTGGGCGAGGCCCTCGCAAAGAGCGTGAGCAAGCGTCAGCTGGCCGCGCACACGGAGGCTGCATAAATGCCGACTCTCTATACGACGATCCGCAAGCCCCTCATTACCGAGAAGGGCCTGAATGTGAAGGAGACCGAAGGGACGCTGGTGTTTGATGTCGCGCCCGAGGCTACCAAGACCGAGGTGAAGCAGGCGGTTGAGGCTTTGTTCAAGGTGAAGGTGGCGGCGGTCCGCACTTCCAACGTGATGGGCAAAGAGCGCCGCCGTGGCAAGTACGCGGGCTTCCGCCCCGACTGGAAGAAGGCATACGTCCGGCTGAAGGCCGGCGAGAAGATGCCGGAGTACGTGAGCAACCTGTAAGAAGCAGGGAACAGGGATCAGGGAACAGAAAGACTGACCCAAGGCTCACAGCAAGGAATATCGGAACGAAGCGGTTCCGGAGAAACGGGGAGAGTGGCGCAGTAGGCGCGCGGGCTCTCCAGGACTAAGACGATGGCAATCAAGACATACAGACCGATAACGCCGACCCTGCGGTTCAAGACGACGCAGGTGAACGACGATATCACTACGTCGACGCCGCATAAGCCGCTGCTGACGACGCGCAAGCGCACGGGCGGTCGCCGCAACTCGGGCGATCTGACCATCCGCCATCACGGCGGCGGTCACAAGCAGAAGATTCGCCTTATCGACTTCAAGCGCGACAAGGCTGGGATTCCGGGTACGGTGGCGACCATCGAGTACGATCCCAACCGCTCGGCGCGCATTGCGCTGGTGCACTATGCCGATGGCGAGAAGCGTTACATCCTGCAGCCGGTAGGGCTCAAGGTGGGCGCCAAGGTGATGTCCGGCCCTGAGGCCGACATCCTGGTTGGCAATGCGCTGCCGCTCAAAAATATCCCCGCCGGCACTACGGTACATGCCATTGAGCTTCGGCCGGGCAAGGGTGCGCAGATGGCGCGTTCGGCGGGCACGCAGGCGCAGCTGGTGGCCAAGGAAGGCGACTACGCGCTCCTGAAGCTGCCTTCGGGCGAGACTCGCCGGGTGCTGGTAGAGTGCATGGCCACCATCGGCCAGGTAGGCAATACCGACCACGAGAACGTCTCGATCGGCAAGGCCGGACGTAACCGCTGGAAGGGCATCCGTCCAACCAACCGCGGTGTTTCGATGAACCCGGTGGATCACCCGCACGGCGGCGGCGAAGGTAAGACTTCGGGCGGCCGTCATCCGGTGACCCCGTGGGGCCAGCCGACGCGCGGATACAAGACACGCAACAACAAGCGGACCGATGGGTTCATCGTCAGCCGCCGGCAGAAGTAGAGGGAGCGGAGATTCATGGCACGTTCGACGAAAAAAGGACCGTTTGTAGACGCGCACCTGATGGTGAAGGTCGAGGCGATGAATACCGCCAACGACCGCAAGGTTTTGAAGACCTGGTCGCGGCGCTCCACCATCTTCCCCGAGTTCGTGGGCCACACCATCGCCGTGCACAACGGCAAGAAGTTTGTTCCCGTATATGTGACGGAGAACATGGTGGGTCACAAGCTGGGCGAGTTCGCGCCCACCCGCACGTTCAAAGGACACACGGCAGGCGGCAAGGCTGAGGCCGGCGCGAAGCCGAGGTAAAGACAGCTTCTAGCTCCTAGCCTCTAGCTGTACCGAGGTGAATCAACTGAAGAGAGCAGAGCGAAGGAATTCAGGCGCAGACGAGAGCGGATGGATGCGCCAGGAAAGCTAGGAGCTAGTAGCTAGAAGCTAGTAGCTGATTGAGGACAGACCAATGGCAGTCGAGACAAGAGAATACCGGGCCGAGGCCAAGTTTCAGCGCGTATCGCCGCAGAAGGCGCGGCTGGTGCTCGACCTGATCAAGGGCCGGGGAGTGCAGGAGGCGCTGGAGACGGCGGCCTTCACCAAGAAGCGCATTGCTCCCGTGATCCACAAGCTGCTCACCTCGGCGTTGGACAACGCCAAGTATGTGGCTGGCGAGCAGGGCATCGATCTGGACGTCGACAACCTGTACGTCAAGAACGCCCTGGCCAACGAAGGTCCGCGCATGAAGCGCATTCGCCCTGCCCCGATGGGCCGCGCCTACCGCTATCAGCGCCGGCTTGCGCACATCATTGTGTCGGTAGCTGAGCGGGACGGCGGAGCGAGCCTGGTGACTACGGTCGACGGGCCGGTAGCGAAGAAGTCGGCCGGCAAGAAGACCCCGGCTAAAAAGGCTCCGGCCAAGAAGGCAGCAACCAAGAAGTCCGCGTCGGCAGCGCCGAAGGCGAAGAAGGCCGCCAAGTAGGCGGCTGAGAGGAACTGATTATGGGACAGAAAGTCCATCCTTACGGATTCCGGCTGGGAGTGAACAAGCCCTGGCGCTCGCGCTGGTTCTCCGAACGCGATTACGACAAGCTTCTTGTCGAGGACGTGAAGCTCAAGGCCGAGCTGCGCGACAAGCTGAAGGCAGCGGGCGTGAGCTCAGTGGAGATCGAGCGTCCCGGCAACAAGCTGCGCTTCATCATCCGCACGGCGCGTCCGGGCATCGTGATCGGCCGCAAGGGCGCCGAGATCGAGAAGCTGAAGACGGAGCTGGGCAAGCGCACCAACCGCGACGTGTTCATCGATATTGTCGAGGTGAACAAGCCGGAGCTTGATGCGCAGCTGGTATCGGAGAACATCGCACTGCAGCTCGAGAAGCGCGTCAGCTTCCGTCGCGCCATGCGCAAGAGCGTGGATTCGGCGCTGCGTTTCGGCTGCAAGGGCATCAAGGTGCGTGTTTCGGGCCGGTTGAACGGCAACGAAATCGCCCGTTCCGAATGGTATCTGCAGGGGCGTCTGCCGCTGCATACGCTGCGCGCGGACATCGATTACGGCTTCTCCGAGGCGCAGACCACGTACGGCCAGATCGGCGTGAAGGTGTGGATATATAGGGGCGATATCTACGAGCAGAAGCGCCGGCGCGATCAGCCCGGTGTGGGCGCCACGGGTGTGTTCTAAAGGCAGGGAGCAGGGATTAGAAAACCTGCTCCGCTCACTGCTCTGAGTTTGTGTAACTGGGATTTCAGTAAGCGGCACGGAAGTGAATAGCGACCGGGATGAGACTAATCCCTACTCCCTATTCCCTATTCCCTGCTTTTTGAGGGTTTCGCTATGTTGATGCCAAAGAAGGTAAAATATCGCAAGCAGCAAAAGGGCAAGCGCCGCGGCAAGGCGTGGCGTGGTTCTTCGCTTGCGTTCGGCGAATACGGACTGAAGGTCCTGGAGGCCGGCTACATCACCGATCGTCAGATCGAGGCCAGCCGTATCGCCATGACCCGGTTCATCAAGCGCGGCGGCAAGATCTGGCTGCGCCTGTTCCCGGATAAGCCGATCACCAAGAAGCCGGCCGAAGTCCGAATGGGCTCGGGTAAAGGCGCACTGGATCACTGGGTTGCTGTTGTGCGGCCCGGCAAGATCCTGTTCGAGATGGAAGGCGTGGCTCCCGACGTTGCCCAGGAAGCTATGCGTCTGGCCTCGAACAAGCTGCCGCTGAAGGTCAAGTTTGTTCAGCGTCCCGGCGCGACAGAAAAAGCTGCTTCCGCAGAGAAGACGCCGGCTGCATAAGCCGGGCGAGAAGACCGCGGTCACGTGCCCTCTGAGGGAAGCGCACCGCTGAAGAGAGAATGGATATGGAACTCAACAAGATTCGCAGCTTGAGCGATGAGGAACTGACGGCCCACGAGAAGACCTCGGCCGAGCAGCTTTTCCGGCTTCGCTTTCAGGTCTCGATGGGGCAGAACGACGGAGTGAAGAAGCTCCGCCAGCTGCGCAAGGAGATCGCTCAGATCAAGACTGTGGCGCGCGAGCGTCAGCTTGGCATCGGCGGCGCCGGCAAAGACGGTGCAACCGCTACGACCTCAAAGAAGGGAGCACGCTAAATGGCGACTCAGGAAACGCAGCAGACGCCGGCGGCGGCAGATTCGATCTCTTCGCGGCGCAATGAGAAGGTCGGCAACGTGGTCTCGACCAAGATGCAGAAGACCATCGTGGTCGAAGTCGAGATGCGCAAGGCGCACCCCAAGTACAAGAAGATCATGAAGAGCTCGAAGAAGTTCTATGCTCACGACGAGCAGAACTCCGCGCGGGTGGGCGATGTGGTTCGCATCCGCGAGACCCGTCCGTTGAGCAAGCTGAAGCGCTGGGCACTGGAAGAGATTGTCCGCCGCTCCTCGCTCGGCCAGATTGAAGAGATTCAGGCGCCGCAGGCGGCCAATAGCTAAGCACGCGAGAGGGAGAAAAGACCATGGCAGTGCAAATGAGATCGATGCTCGCCGTTGCCGATAACTCCGGCGCGCGCAAGCTGCAGATGATCCTTCCGCTGGGCGGCGGCCTGGGCAAGAAGGCTTCGCTTGGCGATGTGATTACGGCCGCGGTGAAGGAAGCTTCGCCGGACGGCACCGTCAAGAAGGGCAAAGTGGTGAAGGCGGTTATCGTCCGCACCCGCAAGGAATATCGCCGCCGGGACGGAACCTATATCCGCTTCGACGAGAACGCGGCCGTTGTGATCGACGACTCGCACGAGCCGGTAGGCACGCGCGTGTTCGGACCGGTGGCTCGCGAGTTGCGCGAAAAGAAGTTTCTGAAAATCGTTTCGCTGGCGCCGGAAGTTGTGTAACGAGTGATCAGTGTTCAGTGAACAGTGATCAGCCGCAAGAGCAAAGCCGACCACTGTTCACAGACAACTGTCCACTGTTTTGGAGATATCATGCAGAGCTTGAACATTCATCGCAACGATACGGTCCAGGTGCTGACGGGCTCCGACCGCGGCAAGCAGGGCCGCGTGCTGCGCGTGTTCCCTGACAAGGGCACGGTGCTCGTGGAGCACGTTCGCGTGGTCAAGAAGACGGTTTCCTCGAAGACCGGGCAGCGCACCAAGGGTGGTATCGCCGAGCAGGAATCGCCCATCAACGTTTCGAACGTAGCGCTTGTCTGCCCCAATTGCGGACCGTCGCGTGTGGGCTACAAGAAGGACGGCGACCAGCGCGTACGCGTGTGCAAGAAGTGCGGACAGACGCTGGCCACGAAGAAGTAAATGACAAGTGGTCAGCGATCAGAAAGCATTGAAGACTGACAACCGAAGACTGGCAACTGAATTGAGCACCTGCCGCAACGGTATACGGCTGAAGGGCCACTCCGAGACCGGTAGAAAGAGAGCAAAGACGAAATGGCAGCAAGGCTGAGAAAGAAGTACAACAAGGAAATCAAGCAGGCTCTGCAGAAGGAACTCGGTCTCGAGAACTCGATGGCGGTGCCGAAGATTGAAAAGATCGTACTGAACATGGGTCTGGGCGAGGCCACGCAGAACAACAAGCTGCTCGATCCGCTGGTTGGGGACCTGGCCGCAATCGCGGGTCAGAAGCCTGTGACCACCAAGGCCAAGAAGTCGATCGCGGCCTTCAAGGTGCGCGAAGGCATGTCGATTGGGGCCATGGTGACTCTGCGCCACGACAAGGCATACGAGTTCCTGGATCGCCTGATCTCGACGGCTCTGCCGCGTGTGCGCGACTTCCGCGGCGTTTCGACCAAGAGTTTTGACGGGCGCGGCAATTACACGCTCGGCCTGCGCGATCAGCTGATCTTCCCGGAGATCGATTACTCCAAGGTGGAAAAGCTGAAGGGCATGAACATCACCATTGTGACCACGGCCAAGGACGACAACTCGGCGCGTGCGCTGCTCAAGGCCTTTGGCATGCCGTTCCGCCAGGGAGCGTAACAATAGTTCATAGTTCGCAGTTCACAGTTCGTAGATGCGAGCCCGACAACTGAACCGCTGAGAACTACGAACTAAGAACTGTGAACTTTTAGGGGATTTATGGCAACCACTGCAAAAGCCGTCAAAGACGCGCGGAAGCCGAAGTTCAGCTCCCGCAAGCACAACCGCTGCAAGCTCTGCGGCCGTCCGCGCGCGTACCTGCGTAAGTTCGGCGTGTGCCGTCTGTGCTTCCGCGGCCTGGCGCTCAAGGGTGAGATTCCCGGCGTCGTCAAGTCGAGCTGGTAAGAACGCGGTGGTCAGTGTCGGTTAGTTTCAATGAACTGGCACCTGAGTTGAACTGAAGGTTCGCTTCTGATCACTGACGACTGAACACTGATCACTGTTGTAACCATTCCCGCAGGTTTCCGCTAAGGCGGACGAACGGGGAATGAAGGAGAAGGAATGAGTCTGACCGACCCTGTAGCAGATTTTCTGGCGCGCATCCGGAATGCGATCCGGGCCCGCCATCAGAAGCTGGACGTCCCGGCTTCCAAGCTGAAGACCGAGATTGCCCGCATCCTCAAGGAAGAGGGATACATCTCGAACTACAAGACCCAGGAAGAAGATGGCAAGCATATCCTGCGCGTGTACCTCAAGTACGGCGGCACGGAAGCAGCCATCCGCGACCTCGCCCGCATCTCGCGTCCCGGCTGCCGCGTATACATTGGCCGCGATGAGATCAAGCGCGTGCAGGGCGGACTGGGCATCTCGATCATGACTACCCCCAAGGGCGTCATGACCGGCCGCCAGGCGCGCCGTGAAGGCGTGGGTGGTGAAGTGCTTTGCGAGGTCTGGTAGACCTCGCAGTTGTTAGTGATCAATTAATTCCCGCAGATGCGGGCAGTTGTGACTGTTTTCCGGCTGCAGTGGAACGAGGCAATGGAGTGAGTGGCAAGGTCTTCCGATCGGAATTGCTCTGATCACTGACTACTGATCACTGACGCTGTTCCTCGGGACTCGCAAGCCAACAAAGGATTTGAAGAATGTCGCGTATTGGTAAGAAGCCGATCCCGATGCCCGCGGGCGTCAAGTATAAGGTGGAAGGCAACACCGTCACGGTTGAAGGCCCCAAGGGCAAAGTCACGGCATTGGTTGCCGAGGGCATCACGCTGGAGACCAAGGACGGCCACTTGCTGGTGAACCGGCAGGACGACAAGTTCGCCGCTTTCCATGGGTTGACCCGCGCACTGGTGTTCAACGCCGTGCAGGGCGTCACCGCCGGCTGGAAGAGGGAACTGGATATCGTCGGTATTGGATATCGCGCGGAACTGAAGGGCAAGAACATGGTTGTGTTCACGCTCGGCTACTCGCACCCGATTGAGTTCCCGCTGCCCACCGGCATTGAAGTGGCCATCGACCCCAAGCAGACGCACCTCACGGTGAGCGGCATTGACCGCCAGAAGGTTGGCCAGGTGGCCGCCGACATGCGCTCTCTCCGCAAGCCCGACCCCTACAAGAACAAGGGTGTGCGCTACTCGGATGAGAAGCTGAAGAAGAAGGCCGGCAAGACAGGCGCCAAGTAATGAGCAGGTGTCAGGGTTCAGGGGGCAGGGTTCAGCAAACAATGCGATGCGAACCCTGACATCTGAACCCCGACCCTGAAAACACCGAACGGAACCGCAGGGCGGTTCCGCTGATAGGAAGAGATCAAGATGATTACGCAGACCAAGAGAAATGCAATCCGCCAGCGCATTCACGCGCGCATCCGCCGCAAGCTTGCCGGTACGGCCCAGCGTCCGCGCCTGAATGTGTACCGTTCGCTCAACCACATCTATGCCCAGGTAATTGACGATCAGGCCGGTGTGACTCTCGCTTCGGCTTCGACTATCAAGCTGAAGACCGGCGGAAACGTCGCGGCGGCGAAAGAGATCGGCAAGACCATCGCCGAACTGGCCAAGGAAAAGGGAGTGACCAAGGTGGTGTTCGATCGCGGCGGCTTCCTGTATCACGGCCGCATCAAGGCCCTGGCCGAGGCGGCGCGCGAAGCGGGTCTCCAGTTCTAGTCGGTCGACTGCAGCCCGCGGATTTGAAGCTTGGGGCTCGAAGTTCAGCACCCTGTTGGGTGCGGCATTTTACGGCCAGAGCAGCGGCCGGTTTCGATGAGAAGTTCAGCAAGAGGTTTCCAGGGTGTGCGTGAGCGCGCCCGGAAGGACTAAAGATGACGATGTTGAAGAAGAAGCTTGATGCCAACCAGTACAACCTGAAGGATCAGGTGGTGGCCATCAATCGCGTGACCAAGGTGGTCAAGGGCGGCAAAAACATGTCGTTCGCGGCGCTGGTGGTGGTGGGCGACGCAGGTTCGGGCGTGGTCGGCTACGGTTCGGGCAAGGCCAAGGAAGTTCCCCAGGCGATCCGCAAGGGAATCGAAGCGGCCAAGAAGAACCTGTTCAAGATCAACCTGACCGAAACCACGATTCCGCACCAGGTGCTGGGCCGCTTCGGTTCGGGACATGTGCTGCTCAAGCCGGCTCCGGAAGGTACTGGCGTAATAGCGGGCGGCGCGGTTCGCGCGGTGATGACTTCGGCGGGGGTGCAGAACGTGCTCACCAAGAGCCTGGGCACCGCCAATCCCCACAACGTGATCAAGGCGACATTCGATGCGCTGATCCAGCTGCGCGACAAGTCCGATGTGGCTACCATGCGCGGGAAGTCTGTCGAGGAGCTCTAATCATGGCCGAAACCAAGAAAATTCGCATTCAGTACTACCGCTCCAAGATTCAGGCACCTATGAAGCACAAGCTGGTGGTTAAGGGCCTCGGCTTCACGCGCCTCAATCAGATCGTCGAGCGCGAAGACACCCCCTCCATTCGCGGCATGGTGAACACCATTCCGCATCTGGTGCGGATCGTAGAGAACTAGTTCACAGTTCGTAGTTCGAAGTTCACAGTCAGTGATGACTTAAAGCTGTGCACTAAGAACTGGGAAATAAGAACTCTCACAGCGCGAGTCGGAGTGGCACTCACCGCCCGGCGCTATTAGCGAGGAAAATCATGGCAAAGAATCTATCCAATCTGCGCGCGCCCAAGAACGCCAACACGGCGCGCAAGCGTGTCGGCCGCGGTATGGGCTCCGGCATGGGCAAGACCTCGACCCGCGGTCACAAGGGCCAGCGTTCGCGTTCCGGCTCTCACATGATGCGTGGTTTTGAAGGCGGCCAGATGCCGCTGCACCGCCGCCTGCCCAAGCGTGGTTTCACCAACATTTTCCGTACCGAGTACACGGTGGTGAATCTCGAGCGGATCGCCGAACTCGAGGGAGTGAATGAGATCGGCCTGGACGACTACCGCAAGCTGGGTCTGGCTTCGCAGAAGAAGCCGCTGATCAAGATCCTCGGTTCGGGCGAGCTTACCACGGCCATCACTATTCATGCGCACAAGTTCTCCAAGTCGGCCCAGGAAAAGATCGAGAAGGCCGGCGGCAAAGTTGTGCTGCTGGGTGGCGAACCCGCGGAAGCCAAGGCGTAGGTCCGAGGATTTCAGTCCCAGGGTCTTGGAATTGAGACCCTGGGGCCCGCAGAGCGAAAAATCAGCTCTGCTGTTTGCTCCGGACGCTGACAGTAAACCTCACTCCCGCGTAAGATGGATGCACACCCGAAAAATTTCGGCGCCGGGCGCCTGAAGTTGGATACCTAAACATGGTTGAGAAGTTCCTCAATATCTTCCGCATTCCGGATCTGCGCAAGCGGGTTCTGTTCACCCTTGGCATTCTGGCCGTTTACCGCTTGGGCGCGTGGCTTCCTACGCCGGGCGTGAACACCACGTTACTGGAGCGGCTCTTCGATCAGCAGAGCGGCTCGGCCCTGGGCCTGATGAACCTGTTCGGCGGCGGCAACCTGCGGCGCATGACGATTTTCGCGCTGGGTATCATGCCGTATATCACGGCATCGATTATCTTTCAGCTGCTGACGGTCGTCTACGAGCCACTGGCCCGGATCCAGAAGGAAGGCGAACTTGGCCGGCGCAAGATCACGCAGTGGACCCGGTACGTGACCGTAATCCTGGCCGCTCTACAATCGATCGGCATTTCCTTCCTGCTCACCAAGCAGGGCCTGGTTCTGCATCCTGGCATCGGCTTCATGTTCATGACGGTGCTGACGCTCACCACCGGGTCTGGCTTCATCATGTGGCTCGGCGAGCAGATCACCGACCGTGGTATCGGCAATGGAATGAGTTTGCTGATCTTTGCGGGCATTGTGGCCGGCCTGCCGCATGGCGTGGTGGAACTGGTGCAGAAGATCCAGACCAACGCCTGGGGTTCGCTCACGTTCCTAGCCGTGCTGCTGATGCTGGCCGCCATGATCGCGGTGGTCGCATTCATCGTCTATGTGGAGCGCAGCGAACGCCGCATTCCCATCCAGAGCGCGCGCCGCATCGTAGGCCGCCGCATGATGGGGGGAGCGTCGAGCCATCTGCCGCTGAAGGTGAATTCGGGCGGCGTCATGCCTATCATCTTTGCCAGCTCCATTCTGTCGGCGCCGCTGTTGTTTGCGCAATCGGAGTGGGTGCAGAACAACCGGTTCTTTTCGCCGATTCTGCAGGCGCTGCAGCCAGGCTATCCGTGGTACGTCTTTTTGAACTTTGTCGGCATCATCTTCTTTGCGTACTTTTACGTGTCGATTGTGATGAAGCCTGACGACATCGCCGATAACTTCCGCAAGTCGGGTTCCTTTATCCCTGGAATCCGGCCCGGCAAGCGGACCTCGGATTTCATCAACGATATCCTTACGCGAATCACCCTGGTGGGAGCGCTCTACCTGTTCCTCATCTACCTGATTCCGACGTATATGATTTCGGGTCTTCGTTTGGACAAGCTCTTCCTGGTTGGCCGGGTGTTTGAGAGTCTGCCAGCCTGGATGACTCATGGCTTTGGGGTCAACTTCTACTTTGGCGGCACTTCGCTGCTCATCGTGGTAGGCGTGGCCATGGACACCATCAACCAGATCGAGTCGCAGCTCATCATGCGTCACTATGAGGGCTTTTCCCCGCGTTCCGGTCGTATTCGGGGAAGGAAAACCTGGTAATGTCGTCTTTGATTTCTATGATTGAAAATGGCCGGGAAGCGGGTCGCAAGACCGTGCCCGGCCCGATCCTTTTGCTCGGCGCGCCCGGGGTAGGCAAGGGCACGCAGGCCAAAGAGCTGGTCAAGCTCTGGGGTATCCCCCAGATCTCGACCGGAGACCTGCTGCGCGCCAATGTGGCTCGCGGAACCGAGTTGGGCAAGGTCGCCAAGGAGATTATGGGGCGGGGCGATCTGGTTCCCGACACCCTGGTCAACGAGATGGTGGCAGTGCGGCTGCAACAGCCGGATACCGTGAACGGTTTCATTCTGGACGGTTTCCCGCGCACGCTGAACCAGGCGGGATGGCTGGATGGGCGCCTCTCGGGGCAATCGGAAAGCCTGCCGGTGGTTGCTGTCAGCATTCAAGTCGACTATAATCAATTATTGCGCCGGATTACCGGTCGCAGGAATTGCCCTGTCTGCCAGACCATCTACAACGTCTACATGAAGCCATCCGCAGTGGATGGGATCTGTGATGTAGAGGGTGCGGCCTTGGTCCAGCGCGCCGATGACACGGAAGAGGCCTTTGCGGAGCGCATGCGCGTGTATGCCGCACAGACCGCACCCGTGGTCGATCATTATCGCGGCCTGGGACGCTTCGCGGAAGTAGACGGGGACCGGGCCATCGACGTGGTGGCTGCCGGAATTGTTGCCGCCGTTGAGCGGCTGCGTGCTGAATAAGCGCAGCCGGAACGGCGGGTTTGTGCGTGATGCGCAGTTGGTAGCTCGTATTTTGCAGTCCGCAGGTGACTGCGATGCCTTAGCTACGAACTGAAACCGTGAACTGAGAATTGATTTGGCAGTTGTCCTCAAGTCGAGCCAGGAGATCGAGAAGATGCGCCGCGCGGGCCGGGTGGTCCGCGAGGTGCTGGAACTCGTGCGCGGGCTCGCGAAGCCAGGCGCCAGCACGCTTGACCTCGAGAACGCCGCGGAAATGCGGATGAAGGAACTCGGCGCCAAGGCGGCGTTCAAGGGATATCACGGGTTCCCAGCGGTGCTGTGCACCTCGATTAACAGCGAGGTGGTGCATGGAATTCCTTCTGCGAAGCGGGTGCTGAAGGAAGGCGATATCGTTTCGATCGACTGCGGCGCGATCGTCGACGGCTACTACGGGGACGCGGCGATTACGGTTCCAGTGGGTGAGAAGATCGATCCCAAGACCGATCGGCTGCTCAAGGTGACGGAGCAGTCGCTGCAGGCGGGAATCGCGGCGGTGAAGCCGGGCGCGACGCTGGGCGACATCGGAGCGGCGGTGCAGTCGGTGGTCGAGGCGGAAGGGTTTTCGGTGGTACGCGATTTTGTGGGGCACGGCATCGGGTCGAATATGCATGAGGATCCGCAGGTGCCGAACTTTGGCGAGGCCGGGCGCGGCATGAAACTGCGCGCGGGCATGGTGATTGCCATCGAGCCCATGGTCAACGCCGGCAAGCCGGAAGTGCGCGTACTGCGCGACGGCTGGACCGCGGTGACGGACGACGGAAGTATGAGTGCTCATTTTGAGCACACGGTGGCGGTAACCGACACCGGCTCAAGGATTCTGACCGACTAGCAGTTCGGTCCAAAACGTTGGAGCGCGCGAGCGCCCCAGAAGCGGGATATCGATTGTCGAAGGAAGATGCGATTGAGGTAATGGCGACGGTCATTGAGACGTTGCCCAATGCCATGTTCAAGGTCAAGCTCGAGAACAACCACGAGGTTCTGACCCATGTTTCGGGAAGGATGCGCAAGAATTTTATTCGCATTCTGCCCGGTGATCGCGTGGCGGTGGAACTGAGCCCCTACGATCTCAATCGCGGACGCATCGTTTACCGCTACAAATAAGCTGTCAGCCGCCAGCTTTCAGTCCATCAGCTTCTCACCGGAGAAGCTGATGGACTGAAAGCTGCCGGTTGAAGGCTCGTAACTCACCCGCGTCGTCGCTAGGATGCGCGGAGAAGGGCAGCAGAGCAATGAAGGTCCGTGCATCAGTCAAGAAGATTTGCGTGAAGTGCAAGGTCATCAACCGCCGCGGGGTGGTTCGTGTGATCTGCGAGAACGCAAAGCACAAGCAGCGCCAGGGCTAAACCAGCCTGGCATCGACGGAAGATTCCAGGAGCAGGCATTAGGCAAAAGGCATTGGGCATTAGAGAGCAAGACGAATCCTAATCCCTAATTCCTGCCTCTCAGGGGCTAGTTAGCTTGAATCAAGGCTTGCGATGAACCCCGGAGTGTTTCCGAATTAACCCGTGCGAACCGGCGCTAGGCCGGCGGCACCCTACGGCAAGCAGCAAAGGAATTCCGAATGGCACGTATTGCTGGCGTCGATCTGCCCCGCAACAAGCAGGCAAGGGTCGCGCTCACGTACATCTACGGCATCGGTGACCCTCGCGCCAAGTCCATCCTCGAGAAGGCGAATGTTGACGCTTTCAAGAAGGTGCAGGACCTGACCGAAGAAGAGGTCAACCATATCCGCCAGGTGATTGAGGACCAGGGTGGTGTTGAAGGCGATCTCCGCAAGGATATCCAGATGCACATCAAGCGCCTCATCGATATCCAGAGCTATCGCGGCAACCGGCACCGCCGGTCGCTGCCGGTGCGCGGACAGCGTACCCACACCAACGCCCGGACCCGTAAGGGCCCCCGTAAGGGCACCGTGGCCGGCAAGAAGAAAGCGACGGCGAAGACCTAATGGCGAAACAGGAACAGAAGGCCGGTGGCGGCAAATCAGGTGCCGGCAAAGCCGCCAAGAGCAACAAGAAGTTCAAGAAGCGCGAACGCAAGAATGTGCCGTATGGTATCTGTCACATTCAGGCTTCGTTCAACAACACCATTGTGACCATCACCGACCAGGTGGGCAACACGCTGAGCTGGAAAAGTTCGGGTTCGCTCGGCTTCCGCGGATCGCGCAAGGGCACGCCCTTCGCGGCCCAGCAGGCTGCCTCAAACGCTGCCGGCATGGCTCGCGATCACGGCCTGCGTGCCGTGGACGTCCGTGTTGCCGGTCCGGGATCGGGTCGCGAGTCGGCCATCCGCGCACTCGCAGCCGCGGGTATCGAAGTGAAGTCCATTCGCGACGTCACTCCGGTGCCGCACAACGGCTGCCGTCCGCCCAAGCGCCGTCGAGTGTAAGTACAGTTGTCAGTTGTCAGTGATCAGTGGTCAGTACCGTCCACCGAGTCATTGGCCAGGCAGCATGCAGTGAAGCAACGTCGGATCAGACAGAACAGTTCGCAGCAGCGACAATTCTGATCCCTGACCACTGATCACTGTTCACTGAATTGGGCCGGGACGACATGCGCCTCCGTCGCACGTAAACCGGCCGTCATCCGCAGTCAGGAGAAGAAATGGCTCGTTATACCGGAGCAGTCTGCCGCCTTTGCCGTCGCGAAGGCACCAAGCTTTTTTTGAAGGGCACCAAGTGCCACTCGGATCGTTGCCCCATTGAGAAGCGTAACTTCCCGCCGGGACAGCACGGCAAAGACCGCAAGGCCAAGATTGTGGGTTACGGCCTGCAGTTGCATGAGAAGCAGAAGGCCAAGCGTATGTACTTCACGCTGGAAGGCCAGTTCCGCGAGTACTACGAAAAGGCCAGCCGCCAGACGGGCGTCACCGGCGAACTGCTCATTCAGCAGCTCGAGCGTCGTCTTGACAACGTGGCTTATCGCCTCGGCTTCGCCATCTCGCGCCGGCAGGCCCGCCAGGTTGTCCGCCACGGACACGTGCTTGTCAACGGCAAGAAGGTTAACATCCCGTCCTATCAGGTTCATGCTGGCGACGAGATCTCGATTCGTGAAGGCGCCAAGAAGCTCATCGTCATTGAGCAGGGCGTGCAGTATGCCGCGCAGAATCCTGTCCCCGCATGGCTCGAAGCCAACTTCGAGAACATGTCCGGCCGCGTTCTGAATCTGCCGAAGCGCCAGGACGTCAACCTGCCGATCAACGAACAGCTGATCGTCGAACTGTACAGCAAGTAAGAACCACAGGGTTCAGGGTTCAGGGTTCATGGTTCAGCCGGTGCACAGCGCACTCGCAAAGTCCCATGAACCCTGAACCCCGAACCTTGAAACCTAACGCAAAGGAGCACTTGCGCGGCCGCCGCAAAATGCATCGCGACGTTCCGCCGCGCGGGAACTGAGAGACGAATATGCTTTGGAGAGGATTCCAGAAACCCAAGCGTCTGGCAGTCGATGCCGAGACACTCACCGAAACCTACGGCAAGTTCAGCGCCCAGCCGTTCGAGCGCGGATTTGGCACCACCATTGGCAACGCGCTGCGCCGCACGCTGCTCAGCTCGATTGAAGGCGCCGCAGTTACCGCCATCCGCATTGAAGGCGTGCTGCACGAATTCCAGTCGATTCAGGGAGTGGTGGAAGACGCCACCGACATCATCCTTAACCTCAAGCAGGTTCCATTCAAGCTCAACGGCGACGGCCCCAAGGCGCTGTACCTGCGCGCTGACCAGCCCGGCGTTGTGACTTCCGGCATGATTGAAGCTGACGGCGACGTTGAGATTCTGGACAAGAATGTCTACATCGCCACCGTGTCAGAGGGCGGCAAGCTCGAGATGGAGATGCGCCTGAAGCGCGGCCGTGGCTATGTTTCTGCCGACAAGAACTTCGATGGCGATCTCGGTCTTGGTTTCATTCCGGTGGATTCGGTTCATTCTCCGGTGCGCCGTGTCAACTACGCGGTGGATGCCGCCCGTCTGGGACAGATCACCGACTACGACAAGCTCACCCTCGAAGTGTGGACCAACGGAGCGGTGCTCCCCGCCGATGCTGTCGGTCTGGCTGCCAAGCTGCTCAAGGATCACATGAACATCTTCATCAACTTCGAAGAGGAGATGGAGACCGAGGCGCGCGGCGAAGCGGGTGGCGTAGTCATTCGCAACGACAACCTGAACCGCTCGGTAGAAGAGCTCGAACTCAGCGTCCGCAGCTACAACTGCCTCAAGAACGCCAACATTCAGACGATCGGCGAGCTGGTCCAGAAGACTGAAGCCGAGATGCTCAAAACCAAGAACTTCGGCCGCAAGAGCCTGAACGAGATCAAGGAAATCCTCGCGCAGATGGGCCTGAGCCTTGGCATGAAGATCGATGAGCAGGGCAACGCAGTCCCCGGCCCGACGAGCATTCCGCCGGCTGCAGCACTCGCCGCCAGCTATAACCGTTACGACGACGAAGACGAGCCGCTGGATTCGGTCGACCTCCAGCTGCCCACAGAAACAGAGAACTTCTGACAGTGATCAGTGGTCAGTTGTCAGGGATCAGTTAGCCGCGAGCAAGCCGGCTAGCTGATCACTGGCAGACAGGCCCCGGAATGGATCACTGATCACTGAACACTGATCACTGAGTCGAAAGAGAGTTTCACCATGCGCCATCGCAATGCAGGATTCAAGCTCGGACGCAACACCAGCCACCGTCGCGCTCTTCTGCGCAACCTGGTCACGTCCGTTATCGTGGAAGACCGCGTCACGACGACCGTCGCGAAAGCCAAGGCAGTCCGCCCCCATGTCGAGAAGATGATCACGCTCGGCAAGAAGGGCGATCTGCACTCGCGCCGGATGGCTCTGGCCTTCCTCCAGACCGACACCGCTGTGACCCGCCTGTTTGAGACCGTTGCCCCGCGTTACGGCGACCGCCAGGGTGGCTACCTGCGCATTACCCGCAAGGGTTTCCAGCGCGGCGACGGCGCAGAACTCGCCATCATTGAGCTCCTCGGCGCCGAAAAGCAGCTCGAAGCCAAGGCTGAGAAGCGCGCCCAGGTCAAGGCCGACAAGCGCAAGAAGATGGAAGCCGAGCTCGAGGCCGCCAAGAAGGAAGAAGGCGAAGGCGGCAACGAAGAAGCTGCGTAAAGTCACTCCTGTTGGCGGGAATTGATTCACAATTGACAAGCCGGCCGGCGCATCTCTGGGAAGACGCGCCGGCCGCGCTGCTCTTCCATCGGAACGTTTCAGTCCTTCACTGTATCTGCCGCTGGCCTGACAAGCCCACGGGGAGGTCGCTGGTGCCCGGGCGGCGGCGAATGATATCGCGCTGCAAAGATGGAGTGAAGTGAATGGGCGCTATAGAGAACCCGGATGGCATACGTTTATCCAGGAAAGTCATCTATGACTTTGGCGCGAACAATGGGGATGACCTACTCTACTATCTGAAAAAAGCAGACCTCGTGGTCGCTGTCGAGGCGAATCCACTGCTTTGCAGGCAAATGGAAGACAGGTTTTCCGCGGCCGTCCAATCCGGCAAGCTATGCATTGAGAATTGTGTCCTGGTCGCCGAACCCGTTGAGCCGGAAGCCCATTTCTATTTGCACAAGCGTCACAGCGTCCTCGGTCAATTTCCTCGGCCTGATGAGAGCGTGATCCGGGACTATGACCGGGTGCTGGTGCGGTCCGAGTCGGTGATGAATATCCTTCACAAGCATGGCGCCCCCTTTTATATCAAGCTCGATATTGAGGGCTATGATGCAGCGATTCTGAAGGAACTGTTTCGGAATCAGGTTACGCCTCCTTTCCTGTCGGCCGAATCCACCAGCATCCAGGTATTTGCGTTACTTGTCGCGATGGGGGGTTACAAGGCCTTCAAGTTGGTGGAAGGCGCAAAGGTTGCGAAGGATTTTAAAGATTGCTCTATCGCCGTGAATGGCATATCGGAGCGCTATTCCTTTCCGCCACATTCCGCAGGCCCATTCGGGGAGGACATTCCCGGGGACTGGCTCAATGCCGATGATCTCTTTGAGATACTGGCAGCCCGGAAAATGGGTTGGAGAGATATTCATGCCACGAGGCTGTTCGATCCCGATCCGACTTCGAAAGCTCAGAAAAAACGATACCTGACGAATCATTTGCGCGGATGGTTGCTGTCGAAGCTTCGCTCGGCCGGGAAGATGGCGGCATGATACGGTTTCACAGGAACATAGTAGATAAAGCTTGAAGATCTCTCCTGAGATTGGAAACGTCCGATGCCGGAAACATCAGCCGCAAACATCGATGTACGGCAACGCTAAAGAGATAGTGGTTCTGCGCGTCGAAATTCAGAGTTCCGCTGGGGCTCGCCTTTTTTTGTGGGCTCATCCTATTCCAATCGCAACTCTTTGATGCGGAACAAAATCGCCTCTCCGGGTCTCCCCGCATAATTCAAGCACCCCCGGATCGAGTGGATCCTTAGAGAGGTTTAGATAGAACCTTACAGATTCGTCTGTATTGGTGCCTCCAGCAAGTGGATCTTGAAAGCCGATTTGGCGTGCTTCGCGATGTGCTCAGGAGCCGCTGATGAGACTCAAGGTAATTTTGCTTTTTTCCCTGCTGGGTTTTGCTCTCCCGGCGTTCGCAAACGTCACTGTGACGACGCCTTTAAGCGGTTCGACCGTGGTGTCGCCCTTTACGCTGCTGGCCAGTGCAGGTGCCTGTCCTTCGCAACGTGTCGTGTCCATGGGCTACTCGCTTGACGATAGTCTGCAGACCACCATCGTGTGGGGAACCTCGGTCGCGGCGCAGGTCACCAGTCCGCTGGGGCATCATGTGCTCCACGTCAAGTCCTGGGGAAACGGCGGTGAGCCGTGCGTTGCGGATGTTCCTCTGAATGTAGTGGACGCAACCGCGCCCTTCATTCCTTACGGTGCAGAGGCGGTAAGCAAGATTCAGGCACTGCCGAGCTGGCAGGTGGTGAAAGATCCAGGAACCGGAGCAGGCGTGGCTGAGGGCACCATCACGGTCTTGTCGACGACCTCGTTGACCGGTGCTGCGCGCGCTTTTACCAACGCGTATTCCCAGTCGGCCGGCGCAAGGTTTTATACACGATTCGGTGTCGATCGCGCGGCTACGAATTTCGTATATGACGTGTGGGTCAACATCCCCGGAACCTCATCCGCTATCGGCGCGGTTGACTTCGAGATGAACCAGGTGATCCCGAATGGGCAGACGGTAATCTACGGGCTCCGCTGTGACGGCGCCACTAACATGTGGGAATACACCCAGAATGCCGGCACTCCCCAGCTTTATGACGACGCGTGGGTCGAGTCGAGCGCCACGTGCAGTCCCTCTAACTGGACGCCGGACACCTGGCACCACGTGCAGGCGAGTTATGAACGCAACGATGCGGGAGATGTCACTTATCAATCCGTGTGGTTGGACGGGGCAAAGCAGGACATCAACGCTACGGTGTCTTCCGCGTTTGCGCTGGGGTGGGGATCCGTTTTGCTCACCAATCTGCAGGTGGATGGCGATGGACCTGCGGGAACGGCCACGGTGTATGTCGATAACCTGAGCGTCTATCGCTGGGTGAGCGGGATTGATGATCCACTTACCCTGGTTCCGGATACTGCGGTCACTGTGCAGAACGTTCAAAGCCTGAGAGCGTGGAAGGGTGTGAACGATACCGGGGTGGGGCGCGGCACTTCAGCAGGCGTTACGGCGGCCATAGCGAGTCCTTCGCTCACGGGCTCGGCGCGCCAGTTCCTGACCTCGTACAGCAATAACGGGGGAGAGCGCTATTACGTCTCGTTCGGCAGCGACACGCAGGCGCACAACTTTGTCTACGACGGGTGGGTGTACCTGGCGGCTCCGTCTGCCGGCCTGGCGAATCTGGAACTGGATATGAACCAGGTCCTCGACAACGGTGAGACGGTGATCTACGGAATCCAGTGTGACGGCAGCACGGGCACATGGGACTACACGGAGAATGCCGGCACGGTGCAGAACTATGTGGACCATTGGTTGCACTCGAAGGCTGCGTGCAATCCGCGCGACTGGACAGCGGACACCTGGCATCGCGTGCAGTTCGCGTATTCGCGTGACGATGCCGGAAACGTGACGTACAAGGCCGTCTGGCTGGATGGCGTAGAGCAGGATCTGAATGTAACGGTGCCGTCGTCGTTTGCGCTTGGGTGGGGCTCCGTGCTGCTCACCAATTTCCAGATCGATGGGCTGGGAGGATCGGGCGCCGTCACGGCTTATCTCGACAACCTGAACATCTACAGGTGGTAGCGGAGAGACTCTCTCAGTATGCTGCGAAGCAGGCGGGTGCAGGCCGTCGGCCGCGCCTGACGTCAGGGAAGCATTGTTGCGCGGGTGTCAGGCGGCGGCCAGCCTACGCGGACGCCACATGCGCAGAAGCGCATAGGAAATCAGCAGCATCACGACGGCGCCACAGCAATCGAGCGCCACGTCCCAAGGCGTGGAGGTCCGGTTAGGCAGGAACGACTGGTGAATCTCGTCGGCGCTGGCAATCACAGCGGTTGCCAGAAGGGCGAGGACTGCGTCGGTGCGAAACCGCCACTGCGTCCGGCTGATGCGCCATGCGCGCAGCCAGCTCAGGCCGACAAGTCCGTAGCCGATGAAGTGGCCGGACTTGCGGATGTAATGGTGAATCACTTCCCAGCGGTCGTCGGTTACGTGCCCGAACAGCGCCTGGTAGGCCACGCGCAAGGGGCCGCTGGTATTGTCTGAACCAAACGTCTGGGTTGACTCGGTGACGATCACAGCAATCATCACGAGGACAGGCCACCAGGTGTGAATCCACCTGCCGGTCTTGCGGAGGCTACTCGACATGATAGTTAGGCGCCTCGCGGGTAATGATGACGTCGTGCACATGGCTTTCACGCAGACCGGCATTCGAAATGCGCACGAACTGGGCGTTCTCCTGCAGATCGGCAATCGTGCTGCAGCCAAGGTAGCCCATGCCTGACTTCAATCCGCCCACGAGCTGGTAGACCATGGCTTCCAAAGGTCCGCGATAAGGCACGCGGCCTTCGATGCCTTCCGGCACGAACTTGGCGAGGCGGTTCTGCCCGTTGCGTTCGCGCTGCACCACGCCTTCCCCCACGGTGTCAGAGGCGGCCAGGTCGGCGTTGCCTTGGAAGTATCGTTCCCCGGAGCCCTGGTTCATGGCGCTGAGCGAGCCCATGCCGCGATAGGTTTTGAAGCTGCGGCCCTGGTAGAGGATGGTCTCGCCCGGGCTCTCGTCGACGCCCGCGAAGAGCGAACCGATCATCACGCTGCTGGCGCCGGCGGCGATGGCCTTGGTGACCTCGCCGGAGTACTTGATGCCGCCATCCGCTATGACGGGAATGTTGTGTTCGCGGGCGGCGCGATAAGCCTCGGCTATGGCGGTGATCTGCGGCATGCCGGCACCGGTAACCATGCGCGTGGTGCAGATGGAGCCGGGCCCAATGCCGACCTTCACCGCGTCTGCGCCCGCGTCGATGAGGGCTTTGGCGCCTTCGTAAGTTGCCACGTTGCCGGCTAGCAGGCCGACGCCGGGGAAGCGCTTCTTGACTTCGGTGACAGCCTCGAGGATCCGCGAGGAATGGCCGTGTGCGGAGTCGATGGCGAGAACGTCGACGCGGGCCAGGACCAGCTCGGCGGCGCGCTCCATATAGTCGCCCGTGGCTCCAATCGCTCCGCCCACGCGCAACCGTCCCTTTTCGTCCTTGCTGGCGTTGGGATACTTAAGCTTTTTCTGGATGTCCTTGACCGTAATGAGGCCCTTGAGCTCGTACTGCTCGTTGACCACCAGAAGCTTCTCCACGCGGTGCTTGTGCAGGATCAGCTCGGCTTCTTCAAGCGTGGTGCCGACGGGAACGGTGATGAGGTTTTCCTTCGTCATCACGGCGCCGATCGGCACGTCTGTGCGGGTCTCAAAGCGCAGGTCGCGGTTGGTAAGAATGCCGACCAGTTTGCCGCCCTGGGTGACAGGAACGCCGGAGATCTTGTAGCGCCGCATCACATCCAGCGCATCGCCGATCATCTGATTTGGGCCAATCGTGACCGGGTCGACGATCATGCCGCTTTCTGAGCGTTTCACCTTATCGATTTCGCCTGCCTGCTGCTCGATGGTGAGGTTGCGGTGCACGATGCCGATGCCGCCCTGCTGCGCCATGGCAATGGCCATGCGGGATTCGGTCACCGTGTCCATGGCCGAGGAGAGCAGGGGCGTATTCAAGGTGATGTCGCGGGTGAGCTGCGTCAACGTGCTCACCTGCGTCGGCACCACGTCACTATAGGCAGGAACAAGGAGGACGTCGTCAAACGTCAGCGCTTCAGGTAGGTTTTTGGCGAGCATAATGCTTGGACGCGCCTGGCAGGCGTAGAGATTCGATTCTCCAGTCAGGCGGGCGCTGGTATCTATTGTAGCGGACCCCCTGCGGTGGGGGTGAGCTCTGGACAATCAGGCAGGGTGGGGGCGGACTTGTTTGCGGCCGCGGCGAGTGCCGGCAGGGATTTCCTCCGGGGGGGGGGAGGGGGGGGTATATTTACCAGTTAGTAAACAGAAGGACTGGTTTCGTTTTGTGCAGAGGAGTGCGCATGCGGGCTTCCGTGGTGGGGATTGGGGGTGTGGAAATGTGAGATACGTCACACGCCGACTTTCGATAGGTGTAATCGGGGCAATGACTTGGCCTCGGAGGAGTGGCTAAAGTCAAAAAAAAGGGCACTTCGTAACTCTTCAGTAACGTTGCGGCTGCGGGGGCCTGCATGGGGAGAGGGCGGGCGTTGCAGCCGGGATGGGGTGTTTTGGGCACAAGTTCCCCAGGGCCGCGGGAGGGCGGCAGGGTGAGTATGCGGGATTTTCGGGTTGGGTGGCTGTGAGGGCGGTCACAGGTGAATCCGGCGCGCCCTTGACATCGTTTCGACCACCATCGGAGGACAAGGTAAGGGTTTTCGGAATCGGTTAGACGCCGACCGGGAAGGGCTTTGGGCTCGACTCGTCCGTATTGGCGCCGCCGCGCCAGCGCTCGAAGCGACCCTGCAAGAGGCTCATCAGCCCCGTATACCAGTAGCCGACTACGAACAGGATCAGGAATGGGGCGGTGAAGTAGTTGTGATTCAAGAAGCAATAGACGATGGCGAGGAAGAAGTAAGTGCCGACCAGCAACTCGATCCAGGGCGCGAGCACGAGGCGCTTGCGGTATTTCTTGCCGGCGACGGACTTTTCGCCTTTCTTGGCCACGCGGTATTTGGGGGTGCGGGCGAAGGCGCTCTTGATTCCCAGGAGGGCTTCCATCACGGCCTTGGTGTTGGTTACGGTGAGCCCGATGCCGAGCGCCATGAGGAAGGGTAGATATAGAAAAGTCCGCAGCCAGGTTTTGGGGAAGAGAACGCGCTGGCTGACCACATAGAACACGGCGATGGACAGACTTGACGCCGTGAACAGAGGCACATCGATCAAGAGCATCTGAAACCAGCCCTGGTAGAAGCGCACGATCATGCTGGGGATCAGCAGGGCGGTCATGATCACCATGAGCGGGTAGCTCAGGTTCGCCGTGAGGTGGTAGACCGACTCGATCTTGATCCGGCGCGGAACATTCGACCGGAACATCATGGGCAGCACCTTGATGCTGGTCTGGATGAGGCCCTTGGCCCAGCGCGCCTGCTGCGTCTTGAAGGCAGTCATCTCGATGGGCAGTTCGGCCGGGCACTCGATTTCCGGGAGGTACTTGAATTTCCAGCCGGCGATCTGCGAGCGGTAGCTGAGGTCGGTGTCCTCAGTGAGGGTGTCATGCTGCCATCCGCCTGCGTCCTCAATGGCTTGGCGCCGCCACATTCCGGCGGTTCCGTTGAAGTTGAAGAAGTCGCCGGAACGGGACCGGGCGCCGTGTTCCAGCACAAAGTGCCCATCCAGCAGGATGGCCTCGATCTGGGTGAGCAGGCTGTAATCGCGATTGAGATGCGTCCACCGGGTCTGCACCATTCCGATTCCCGGCTCGGAGAAGTGGTGGATCACGCGCATGAGCCAATCTGGCGGTGGAACGAAGTCGGCGTCGAAGATGGCGACGAATTCGCCCTTCGCTACTTTGAGGCCGGCATCGAGGGCTCCGGCCTTGTATCCATGGCGATTGGCGCGGTGAATGTAAACGATGGGATGACCGAGGGCTGCGTAGCGGTCGACGATGCCGCGCGCGACCTCCTGCGTCTCGTCGGTGGAGTCGTCGAGGACCTGGATCTGAAGCTTTTCGCTGGGGTACTCCATGGCGCAAACAGCTTCTATGAGGCGGTCGATGACGAACTGCTCATTGAAGATCGGCAGTTGCACGGTGACGCGCGGCAGTTCGGCGAAGTGTCCGGGAGGATTGGGATTGTAGTTCTTGCGGTACTTGAAGTACTGGTAGCACATGGTGTAGCGGTGAATGCCATAGGCCGCCAGCACCAGCATCACCAGGAAATACGGCAACAACAGCAAGGTGTCGAACCAGTTGAAGGAATGATGGACGGTGGCGAAGGGGTCAGTGAACAGGGTCTTCAACTGATGGCTGAGATTGTGTTGCGGGGCGAGAACCAGGGCCGGGGCAAGTGACTGCAGGCACGTGGCGCCGAGGCGGACGCTGGTTGCGGCTAGGGTGAGCAGGTGAATCCTCCCGATGCGGGCTACCCAAATTGTACGCGAAGCTCGGGTTAGGCTGCCGGGGAGGATTTCTCAGAACGCTTCAGAACAGGCGAAAATTCACCGCGATTGTGATGGCGACCGGCACGGGGTGTCCCTTCTTCATAGCCGGCGTGAAGCGGTAGAGCTGAACGGCGTGAATGCCAGACAATCCCACGCTTCCCAACCTCGGGGTATACCGGTCAGGTGCGCTTTGGGAAAGTCGCAAGGGGCAACGGGGGCACAGCCGGCCGAAATCAGGATGGCTGTGCCCCCGGGGTGCTATCGCGCGGTGAAGGACGAGCGGTGAAAGCTCTATGTGGTGCTGCCGGCGATGCCCTTGTTGGAGAGGACCTTCACTTCAACGCGGCGGTTCTCGGCGCGGCCCTCCTTGGATTCATTCGAGGAGGCTTCACCGTACTCGCCCATTGCGCCGGGCGCCACGATGTAGCGGATTGGTACCTTGCATTGCTGGACGAGGAAATTGATGACCTCTTTCGCACGCTTCTCGCTGAGTTGGGTGTTCATGGCCGCGTCGCCGGTTGAGTCGGCATAGCCCACCACTTCAACGAGGAGGCCAGAGGTGCCCATGGCGGTCTGTCCGAGTTGTTTCAGCTGTTCACCGTCCTCGTCGGAGATCTTCGTGCTGCCGACGGCGAACTTCACCGTCGTCTGGCCTTTGACATCGTAATCATCCAGCGCTTTGAAGCGGCTGGAGTTTTCTTCGATGTCCTTCATGTTCTCGCTGATCTGCTGCTTGTTTGCCTGGACGCCCCCCTGGTTGGCGGCGATGCCCTGCTGGTTGGTGGCGATGTCTCCCGCATGGGCGTGAAGGGTCTTGAGGTTTGCTTCCACCTGTTCGGCGGTGGGATGGAGGCCGGCCTCAATCATCTGCGTCGTTTCGAGGTCATCGCCGTCCACGGTGATCTGGGTGGCCACGATTCGACCCTGGCTGTCGGGTGCGCCTTCTACCTTGACTTTCAACCCGGGCATCAGCACGGTGCTGCCGAGATGATCTTTGTCCCATCCGAAGAGGCCAGCGTCATCCTTGGTGTCGGTTTGCTCGTTCAGGACCACGATTGTCTTGCCCTCGGCGCCCTTCACAACCATTGTGTCGCCGGATCGGGAGATGATCATCCCTTTTACCTGACCGTTTGCAGAACTGGCTGAAAGGCCCGTCACACAAAGGGCCGCCGCAAAACTTGCACAAGTCACCCATCCATGCCGTTGCATAGCTCCTCCTATCGTTGTTTGTTGTGAACGCTCCCGTTATTTCTGGAGCTCTGACGCCTGGGGGATTGGCTGCCCCGGGGCTTGGACCGACCAAACTCCAGCCCATCGTGGAGCATTGGCTTGCGTACTTCTGCTTTCAAGGTTGCGAGGTGATCGCAAATCCTGCCACTGTGAAAAATGCCAGCCGAGTGGAGCGGGAGGGATCGCGAAGCGCGGCCGGACACCCGCGGGTCTGCTCAAACCGTCCAGATTGCGGGTGGCGGTGGTGTGGCGAAGCTTCGCGTTATCAGAGCCTTGCATTCCGCATCTAAATGGATCAGCCACCTGGGTTGTGCGCCGGCATTGGTGCGGCGTAATGTTTCTGCAGCCGGAGAGATTCCCCACGATGAGCACCGTGACTGGTATGCCTGCGCTTGCCGCCGCCGGAGGGAGCTTTCTTCTTGAGGCTCGTACGCCTGAAGAAGTGTTCACCCCCGAGGACCTGAACGAAGAACAGCGGCAGATTGCCGCCACCGCGGCGAAGTTTGCGCGCGAGGAGATTCTGCCCGCTGCCGAGGCCATTGAAGCAAAGGAACCAGGCGTGTTGCGCGGGCTGCTGCAGAAGTGCGCGGAACTGGGCTTTACTGCCGTCGATATTCCTGAGGAGTACGGCGGGGTGGGGATGGACAAGACGACGTCCGCGCTGGTGACCGATCACATCTCGGCGCTGGCCAGCTTCTCTACAGCTTTTGGGGCGCAGATCGGGATTGGGACGCTGCCGCTGGTCTGGTACGGGGCTGAGGAGCAGAAGAAGATTTATCTCCCGAAGCTGGCCAGTGCCGAGTGGGTTGCGGCCTATGCCCTGAGCGAAGCCAGTTCGGGGTCCGATGCGATGAACATCCGCACCCGCGCGACGCTCACGCCGGACGGGCGCTACTACCTGTTGAACGGCGAGAAGATGTGGATCACGAACGCGGCGATCGCGGACCTCTACACCGTGTTCGCCAAGATTGATGGCGAGAAGTTCTCGGCATTCCTGGTGGAGCGAACGTTCCCGGGGCTTACGATCGGAGCGGAAGAGCACAAGCTTGGCATTCGCGGTTCTTCGACGTGTCCGCTGGTGCTGCAGGACTGCCGGGTGCCGGTGGAGAATCTGCTGGGGGAACCGGGCAAGGGACACCACATTGCGTTCAACGTGCTCAATGTGGGCCGCTTCAAGCTGGCGGTTGCGTGCGTGGGCGGCGCGCGGATGGCACTGACGCAGATGATCCAGTACGCAAAGGAGCGCAAGGCTTTTGGCAAAGCCATTGCGGAATTTGGGCTGATTCAGCGCAAGATTGCCACCGCCGGCGCGCGGCTGTATGCGGCGGAGAGCATGGTGTATCGCACCGTGGGCATGATGGACGCTGCTTTGGCCAGCGCGGATCAGAACGATCCCAAAGAGGTGCAGCGGCGTATCGAAGAGTACGCGGTGGAGTGCTCCATTCTGAAGGTCTACGGCTCAGAGATGCTGAGCTATGTGGCGGACGAACTGGTGGCGACCATGGGAGGCTACGGCTACGTGGAGGAGTATCCCGCGGAGCGCTTCTATCGCGATGCGCGCATCAACCGCATCTTCGAGGGAACGAACGAGATTAACCGGATGATCATTACCGGCTGGCTGATGAAGCGGGCCATGGCCGGCAAGCTGGGCCTGCTGCCCGCGATCAAGAAGGTCATGGACGACGTGATGCAGCCACCTTCGTTTGACGGGGGAAGCGACTCCGCCGAGCCCCTGGCGCACGAGGCTGAGGTGCTGGAGGCCACGCGCAAGGTGGCGCTGTTCGCGGCCGGGGTGGCCAGCCAGCGCTACATGATGGGTCTGCAGGATCAGCAGGAGATCATGGCCGATCTGGCCGATATCATCGCGCAGGTTTACGCGCTGGAGTCCGCACTGCTGCGGGCCAGGAAGCTGGCAGCCGCGAAGAAGCCGGCGGCCAAGGTGGCGGCGGAGATGACGGCGCTTTTGGCGGAAGAGACGATCGCGCTTGCCGATCAGGCCGCCAAACGTGTGCTTGCTGCGTGCGCGGACGGGGACATGCTGCGGACGCAGTTGGCGATTCTGCGGAGGCTAGTGAAGTCGACGCCGGCCGATACCGTGGTGCTGAGCCGCAGCGTGGCTCAGGCTTGCGTGATGGCGGACAAGTATCCGGTTTATAGCGCCTGAGAGCAGGTGGAGAAAGAAAGCCTCGCCGTGCCCACGCAGGGCGAGGCTGCTCACGCAGGGCGAGGCTGCTCACGCAGGGCGAGGCTTTCTTTTGCGGCTTTATTGTTGCGCTAGGCTGCGGCGCCCTGACGCGCGGAGCCGCTGACGCTTTCAATGATGGTGCGGCTGAATGCCGGGATATCGTCCGGGTTGCGGCTGAAGATGAATTGGCCGTCCGTGACCACCTCCTGGTCGACCCAGGTGGCGCCGGCGTTCTTGAGATCGGTTTTCAGTGATGGCCATGAGGTGACGGTTTTGCCGCGCAGCACCCCGGCCTCAAGAAGGGTCCACGGGCCGTGGCAGATGGCGGCGGTGGTGCGGCCGGTCTCGACGAACTTCTTGACGAAGTTAACGGCGGCTGGGTCGATCCGCAGATGGTCAGGGTTGATGACGCCGCCGGGAAGCACCAGCGCGTCGAAGTCGTTGGGGTTGGCGGCTTCGAGGGTTTTGTCCACCTTGACGGTGGTTCCCCAGTCCTTCATATTCCAGGCTTTGATCTCGCCGCTTTTAGGCGCAATCACGATGGTGGTGGCGCCCGCTTCGTCGAGAGCTTTGCGCGGATCGAGCAGCTCTGCCTGTTCGAATCCATCGGTGGCGAGGAATGCAATCTTTTTGCCGCTGAGTGAAGCCATAAAACTCCTCCATATCCCACGGGTAGGACGCCGGAGCGGCGCGGCGGGGTTGCCGCTCCGTTTGGATGCGATCCGCGGATTGAGGCGCGGAGCAACGAGGGGCGGATCGGCCGCGTCCGAAGGAAGAGAGGTGAGGGCGGATGGCGAAGGCGTGATCGGCGGGAATCCCGACAGAGTGCGGGCGGCGGGTGGCGGCGGGCATAGCGCTACTCGCGCACGCTGATGCCGAGGGCTTTCATTTTGCGGTAAAGGTGGCTACGCTCAAGGCCAAGCAACTCGGCCGCGCGGCTCACATTGTTGCGCGCTTCCTCGATTTTTTTGAGGATGTAATCGCGCTCATAGGCATCGCGTGCCTGCTGCAGCGAAGAGAAGCCATCGCTGCCGCGGGCGACGGCCTTATGGGTGAGAGGCGGCAGGTGCTTGCGCTCAATGCGTAACGCGCGCGGGTTGAGGATGAGCACGCGTTCGATCACGTTTTTCAATTCACGGACGTTTCCAGGCCAGTGATACTGGTGCAGGATTTCGAGCGCTTCATTGCTGATTTCCATGCGCGGGCGTCCGTACTGGCGGCCGAAGTCGCCGAGAAACTCACGCACAAGCGGGCCGATGTCCTCCTTGCGCTCGCGCAGCGGCGGCACGGAGAAGGGGACTACGTTGAGGCGATAGAACAGGTCTTCGCGGAAGTTGCCCTTGGCGATTTCCTCTTCGAGATCCTTGTTGGTGGATGCGATGAGGCGCACATCCACGCGCAGGGGCTGGGTTCCGCCTACGGGCGTAAACATCTGGTCGTCCAGAGCGCTGAGGACTTTGGCCTGGGTCTTGAGGCTCATGTCGCCCACTTCATCCAGAAACAGGGTGCCGCCGTCGGCGCGTTCCAGCGTGCCGCGCTGGTCAGTTCTCGTTCCTGGCTGCGCACCGTGGCGCACACCGAACAACTCGGCTTCAATATGGGCTTCAGGAATGGCGGCGCAGTTGAGCTCCACGAAGACGCGATCGCGGCGCAGGCTCTCTGCATGAATAGAGCGCGCGATGAGTTCCTTGCCGGTGCCGGATTCGCCATAGATGAGCACGCGGCCGTTGGTGGGCGCCATGAGGCGGATCTGCTGGCGGAGCGCCTTGAGCGGAACGCTTTCGCCGGTGAGCACAGAGTTGACGCTGAACTGGCGCTTGAACTCGAGGTTTTCGGTGCGCAGGCGGCGCGCTTCCACCGCGTTCTTCAAGACGATGAGCGTGCGATCGAGGCTGAGAGGCTTTTCAAGGAAATCGTAGGCGCCGAGCTTGGTGGCTTTTACCGCGGTCTCGATGGTGCCGTGTCCGCTGATGATGATGACTTCGGGGCGCGTGTCGGCCGGCAACTGGTGAAGCTCTTTGAGAACGTCAAGGCCATCGCTGTCGGGCAGCCAGATGTCGAGCAGCACCACGTCGTAGGGCGCATCCTCAACCAGCACCCTGGCCTCCGCAGCGGTTGCGGCAGACGCGACGCCGTAGCCTTCTTCGCGCAGGATCTCTTCGAGCGACTCGCGAATGTTGGCTTCGTCGTCGACCACCAGGACGTGATTCATGAGTGGATTTCCTTTATGGGTTCGGAGTGGTCGGCTTCCGGCGCGTGCGGCGCTGTCTCAATGAACGGGATGCGCATGAGGAAGCGCGCGCCTTTGGGGGCGTTGCTCTCGGCACGAATGGTGCCGCCGTGGTCCTGCGCGATTTTGGCGGCGATGGAGAGTCCCAGGCCGGTGCCGCGGTGTTTGGTGGAGTAGAACGGCAGGAACAGGCGCTCGCGAATGTCGTCGGTGATGCCGTGGCCCGTGTCGGAGACTGTAATCTCGACGGCGCCGGCGTCTTCACTCACGGCGGTGGTCACGCAGAGTTCGCGCAAGAGGCTGCCCTGCATGGCTTCGGCGGCGTTATCGATGAGGTTGGCGAGGGCGCGGCGAATGGCGTCGTGATCGGCGCGGACGGGAGGGAGATCGGGCGCCAGATCGCGTGTCACCGTGATGCCGTCCAGGCGGCCCGCGAAGAGCGCCAGGGCCTCATTGGCCACCTTGTTCAGATCGCAGGGGCGGGGGCGGGGCGCCGGGAACTGCGCCAGCGCGGAGAACTGGTCCACCAGCGTGCGCAGCGAGCCCACGCTGCCCAGGATGACCTCACTGCATTTGCGGATGATGGACGGCGAGTCAGGGTGCGCACGATCGAGATGGCGCGTAATGCGTTCGGCGGAGAGCGCGATGGGCGTGAGCGGGTTCTTGATTTCATGGGCCACGCGCTGCGCCACTTCCTTCCAGGCCATCTGCCGCTGGGCGCGCAGCAGCTCGCTGGTGTCTTCCACGACCAGCACTGCTCCGCGCTTGCCGGGCGCCAGGTCGAGCCGGGCGCTGGTGACGGCAAGATGCATGGACCGGCCGGCAACGTGCGCTTCCAACTCAGTGGATGCCGATCCCATGCGCTGTCCGCGTCGAATGACCGAGGTGATTTCGTCGATGCACTCCTGCGGGAGGAGGGACTCGATGCGCTCGCCGCGCAGGTCGGAGTCCTGGCGCTCGCCAGCCAGCGTGCCGAAGGCGCGGTTGGCCTGCAGCACGATGCCGGAGTTGTCGAGCGTGACGACGCCGCTGGGAATCGTCTCAAGAATGATTTCAAGCTCGCGCCGGCGTTGTTCCAAAGCCTGGTTGACGCGGGTCAGCTGGGCGGAAGAACTGGCGGCACGCTGGCGGCTGGTTTCGAGATCGGCGGCCATGTGATTGAACGATCGCACCAGTTCAGCCATTTCACCGGTGGTGAGCAGCTCCACGCGCTGTTCATAACTGCCCGCCGCGATGGCGTTCATAGCGTCAGCCAGCGCCGCAACGGGGCGCGTGATCTGCTTGGACAAAAACAGCGCCAGCCACACACCGGAGAAGAACACGAACACCGTGACCACGAGCAGCAGCAGAAAGAAATTGGAACGGATCTGGTTGCGCATGCGGAACAGCTGCCAGTAAGAGGTGGCTCCCGTGCGAATGCGGCCGGTGGTTTGGCTGAGGCCTTGCGGCATGGGCAGCGCAGCTACGGCCACGTTGCCGGCAGGACTGGTGCTCACGCCGAGCGCGTAGTCTTTCTGGCCGATGTGCAGGAGGGGCTTGCGGCTGCTCTGGGCGGCCGCCAGCAGATGCGCATAAAGCGAGCCCTGGAGCGCCACGGGGCTGGCTCTTTGGGTGCCGTCGTCATTCTGGTCAACCAGCCACGGCACGATGCTGGCGGGAGTGGTGTCAGACGGTGCGTCGAATGTGCGGAGGACGTTGTGGTTCTTCGCGTAGATGACGACGAATCCGCCCTGCAGGGTCATTCGATGCGCGTTCAGCAACGTCTGCAAACCGGCGGAGTCGTGATCAGGCGCGCCGCTTCCGGCGATGGATGCGGCTTCAGTTTCCGCGTTGCCACTGACGTATTCTGCCAGCTCCCGCACCACGCGAATGGAATCTTCGCGAAGCTCAGACGTGTTGGGAGAGAACCAGCGATCGATGGTCCGGTTCATCAGGAAAAAGCTGAACAGGAACATGAAGGTTGCGGGGGTGACTGCAATGAGCGCCGCCCCCAGCACCATGCGGGTGCGCAGCCGCGCACCCAGCGCATTGCTGCTGCCGTCAGCCGAGAGCTTCAGGAGGTTCCTGAGCAGCAGCATGAGCAGGGCGATAAGCAGGAGGAAGAGAACGACGGTGAGCCCGAAGAAGGCGAGGGTCTCGCCCGACGTGTCGGGATTGAGGAACGTGATGTGGGAGGTGTTGAATGCCTGCATTGCGCCGAAGGCGGCGGCCACCAGGATGGCGCCGATGGCGAACAGTACGATCAGTCGCAGCCGTGAATTCGGCTTCTCAGGCATGCCGCGATTATAGAAGGCAGGGAATAGGGAACGGGCAACAGCTGCGCCGCCCCGCCGTGGGGCGGGGCGTGTGAGAGCGTGGGGTTAGCCGAGGACGGAGGCGGGTGCAGTGTATTCGCGCTGCTGGCTTTCGGCGACGCCCTTGTAGGTGAGCTTGCCGCCCCAGGTATTCAGCCCTTCGGCGAGGCCCGCATCCCTGCGCAGCGCTTCCTTCGCGCCCAGGCTGGCAATGCGCATCAGGTAAGGGAAGGTCGCGTTGGTGAGCGCCAGCGTCGAAGTGTGCGGCACGGCGCCGGGCATATTGGTGACGCAGTAATGCACTACACCGTCGACGGTGTAGCTGGGATTGGAGTGCGACGTGGGCTTCGCGGTCTCCACGCAGCCGCCCTGGTCGATGGCCACATCGACGATCACGGCACCCTTCTTCATGTGCGAGACCATCTCACGGGTCACGATCTTGGGAGCGGTGGCGCCGGGAATGAGCACGCCGCCGATGACCAGGTCAGCCTCGCGGGTGGCGTGCGCGATGTTGTAGCTGTTTGAAGCAAGGGTGTACACGCGGCCGTTGAAGATGTCGTCGATTTCGCGCAGGCGGTTCAGGTTGAGGTCGATGAGTGTGACCTTGGCGCCGAAGCCAAGCGCGATGCGCGCTGCGTTGGTTCCCACCACGCCGCCGCCGATGACGGTGACATGCGCAGGAGGAACGCCGGGGACGCCGCCGAGAAGGATGCCGCGGCCGCCCTTTTCTTTTTCGAGATAGCTGGCGCCGACCTGGACGCTCATGCGGCCGGCGACTTCGCTCATGGGAGTGAGCAGGGGGAGGGTGTTCTGGCGGTCGCGCACGGTTTCATAGGCGATGCCGGTGACCTTTGCGTCGAGCAGTTTGTTGGTGAGATCGGGAATGGGCGCGAGGTGCAGGTAAGTGAAGAGCACCAGGCCGTCGCGGAAGTAGGGATACTCCTTTTCGACCGGCTCCTTGACCTTGACGACCATGTCGGATTTGCCCCAGCAGTAGCCGGCATCGCCGACGATTTCCGCTCCGGCGTTCTGATACTCGTCGTCCGGGAAGCTGGAGAGCGCGCCGGCATTGGTTTCGACGAGCACCTTGTGGCCGGCATCGGTGAGCGCTTTCACGCCCGCGGGGGTCACGCCAACGCGTGCTTCGTGGTCCTTGATCTCTCTGGGAACGCCAATGATCATGTTCTGCTCCTCAAACTGCGATTGGATGCCGCGGGAACGGATGGTGCCGGTGGGCGCGTATTTGCAGGCGCCGCATTTTCGCATGACCCCTGCATACTACTGCGCGAATGTAGTTTGATGTGTGCAAAGTTCGTAGTAGAACTGCAGTATGGGAACGAAACGTGACGAGACGCACCCGCCGGTGCACGAAATGGTTGCGGCGCCGCTCGCGACGGGTATGGACGACCTGGATGCCGCCATTTTGCACTACCTGGAGCGCAACGGCCGTGCCACCAATTATGAGGTAGGCGAGGCGGTGGGGCTCTCCGCGTCGGCTGCTTCGCGGCGCATTCAGGCGCTGGAGGCGGTGGGAGCCATCCGGGGGTATCGCGCGCTGATCAATGACCGGCTGCTGGGCAAGCACATGACGGTCTTTGTGCGGGTAACGCTGGAGCGCCAGTCGGCGCCAGTGCTGGCTGCGTTTGAAGGGGCGGTGCGGCACACGCGGGGGATTGTGAGCTGCCACCTGATGGCCGGGCAGTACGATTACATGCTCGTGGCGCGCGTGGCGGATATTGATGACTACGGGCGGCTCCACCAGAATGAGCTGTCGCGCCTGCCGGGCGTGGTGCGGCTGGAGACTAGCTTTGCGCTGCGGGATGTGATGGAGAAGCAGTGATTAGTGATTAGTGATTAGTGGTCAGTGATCAGTGCAAGAGCTGTAGGATCGGGTGCGATGACGTCCTTCGATGCAGATCCCCCCGTCCGCTGACGACCGCCCCACAGACGACGAACTATCCTGATACAAAGCTTATCCGCGGTGCGTTACCCTTGGACTCACCCGAAAGTTGCTCCCATTCCCTAAGGAGAATTCATGTTGTTGAAGCTTGCCGCTCGGCTGTGCTGTGTCGCTGCTTGTCTTTCCTTGTTCATGCCGCGCCCTGGTGCGGCGCAGGTGCCTACGCCGGCTTCGGTGCTGGGGCATACGCCGGGAGATGATTTCTACCTGGCTGACTACGAGGACACGGTCCGCTACTTTCATGCGCTGGCCGATGCCGCGCCCGATCGCATGAAGATGTTCACCGTGGGCAAGACCACGCAGGGCCGCAACGTTGAGATTGCGGTTATCTCCTCGCCTGCCAACATTGCGAAGCTGGACGAGACCAAGCAGGTGGCAGGGCGCCTGGCGCGGGGCACCGGTCTCAATGACGACAGCGCCCGCGAACTGGCCCGCTCCAATAAGGTGATCGTGCACATCGACGGGGGCTTGCATGCGAGCGAAGTTGCCGGGCCGCAGCACACGATGATGCTGGCGTACAAGCTGCTTTCGGCGAAGAACGATCCGGAGATTGACTCCATTCTCGACAACGTGGTGCTGGTGCTGTGGCCCACGCTCAATCCCGACGGACAGGACATTGTGGTGCACTGGTACCGGCAGAACGTGGGCTCGCAGTACGAAGTGAGCCCGGTGCCGCAGCTCTATCAGGAGTATGTGGGGCACGACAATAATCGCGACGGCTACATGCTCAATATGAAAGAAGAGCAGGTGGTCACGAAGACGCAGCTCGAGTACAACCCTGTCATCTTCTACTGCCAGCATCAGACTGCGCCGTTTCCCGCGCGCATCTGGATTCCGCCGTTCTCCGACCCCATCTCGTCGAACATCAGCCCGTATGTGCGGAGCTGGCTGAACGTGATTGGCACCAACATGGCGGCTTATCTTGATGCGCACAAGATGCCGGGCGCCATCTCCGAGTCGCGGTTCGACAACTGGTATGCGGGCTTCACGGACTGGGCGCACGTGTTCCGCAATGAAATTTCGTTCTTCACGGAGACGGCGCTTTACGAGTACGCCACACCGCACTTCTACACGGTGAGCGATTTCCCCAAGCAGTATCAGGATCTGCGCGCGTTGACGATGTACAGCACGCCGTGGCAGGGCGGCTGGTGGCATCTGCGCGACGCGGTGGACTACATGGTGGGCGGTTCGATGTCAGTGCTGGACCTGGCGGCGAAGAATCGCGAGACGCTGCTCTACAACCGCTACCAGGCTGCGCGCGACACCATCGAGCACTTCAAGAAAGAGCCGCCGTTTGCGTACGTGATCAGCGACAAGCAGACGGACACGCCGGAGGCCGCGCTGCTGGCGCAGAAGATGATCGACAACGGCCTGGATGTTTACGCGAGCAAAGAGGGGTTCAAGGCGAACGGGGTGAGTTATCCGGCGGGCTCGTGGGTGATTCCCATGGACCAGGCCTACTCGGAGATGGCCAAGGAGCTGTTCGAGCGGCAGAAGTATCCTGACGCGATCGAGGCGGGCACATCGAAGGCTGTCGATCTGCCTTATGACGTGACCGGCTGGACGCTGCCGCTGCAGATGGGCGTGCATGTGGATGCTGTGACCGATCCGCTGGGCGCCGATCAGCGCGGGCTGCTGACGAAGGTGGACAAGGCGGAGGCGCCGGTTGCGGCCATCCAGGGCGCGGGGGCGGTGCTGGCGCTGAGCCATCACACCAATGCGTCGTTCGAGGTGGTGAACGCGGCGCTGAAGGAAGGCGCGACGGTGTCACTCGCCGAGGACACGGTGAAGACGGCAAACGGCGCGGAGAGGGGCGCGTTCCTCATCAGCGGCATTGCACGCGACCGGCTCGACGGGATCGCGAAGAAGTATGCCTCGGCGGCTGTTGCTGTGGCGGCGCCTGCGCATACGGTGCCGATCAAGAAGGCCAAGATCGGGCTCTATCGGCCGTGGGCGCCATCAATCGACGAAGGCTGGACGCGCTGGATCCTGGAGAACTACGGGTTCGAGCCGGTGAGCCTCTACAACGCAGATGTGCGCTCAGCCGATCTGCGCAGCCGATATGACGTGATCGTGGTGCCGGATATGTCGTCTCGGCAGTTGATGGACGGGTACGGCGTGGGCGTGGTGCCGGGGCAGTATGCCGGCGGCATTGGGCAGGATGGGCTCAACAATCTGCGCGAGTTTGTGCGGGCAGGCGGGACGCTGGTGGCGCTGAACAAGGCGGCGGATGCGCTGATTCCGCTGCTGAGCCTGCCGGTGGAGAACGTGGTGAAGGGGGCGAAGAGCGAGAAGTTCTTCTGCTCCGGAGCGCTGCTGCGTGTGGAAACGGAGCATGCGGATCTGCCGACCAATTACGGTGCGTCCGATTCTGCTGTGGTGATGTTCCAGGCGGGGCCGGTGTTCCAGCCGCTGCCGGGGTTCCACGGCGCGGTGCTGGCGCGCTACTCGAAGCAGACCAATCCACTGGAGAGCGGGCTGCTGCTGCATCCTGAGGCGATCGAGGGCAAGGCGGCGGCGGTGGAGATGGCGTACGGGCGCGGCAGGATTGTGCTGTACGGATTCAAGCCGCAGTTCCGCGGGCAGTCGCATGCGACGTACAAGTACCTGTTCAATGAGCTGTATTCCTACGACCATCCCGATCTGCCGGTAGAGGCGGGTGCGCCGGCGAAGGAGAAAGAAGCTGCGCCTGGGACGAAGATGGCGAAGGCTCAGGCGGAGGAAGAGGACGACGATTATCCGTCGGAATAGGAGCGGGAGTGGGGCCGCGGCGCGGGTGGCGGCCCTGTGTTCCTATCGATTCGACCCGGAAGCGGGGTTCGTGGTTTCCCACCCTGTCGCTAGAAAGAAGGCGACAGGGTGGGACACGGGTGGCTGGTGGAGCTTCCATGAGATCCCGCCCAAGCAGAACTTGGACGGGGCACCCGGTATGCGGCAGGAAGCACCTACGACATGTTCATGCGGGCGGAGCGCCACAGGTCGATGCCTACGTCGACGGCGTGCTGTTCGATCTCGGTGAGCTCCTCGGGTGAGAACTCGAGTTTGTTGAGGGCGTCGAGGGAGTTGTCGAGCTGCTCCACGTTGCGCGCGCCGATCAGGGCCGAGGTCACGCGTTTGTCGCGCAGCACCCAGGCAATGGCCATCTGGGCCAGCGACTGGCCGCGCTTTTGCGCGATCTCATTGAGCTTGCGGACGTGGGCGATGTTTTTCTCGTTGAGGAACTCCTTGAGCAGCGATGAATTTCCCGTGGCGGCGCGCGACTCCGCAGGGACGCCGTTCAGATATTTGGTGGTGAGCATGCCCTGGGCGAGCGGAGAGAAGCCGATGCAGCCCGCGCCTAGTTCTTCGAGGGTATCGAGGAGGCCACGCTCAATCCAGCGGTTCAGCATGGAGTAGGAAGGCTGGTGGATGAGCAGGGGCACGCCCATGCTCCTGAGGAGGTCATGCGCCTGGCGGGTGCGTTCGGGGCTGTAAGAGGAGATGCCGACGTAGAGCGCCTTGCCCTGGTGAACGGCGGTGGCGAGGGCGCCCATGGTCTCTTCGAGGGGCGTGTCGGCCCAGGGGCGGTGGGCGTAGAAGATGTCGACGTAGTCGAGGCCCATGCGCTTGAGGCTGTCGTCGAGCGAGGCGAGCAGATGTTTGCGCGAGGCGCCGATGCCATAGGGGCCGGGCCACATGTCCCAGCCGGCCTTGGTGGAGATGATCAGCTCGTTGCGCAGATTGTGGAAGTCCTTGCGGAGAATCACGCCGAAGTTTTCTTCGGCGGAGCCGTAAGGAGGGCCGTAGTTGTTGGCGAGGTCGAAGTGGGTGACGCCGCGATCGAAGGCGCGGCGAACCATGGCGCGGCCGGTCTCGAACACGTCGGCGCCGCCGAAGTTTTGCCAGAGGCCCAGAGAGATGGGCGGCAGCACGATGCCGGAGCGGCCGCAGCGGCGGAAGGGGGCGTTGTCGTGGCGGGAGGGATTGGGTACGTAGGGCTTTTCCATGACGTAGTCATCGTAGCCGACGAGGATGGGGCAGGGTCAACGGCGCGCCCCGCGTTTCGACGCACACGATGGCGAGCGCAACAACAGCAGATTCCCCTGGGGAATGACAGAAAGAAAGGCAACGCCCGCCGTGGCGGAATCGATCAGCGCTGGAGCGTTTACGATCCGGCGGCGGGTTCCATGCCGGGCCGCGGGGTGCGGCAGGAGGCCACGAACTCAAGGATGCGGTGTGGCGCTACGGGCTTGGGAGCGAACTGCAGGCCGGAGGAGCGCGCCGCCAGTGTCTGACCGAAGTCGTTGGCCGAAGCGTGGCCGGAGATCAGCAGCACCTTGCAGTTGGGGAAATGCTCGCGCATGTGGTTGGCGAGTTCGATGCCGCTGACGGGCCCCATGACGACGTCGGAGATCACGGCGTGCGGAGTGATGCGGGCGGCCATCTTGATGGCGGCTTCAGCGCTGTAGGCCGGAGTGGCCTCGTGGCCGCCGGCGGAAAGAATGCTGGCCATGCTGTCGGCTACACGGATATCGTCGTCCACCACCAGAACGCGCAGGCTTTCGGCGCTTGGATCATTGGATTGCTCAGACACAGAGGCCCCCAATCCGGGCAAGGAAGAGCCCTTTGGGGAATGAGATGCGGGTTAACACCGGTTGCGATGGTTGAGGGACCAGGCGGCAGGTGGCGCGGGCGTGCCGTGATGCGGAACTTCAAGCGTGCTCTCACGATAAGAGCAGATTTTGGCGGCCAAACGGCACAACCCCAAGGGCGGAATCGTGTCTAAGGTGTTAGCGCGCGGGGGCGCCTGTTTCTGTCTCCGCCTGCTGGAAGGCTGTCGTTGAGCTCTTGTCAGGGACTCACGGGCAGCATGCGTACATTTACTTAAGAGGTCGAGTCATGTCATCTGTTTCGTGGTTGTCCTTTTCAAGCCGCGTGGCGCTGGCGGGAGCCGTTGCCCTGTTTTCAGCCGGAGTTGCCGGCGCGCAGGTTTCGGCATCCCCCGAGTCGTTCCACGCAGCCGCGGTTTCTTCGAACGAGTCGAGTTCCACCGATTACAACTTCACGGCCAGCGATGCGGAGGGCACCGCGTATGCCGGATCGCCGTCGGCAAGTCCTGCCGGGGGCGGCGGCCAATATGACAATAAAACGCGCAGTTCCGGCTGGAAGGGCAAGCTGGCGATGGAATTCGGCGGTGGATTCAACCTGCCCAGCAGCGAAACCAGCCCCTACATCAACACTGGCTACCAGGTGAACGCGGGCGGCGGCCTGCATCTGAACCAGATGCTGAGCCTGCTTGCCGAGTACCAGTTCATTGACGACGGGCTTCCCAGCAGCATCGCGTCGCAGGCTGGGGTGGACGGCGGAAACGTACACCTCTGGTCGCTGACGCTCAACCCGGTGGTAAACCTGCTGCCGCACCATAACACCAGTGTTTACGTGACGGGCGGAGGCGGCTTTTACCGCAAGGTCACGAATTTCCAGGTGCTGTATCCGCAGCAGTTTTGTGACTACTATTACGGCTACTGCGGGGTCGACTATGTGCCCTCGACGGTGGGCCATTTTTCATCGAATCAGGCTGGCTGGAGCGTGGGCGGCGGCGTTAGCCATCGCTTTGGAGGCGCATACGGGGACGGCAAGATGGCGTTATTCGCCGAAGCGCGTTATCTGGATGTGCTTTCTCCCGCGATCCTGAACCAGTCTGCGAACGGGCTGAATCCGTCAACGATTGGCGAAGGCACGAAGCTGATTCCGGTCACGTTCGGAGTGCGGTTCTGACCGAGCGATCAGGCAGAGTGGTCAGCAGCGAAAGGCTCCGGGGCGAGATGCTCCGGAGCCATTTCTGTTTCTGTGATGAGGGAACTCTGCGACGGACCGCGGGGGCTGTGAGGAGAGTCAGGCTGCGGTTTTGCGGCGGCGGGAACGGGCGGCCGGTTTAGGTGCCGGTATTTCGGCGGTCCGGCGGAGGTCCTCTGCGAACATCGCCGCCAATTCCTCCGGGGCCACCACTTCGAGTTGCGCATAGGTGCAAGTCTCGGGGCGGCGATCGGGGCGCCAACGCCGGAAGTGGGCCATGTGCCGGAAGCGTCCGGACTGCATGTGTTCGTAGCTGACCTCGACGACGAGGTCGGGGCGCAGCGGCTCCCAACTAAGGTCCTTGCCATGGCTCCAGCGGCTCTGGGCACCGGGCATGCGCTGTGCGGCGCCGGCGGAGGGGCCGCCCCAATGTTTCCAGGGATGGTCGGCCATGGCATTTTTGCGATAGGGATCGAGAAGCTTGACGAGTTCGCGGCGTTTCTCCGCGGTGAAGCTGGCGCAGACGCCGACGTGCTGCAGCACGCCCGCATTGTCATAGAGCCCGAGGAGCAGCGATCCGATGGCTTGTCCTTCCGCGTCCTTGTACCAGCGGAAACCCGCCACCACGCAGTCGCAGTCGCGCTCGTGCTTGACCTTCAGCATGACGCGTTTGTCCGGCTGATAGCCATCGCGGACGGATTTGGCAACGACGCCGTCGAATCCTGCGCCTTCAAAGCGCCGGAACCAATCCTCGGCCACATGGCGGTCGCGGGTGGCGGGGGTGAGGTGCAGCGGAGTTTTGACGGATTTCAGGAGCTTCTCCAACTCGGCGCGGCGGTCGGAAAAGGGAGTTTGGCGCAGGTCGCGCTTGCCCACGGCCAGCAAGTCGAAGAAGACGATGGAAGCCGGTGTCTCACGCGCCAGCAGCTTCACTCTTGAGGCGGCGGGATGAATGCGCAATTGCAGCGCGTCGAAATCCAGGCGGCCTTCGCGGGCAATCACGATTTCGCCATCGAGCACGCAGCCGGGGGGGAGTTGCTCGCGTACCGGCTCGATCAGTTCAGGGAAATAGCGATTGAGGGGCTTTTTGTCGCGGCTCTGGAGAAGCACTTCGCCAGGATGGCCGTCGGGGTCGCGAAACACCAGCGCGCGGAAGCCATCCCACTTGGGCTCGAAGACCCATTCGCCGGTGGCGGGAATGGCGTCGACGCGTTTGGCGAGCATGGGCAGAATGGGCGGTTTCACGAGCAGATTCACGGATACCTCGGGAGACGCAGTGACAGAGTTACAAAGTGACAAAGTGGGGAAGCAGATTCAGCGGACAGAAAAATGCTTCTCTGCCGCCAGGCAATGGGATGCCCGTTGTTAAGCGCATCGTTGTCCTGACGGTGCAGCGATGCGATCCAGTAGAATCCGCTTCAGATATGGAAACGGTGTCGCACATTGAGTCTCTTGACCGGCGGTTTGGAATTGCCGGCATAGCGCAAGTCGTGTCCGGCAGGGGCGGCTTCCCTACGGTTCGCATCACCTCGCCGGCCGCCGCTGCGGAAGTGTCGCTGTATGGCGCGCAGGTTCTCAGCTGGCGCCCTGCCGGCCGCGAAGAGGTTCTGTTTGTCAGCGAGCAGTCTCGCTGGAAAGTGGGCCACGCCATCCGCGGCGGTATTCCGGTGTGCTTTCCGTGGTTTCGTGAGAAGGCCGGCGATCCCAAGGCTCCCAAGCACGGGTTTGTCCGCACCCGCGAGTGGGGCCTGGACTCGCTGCATGTGGAAGAGGACGGGACGGTAACGCTGGTCTGCATCACGTCCAGCGATGACACGACACGAGCACTCTGGCGGCACGAATTTCTTGTGGCGCTCCGTCTGCGCATCGGCGCCTCGCTTTGCCTGGAGCTTACCGTCATAAACGGCGGAGCCACGCCGCTTCGCTTTGAAGAGGCGCTGCACACGTATTTCCGCGTGGGCGACGTTCGCCAGGCCAGCGTGCACGGACTAAACGATGTGACGTATCTCGACAACACCGACGGCAACAAAGCCCGTCGCCAGGAAGGGATTCTGAATGTCGGCGGCCCGACAGATAGCGCTTATATGGATACCCAGTCTCCGGCGGAGATTCTGGACCCTGTTCTGAAGCGGCGGCTGCGTACGGAGAAGCTCCACTCGTTGAACACGATCGTGTGGAACCCGTGGCAGAGCGGCGCGGCCGCGATGGCGGACCTCGGCGATGGAGAGTGGCAGCAGATGCTTTGCGTGGAGGCCAGCAATATACAGGGCGCCGCCGTGTCCCTTGCACCCGGCGAAGAACACATGCTGCGCGCCATTCTGTCGGTTTGTCCTGAATAAACGGGCAGGGGAAGAGGCATGGGGAAGTCTCCATGCATCTCTCATCCAGAGGCAAATCTTGAAATCTCTTGTGATCCTGATGATCGAAGAAGAACAGCCTGAGGGGATTTCTGCGCGCAAGCTCGTGGCTGAAACCGCAAAACACAACGTGATCACTGCCTACAATCCGACGGACGGGTTCAGCCTGCTGCGCCGGTTCCCCAAAGTCGACGTCATCCTGATTCACCAGTCCATCCTGACTGACCATCCCGAACTGATCGCGGAAACCAGGAAGATCGATCCCGGGCTGCCCATCATTGTTGCCACCCCGTATGGCTATTCTGGAACGGAGCCGGTGGACTGCTGTGTCGACAGCCATAATCCGCAGGAACTGCTGCGCATTCTGGGCGAGAAGATTCAGCGACGGTGGCCCGATTAAGCACAAGACAGGGATAAGGCGCATTGAAAATCGCAAGCTGGAACGTCAACTCCATCCGCGCCCGCATCGAGCACGTGAAGCGGTTCCTGGCGCGCCAGTCGCCTGACGTGCTGCTGATGCAGGAGCTCAAGGGCGAAGTGTTCCCGGCGGAGATTTTCGAACCGCTGGGGTATCACAGCGCCGCGGTGACGCAGAAGACTTACAACGGCGTCGCCATCCTGTCGCGCACGCCGATTGAAGTTGCCTGCACCACGCTCCCGGGGGACGCGGAAGACAGCCACGCGCGGTTTCTCGAGACGCGCATCGGCGGCCTGCGGATTGCGAACATCTACAGCCCCAACGGCAACCCGCCGGGCAGCGACAAGTTCCTCTACAAGCTGGCGTGGATGGACCGGTTCTTCATCGAGCTGCACCACTGGCTGGCGGACGGCATCCCAACGCTGATTGGCGGAGATTTCAACGTCATCCCGGAGGATATCGACTGCCACAAGCCATCCTCCTGGATGAAGGACGCACTGTTTCAGCCGGAGCCTCGCCAGCGCTACCGGGATTGGCTTGCGATGGGCTACACCGACGCGTTTCGCCACTTTCATCCCGAGGAGCGCGACCAGTTCACCTACTGGGATTACTTCCGCCGCGCGTTCGAGACGAACCGGGGCATCCGCATCGATCATTTTCTGCTATCGCCCTCGCTGGTGGCGCGGGCGCAATCGTGCGTCATTGACCGTGAACCCCGCACGGAAGAGAAGCCTTCGGATCACACACCCATCCTGCTCGACCTCAACTGAGCGGGGAGCTTGCAGGCTCTTTGCATGGCCGCGATACGGTGTCCCGCTCGGGCCATAAGGGCTGATTTTTCCTCGAAACGGGCCTTTAGTGTCCGATTTTTGAACACTGCCCTGTGCCTGCGGTCACATTCCCGTGGCCCGCTGCACTGTTAGAAAACGTTCACCTGGCGAACTTGTTCGTTGCATTCATCCTGCTCTAAAACGAGCAGGACTTGGGCCTTTCCAGGCTCTTACCTTGGGGGACACCTTGGGCTCTGGGTTTTCGATTTCTTTTCTTCATTCCTTTGGTAGCGCTGCAGGCAGAGAACGGCATCTCAGCCGGTGGGCACAGTCACCCGCCAAGCGATGTTTCGACGTGGCTTGCGTGTTCTTTTCTCTTCCGGTTTTGCTGGTCTTGTTCGCCATGGCAGCCGTGGCGGTACGTCTGACGTCCCGGGGCCCCGTCCTGTTTCGACAGCAGCGGGTCGGCCGCGGTTGCCGGCCGTTTACCATCTACAAGTTCCGCACCATGCCGGTTCAGGACGGGGCGGTTTGCCGACCCTCCCTCACCACGGCGGCCAACCAGACCTTCACGCCCGTTGGCCCCTTTCTTCGCCGGTCAAAGCTGGATGAACTGCCGCAGCTGATCAACGTGCTGCGCGGCGAGATGAGCCTGGTGGGCCCCCGCCCCAAGCTTCCGCGCCTGCACGCGGGACACCTGGCGTGCCGGCCCGGCCTCACCGGCCGCGCCACCGTCCTGTTTGCGTGCGAAGAAGTCGCTTTGTCCGCGATTCCGAACCGCGACGTTGACGGCTATTACCGCAGGGTTGTGCGCCCCCTCAAGCAGCGGCTGGATGATGAGTATATGGCTTGTGCCACCTTCGCCACGGATTTCAGGCTCATCCTCGCGAGCATCTTCCGTTGCTGGGATCGCTCGCAGATCGACGCCCTTTTGCTCCCTCCGGCAGCGGAGCCGAAGGTCGTAACGGTCTAAGAGCTGGAAGGCAGGAACCGACGCCTCGCCGCGCTCAGCAGGCAGCTCCCAGCCGCGGATTCGGGAAGGTGTCGGCGTTGTCTCCGTCGCTTTTGTCGAGGCAGGCCCAGTCCTTTTCAACGGCGATGTCCAGGCTCCCGCTCGAAACCGCGACGCTTCCGTAGATGCCCACATCCTCGCCCCCTGCCCAGGCCCGGGCCGTGCTGCTGGGAAGAATGACGGCGAGGGCAGTGCCCTCATGGCGCACGGTGATGGCCTCTGCATCGGCGTGCTCCAGGGAATATGTCAGGCGCGCGCTGTCTTCCAGGCCGAGATGAACCGTCTCCTCAATCCGGCCGCTCTCCACCAGTTGCTCCATCTCCGAGGGGCCAATGCGGAGCCGCAGCGAATCACGTTTAATGCGAAGTTTCATCCCGATCCCTCTTACGATGCTTACTTCCGTTACCTGTTGTTGAGTTCGATGCTAATCAACCGCCGCGAATCGCATCAAACAGGGTGAGGTGCTCCTTGCCCCAGGAACCGTCGCTTTCTGCCGGCCCAACCAACCCGAGCGGCAATCTCCGTACCGTTACTCCACGAACTCCGGAGCACAGCGTTGAGTTTACGCAGGTTCAGGAGTGGAACGCAGGCCGGACGCAGCGCCTTCAGGACTCGCTTGCCGCCGAGGAACCGCTGGAGATCCGCGTCAACGGAATGCCGCTGACGGTGACCATGCGCACGCCGGGCCACGACCTGGAACTGGCTGCGGGATTTTTGCTTACCGAGGGCCTGGTGGACGAGCTCGACCACATCGGCGCTCTGCGTTCGCCTGCCACGCTTCCCGGGGCCCGCAGCAATCTGGTAGAAGCCGAGCTGGACGAGAACTCCTTCGATCCTCGCGACTTGCGTCGCAACTTCTTTGCTTCCTCCAGTTGCGGAGTTTGCGGCAAGGCATCAATCGATTCGATCCGGCACCGGGGCCTGCGTCGTCCGGACCGCAGCATGCGCGTGGACCCCGAGCTTCTATGCACCCTGCCGGACATTGTCCGCGACCAGCAGGCGGTATTTGAGCGTACCGGCGGCCTGCACGCGGCGGCTCTGTTCGATGAGTTTGGCGAACTGCTTGCTTTGCGGGAAGATATAGGCCGACACAACGCGGTGGACAAGATTGTGGGCTGGGCTCTGCTGAACCACCAGGTCCCGCTTTCCCGACACATTCTGGTGGTGAGCGGGCGGGGCGGGTTTGAGATCGTGCAGAAGTCGCTGGCTGCGGGGATCCCGGTTCTGGCGTCGGTGTCGGCGCCCTCGAGCCTCGCGGTGAAACTGGCGCGCGAAATGGGCATGACCCTGGCGGGCTTCCTGCGCGGGCGGCGGTTCGTGCTTTATTCCGGCGATTTCCGCATTCTCGCCGGGCAGCAGCACAGGGCGGCGTCGTGAGGCTGGCCGGGCGGAGCTGAACGCGGCGCGTGAGCCGTGAGGATGCCTTTACAATCCGCCTAGTATCATCAGCACCATGCTCCGGCTGCGCACGTTCTTGATGCTGATGCTCACTGTTCTTGTCGCCTTGTCGATCCAGGCCCAGCCCGACGCACTCGGCCGGAAATTTGATGCGACGCTCACGCAGCACGGGATCGTGGGCGGCGCGTTGGCGCTCATTCATGCTAGCGGCAAGCCCACCGAGTACTTTCAGGGAGAGGCGCGCGGCGAGACGCATCAAGCGATTAACGCAGCCACGGCTTACAACTGGGCCTCGATCACCAAGACGCTCACCGCCATCGCGATTCTTCAGCTTCGCGATCGGGGGCGGCTTTCGCTGGACGATCCGGCGGTCCGGTACGTTCCCGAATTGCGAGAGGTGCACGACGCTTTCGGTTCTGTTGACGACATCACCATCCGCCACCTGCTGACCCACACCGCCGGATTTCGCAACCCCACGTGGCCCTGGGACTGCGACGAGGCGAGCGACTGCGGCTGGCAGCCGTTCGAGCCGACGAAGTGGTCACAGGTTGCTGCCATGATGCCCTACACGCATGTGGCGTTCAAGCCGGGCACGCGCTGGAGCTATTCCAATCCGGGCTACGTGTTTCTTGGGCAGATTATTGAGCGCCTGAGCGGCGACGACTTCGAGGTTTATGTCACCAAAAATATCCTCATGCCGCTGGGCATGACGCAGAGCTACTTCGACCGCGCGCCGTATTTTCTGGAAGCTGATGTTTCTGCGAGTTATCTGCGTGCCGGATCAAGACTCGAACCTCAGCCGTTTAACTTCGACACCGGTATCACGACTTCGAACAGCGGCCTCAAAGCTCCTATGACCGACATGGAGAGGTACGCGCGCTTCCTGCTCGGCGAACCGGGGAACAAGGTCTACGATGTTGTGCTGAAGCGAAGCTCTCTGGAAGAGGCGTGGACCGGTGTGATCCCGGCGATGCAGGCCGGCGAAGCTCCTACGGCCTACACGTCCGGTCCGAACGGAGCGCGGCCCCAGATGGGGTTGGGCTTCTTCACGCTGATGGTGGCGGGGCGGCGCCTGGTGTACCACGATGGCGACCAGGGCGGCTTCTCGTCTGAACTTCTGCTGGATTCCACGGCCCACTGTGCCAGCATCCTTGTGGTGAATACGACAGACACGGGCACACCGGCGGATAGCACTCATGCCATCTCCAACACCGAACCGGACCCGCACACTGACCTGCGCATCACACTGCGCGAGGAGCTTGTCAATCACGTATTCCCCGCGTGCGCCGCTCCTGCACCATAAAATGAAGTGAGAGCGCGCTAACTCGCTGTTTTCGCTCTTTTACTTTTTCGCCAGCTCCTCTGATTTCGCTCACTCCGCTGCTCTTTCATGACCGTTCTCATCTTTACCGTTGCAGTCTGGGCAATCTCCTTAATCGCCGGCTTTCTGGGCTCGCTGACGGGGCTGGGCGGCGGTGTGGTGGTGGTTCCCGCGCTCACACTTATGCTCGGGGTGGACATCAAGTACGCGATCGGCGCGTCGCTGGTTTCCGTGATTGCGACGTCTTCGGGAGCAGCCGCGGCCTATGTGCGCGAGGGTTTCTCCAATGTGCGGATCGGGATGTTTCTTGAGGTCGCCACAACCATCGGCGCCATTGCCGGAGCGTGGCTTGCGGCCTTCACCAGTACGCACGTGATCGCCATCATTTTTGGATTGGTGTTGATCCAGTCGGCGTGGCAGTCGCTGTTCGGGGCCCATCATGCGGGGCCGCCCACTCAATCCGACGCGCTGGGCGCGCGGCTACGCTTGGGCGGCGACTATCCTGACAAGGGGAAGCTCTGCCATTACGGCGTGCGCAACGTGCCCGCCGGCTTCAGCCTGATGTTTGGCGCGGGCGTGCTCTCCGGGCTGCTCGGCATTGGCTCAGGCGCGGTGAAGGTGATTGCGATGGATCGGGCCATGCGCATTCCTTTCAAGGTTTCCACGACCACCAGCAACTTCATGATCGGCGTGACCGCGGCGGCCAGTGCCGGCGTTTACCTCAGCCGCGGGTACATTGATCCGCGAGTGGCCATGCCGGTGATGCTGGGTGTGCTGGCCGGCGCCTTCCTGGGCAGCAGAGTGCTGGTGCACGCGCCCGTGCGCACGCTGCGGCTGGTGTTTGGCATCGTGGTGTTTGCCATGGCGGTGGAGATGATCCTCAATGGCCTGGCGGGGAAGGTATAGCGCGGATGGACGATCGCCGCCTTGAAATCACGATGGGCAATCTGCTCCGCATCGGGGTGCTGGTGGCTGCGGGACTGGTGACCATTGGCGCGTTGATTTACCTGGCGCAGCACTTCAACGATCACACCAGCTTCCGCAGCTTTACTGAGGAGTCAGCCGATCTGCGCACTGTGGGCGGAATTGTGAAACTGGCCGCGCGGATGGACAGCCGCGGACTGATTCAGCTGGGGCTGCTGCTTCTGATCGCAACGCCGGTGGCGCGCGTGGTGTTCGCGGTGGTGGGGTTCGCGCTGGAACGCGACAAGCTCTACGTGTTGGTGAGCTGCATTGTGCTGGCGGTGCTGATTGTCAGCCTGCTGCATGCCACCTGAAGTTCAGGCGCGCTCCACGCCAGTGCCGATGTCCATGGATGGCGAGATGGGATTCGACTCATCGATCATGCTTTCAATGCAGTCATTCAGGACGCCCTTGGCGTCGAGGATGAAGTCGATGACGTCGCGTCCCGCACCGTAGCCGCCGGCGTGCTCGGTGACGTAATGCGCTTCCGCCTTGACCTGCTGGCGGGCGTTCGCCACGGCGACGGCAAAGCCCACCTGGCGCATCACGGGAAGATCGATCACGTCGTCCCCCACGTAGGCGATCTCTTCGAGGATGAGGCCTTCTTTTTCCATGATTTCGCGGATGGGCTTCATCTTGAACGGCTGGCCCATGTAGACGTAATCCAGCTTGAGATCGCGCATGCGCGTGGCAACGGTCTCCGAGATGCGCTTGGTGATCACGCCGCACTTGAGGCCGGCGATGCGCGCAAGGGAGATGCCGGCGCCATCGTGCGCCGCGTAGCCTTTGGCTTCCATCATGGTGGCCGAGGTTACGCCGAATCCAATGTCGCCGCTCTTCCGTGTGAGATGGTCCTGAAAGGTCGCACCCGCGCCGCCGGGCCCCGGCACCAGCCATATGGTGCCGTCGGTGAGGACGCCGTCCACGTCAAAGATGATGATTTTGATACGCCGCGCGCGCTCGGTTGCCGTTAAGGTCATACGGCTATTCTATGGGCTGGCTTCGCGCGGGCCTGCGGGGAATGCCGGGCAGCCGCCGGCTGGCTCACATCGGGCCGGTTCGAGCCTGGTTGGTTCGATCTGACTGGCTCAAATCCGGCGAGTCCGCGACAATAGAAGCATTGTGCCCGATTCGCAACCGCTAAGCCCCGAAGACTACTACATCGAAGACGGCTTGCTTGTGTTCACCCCGGCGTGGCACCTGAAGCGGGGTTCGTGCTGCGGGAATAGTTGCCGGCACTGCCCGTACAACTTCGTCAACGTCCCACGCGATCAGCGGCTGGAACCAGAACCGGAGCCGGAGGCCGGACCGGACGCGGAGGCCTGAACGGGCTCCTTGACCAGTACAGCAAAACGCGGGAAGGCAAAGCTTCCGCCGGCATCATCAATGACGTTGAGCTGGCAGATATACTGGCCGGGCCTCAATCCATTCAGCGGGACATCGAGTTCGAGAGCCACGGCGTCGCGGCCGGGCACATTCACGGCCGTGGCCTTTACCACGGGCGTCTCATAGACCTTAGCTGCGCCCTGCAGGAGTTCCAGGCTGCTGAGCACGCTCACTCCGGCTTTGGTTCCTTTGGGCGCATTGTCGGCGAGCTTTTCCTTGGCGGGCCCGTACACCTCGTAGAGCAGATACAAGTGCTGATCCTGGCGGAAGACGTGGCTGATGTTGGGAACGTATTCCTGGCCGTTGCGCACGAGGGGGCTGTCCTGCTTGGAGGGTTGGCGGGCGCTGGCCAGCAAGATGGAACTGAGCCAGATTGGTCTTTTGGCGGAAGGCTGCTTCTTCATCTCCGGCAGGGTGATGTCCGCTTCGAATGAGCCCATGCGGCCGGTCTGGTTCTCGCGCACGACGAACTTGAGGTGGTACTTGCCGGGGGGCAGATTGAAGCTGGTGGTGTACTGAATGTTTTTCTGGCGCGCTCCGAGGGCCTGATCGAGATTGAGCTTCACAGTTTCGCGGGCGCGGCCGATGGGGCGCTTCACTTCGTCGATGACGGTGCCGACTATGTCGAGCGTTGCCTTATCCTTGTCGCCGCCTTTGACAAACGGAATCTGCGACCCCGGCACTACCAGAGACACCGGCACATAGAAGCGGTTCTCCTCGAGGCGGAAGTACATGGCGTCGAGATAGACGGCCATATCGGTCGCGGGTAAGTCGCTGGCTAACTGCTCTTCTAACTGCTGCTCGCGATCCTGCTTGCCGGAGTGCGCGAAGTCCGCGGGCGCGTAATAGCCCTGGCGGTATTCGAGCTTGACGCCGGGCCGGTTGAACTTGATGGTGAGCTTGCGATATTTTCCATCGCGCGCCGGATTGGACGAGTGGAAGCCGATGGCGTAGTAGGCCGATGTGTCTTTCTGCACCTGCGCGAAAGCGGGCGCGAAGTCATTGGAGTCAAAGAAGGCCTTGCCGCCGGTATCCGCGCTGAGGGTCGCCATCACTTCCTGCGAGGCGAAGTTGGAGTTCATGTTGTTGGAGAGGGCGCCGCCGTTGTATGCGCCTTGCCCGCGCAGGCTGCCGGTGGAGGCGTCGCCCGCGGGCGAGATGGCTTGCAGGCCGCGCGTGTCCACGCTGTAGACGGCGAGGTTGGCGCGGACGGCGGCATTCACGGCGGAGCGCAGGGATGCTTGGTTCTCGATGCCGTCGCGCGAGATGCCGCCGGAGAAATACAGCAGCGACTTTTTCTCCTGGATCTTCTCGAGCGACTTCGCGATGGCTCGCAGGGCAAACAACTCGCGATCTGTATTGATGTCGTTGTATTCGCTCTCATCCGGCGTGTAGCCGGTTGTATCTTCCGCCTGGTTGGAGTTGGCGGTTGCGCCCTGCGCGAACCCCTGTCCTTCCGTGCCGTTGTAAATGCCGACTTCCGCGGCCAGCGCGTCTTTGTCGGCGGTGAAGTCCTGATCCACCTTGAGCGTGTCTCCAAGCGAGACCAGCGCCACGAGATCGGCAGGCGACATTTTCTTTTTCAGGAAATCGCGTGCGGCATCCACGCTGCGGTCCAGGTCCTCGGGCTGCATGCTGGTCAGGTCGAAGAAGAAGACAATCAGACGGTGATTGCGCAGCTCTTCCGGCTTTGCAACGGCCACGGCTTTGTTGCCGACGCCGCCCGCGGCCAGGCCGGTTACGGTGGCCTCCTTCAGCGGAGCGGCCATGTCGACGCTCTGGAAATCAAAGGATGCAATTACCTGCTTCTTACCATTCTCGAAGACGGTGAAGTCGCTCTGCTTGAGATCGCGCAGCAGTTCGCCGGTTTTGGCGTCGCGCGCCACCACGTTGGTCAGCACCAGTTCGGCATTGGCGCGGATCACGAAGCCGCCGGGCGGATTGTTCTGATCCTGCTGTTGCGCAAAAGGCCGGGCCGCAGACGACACAAGGAAAGTGGTCGCCGCTAGCGCTGCCATAGTTTTGCGAACTAACTCATTCATCTGTTTGCCCGCTACTTGGGTTGCAGGGGCTAAAGCCCTCAACCATCAAATGAACCGTTTCGGCACGACTGAAGTCGTGACCTGTTACAAAGCCTTTTGCATTTGAGCTTCTCCGCAACCGGAGAAGCCGTGATGGCTGATTACTCCATTCTGCTGGATGTTAGAACCGATATCTCGCTACAAACTGGAACGAACGCATCGAGCCGGTGGACGTTACCTGGCCGAAGCCGTTGGCGACGTTGGCATCATGGCTGGTGGCGTAGGTGGTGTCGACGCCTGTGTACTGCACGGTGTTGAAGACATTGTTGGCGGTAGCGCGAATCTCCATGCTGCGCGTCTCGCCCAGTTGCATGGTTTTGGAGAGAGACATGTTGTTCTGCACCGTGCCGGGGCCGGGAATGAGATTGCGGGACGCGGTGCCGAAGGAGTTGCCATAGGCATCGGGCACGGGGGGCGTGAAGGCGCTGGTGTTGAACCATTGCTTGAGGGAGCCTCCCCCTTGCGTGAGCGAAGCGCCGGGCACGCGGTCAAGGCGGCCGGTCCCGGTGACGGCGCGGCCCACGTCCGACTGGCTGGCCTGCAGTGTGGGCGTCAATGGCGTACCGGTGGCGAAGGTGAAGGCGCCGGCGATGGAAAAGCCCTCCAGCGCGTGCGACATCCTGCCTGTGGTGAAGTAAAACTTGTCTTTGCCGAAGGGGAGTTCGTAGAGATAATTGCCGCTGACTTTGTGCCGCACATCGAAGGCGGAGTTGCCCATGTCGGCCTCGATGTCCTGCCAGTTCTGGGCCACCACGCTGCCCGTGCCGCCCACCGAGCCGGCATCGTCAATGGAGTGCGAATACTGATAGTTCGCACCAACGGCGATCCCGCTCGAGAGCCGCTTGTTGACGCGCAGCGTGCCGGCGTTGAAGCGAGAAGAGGCGCCATACTTTTCGAAATAAAACGGCACGTGGTCAGGATTGGTAAGCGAACTCGACGGCGTTGCCCAGGGCGCGATCTTCACATCGAGGTTCGAGCCCTTCGAGCCGTTGTAGCCGGCGTTCAGCACCACTCCCCACGGCAGTGTTTTCTGCACGTCCACGTTCCACACTTGCACGTAAGGCAGCCGGTAATGCGGGTCGACCGCATAATTGCCGATCGCATCGGGCGCCGGGAATCCGTTCGCCAGCGTGTAGCACGCCACTGCCGGATCGGGACATGATTGTGTCGCACTATTCGTCTGCTCATTCGCAAACGGCGGTTGATAGGCCATGGACTGCGCAAAAGTCGCATATTCATTCACCGTGTAATTCATGCCGTATCCGGCGCGTACTACGGTCTGCTTCATTTTGGGTACGCGCCATGCTATGCCCAGGCGTGGCGCGAGGGCCAGCCCGTAAGGATGCACAAGGGAATCCGGCAGCGCGCCGTAGTTGGCACTGACTTCGCCGGCGTTCACCTGCGCTACATCTGTGAACCCAAAGTCCGGATTCGTGTCCACCATGGACAGGCGGTTGTACTTTTCCGTGTAAGGCGAGAAGTGTTCGTAGCGGACGCCGAGCAGCAGGGTGACGCCGGGTTTGACGCGCCAGTCATCCTGCGCATAGAGGTCGAATACGTTGTCGCGCAGATAGCTTTTGCTCTCGGCGGCAGCGATGGAGGTCTGCTGCGCCTGGCCGAGCAGGAAATCTCCCAGCGCCGAGCCGGTGTAATAGCCCGTGAAGTAAAACGTGCCGGTGGCATTGCTTCCGCCCAGGATGTCGCGATGGACGCGCCGGTAGTCGCCACCGAAGCGGAAGTTATGCTTCCCGTGAATCCAGGCCAGTGTCTCCGAGAGGGAGATGGTTTGCTGCACGGAGAGGCTGGGCTGCACCTGCGAGATCCCGGAATAGCTGGACAGGGTGACCGACGGAAGGCCCCAGTTCAGCGGGCTGGCATTGAGCGCTGTCCCATCCGGGCCGAGGATTCCCAACTGGGTGGCGATGTCGGTGGTACTGGTGAAGTAGTTGCGAATCCTGGCATCATTACGGTTCCAACTGGCGTTGAAGATGCTGGTCAGCTTGCCTTTTCCCAGGGTGTAGCCGGCCTGCACGGAGTTGGAATCCGTAGCGTTTTTGCCGCCGAGGATGGGCTCGATGTTGACGTTGTCGCTGGCCAGGTGCGCCCAGTTGTAATTGAAATTAACGCTTTGCCGCAGTCCCTGGGTCTGGGTGCGGTTGCCGCGCCCGCCCATGCCGAAGGGCGTTGCGTTGGCGCCGATGCCGCGCATGTAGCGCACGCCGGCGCGCGTCGAGTTGGATTGCTGGGTGGTGAGCAGATGGTAGTTCTGTGTCTCGCCGGGCAGATTCGGCAGCGGGATGTAATTCAGCAGAGCCTGGGCTTCAGGCACAGGCGTAACGGGGCTGCTCAATCCCGGTATGTCGCCGGCGCGTTCGGCTGCAGTGGGAACGGTGGCGTACTGATCCACAGGATTCGAATTGCGCGAGCCCGTCACGTTGAGGAAGATGTTGTCCTTTCCGCTGGGCTTGGTCAGGCCGGGAATATACGGCGATCCCATGAACGAGATCCCGAAATTATTGGTGCCTGACGCCGGCTGCTGCTGCTGCTGACCGCGCAGGCTGAACGGCTGGGCATTGAGCGCGGAGTTCGATCCGGTCCAGTAAACGGAGCCGTGCGGCTGGCCAGGCTTGAAGTTTATGAAGTTCATACGGCCGCCGCCAGAGCCGCCAAATCCTCCAGGGCCGCCGCCGAAGCCACCGGCACCACCACCCGAACCGCCGCCACCGGCCCCGCCGCCGAACAGTCCGCCTCCCCCTTCGCCGCCGAATTGCGACCTCATGGTTTCCATCGAGTCGCGCAGCCGGTCCATATCCACGCCGGCCAGGGGGCTCACCTGTCCTGCCTGCCCGCTCACCGTGACGGACTCGCCGGCGAAGTCAGCATTGCCTGCGATGGACGGCAGGGCCGCGCCCGCAGCCGTTCCGTTGCCAGTTACGTCGCCAGCCTGGGATGCGCCGGTCATGGCGTTCATCAGGCTGAGCGCCTGCGGCCCGTTGGCAGCCATCTGGCGAACGGCCTGCGCGGCCGGGTCGCTTTGGGCACCCTCCTGCTGTTGCTGCTGGGCAGCGCGTGAAGCGAGCATGAGGTCCAGATTTACGGCCTGGTCGTGATTCTGCGCATTCAGCAGCGCTTCTCCCGCGCCCTGCGCGAAGCCTGCGAATTGCGTGCGGACGACGTAGCGCCCGTTTTGCGGAAGATTCATGGACCAGGCGCCGGTTACGTCTGTCACGGTCGAGAAGCGCTTGCCGCTGAGCGTGTTCTGCGCCGTGACGGTGACGCCGGGCAAGGGAACACTGCCGCTCTTGACCACGCCGTGCAGTTTGCCGCCGGAGACCGCAGCGGCGGATTCGGTTGTGTGCACGGCAGCGGGAGGGAGAGGTGGATTTTGCGCGAAGGCCGCCGCTGCGACACACAACCACGCCGCCATTGCCCCATGTGCCGCCCGCCCCATGAATTCCTCCGGTTTGCTGACCCTGTACTCACACAGACGGACTGGCCGCGCTCAAGGTTTACGCATTCGCCTCCGCGCGCCGTACACTTTTGCTATGGCAGAGACTCAGAGCCCCTCCACGCATATTCTGGAGCTCACGTCCGGCTCTTCGCCGGACCAGATTGCTGCCGCGCGCAGACTTTTGCTTGATTATGGGCGGTTTGTCGTCAGCCATCCGGCGGCGGCACGGTTCTGTTTTGGATCACTCGAAGAGGAAGCTGCGGGCCTGCCGCACATTTATACGGACCTGGCGGGTGGATGCTTGCTTGCTCTGCTCGGCAATGAGCCGGCAGGCTTTGTAGCATGGCGTCCCGCGCCCGGACCACTGGCGGAGGAAGCCTGGGAGCTCAAGCGCCTGTGGGTTGCTCCCGTGGGCCGCGGATCCGGCCTGGGCCGCAGGCTGACCGGGGCAGTGATCGACCGGGCGCGCGTCGCAGGACGCGGAGCCGTGTATCTCGATACGATTCCGGAGGCGATGGGGGCCGCGCACCGGCTCTATCTGGATATGGGATTCGTGCCGTGTTCCGCGTACAACGACAATCCCGTTGAGCATCTGGCGTGGCTGGTTAAGAAACTCTAGCCGGCGCGGGGTCAGGCGCAGGAGCGCCCGGCGGCCGCCCGCCCCGTTACTACCTCTGTAAGGTACAAACATTTCCCTTGCATTCGGCGGTACCCCATGTTAACTCTTGTGTCAACACCTCACAGTCCGGCTGCCCGGTTCCGGAGCCGTCAACAGGAAGAATCTCCGTGATCAAGATCGGCACTACGATTCGCGCGCACCGCCTGCAGCGTGGTTTGTCCCAGGGCGACATTGAGAAGAAGACCGGACTCCTGAGATGCTATCTGTCGCGCGTGGAGAACGGTCACACTGTGCCCTCTTTGGATACGCTCTCGAAGATTGCGCTCGCGCTCGATCTGCCGATCTCGCAGTTTTTCGCGGAGGACGGGATGGGCCGCCATCTCAATCCGCAAAAGCTGTCGGATGACGAGCTCAAATTCCTGTCCCAGATCCGGCGCTACTCCGCGAACCTCAACGACAGCGATCGCAAGCTTTTGCTGGCCATGGTGCGTAAGTTCGCGACTGCGACTGCAACTGCGACCGCGCGGTAGTTCATCTTATGGTGCGGGTCGATGGCTCTTACTGAATCCACGATGATGCTGGAGCTGGGGAGCGCAGCGCCGGACTTTTCTTTGCCCGATGTGGTGAGCGAAGAAACGGTGCGGCCGGAGAGTTTCCGCGGACAGGCGGGCCTGCTGGTCATGTTCCTCTGCGCGCACTGCCCGTATGTCAAGCATGTGGAGAAGGGGCTGGCGGTGCTGGGCGAAAATTATGCCGGCAGAATCGGCATGGTTGCGATTAGCAGCAACGATGTCGATATGTACCCCGACGATGGCCCCGAAGGGCTGAAGCGCCAGGCCGAGCGGCTGGGGTTCCGCTTTCCTTATCTCTACGATGAGACGCAAGCGGTGGCGCGGGCTTACAAGGCGGCATGCACGCCGGATTTTTTCCTGTTCGATGGCGAGTTAAAGCTGGCGTATCGCGGGCAGTTCGACCGCAGCAGGCCCGGCAACGGCGTCGCCGTCAGCGGCGAAGATCTGCGTGCGGCGATGGATGCGGTGATCGCCGGCCGCGCCATTTCAGCGGATCAGCGGCCGTCCATTGGCTGCAATATCAAGTGGAAAAAGCGCACCTGACGGCCCCTGCGCAGCGGGTAGATGAGGGGCCGGGGACCCGCAGGGGGGGCGCGGATCCCCGGGGCTGCAGAGCAGCACAGTTTCTTAGATGCACACTTTTGCCTGGCGTTCAGAGCGTCGGCGATTGGTCTCCAAGCAGCGCTTCACGAACAATCTTGATGGGCGGAAATCCCTGCTTCAGGAATTCATTGTGAAATTGCTCAAGTGAAAATGCGGCACCCTGCTTTGCTTTCAGGTCTTCGCGCAGCTTCATGATCTGGAGCTTGCCCAGCGTGTAATAAAGATACGTAGGATCCGCGGTCCCGCGCTTCGCCTCGACGATGCCGGTCTCCTTTGACTGGTAGCCTTCCTTCTGGAAGAACTCGACGGCCTGATCGTAGGTCATCTTCCCTGTGTGCATCTCAATGCCGACGATGAAGCGCGCGTTGCGCAGAAGAGCATCCTGCAACTGGCCGAGGCGGAGGAGCCTGGCCTCCCGATCATCCTTCGCGCCGGTGCCGGGTTGGCCATAGCCCGCGTCCAGCATCATCTGCTCACAGTAGTGAGCCCAACCTTCCACATTGGTGTTGGCGCCCAGCAGCTTGCGCACGCGGCTGGGCGCCTGCGGAACCCACAGGAACTGAACGTAGTGGCCGGGGTAAGCCTCATGTACGGCGGTGGAGATGATGGTGCCCACGTTGAACGAGTGCATGTAGCCTTCGACCTCGGCGGGGCTCATCTTCGCGTCGGGCAGCGTGACGTTGAAGTAGGCCTCCGTGGCGTGGTTCTCGTAGGGGCCGGGTGTGTCCATGCTGGCGAAGGTGGTGGCGCGCATGAAGGGCGGCGTCTCTTCGAGAATGGGGCGCACATTGGAGGGAATGGTCACGATGTGGTGATCGCGGATGAAGCCGATGAGGCTGTTGAAGGTCGCGCGAAAGCTGTTGAGAAGCTGATCGGGCGCAGGATGATCGGCGCCGAGCATTTCCAGAACCTGGCGCGGATCCTTGCCGGGATCCAGTTCTTTCGCCACGGCGTTGAAGCGCTGCTGATTTTTGCGCAGGTCGGCCCAGCCAATCTCCAGCAGCTTGTCGAGCGGCAGGTCGACCATGTCGTCATACGCAAGCTTCTTTGAGAAGGTGTCAGCGCCGATGCGGAAATCGCCGTTCGACTTTGGCAGCAGGTCAGATTTGAGCCACGCGAGATAGCTGTTGAGCGCGGCGATCACAGCCGCGTTGGTCTGCTTGAACTCCGACTGAAGGGCTGGATCTTTGGCGTCAACGAAGGCCAGCGGCACGTCATGCTCAAAGAAGCTCACCATGCCGGGAAGCTGCTCGATGGCGATCTCGGTGTAAATGCGCGGCGGGTTTTTGAGATTGGCGCGCGCCTCCTCGAAACGCGATGGCATCTGCTTTTCGCGCGCGATGAGCGAGCGGAGGCGGTCGTCAGGTGAGGCGAATTTGCGCTCCATCAGAGAGAATGCGGCGTTGCTTATGCCGCCCGAATAGATATCGGGATTCTTCTCCCACATGCGGACAGTCTCGAGCGAGAGCAGCGTGGAGCGGATGTTACCGAGGACGATCTCGCGGTCGCCGCGGGTGGTCTCGTCGAGCCCGGCGCCGGGGATCTCCTGAACGCGCTTCTCGAATGCCTGGAGCGCCGCGATCTCGGCCTCAATGCTCTTGCGCGAGAGGTCTTCGAGTTGGGTGTCGTACTGGTGGTAGCCGCTGAGCGTGCCCACTGTAGGGGCGTAGGGGAAGTAGACCTGATCGAAGTATTCGTCAGAAACCTTCTGAAAATTCTGCTGCTCGGAAGAGGCAGCGGCAAGGCCGGCGTTCGAGGACATACACGCTCCAATGACAAGTACGGCAAGGGTGGTCTTCATCGTCATCTCTCAGGTTGTCAGGCGTTGACCGGGGCAGGCGCCAGGTTGGTGATCAGTTCGCGAATCTCAAGAAGAATGTCGTCGGGGCGCAGGGCCGCGAGGGGGAACTTCAACACGCCCTGTGGCGTGAACTGCGCGCCGCGCTTGGCGTTCTTCGCAACGAGACGCATGAGGTTCTGCGGGTCGATGGTGGCGTTCTCCGCGAAGCGAAGCTGCAGTTCGGCGCGCTTGCGATCGATCTGCGCGATGCCGATTCTCTCGCACTCAAGGCGCAGCGACGCGGCCTCCAGCAGGTACACTGTCGCGTCCGGCAGCGGGCCGTAGCGATCTTCCATCTCCGCGCGGAGTTCCATGATGCCCTTCTCACTCTGCGAACCTGCCACTTTCTTGTAGAGGCGCAGGCGCTGGTTTTCTTCCGCGATGTAGCTCTCGTCAATGCGCAGCGGAATACCCAGGTTGAGCTGCGTCGCGGGCTTCTCTTCAGCGCCCTCGCCCTTCATTTCCTTCACCGCCTGTTCAAGCATGGAGGTGTAGAGCTCGAAGCCGATGGCTTCAATGTGACCGCTCTGCTCGCCTCCCAGCATGTTGCCGGCCCCGCGAAGCTCGAGATCGAGCGCGGCGATTTTGAAGCCCGCGCCCAGATCGCTGAACTCTTTGAGAGCCGCGAGGCGGCGGCGCGCAATCTCGTTCAGCTCGCCCTCCTGCGGGATCAGCAGATAGGAGTAAGCGCGGCGATTGGAGCGGCCCACGCGGCCGCGAAGCTGGTAGAGCTCGCTCAGGCCGTGGCGGTCAGCGCGGTTGATGACGATGGTGTTGGCGTTGGGTATGTCGATGCCGTTCTCGATGATGGTGGTGGCCACCAGCACATCGAATTCATGATGCATGAAGGCGAGGATGGCCTTCTCCAGCTCGCCTTCGCTCATCTGCCCGTGGCCCACGGCAACGCGGGCGGAAGGCACCAGTTCCTGAATGCGCGAGGCGATCTCGTAGATGGATTCCACGCGGTTGTGGACGAAGTAGACCTGGCCGCCGCGCTCCAGCTCCATCTCAATGGCGGAGCGGATGATCTTCTCGTCGAACTTGGCGACAACGGTTTGAATCGCCATGCGGTCCTTGGGTGGCGTTTCAATTACGCTCATGTCGCGCAAACCGACGAGCGACATGTGCAGCGTGCGCGGGATGGGCGTGGCGCTCATGGCGAGCACGTCTATCTCCTTGCGCAACTGCTTGAGGCGCTCCTTGTGGCGCACGCCGAAGCGCTGTTCTTCGTCGACGATCAGCAGGCCGAGATCCTGAAACTTGATGTCTTTGGAAAGCAGGCGATGCGTCCCGATGAGAATGTCGACCTTGCCATGCTCCACATTCTCGACAATCTGCTTCTGCTCCTTGACGGTGCGGAAGCGCGAAATCATCTCGATGTTGATGGGGAATTGCGAAAAGCGCTTTTTGAACGTCTCAAAGTGCTGGAAGCTGAGTACCGTGGTGGGAGTGAGCACCGCCACCTGCTTGGAATCCTGCACGGCTTTGAAGGCTGCGCGCATGGCTACTTCGGTCTTGCCGTAACCCACGTCGCCGCACAGCAGGCGATCCATGGGCGTGGTCTGTTCCATGTCGTACTTGATGGCGCGGATGGCGGAGATCTGGTCGTCGGTCTCGTTGTAGTCGAACGAATCTTCGAATTCCTTCTGGAACTCGTTGTCCTTGGAGAAGGCCGTACCCTCGGCGGTGTGGCGCTCGGCATAGAGCTTGAGCAGTTCGGCGGCCATATCCTGCATGGCCTTGCGCACGCGCGCCTTGGTCTTGACCCACTGCTGCGATCCGAGTTTGTTCAACACCGGCGCGGGCCCGGTATCGGTGGAGCGATACTTCTGGATCAGGTCGAGGCGCGTGAGGGGGACGTAAAGCTTGGCCTGCTCCGCGAATTCGAGAATCATGAATTCGACGGCGAGGCCGTCCTGCACGATTTCTCTCAGGCCCTGGTATTGCGCGATGCCGTGCTCGACGTGGACGACGTAATCGCCGATGGACAGGTCGCGGAAATCGGAGACAAAGGCCGCGGTCTTCGATCGTTTTGGCTCGGGGCGCGCGGCAATGTCGGCGTCATCGTTCAGATCGTTGGCGCCGAAGATGATGAGGTTCGCATCGGGGAAGCTGACGCCCGCTGCGATGGGCGTGCGCACAATGACCGGCACGCGCAGGTCGCCGGCCATGTAGCTCGCCTCTTCGAGCATGGTTTCGCCGCTGTGCGTGGTGGCGCGGCTGCCGAAGCGGTAGGGGATCTGGTACTCGCGGAAGACGGTCGCCATGCGCTCCACGTCGCCCTGGTTGGCGGCGGCAACGACGATGTGGGTCTCGGCTTCCATGAGCCTGCGCAGTTGTTCCGTGAGAGCGGGGATGGAGCCGTGGAAGCGCAGGGTGGGCCGGGTGTTCAGGCTGATCTCGCCGAGTGTGGAATCCTCGTCGATAACATCCACGGCGCCCAGCTGATCGATGTCGATGCCGAAATGCGCCTGCAGCTGGCCGTTGAGAATTTCAGGGCGGATGTAGATGTCTTCCGGCCGGATGAGGTTTCCGATGCCGCTGCGGTCGTGGCGCTGCTCCACCTTGTTCCACCAGCGATCGATCTGGTTGCGCACCATGCCGGGCTCATCGACAAAGAGGACGGCCTTGGGCAGCAGCTTCAGCAGATGCGTCTCCGCGCCGGCGACCGCGGCAAAGAACTCCCACCCAGGGAAGACGCTGACGCCGCCCGCAGCCGCGGCTTCGACAGCCATCTCATCCGCGTCAATGTCGCCTTCAATGTCGCTCTCCATATTGACCCGCTGCCTGCTGAGGCGCGCGTGCACGGCGGCCAACAGGCGTTCGGTGACAGGTGTCTCGGTGAGCGGCAGGAGTTGCGTTTCGTCGAGGCCCGATTGCGAACGCTGCGTTTCGGGATCGAACTTGCGGATGGTGTCGATTTCGTCGCCGAAGAACTCAATGCGCACCGGACGATCGGATTCAGGCGAGTAGACGTCGAGGATGCCGCCGCGGCGCGTGAACTGGCCCGGCATTTCGACCAGGTCCATCTGCGTGTAGCCCACGCTGGCCAGGTGCGCCGTCAGCACTTCAACGTCAATCTCTTCACCGCGCTTGAGGCTTACGGCCAGGCTGGCGTAGTAGTCGCGATCGAACAGCCGCATGGCTACGGATTCCACCGGGGTGATGACGATGGATGCAGCGCCCGTGGCCAGCTTCCACAACGCGGCCGCGCGCTGCTCCTGCACATCGGGGTGCGGGGAGAGATTTTCGAACGGCAGCACGTCATGCGCGGGCAGGCGGACGATGCGGGAGGGATCGAGCGCGCAGGTGAGCTCGCAGGCTGCGCGGATCAGGGGCTCCAGGGCTTCCGCCGCCTTGTTATCAGAGACGACGATGAGCACCGGGCGATCGACCGCGCGGGCCATCAAGGGGATGTAGAGGCAGCGCGCCGTTGCGGTGAGTCCGGACACGATACGGCGCCCCGAACCCAGGCTGAGGTGCCTGCGAACGCGCTCAAATGCCGGCGTGTGCTCCAGGTCCGCAAAGATTTCGCGGACGAACGGGAGAATCATCAAGAGCTAGTTTATCAAGTCGCGGAGATGGCCGATCGGCATGAGCGCAAGAAAACTCGCCATCCTCAGGCACTGATTGCGGGCGATTTTGCGGGAAGCGCCGCGCCGATCGTCAGCAGCCCACCCAGGACCAGGCAGCCGGCGATCGCCCACAACCCCGCCACGTAGCTGTGGGTAGCGTCGCGGAGCCAGCCCATCGCGTATGGCCCTGCGAAGGCCCCCACCGCGCCGACGGAGTTGACCAGCGCAATTGCGGCGCCGGCCGCCTTGCCGCTGAGCCGCCCGGTGGCCACGCTCCAGAAAATGGGCAGCGCGGAGAGCAGCCCCATGGCGGCCAGGCAGAAGCTGGCAACTGCTCCAGGCACCGAGTGGAAGTATCCCGCGGCGCCAAACCCCAGGCCGGCGGCGAGGAACAGCGCGGGCAGCACCCGGTAGCTGCGCCTATGGCTGGCCCAGTACATGGCCAGGGCGCCCGCGGCGAACGTGAGCGTGGCCCACCATCCGGTGGAGAGTGGCGAAGCGCCCCGTGCCACCAGGATCTTGGGGAGGAAGAAGCTGAGACCGTAGATGCCGGTGCTCCACATGAAGTAAGCCGCGGCGTCTCCCGCCACCTTGAGCCATGCGCGATCGGAACTCACGCTGTGAACAACTTCGTCCTGGGCGAGATCGCGCGCGACGGTTTCTCTTTCAGCAGGGGATAACCACGGGGCCGACAACGGTCCATCCGCAAGCACCCACCACGTGAGGATGCCCAGCAGTATGGCCGGCGCACCTTCCAGCAGAAACACCCACTGCCAGCCGCGCAGGCCGCCCGTAGCATCCATCAACAGAATGTGTGCGGAGATGGGCGAGCCGATCATATTGCACAGTGGGAACGCGAGCAGAAACAACGCCAGCACCCGCGTGCGCAGCCGACGCGGCAGCCAGAAGGTGAAGTAGTAGATCACGCCGGGGTAGAAGCCCGATTCGGCAATACCGAGCGCCGCGCGCAACGCGATGTACGCTGCCGTGTTGGGCACGAAGGCCGTGGCCATCGACACCACGCCCCATACGGCCATCAGAACCGCCAGCCAGCGCCGAGCGCCCACACGCGTGAGCACCATGTTGGCCGGCACCTGGAAGAGACAATAGCTGAGAAAGAAGACGCCCGCAGCAAACCCATACATGCGGTCGGAGACGCCGAGGTCGCGATTCATGGTGAGCGCCGCAAAGCTGATGTTCACCCGATCCAGAACCGCGACCGTGTAAAGCAGGATCAGGAACGGCACAAGCCGTGCCGCAATCTTGCGATAGACCGGCTGCATGGGCGCCGCGCTCATTTGTCGCCCAGCGCTTTGGCAAACGCGTAGAGGAACTGGAGCGACTTCCAGTAGGAGTCGACCGGCAGCCGCTCGTCCTGGCCGTGGGCGCGATCGTCGTCGCGCTCCAGCGCGATGGCCGAGTAGCCATACGTGGCGTAGCCGTCCTGCGCAAAATAGATGGAATCGCTGGCGCCGTTTTCCATCACCGGGGTCACGGGTACCCCCGGCCAGAGCTCCTGGGTGATGCGCGTCAGAGGCTCCATCACTTCAGGAATGGGCGCGATGGGGACGATGGCCTTGCGTTCCGGTGCGACATCAGACACCACGCCGCCGTCGGAAACGTACTTGACGCTGAGCTTGGAGTCGGCGAAGAGCTGCATGAGCTGCTGCCGAATCTCCTCCGGCGAGTGGCCGGGGAAGATGCGGCAGTTCACATTGGCCTGCGCGGTTTGCGGCAGGGCATTGTTGGCATGGCCGCCGGAGAGGCGCGTGGCCACGCAGGTGGTGCGGAAGTTGGAATTGAAGCTCGGCTCCGCGCTCAGGCGCGCGGCCGCCTGCACGTCAGGCGTCGCGGCAAGAATGGAGCGAATGTCGGCGGCGTTCTGGCCGGTCTCCTGCTTTTCAAGATTTTGGAAGTAGGTGCGGGTCACGTCGTTCAGCTCGAACGGGAAGGTGTAGTGGGCCAGCTTTTCGAGCGCAGCGGTCAACTCGTAAATGGCGTTGTCCGGCCGCGGGCGCGAGCTGTGGCCGCCGGGATTGGTGGCCGTGACCTGGTAGTCGGCGTAGACCTTCTCGGTGGCTTCCACGTCCGCAACGACCGCGCGGCCGTGATCGAGCTCGACGCCGCCGGAGTCGGGATTGATTACGTAGGCCGCGTCAACCAGGTCGCGATGTTCCTTGAGGAGCCACTGCGGGCCGTTGAACTTGCCGCCCTCTTCGTCAGCCGTGAGGGCCAGGATCAGGTCGCGCCTGGGCTTGTAGCCCTCCCGTCGGAGGCGTAGAAACGTTGCCACCAGACCCGCGTCGGAGTCTTTCATGTCCTGCGTGCCACGGCCGTAAAAGTAGCCGTCCTTCTCCACAAATTCAAACGGATCGGTGTGCCAGTCCGAGCGCAGCGCCTGCACCACGTCCATATGGCACAGGAACAGCGCCGGCTTGGCGCTCGGCGTGCCCCCGGCGCGATAACGGACGATGAGGTTCAGCTTGTTCTTGTCGGGCCCCAGCAGGCGCACGTCTTCGCGTGGGAATCCGGCATCGAGGAAGCGTTTCTCCATGGCGGCGTCGCCGGCCGTTACGCTGCCCTGGGGCGTGTCCGTGGTGTTGATCTCGATAAGCTGCTTGAAAATATCGCGCGCCTCGGCCTTGTCTGCAGGGGAAAGCGGCGCGATCTGCTGAGCCGGCGTAAGCGCGCCGGTAGCGAGAAAACCAAGGCACACGAGAGAGGCAAGACGGAGAGTGATGCTGGGGAAGTTCAAACGCAAAGAAAGCATGGCGGCATTGTACCGGGCGTGAAGGCTGGCTGGCGCTCAGGTTCGGGAGCAAGGCTTCGAGCAGGCTCGCGGATTGCGCAGCCAGCCAAACCGATTTATTGTGGTGCGGTCAGCCTTCGAGGTGCTTCATGCGTTTCCGATTTCAGCTTCCTGCCCTGCTTGCAGCCTTGCTGTGCGCCACCGCGATCTGCGGTGTGAGCCAAAATCTCGCCGCGAAGCCCAGGATCACGGGCGTCTCGCACCTGGCGATCTACACGTCCAACCCTGCGGCCACCGAGCACTATTACACCGTGAGCCTGGGGGCGGTTAAGATGGCCGACCCCGAAGATCCAAAAGGGGTGAAATACGCGTTCAGCAGAACGCAATATGTTGAAGTGCTTCCCCTGCCCGCCAATGCCGGCATCAACCGCATGGATCACGCGGCCTTCAACACAGACAGCGCCGAGCGCATGCGCAGATATCTCGCCGCCAAGGGCTGGGCCGTGCCCGACCACGTGAGCAAGGGCAGCGACAACAGCCTTTACTTCGAGGTGAAAGATCCCGAAGGGAACCGCATTCAGTTTGTGCAGGTCTCGCCGCTGGCGCATATCGATGCGCCCAAGGCCATCGGCACCCACATCATTCATTTTGGGTTCCTGGTGCACAGCCGGGAGAAGGAAGACACCTTTTATCGAGCGCTGCTGGGATTCAAGCCGTACTGGTATGGCGGCATGAAAGACAACAAGGTCGACTGGGTCAGCGAGCAGGTTCCTGACGGTCATGACTGGGTCGAGTACATGGTCCAGGGCGACAACGGCACGGGTATTCCGCCGAACATGTCGCAGCAAACCCTCGGCGTTCTGAATCACATTGCCATCGGCGAGCAATCAGTCGAGCAGGCATTCAAGACACTGAAGGACGGCGGCCGCCTGGAAGGTGTGAAGAATGACAATGCGACCAAGGTGGGCCGTGACGGCAAGGTGCAGTTGAACATGTACGATCCGGACGGCACGCGCGCTGAGCTGATGTCGCTGCACGCCGTGGAGAAGCCGTGCTGCTCGCCGTTCACCGCTCCCGATCCATCGGAATAGCACAAAGACGAGATAGTCTTTCATCGCTCTTAGTCGCGCCGCAGGCGCAATCGTCGTTAGCCCCGCGTTTCAATGCGGGGATGCCAACCAAATGATTGCCTGGTCCCGTAGGGGCGCTGGAACGCGCGTCACCCTGCGAAAACTCAATTCGATCGAGGCCCCGATGTTCAAAAAGACCGTTCCAGCTTTGCTTCTCTTTGTCCTTGGCTTCAGTGCCGCGCAGGCGCAGAATCACAAGCTCTCCCCCAAGTGGGAGGAGCTCACCGCGCCCGATTTTGTTCAGGCTATTCATCAGTCGCAGGGAGTGTGCGTGCTGCCCTTCGGCATCATTGAGAAGCACGGGCCGCACCTGCCGCTGGGGACGGACCTGCTGGACGTGCGTTATGCGGTGATGAACGCGGTCGAGCAGGAGTACGCGGTCGTCTTTCCGGAATACTACTTCGGGCAGATCTTCGAGGCGCAGCAGCAGCCGGGCACCGTGGCCTACAGCCTCAGCACCCAGCTCACGCTGCTGCAGGAGACGGTGAAGGAGATGGCGCGCAACGGCTGCAAGAAGGTCGTCATTGTGAACGGCCACGGCGGCAATAATTCACTGCTGCCCCTGTTCGCGCAGGCGCAGCTCGCCACCCCGCGGGACTACGTGGTGTATGTGTTTGGCCTGCCCAATGACCACGTACCGGGCCGCCCGGCGATGAAGTCGGACCCGAAGAATGATATGCACGCCGGTGAGACCGAAACCGCCAACATGCTCATCGCCCGGCCTGACCTGGTGCAGATGGATAAAGCGGATTCGCAATCCGGCGCCGACCAGCACCGGCAGAACCTGCCTGACAACGTCTACACCGGCATCTGGTGGTACGCAAAATTTCCCAATCACTACTCCGGCGTGGGCTCGGCCGCTACAAAAGAGTTAGGCGAGTTCGACCAGAAGGCCTGGGCGAGCCAGATCGCCGATGCGCTCCAAGCGATCAAGGCGGATGGGGATAGCCTGCGAATCCAGAACGAGTATTTTGAGAAGATTTCCCACCCGCTGGATACGAAACAGTGACAGGATTGGCCTTGGATTGAGAACGACAAGCCCATGAAATACATCGTGCATGCTTCTCATTTCGCGGTGCTCTTCACTCTCGCGATCTTGTCTGGCATTGCACAGACACCTTCGCGTGGTCACGGCAGCAAGGGGGTGCTTTGGGTTCCGCCGGTTATTAATCTGCCGGACGAACATCCGGGCCCCGGCGTCCGACGGGAGATGATTGGAAGGCTCAGGGTAGGATCGGTACCGATCATCCTCAACGAAACTTCGCGGGCCGCGGCTCAGAAGGCTCTGGGAGGAACGGTCGGTATCCAGGGGGATGCAGGAGACTGGGAAGCGTGGCTCTGTTATCAGGGTCACAATGCAAAAGGCCGATGGATGTTGTGGCTATTAAGCAGCGAAGTCGATAACGAAAACGTAAGCGGCTTACAATGGACCCAACTGTCCCCGGCCGAGGCTGCTGATCACCGCTGCAAGCTGATTTCCGGAAACAACACCGTCAGACTGCCCGACACGCTCAAGCTTGGTATGAGCGCGGCAGCAGTTCGCCAAGTGCTCGGCGAACCCACTCTCGTCTCCGGCAACTTGCTCGAATACTCACACGAGCACCACCAGACCATCGATCAACTCGACTACACCGTCGCAAATGACGTCAACTTAGTTCTTGAAAGCGGCAAAGTGCGGTCCATTCAAGTTTGGAGGTCAGTCATCAACTGAGTGCAGCAATCCCTTCGGCGGCCCACTCCCCGCGCTAAAATTTCTACATGCCTGCCGCAGCCGCTCTCTCGCCTGAGATCCTCGCCAAATACGAGCCCGTCATCGGCCTTGAAGTCCATGTGCAGCTTCTCACCGCCACCAAAATCTTCTGCGGCTGCGCCAACAAGTTCGGCTCTGAGCCCAACTCGAATGTCTGTCCCGTTTGTCTCGGGCTGCCCGGGTCCCTGCCCGTGCTCAATCAAAAAGCCGTTGAGTTTGCGACGACGGCGTCGCTGGCAATCAACTGCACCGTAAATCCGCGGTCCATCTTCGCGCGCAAAAACTACTTCTATCCCGACCTGCCCAAGGGTTACCAGATCTCGCAGTACGACAAGCCCATCGCGGAGCATGGCTGGATCGATGTGCCGACCGCCGACGGCTCGATAAAGAAGATCGGCATCACGCGCCTGCACATGGAAGAAGACGCTGGCAAAAGCCTGCATGACGGCTTCCCGGACTCTGCCAAACGCACCTACCTTGACCTGAACCGCTGCGGGACGCCGCTGTGCGAGATCGTCAGCGATCCCGACATCCGCACCCCCGACGAAGCCTTCGAATACCTGACGCGGCTCAAGGAGATCCTGCTCTACACCGGCGTCTCCGACTGCAACATGGAAGAGGGCTCGCTTCGATGTGATGCAAATGTAAGCGTCCGTCTCAAAGGCGCGGAGCGCTTCGGCACCAAGGCCGAAGTAAAAAACGTGAACAGTTTCAGATTCGTTCGCGAAGCGCTTGAATATGAAATCGAGCGGCAAATCGAGGTTATCGAGTCCGGCGGTCGCGTGCTGCAGGAGAGCCGCCTCTGGAATGCCAACGAGGGCCGAACTTACTCCATGCGCTCCAAGGAGCAGGCCCACGATTATCGCTACTTCCCTGAGCCGGACCTGCCGCCGCTGATCCTGTCACCGGAATTCCTGGAACATAGAAGAGCGGAGCTCCCTGAACTGCCCGAAGCGCGCCGGGCGCGGATGATCGCCGAGTACGACCTGAACGAAAAGGATGCGCGCACGCTTACGGCCTCGCGCGCATTTGCAGACCGGTTTGAATCGGCGGCGAAAACCGCGAAGAATCCACGCCGCGTGGCCAATCTCCTGCTCAGCGAAATCGGCGGACGCCTCAACGCGCTGGGTCTCGAACAGGAGAACTCGCCCGTCTCCATGGCCGGCATCGTGTTCGCGGCGGACCTGCTTGATGAGGGCAAGATCAGTTCCAAACAGATCAAAGGCCTCCTCGACGTCGCATTCGAAAAGGGCGAGGACTTCTCAGCCGTCTATGAGCGCGAGAAGCCCCAGCAGATCTCTGACAGCGGGGCCATTGAAGCCATGATCGACAAGGTGATTGCGGAAAGTCCCAAGCAGGTGGAGCAGTATCGCGCCGGCAAAAAAACCATGGCGGCGTTCTTTGTCGGCCAGGTCATGAAGGCGTCCAAAGGGCAGGCCAACCCCGCGCTCGTGAACGAACTGCTGACGAAGAAGCTGGAAGGCTGACGCAAAAACGGGGCTCCCCGCGAGAGCCCCGTTCTGCGCGAAAGAAATTTCTGCTGCCTACTTGAACTTCAGCTCCGCTTCCACATCCTTGCGCGTGTCCCAGGAGCTGATGGTCTTGGTGGCGCTCTTCTTGCCATTCTTCTCCGCCCACAAGTCGAAATCGTCAGACATGTTCACCTGAGCAAAACGAAAGCGCCCCTCCTTCGTGGATGTGTAACTGCGGATCGACTTGGTTTTGGTATTGCGCAGGAAGACCGTTGCGCCTGCCACCGCCGCGGATGCATCGTCCAGAACAGCGCCGTTGACAACCCGCTGTCCCAGGTTCTGCGCCTGGGCAACAGGAACGGCAACGCGGCTGGCCGCCGGCACAAAGCCAAGAGCCAGCGCCGCAAATGCAATGCCGGCGGCCAGGCGTGCTTGAATTCTCATTCGTCCTCTTCCTCTTCTTCTTCAAATAAGTCGTCGTCATCATCTTCCGCGTCGTCGCCCACCCGGGTCAACTCCAGCGGCTCGACGCCGACCACTTCATACTCGCTGCCACATTCTTCACAGGACACCACGTCCCCTTCCTCGACCTCGTCGAGTTCAATATCCAGGGCGTTCTCGCATTCAGGGCACGTTGCCATCACCCAACCTCTCTTCCTCAAGACCTTAAAGGGCCATACTGTAGGATTGCGTTACTTGGAGTTCGACTCCGCTAGTTTTAGATGGATGCCCTCCTCAGGTCAAGAGGGCGGGCACCGCAAAAATTCCCCTTTCGTACTGTGGAGAAGCTTTGATGCGCCTTCCTTTGCTGTTTCTGCTCTGCGGCATGGCCGCGGGAGCGCCTTCTTGCCTCGCACAGACCGACTACGCGCGCCCCGGCCGGCCGCTTGCTCCTGCGCCCGCCGATCCTGCGATTGCCCGCGCCATCGCCCGCATTGACCCTGCCCGAATCCACCAGATCATCGAAAAGCTGGTGACTTTCCAGACGCGCAACTCGCTCTCCAGCATGGAAACCGATCTGCCCTCCGGCACCGGCGTGCAGGCCGCCGCGGACTGGATCTTCGACCAGTTTCAGCAGATCTCTATTGAGTGTGGCGGCTGCCTCGAAGTTCGCCGCGACACGTTCACGGCCGACCCCAACAGTGCTGAAGGCACTGCCTGGGCAAAGCGCATCCCCAAGCCCACGCGCATGACGAACGTGTATGCCATCCTGCGCGGCACGGATCCCGCCCAGGCCAACACCATGTACCTGGTGACCGGCCACTATGACTCGCGCAACACCAATGTTCTCGACGATCACGGCTTTGCTCCCGGCGCCAACGACGACGCGTCGGGTGTGGCTGTGTCGCTGGAATCGGCGCGTGTGCTGAGCCAGCTCAAGTTCCCCGCCAGCCTTGTGTTTGTCGCCGTCGCCGGGGAAGAACAGGGGCTGGTAGGCTCGGCGCACCTCGCCAGGCTGGCCAAAGAGCAGGGCTGGAACCTGCTGGGCGTGCTGAATGACGACATTGTGGGCGGCAACACCACGCCCGGCGAAACCCTGCAGCTCAAGGACCGCATTCGCGTGTTCTCTGAGGGGGTTCCGGTCTCGGCCACCGCGGAGCAGCAGCGCCGTATCCGTGCGCTGGGCGCCGAGAACGACTCCCCCAGCCGCGAACTGGCGCGCGCCGTGGAGGACGCCGGAAAGACCTATTTCCCCGCAGCCGGCGCAGGCGGAAAGCCCTCCTTCCGTGCGTTTCTGGTATCGCGGCCTGACCGGTATTTGCGCGGTGGTGATCATAGCTCGTTCAATCGCGAAGGGTTTGCCGCCGTTCGTCTCACGGAATGGCGTGAAGACTACAACCATCAGCACCAGAACGTGCAGCGTGACGCCAGGCCCGTTCTCGGCGACCTGTTGGAGTTCGTAGATTTCACTTATGTCGCCAGGGTTGCCCGGATCAACGCCGCCACACTGGCCACACTTGCCTCCAGTCCCGGTGAACCCCAAAAGGTTCAAATCGATGCGGAGAGGCTGGAGAACGGCACCACCCTGAACTGGCAGCCTCCGGCGGGAAAGGTGGCGCACTACGATTTGCTGTGGCGGGAGACCACGGCGCCGGACTGGCAGTACACAATCCAGGTTCCCCCGGCCGCGGAGAATGGCCCTGTTTCCATCACCGTTCCCGTTTCCAAAGACAACGTAATCTTCGGCGTGCGGGCGGTGGACGCCGCCGGCCACCGCGGCCTGGTGGTGGCGCCTTAGCCCTGTTACAACCACCAGAATGACAGTGCCGCGCCGCTCGCGTTAACCTGATCAACGATGGCCAGAATGGGCTCCATGCCGTTTGGGTTCCCCGACTTCCGCGGGGCCACGCGCCAGCTTGTGCTGGCCAACCTCGTTGCTTACTTCCTGCTCGCAGTCGCCGGCCTGGCGCTGTCCCCTGCGGCCATGAGCTACATCGGCGCGCACTTCTCCTTCGTTCCCGAGTACTTTCTGCACGGATGGCTGTGGCAGCCGCTCACTTACAGCTTCATCCACCCCGCGGGCGCGGTCCTCGGCACGCTCTTTGAGCTGCTCTCGCTCTGGTTCCTGCTGGGATTTCTGGAGCCTTACCGCGGCGCCAACTGGGTGATGGGACTGTACGCGTCTGCCGTGATCGCCACCGCGATTGTGGGAGCCGCCATTTACCAGGCTGCCGACAAGGTCGGCCACCCCATGGACCAGGCGCCCATTTACGGCTGCATGGGCGGCATCTTCGGCCTGCTCGTCGCCATCGGCGTCCTGTTTGGCGAAACCGAGTTCATGATGATGTTCATCATCAACATCAAGGCCAAGTACCTGGCCATCATTTACGCGCTCATCGCCTTCGCCATGATCTTCGGCCAGAACAAGCTCTATGCCTTTGCGCAGCTCGGCGGAGGGTTGGGCGCTCTGCTCTTCATTCGCTTCGCTCCCAGGCGCGGAGTCGGGTTTGCAGCCAGCGAATGGGTCTACGGGCTCCGCAACCGCTATTACCGCTGGAAGCGGCGCCGCGCCGGCCGCAAGTTCGAGGTCTATATGAAGAAGCAGGGCCGCACCGTGCGCCTTGACAGCCGCGGACGCCAGATTGAAGACGACCCCAACGATCGCTCGCGCTGGAACTAAAGAACAGGGGAGTAGGGAATAGGGAGTAGCAGGCACTAGGTACCAGGGACCAGGACCAGAAGAGCAGGGGTTAGGCGATAGGCTCCGTTTGCCGCACTCATTCCCTAGTCCCTGCCTCCCTACTCCCTGCCTTCCGCATCCGTGCCCGCAATGCGACGGTTGCCGCGCGGTGGCACCGCAGGCACAGCGTGCGGATGTTGTCGAGGTCGCATTCGCCTCCGCCTTCGGCCACCGGCAAAATGTGATCCGCATCCCACAGGCTCCTGCGCGTGCGCGTTCTGAGACCCCAGTGCTTAAGCAGCTCCGCCCGCCGCGCGCTCCGGGAGTGCCGCAATTGCCGCCCCGCCGTCATCGTGTCCACCCCGCAGCCGGAACAGATGCCGCGATCGCGCTCAAACACCTTGTCGCGCACATAGCCCGGCTGAGTGCGCAGCTTCCACTCGTGTACGCAGTATTGCGAGCAAAACGTGTACCGCCGTGGCGGGACCTCAAGAGCACACCAGCGGCAGATTCCTCTCCCATTCGGGCCGCGAGGACCGGCCGTGCGATTGACCCATCCGCCCCTCATGACCCGCCGCAGGCTCATACTCCTGTTCTAAATCTCGAGGGACGCCCCAATGCTGTGCTGTGTTCACGACGCACCTGATCCGTTATCCCTCTGCGGGCTCGATAGCGCGGCGCACAATCGCGGTCAGCATCCCGCCGGCTGCCTTCCCGGCTGCTGCCTGCTCCTCGAAATTCCGGAAAGCATTCTGAAGTTCCACTTGCGGTCCGGCTTCGCTCCTGTCATCCTTGGTTCATCATCAAGGTCTGTGATCCGCGCCTGAAAGGCGCGCCGGGGTTCCGGGGGGGCTGGTTTCAGCCTGGCCCGGAGAATGGGGACCCTCGGCTGAGTTCTTTGTACGTCAGGACCGGCCCTTGATCACTGGGGATTAAGAAACAACATGCCGACTCTTGATCGGCGCCAGGCCTTGCGGCTTATGGCGCTGACTGCTGGCTGCGCCGCTGCGCCGTCCAGTTTTGCCTTGGCGGGACAGATTCCCCGGCTCGACCGGGACGAAGAGTCGTTCCTGGACGATTTCATCCGGCAGGGCTGCCTCTACTTCTATGAGCAAGCCAGTCCGCTCACCGGACAGGTGCTCGACCGCGCCCGCAACGACGGGGACGGCGCCCGCGATCCCCGCCGCATGGCGTCGATCGCCGCCACCGGCTTCGGACTCACCGCTCTGTGCATCGCCGACAGCCGCGGCTATCTTCGCCACGATCAGGTCATCGCCCGCGTCCGCGCCACCCTGGAGTGGCACCTCAACCAGATGCCCGAGGTGCACGGCTTCTTCTACCACTTCACAGACGTTGAGACCGGCCGCCGCTGGAACCGCGGCGTCGAAGTCTCCTCCATCGATACGGCCCTGCTGCTGTGTGGCGTCCAGACCGTCCGCGCGTACTTCTCAGACCAGACCATCCGTTCTCTTGCCCAGCAGATCTACGAGCGCGTCGATTGGCCCTGGATGCTGAATGGCGGCTCCGCCTTCTCCATGGGCTGGAAGCCCGAAACCGGCTTCCTGGCCGCCCGCTGGAGCCACTACTGCGAGCTGATGATGATTTACCTGCTCGCCCTCGGGTCGCCCACCCATCCTGTCTCGCCTGACACCTGGAAGGCCTTCTCCCGGCCGCGGGTGCAGTATGCCGGGCTCGATTTCATCAGCGGCAACGACCCCCTCTTCACCCATCAGTACTCCCAGGCCTGGTTCGACTTCCGCCACAAGCGCGACGCCTATGCGAACTACTTCGATAACTCCATCAGCGCCACACGCGCGCACCGGGCTTTTTGCCTCTCCATGCCCAGGTGGTACCGGAGCGACTACTGGGGCGTAACGGCCTCTGACTCCATGCGCGGTTACACCGCATGGGGAGCCCTCGGCTCCAGCTCCCGGCTGGACGGCTCCGTGGTCCCATCGGCCGCCGCCGGCTCACTGCCTTACCTGCCCTCCGAGTGCCTCAGCGTGCTGCGTGCCATGCACGCCCGCTATGGCGAACGCGCCTGGGGTCGCTATGGCTTCGTGGACGCCTTCAACCCCGCCGCCCGCTGGTACAACCCCGACGTCCTCGGCATCGATCTCGGCATCGGCGTGCTCATGGCGGAAAACCTGCGCTCCGGCATGGTGTGGCAAACCTTCATGCGCAATGCCGACGCGGATCGCGCTATGGAACTCGCGGGCTTCCACCCCGACGGACTGGCCTGATCGCGACCTGCCCGCTCACTTAAGTTCAAGGCTTTTAGACTCCGTCCTGAACCACCGCCGATTGAGAGCATCCGAGCACCGCCCCGCTTCCGCCACGCCAAACAAAACCGCAAGCAGGGCAGAGACACCTTCCCCAATGATGCTTCCGACGCGTCCTCAGTCCACCATTGACGCGAAATACGCCGCCACCTCATTCCAGTCATTCACCCTGGCGTACTCCGTGGTGTTCAGATTGTGGGGCGCCGTGTACAGAAGCCCCGTCCCCTGAAAGCGCTGCAGGTTGCGCGGCAGGTCGTCGATCAGGTAGTCAGCCAGCAGAATCGACTTGTTCCCGCAGAACACGTAGTTGGCGGGCGGAATGAAGGGGAAGTGGCGCTGCAGCCAGCGGTACTTCGGCCCCAGCGAGTTAGGCACCGTCATGGCTTGCGTGGCGATATAGATCTCGAATCGCTCGCTCAGTTGCCGCAGCACATCCTGCGCCCCGGGCATCAGGGGCAGGTCCTCGAAGAAATCCTCTGCATCCAGAAAGTCCCGCAACTGCTGCCGGCGATCCTCCGGCGCACACTCCCACAGCGACTTGCCAAACAAGTCGTCCGGCGTAATGGCCTCGTCGAACGCCTCGTTATAGCGGCGCAGATGTTCTGACAGGGTGTCGGCCATCACCTCGTCCATGTCCACGCAGATCCTGCGCATGCCCTGGCTCCTGATTCGCTTTCCTCAAGCCTAGCAGCACATTTGTCGTCAGGAGAGTTGATTGGTCAGGCGGAGCTCAGGTGGATCTTACCTGGAGGTGAGCTGGACCTCAGCTTAACCGCCGCGGCTTGGCCATCGCCGGCGGATCGGGATTTACCGGGGCCTGTTTGCCTGCCGGCTGTTCCGCGGGCGTCATCGACGGATCCCAGTACAGCATCCGGCCGCAACTGTCGCACGCCAGCAGCTCGCCATCCCGCAGCTGGTTCCAGACCTGCGGCCTGACCCCTATCCGGCAACCCGTGCATTGCTGATTCTGCGCCTTGGTAATGGCGGTCCCGCGATGCGCCGCAATCCGATCGAATCGGGCCAGCATGTCCGCATCGATCTCGGTTCGAAGGCTTTCGCGTTCTTCATTCAGCTCGGCCTGCCGCGCTGCGTTTTCCTTCTGCCGCTCGCCAACCCGCTCCCGTGTCTTATCCAGCGCATTGCCGGCAACCTCCACCTGGGCGCGGGCGGCAGCCAGGGCGGTTTCGTGCTGGTCAGTCCGCTCCAGGCTTTCGAACTCCTCGTTCTCCAGGCGCTCCACCTCGGCTACCGCGAACGCGATCTCCTTCTCCATGGCCGTAGCCTGCGCCGGAGTGGTGACGGTATCCAGTTGCGTTCGATAGCGGGTGGCCTTGTCGCGGTGGGTCTTGATCTCGCGCTCAAGCCGCGTGCGCAGAGTTTCTTCACGGGTCATCGCGTCTGACAGCGAGGCCGATTCGCGCTGTGCCTTCTCCAGCGTCGCCTGCGCCTGAGCCGTCTCCGCCGGAAGCGCACGGGCAGCCTGCGCGAGCTGAGCTCGCTCCACTTCGACAGTTTGCAGTTTAACGAGCTTTTCTATAACCGGCAGCACGGTTGGAATGAAGAATAACATCCCACTCCGGATCACGGCATCCGCGCCTTCCGGCCCGGCTTGCCGCGTCCCCGCTCCCGGCGTCCTGCGCAGTTCCAGACGCCCCGCCCCATCTGATCCGCCCGCCACCGTCTGGCAATAGTGCCAGTAGCCTTCGGCGGCCTTCCCCCTGACTCTTCTTTCAATAACCAAACCTGCCCGGGCGCTTTGCTGCTGCGCGGAGCTTGGGCGGCGAATGGCTGACTTTCGGCAATCGCAAAATACCAGAAGGGTGGAAAGAAATATGAAATACCGGCGCGTATCCGCGGCTGTGGCTCTGTTCTTTAGTGTTGTCGCTTTGGCTGCCACTGCAGCCGCACAGTCAACCGAGCTCGAGGGCCTGATCAAGACCCGCAATGGCGAAATGCTGGGCGTACAGACAAGCGATGGCATCGTCAACGTAATGCTCACGGACGCTACCGATGTGGCCCAGGTGCAGGGAATGCTCAAGGCCCGCCATAAGGAGATGTCAATGGCCGCCCTGATTCCCGGGCTGCCCGTCAAAGTCAACGGGGTCTATAACGACGAGCATCAGCTCGTAGCCCAGACCATCCGCTTCAAGGGCAATGACCTGCAGCAGGCTAAGGCTATTGATGCTGGAATGCATGAGACCAAAGCCAAGGTCGCTGCCAATGAAGCCGAGCTCGCCAAGCACAAAGAGGAGCTGGCAAGACAGGATGCGGAGCTGCAAAAGCAGAATGCTGCCATCCAGGAAGCAGTCGCTCGCTTCGGGCAGTTGGATGACTATTACATCTTCGATGAAGTCACCGTGAACTTCGCCAACGGCAAGACCAGCATCGATCCGAAATATATCCCGCAGCTGCAGGCATTAGCTCAGAAAGCTCAAGGCATCCAGGGCTACATGATCGAGGTGAAAGGCTACGCCTCGGCCACCGGGAACGCGGCCAAAAACCAGGCCCTCAGCGAAGATCGCGCTGACAATGTCACAAATGTCCTGCTTCAGCAAGGCAAAGTCCCGCTCACGCGCATGCTGGCGCCCGGCGCCATGGGTGAGAGCGAGCAGGTGGCCGATAACAAAACCGAGGGAGGCCAGGCCGAGAACCGGCGCGTCGTGGTTCGCGTTCTGCAAAACAAAGCCATTGCGGGAACCGCCACCAAGGCGGCCAACTAACCCCTCCCTGCCGAAATCCCACCCAGCCCCAGGCCCTCAACGCCTGGGGCTTTCTGCCCGCGATCGCCACACGGCAGCCATTCTGGTTGCGCTCCCTTCTGCCATTCCCCACGCAAATTCACCGCCCGCCGGGATACTTCTGCGCTCCAAGCTGGTCTAAACTGCCAGCGAGCCAAATCCATGCTGAATACTCGATCCCTGTTGCGGTGCGCTGCTGCCCTTGCCGTCTTCTGCCCTGTTTCAATCCTCCATTCCCAGCTGCAATCCCCCGCCCCCACCCCCGGACAGCAGGCCGCGGTGGACTGGGTGCATGCCAATTCCATCCCGCTCAAAACCGTGGAGGCGCGCAACGGCTTTGCCGATATGGAACCCCTGGGCAAAGTCGTCGGCGACGCTCGTATCGTTTCCCTGGGCGAAGCCACCCACGGCACGCGCGAATTCTTCCAGTTCAAACACAGGATGGTCGAATACCTCGCGACCCAAAGAGGCTTCACGATCTTCTCCATTGAAGCCAACATGCCTGAGGCCTACCGGCTGAACAAATACGTTCTCAACGGCGAAGGCGACCCAAAGCAGCTGCTCAAAGGCATGTACTTCTGGACGTGGAACACCGAGGAAGTCCTCGACATGATCCTGTGGATGCGTGAGTTCAACCAATCCGGCAAGGGGCGCATCGAGTTCACCGGTTTCGACATGCAAACGCCCACCGTCTCCATTGAGACCGTGCGCGACTTCCTGCTGGCGCACGACGAGGCGTTCTTCCACGGCACGGTGGAGGCGCTCTACAAAGAGGTTCCCCAACTCGATCAGGAGCCGCCGCAGAACAGCTTCGCCGTGGCCACCTCGAAACTGCCAGGCGACGTGGTCGCCGGCAAGCACGTCACCATCGCAGGCTTTCTCCGCAGCGAGGACATTGCCGACGGCTACGCCAGTCTGTGGATGCGCGCAGACGGCCCCAACCGCCAGCCGCTCGGCTTCAAGAACCAGGAAGACAAAACCATCCGCGGAACCACTCCGTGGAAGCGCTACGAAATCTCTCTCGACGTGCCCGCGGATGCGGTCACGGTCTTCTTCGGCGCTCTGCAGTCAGGCAGCGGCTCGGCCTGGCTCGACGCGATGGAGATCACCATCAACGGCAAGCCTTACCAGGATGGCGCGATCGATCTCGGCTTTGAGTCGGATACGCCCAAGGGCTTTTTCACGGGGGGCGCCGGATATGAAGTAGCTCTGGACAAGAGCCTTGCGCAGAGCGGCGCACAGAGCCTGCGCCTCAAACGCGTGTCTTCGCCGCCGGTTGCCGCAGCGCGCGTGCCGGATGCGGCTCTGCAACTCCGGTGCAGCGACGTCCTCAGGCACCTGGAGCAGAACCGCACCCGCTATGTACAGTCAGGCTCATCGGAGACCGAGGTCGACTGGGCCATTCAGAACGCCCGCCTCGTGCAGCAGTTCGTCGCGATGAAATCCGGGAAGCAGACCCGGGATGAGAGCATGGCCGAGAACATCGACTGGATCGCGAAACACAACCCCGGCGCAAAGATCGTGCTGTGGGCCCACAACGGCCACGTCTCCAACACCGGCTTTTCCGGCACGCTCTCAATGGGCAACTATCTGCGCAAAAAATACGGCAAGCAGCTAGTCAACTTCGGCTTCGCATTCAACCAGGGCTCGTTCCGCGCCTGGGAGCCGGGGAAATCGCTGCACGAATTCACCGTCCCGCCCGCTCCTGAAGGCACGCTCGATCATGCGCTGTCTGAAGCAGGCATCCCGCTGTTCGCCCTCGACCTGCGCGCCTTGCCTGAAAACAGCGCTGCCGCAAAGTGGTTCGCGGAGCCGCACAAATCGCGCAGCATCGGCGCCGCGTTCAGTGACTCGCTCGAACCCAACCTGTGGAGCCCGGGGCCGGCCAAAGCCGATTTCGATGTGCTGCTGTTTGTGGAGAAGACTGCGGCGGCCCGCGGAAACCCTTAGAACAAATCCATAGCTCCCGGATTCCGCCGCGCACGTCTCACCAGATCCGGCAGGGCTTCTCGGCCACCATCTTGCTGCCCTTCTTGCAACTGAAGCTCTTGGCAAACTCCGGCAGATCGCTGAGAACCACGTTGCTCCGGTACTCGTCCGGCGCGTGCGGATCCGTCTGCGCCTGCGTACGCAACTGCTCCGGCCGCGTCTGCGTGCACCACTGCTGCGCATACGCAATCCAGAAGCGCTGCTCCGGCGTATAGCCGTCCTTCGCTTCGTCCATATCCGCGTGCGCGGCGTTGGCCTTGTCCTGCCACGCAATCCATGCCAGCCATAGGCCGCCCAGATCCGCCAGGTTCTCGCCCAGCGTCAGCTTGCCGTTCAGGTGCACGCCCGGAACCGCCTCGATGGCGTCGTACTGCTTCACCATGCACTCGGCTCTCTGGTTGAAGTTGTGCTCGTCGTCCTTCGTCCACCAGTCCTTGAGATTGCCGTCCTTGTCGTACTGCCGCCCCTCATCGTCAAAACCATGTGTAAGCTCGTGTCCAACCGTCGAACCCATGTCTCCATAGTTGGCGGCGTCATCTTCCTTGTCGCTGAAGAACGGCGGCTGAAAATATCCCGCCGGAAAATTCACATTGTTCTGCTGCGGATCGTAGTATGCATTCACCGTGGGCGGCGACATATACCACTCAGCCTTATCGACCGGCTTGCCGATCTTGGCAATCTGCCGGTCGAAATTGAATACCCGTACCCGCTGCTGGTTGCCAAACGGGTCGCCGCGCGTAATCTCCAGCTTCGAGTAGTCGCGCCACTTGTCCGGATAGCCAACCTTGTTCATCACCGTGTGCAGCTTCTCTTTGGCTTTTGCCTTGGTCTCCGCGCTCATCCAGTCCAATGCATCGATGTCCTTGGCCATCGCATCTTCAATCGCCACCGTCATCGTCACCGCGCGCTGCTTGGCATCCGGCGGAAAATACCGGGCCACAAACACCTGTCCCAGCGCTTCGCCCATCTCCCGATCCACCCGGCTGGTGCACCGCTTCCAGCGCTCCTGCTGCTTCTCCGCGCCGTTCAGAATGTGCGAGTAGAAGTTCCAGCTCTCGGTCTCGAACGCCTCCGGCATCGACGTTCCCGCATAAGCGTGGACCAGGTGCCAGCGTAGATAGGCCTTCATCTGGTCCACGGGCGTATCGGCCAGAATCCGGTTGAACTCCGCGAAAAACTTCGGCTCGTTATCGTTCGCCTTGCCGGTGATCGGCGCGTGCGCCGCGCGATTGTATTCGGCCAGCGAGAAGTTCGTCAGGTTGTTGTCCAGCGCGGCCACGGTAGTTGGATGGTCCAGGTTATGCGGGTCGCGCTGCTCTGTAATCGTCAGCGATGCCTTCGCCATCCGCGTCTCGATCTCCATGACCGTCTTTGCGTCGCGAGCCGCCTGCTCCTCCGCCTCGCCCGCCAGCGTCAACATCTTCGTTACGTGCGCCACGTACTGCTCGCGCTGCTCCACGGATTTTGCATCGCTGCGCGTGTAATAGTCGCGCTCCGGCAGGCCCAGGCCCGAGGCATAGTAGAAGCTGATCACCTGGCTGGCATCCGCAAAATCCTGGTTCGAGCTCATGGCGAAGAACGCGCTCACGCCGGTGCGGTGCAGATGCCCCAGCAACTCCGGCAGTTCCTTCGCTGACTTCAGCGCCGCAATGCGGTCCAGCTCCGGCTTCAGCGGCGTGATCCCCGCCTTGTTGATCGCTTCGGTATCCATGCAGCTCGCATACTCGTCGCCGATCTTCTGCTCGTTCGCGCTGCGCGATTCCGGGCTCGCCGACGCCGCCGTCTCCAGAATCTGCTTCAGGTGCAGCCGGTTCAATTCGTACAGTTCCGTGAACCGCCCGTACGACGTTTGATCCGGCGGTAGCGGATTCTTTTTGAACCAGCCGTTGCAACTGTATTGATAGAAGTTTTCGCAGGGGTCAATGGACTTGTCGATCAGCGACGAATCAAAAACCTTCAGCTCCGACGGCGAAGCACTGGCCTGCGCCCCTCCGGCCGCCCCCGAAACCTCCTGCGCAACCAGAGCCCCGGCCGGGAAAATCATGAGAGCGGAAATTAAGGTCAAACGGCAAATCAAACCTGCGCCATAGCTTTGCATGCCGACACTCTAGCAGATGCCGCTCCTCCATAGCGCCCGTCTCCAGACCGGCTGGCGCGGCGATCTCCAGAACCCTCTCCTCATCCCCCGCATGCCTCTGTTTCTCCCACGGTCGGACGGTCATTCTGGCTGCGATCCCCTTCTGAATCCGCCCCCGTAGAATGGAAGAGCCGGGATCTTTCCCCCTAGGAGCAAGTCAGGTGGCGCAACGTACCTTCAGCATCGTCAAGCCCGACGCCGTTCGCAACGGCCACACCGGAGCCATTCTCGCCGAGATCGAGAAGGCCGGTTTCAAAATCGTATCGATCAAAAAGCAGTCCATCTCCCAGGACCAGGCCAGGGGCTTCTATGCCGTGCACAAGGAGCGCCCCTTCTTTGAAGGCCTCACCAAATTCATGTCCTCCGGCCCCATCGTCCTCATGGTCGTCGAGAAGGACAACGCCATCGCCGATCTCCGCAAGCTGATGGGCGCCACCAACCCCGTCAACGCCGAAGAAGGCACCATCCGCAAAAAGTTCGCCACCGATATCGAGCAGAACGCCATCCACGGCTCCGACGCCGAGGACACCGCCGCCTTCGAAATCGGCTACTGGTTCGCCGGCTACGAACTCGTCTAGGCGTCCCACAACCTGGGTGCCCAGGTCTCGATTTTGAGACCTGGGATCTGGAAACCTGCCGCCCTTATCGTTCCACCACCAGCCTATCCGAGCTTGTGGCGGCGAAGCCGCAGTGAGCCCCACCGCAGGTGGCTAGGCAAACAGATCCTCAATCTTCTTCCTCAGCTCCGCGACCTCGTTCCTCAACTCCGCTACCGTCGCTTCCAGCCGTCCCACCCTGTCCTCCTGGTCGACACTCAACGGCTGCTGCGTGCCCCAGGTCTCTCGATTTTGGAATCGGTCTGCACTCGCCGCGCTCCCCGCCTCGGCCTGATTCGCGACCGGCCCCGAAAGCAGATGCGCATACCGAGCCTCCCGCGACCCCGGCTGCCGGGCCAGCACCGCCACCAGGTCGCGTTCCATCAGCTTCTGCAGGCCGCCCAGCACGTCGCTGATCTCCGTAAAGCCGTGCATCCGCTCCGTGCGCCCGCGCAGCTCGCCCGGCGTCTGTGGACCGCGCAGCAACAGCACGCACAGCAGCGCCGTTTCCGCTCGTGAAAAGTTGAACTTCTCCCCCAGCCAGTGCTCGTACTTGGTCACCCGGCTATCCGCCCCATGCGCCGGGCCGGCCAGACGCAGATCCTGCAGAGCGTGCAGCGCCTGCCGCACAGTCTCCTCATCCAGATCCGTCACCGGCTCCCGGTTCGAGCGCTGATTGCACGCGTTCATCAGCGCGTTGAGGCTCAGCGGATAGTAATCCGGCGTCGTCACTTCCTTCTCCACGAGCGCTCCCAGCACCCGCGCCTGCGCGGCGGTCAGAACCATCGGCTCAATAGGCATAGCCCTATTGTGCTTGCACGCGCCGCTCCCTGGGAAGCCGGAATCGCATCAATGATTCACTGTCAGGGTCAACGTCGCGGTCCGCGTGATGGCGCCGGAAACCGCCGTAATGGTGACCGTGGCCACCGTGGGTTGCGGAGTCGGCGGCGGCTGCGTACCCAGCCCGCTCACGCTGCTGCACGCCGAGAGCCCCGCAACCCCTGCCAGCACCAGCAGCGCTCCCAGCCACAAGCCCCTGCGCCGTGTCCATCCCAGCAACAAACATCCCCCCAGAACCAGCGCCGCCGCCGGCGCCACCTCGCTGCTACCCGGCCGCAGGATCGACGCCGACGTGCTCGCCGCAATCGTCAACTGCGTCGTCACCGCGCCGCCTGCAGGTGTAACGCTCGAAGGGCTGAAACTGCAACTGGTCCCCGCCGGCAGCCCCGCGCAGGAGAAGCTCACAGCGGAATCGAACCCGTTCTGCGGCGAGATCGTCAGCATCACCGAGCCCGAGCCGCCGGCCTTGATCGTCAACGCATCCGCACTGGCCGCAAGGGCAAAGTCAGGCGCCGGCGCTGGCCGCTGATACGCCCAGAGATCGTTCAGCGCGCCCAGAATCCCGTTCTTATCGAACCCCTCGCCGCCAAACAGCCACAAGTTCCCCTCAGCATCGCTCCAGCTTACGGCCGAGTTGCGGCTGCCCGGCGTGTTGCCCGCGGCCGGTACGCCGAGCGATCCGTACAGGCCCCATTGGCCGTCAATATTGCAGTTGCCGTTCTTGTCCTTGCCTCCGCATAGAATCTGATTGCTGCCCGCGATCCACGCCCATTCGCCGCTGGCGATGTGAAACGCCCAGAGGTCATTGAACTCATTGATCACCCCATTGGCATTATTGGCGCCCCCAAACAGCAGCAGGTCTCCGCCTTCATCGATTCCTCCACTGGAGCCGTTTCTGCCGCTCGGGACATTCCCCGCTGCGAACTGGCCCAACGTCCCATAGGTCGCGGGTCGCGCGCACTCGTCATTCGTCTGAAAGCAGTTCTGGTTGCCCGTTGAACTGCTTCCGCTCCTCCACATCCACTCCGTCGTGGCTGGGTCAAACTCCCACAGATCGTTGAGATAGCCCCGCGCCCCGTCGGACCCCAGCCGATTGCCGCCAAACAGCCACAGATGGCCCTGACTGTCCGTCCAGGTGGTCGCATTCCAGCGCGAACCTGGAACATTGTTGGCTGCCGCCGATCCCAGCGTGCCGTACACCCCGGAGTTGTAGCCCGCATCGCTGCCGCTGATCCAGGTCCACTCATCCGCAGCCGGATCGTACTTCCACAGATCGTTGAGGAGAGTGTTGCTGCTGGCCCCGCAGCCACTGCCGCCAAACAGCCAGAACGTCCCGTCTGCTCCGGTCCACCCAGAGCCAAGAATGCGCCCTCCCGGCTGGTTCGTCCCCGACGTAACCCCGACCGTCCCATACACAGCGGGCGCGCACGTGTCGCTGTTGTCTGCGAGCGTGCTGGCTCCGCCCACCCACGTCCACATGCCCGCGGCCATGTCGAACTTCCACAGGTCGTTCAGGCTGCCGAAATTCCCCACAGCGTCGTAGCCCCAGCCCCCAAACAGCCACAGATTTCCATCGCGGTCCGTCCAGCTCACGCCGGATTCGCGGCTCCCGGGCGTGTTTGCCGCGGCAGCCGTGCCCATCGTGCCGTAGACGCCATACGCCTGGTTGTCGCTCCCGCTCATCCACGTCCACTCGTTCGTGGATGGGGCATACTTCCAGAGATCGTTGTTGTGGATGTTGGAAATGCCTACTGTGGCAAAATTCTCTCCGCCAAACAGCCAGAAATTCCCGTTGTGATCCGTCCAGGAGATCGCGCCGGCCCGGATCTCAGGCAGATTCGAGGCCGAAGCCACACCCTTTGTCCCAAAGACGCCGCTCCTCGTGTCATACGTGGAACTGCCGCTCACCCAGATCCACTGGCGGGCCTGCGCCCAAGCGGAACACGCGCTGGTTGCCATCCCTGCCAGTGCGGCGGCAAAGAGCCAGAGGCGCACATGCACGCGCGCTCGGCGAGGCGAGAATAGGGCAGTCGAAACCATTGCCTGGATCACTCTGCTTGCTCAGGATCCCTGTGCTGTTCCCTGAAGGTGAAATCGAGAGTAGACGAATTGTAATCCCGCCGCGCCCGTCCCATCTGCCCAATTCATCAATCGCCGCACCAGGTCGCGGTTCGAGCGCTGATTGAACGCGTTCACCCGCGCGCTCAGGCTCACCGGGTAGTCATCCGGCCCTCACACGCGACAAGAACCCCCGTACAGAGGCCACACAACTGCTTTCGAAAAGGGATGAAACGACTGTACGCGCAGCCCGGCAGAAATCGACGAGACGCCGCCCGGAAAGACGGCTTCACAGCTTTGAAAACCGTGCAAATCCGCCGCCGGCCCAGACGACGCGCAGAGCGCCGTCTTTCCGCGTAAGTTTCACCCCAGCAACCACTTGAATTGCCCGCCGGCCCCTCCGCCGCCCTTCCCGTTCCCTGCACCAAATCCCCATTCAGCCCTCGAAATCCCCATTCGCTGCACCTCGGTTGGGTTGATCTGGGTCAAAGACCTAGCCTGAGCATGAACCTCTGCCTTCAGCTTCCCCATCACGGGGGAACGGGGGCGGGCCGGGCGCTTTAAATCCAGTGCGGCCAGCATGGCCGACACAGCAGCCTGAAGCCGGTAACCAATTTCTTGAAGGAGATCGCAACAAATGGCCAAAGCGACAAAGTACGCCGAGAAAGCCGTGGTGATTGCGGCCAAGGGCGCGTGGAGCGTGTTCGAAAAGCTCAACCGCATCAGCCCCAACCCGTCCTTCACTCCCAAGTGGAGCGACAAGCCGCTGCTCAAGTCCTACCAGAAGGAGAAGCCGCCTCTCGGCTGGCCGCGTACCACTGACTCGCTCTGCCCCAAGTGCGTCCCCGAGATCCGCAAGCAGATCCTCGACGGCAAGCTGCCGCACGAAGTCCTTCTGAATGAGAAGATAGGCGAAATCAAGGCCCAGATCATCGAGCGCGACGGCCAGATCCTCATGGTCAAGGATTGCCCCAAGCACGGCCACTTTGAAGACGTCATGTCCATTGACCCGGCCTTCTTCAAGCACCTCGAGCAGTCGTTCCCCGGCCGCGACATCCGCGCCCATGGCGACGCCTCTGACAAGCTCCACAATCACGGCACCTCTACCGTCACCCACGGCCGCGGTTCGGTCCTCACCATCGACCTCACCAACCGCTGCAACATGATGTGCGACCCCTGCTTCATGGACGCCAACCAGGTCGGCTTCGTCCACGAGCTCACCTGGGACGAAATCAAGACCATGCTCGACAACGCCGCGCAGATGAAGCCGCGCCGCCAGATGAGCGTGCAGTTCTCGGGGGGCGAGCCCACCCTGTCGCCTTACTTCCTTGACGCCGTCGCCTACTCCCGCAAGGTTGGCTACAACTCCGTGCAGGCCGCCTCCAACGGCATCGAGTTCGCCAAGTCCAAGGAACTCTGCCGCGCCGCTGCTGAAGCAGGCCTCCGCTACGTCTACCTCCAGTTCGACGGCATCGGCAACGCTGCCAACTCGCACCGCAAGGTCGGCAACCTGTTCGACGTGAAGCTCCAGGCCATCAATAACCTGCATGAAGCCGGCGTTGAAATCGTCCCCGTGACGACCATCATCAACGGCATCAATAATGAGCAGGTCGGCCGCATCATCTCCTTCGCGCTCGACAACCCCAAGAAGATTTCCTTCCTCTCCTTCCAGCCCGTCAGCTTCACCGGCCGCGACGAAGAGATCTCCGATGAGCGCCGCACCGCGCAGCGCTACACCCTCTCGCACATGGCGCACGACATCAAGAACCAGTGCGGCTTCGGCGTCCCCGAGCGCGACTGGTTCCCCATCTCGTTCATGAGCACCTTCTCTGACTGGGCCGACCTGGTGCACGGGCCCACCGCCGAGTGGGGACAGCTCTCCTGCGGGTGCCACCCCAACTGCGGCATCGGCATGGCCCTCATGATCGATAAGGAAACCAAGGAAGCGGTTCCCGTCACGGCCTTCCTGCACATGGATCAGGTCGCCAAGGACCTCGCCAAGGTCAATGACGCGGCCCGCGGCAAGTGGCTCTCCGTCATCGGCTTCGGCCTCGCGCTCCTGCGCAACTACGATCCGTTCCAGGCGCCCACCCACTTCAAGATCACTGACATGCTCAAGAAGATGGACAAGACCTTCAACGCCACCGGCCGCAACTACGGCTCGGTCAAGGGCGACCGCACCCTCGAGGACATTCAGAAGCGCCGTCAGGATCGCTGGAACTTCCTCTTCATCGCCGGCATGTGGTTCCAGGACCTGTTCAACTACGACTTCCGCCGTACCGAGCAGTGCATCATCCCCTATGCCACGCAGGAAGGCGAAATCAGCTTCTGCGCGTATAACACCGGCATCGGCTGGCGCAACATCATTGAGAAGATGCACATGACCGCCACCCTCACCAAGTGGTATGAGGAGCACGGCCGTCATGAAATCTTCGCCGGCGGCAAGAAGGTAGCCATGAGCGAGGTCGGCCACACCCTCAACCTCAACATGGAGCACGTCAACTCCGAGGCCAACCACACCCTCGACAACCTCGGCATCGCCAAGAACGCCCGCGAAGAGAAGATCCGCGCCCGCGCCGCCAAGACGAGCCTGGATCAGGTGAAGGCGGAAGCCGAAAATGCCAAGATGGCCAAGCTCTACAACGAGCACGTCCTCGGCATCAAGGCACCGGAAAGCGGTCTGGTCTCACTCGACGCCATCCGCCCCGCGAGCAACAACGCCGCCAGCCCCATCAACCGCCAGTCCCAGAAAGACGCCGACCTCGTCGCCGGCGACTAGTCCAACCTATCCATCAGGGGAGTAACAACAAAGGCCGTCCGCATCAGCGGGCGGCCTTCGTGTTGCGTGGCAGGGTGGCCCACGCACCCCGTATCGGAGGCTGTATCGGAGGCTGTGCCCCGTTCATCGCAGCCTTATCGCGATGAGCGGGCCTTCACCAAAGTCCAGCGGAGTTACGATAGCACCATGCCATCCGGCCTGAAGCGGTTCCAGAAAGCCGAAGCCCTTCACTTCATCACCTTCAGTTGTTTCCAGCGTCTTCCATTCCTTGAAGAGTCAGAACCCAAGGACCTGTTCGAGTTAGTTCTGGAACAGACCCGCGCACGTCATCAGGCCAGGGTCTTCGCCTACGTGCTGATGCCGGAACATATCCACCTTCTCATCAACGAGCCGCCGCTGATCCTGCTGGCGCAGTTTCTGAAGGCGCTCAAGCAGATCACTTCACGCAAACTGCGAGGCGACCGGCCGCAGTTCTGGCAGGAACGTTATTTCGACGCGAACATCTATAGCGAATCAGGCCGGTCCCAGGTGATCCGATACATCCACCGGAATCCCGTAAAACGGGGGCTGGTCGCATTCCCCCAGCAGTACCGATGGAGCAGCTTCAACCACTACGCGACCGGAATCCGAGGAGTCGTTGAAATCGAGTCGGAATGGACGGCAAGAACGC
>NZ_DASXYM010000002.1:0-91917 GCF_036502485.1 Occallatibacter sp. | reverse complement strand
TACCGGAACCGCTTGGAGGGCTCGTCCGAGTGGACCTGGCCGTCGCGGATGTGGACCACCCGGTGAGCATACTCGGCGATGTCGGGCTCGTGCGTCACCAGCACGATGGTGTTGCCCCTGGCGTGCAGACTGTCAAACAGCGACATGATCTCGAGGCCGGTCTTGGAGTCGAGGTTGCCGGTGGGCTCATCGGCCAGGATGATCGAAGGATCATTGACCAGCGCGCGGGCGATCGCCACGCGCTGCCGCTGGCCGCCGGAAAGCTCGTTGGGCTTGTGATGCATGCGCCCCTCGAGCCCCACATCGCTCAGCACTTTCTTCGCGCGCTCCAGGCGCTCCGCCGTCGGGGTGCCGTTATAGATCAGCGGTAGCTCGACATTGTGCAGAGACGTCGCCCGCGCCAGCAAGTTGAATGTCTGGAAAACAAAGCCGATCTCCTTGTTGCGAATGCGCGCCAGCTGGTCATCGTCCAGCTCGCTGACGAGCTGGCTGTTGAGCCAGTAGCGGCCCTGGGTCGGCGTGTCGAGGCACCCGATGAGATTCATCAGCGTCGACTTGCCGGAGCCCGAGGGACCCATGATGGCAACGTATTCGTTGTGGCGGATGCGGACATTGATCCCGCGCAGCGCGTGCACCTGCTGCTCGGCCCCCATGTCATAAGTGCGCCACAGGTCCTCGACGACGATCACATCGCCGTCGGGCGGGCTGGAGGGTTGTGCCAACTCTTCAGTGCTGATGCTGTCTAGAGCCATTCCCATCTCATCCTCTGCCTTGCTGCAATCCGGAATCTCCGGCGCGGCAAGCGGATTCACCTGCGCGCGTATCAGTAGATACGCATTACCAAGCTTACGGTTCCCGGCCGGCCGGCCGGCCTCCGGCTTCCCGGAAAACGTTGCAGCAGGGTTAAAAGCCAATCCGCGATTGCAAGCCCATCCAGGCCGTCGAACGCAGTCTCTATCCGCGCCCGTTCAAACTCCCCGGCTTAGATGCTTACGAGTTGTTCGGCGCCGCAACAGCGGGCTTCACCGTATCCCGTTTCACCAGCGAATTCTCTTTCAACCCTCGCAATGTTTTATACGGACCAGTGACGATTTCGTCGCCTTCTTTGAGGCCGGACACAATCTCGATGTCGGTCGCGCCGGTGATGCCCGTCTTTACGAGAACAAAGTGAACTCGCAGCTTGCCCTGCTTGTCCTTGCTGAGAACATACACACCCTGCTGATCCAGCGGGTTGGTGGACGATCCCGAACCGGATCCGGAACTGCTCGACGCGGCCTGGACATTGCCGTTTGTGGCTGGCTTGTCCTCAGGCTTGATCGTCAGCGCCTGGATCGGCAGAGACAGCACGCTGTTCTTATGGGCGGTGGTGATCCTGGCCGTAGTGGAAAGGCCCGGCCGGAGCGACTCGTCCGGCTGGTCGAGCGTCACCACAACCTTGAAGTCCTTGGCCTCTTCCGTGCCGGTGGTGGACTGCGATGTGGCCACTCCGGTAGAGCGGAGCAGCGCCTGATCGCCCACCAGCGTGACATGGCCCTTGAACACCTTGCCGGGGATGGCATCCACCGTGATGTCCGCAGCCTGCCCGATCTTGACGTTCACGATATCCGTTTCATCCACCTTGACCTCGGCCGTAACCACGCTCATGTCGGCTATCGTCATCAGCGTGGAGCCTTCGGCGTTCTGGATGCCGACGACGACCGTCTCGCCTTCGCGCACAGGCAGGTTCGTTACCAGGCCGTCAAACGGCGCCACAGATACGGTCTTATTCAACGCATCCTCGTTGAAACGAAGCTGCGCCGTGGCGTTGTTGACGCGGGCGCGCTGCGACTCGGTCTGCGCCTTGGACTGCGCCACAGTCGCCTGCATCTGGGCGATGGTCGCAACAGCCGTGTCATAGGCGGCCTTCTTGGCGTCGAAATCCTGCTTCGCCATGATGCCGGCCTGCAGCAGGCTCTGCGCACGGTCCCAGTCGAGCTTCTTCTGCTCCAGATCAGCCTTGGCGCGCTCCAGGTTGGCTTCCGCGGTCTTTTCCGCTGCCACGTAGGAGTTGACGTCCGTCTTGGCTGAGGCGATCTGCGCCTGCTGCGCCTGCACATTGGCCTCCGGCTGCACGCTCTCCACGGTGGCGATCGTCTGCCCCTTCTTCACGTGGTCGCCTTCTTTAACGTAGAGGTGGGTGATCCGCCCGAACGACGTGGCGCCTACGTTCACGTAGGTCTTGGGCTTAATCTGGCCGGTTCCGCTGATGACCGTGGACAAATCCTCCCGCACGATCTTGGCGGTGAGGACCTTGGTGTAGCCAGACTGCTGCTTGACCACCATAAAGGTCACAAGCCCGGCGGCGACAAGAATAGCGACAACGATCAGAACAATCTTCTTCATGTTCGGTGCTTGCTCCCAGGGATGATTCCTACCAGTTTACGCAATCTGCGCATTGCCGGTTCCACAGGATCCGGTTGAAGTGTCGCTTTTGCGTATATAAACATTGTGAAGTCAGAAATTTGACGCCATCTACAACTGTTCGGGCACGCCCGCTCCAGCCAGTGCGCTTCCTGCCGCGGCCAAAGACTTCTCGCCCGGTCCTGCAAACACGCATGCGGGATTCAAAGGTTTACCAGGGTGCGCCTGCCTAATGGACGCAACGCTCGCCACCGTAGTCTCAACATTCAGTGTAGGCTCTAACTCTTTTTCGCGGCGATGCGGTGATGACCTAAAGCCCCGGAACCACGTCCAATACCCAGCCAACTCCGGGTGGAGTCTTGCCGGGTGTTCCGTGTACCCGTAAAATAGGGCAATCCAGGAGTTTCAACCCCGATGATGTCCAACCGCCGTTCGTTCCTAGCCGTCGCATTGGTTTGCGGCCTGATACCGGTTTCCTCCAGCCGGCTCTTCTCTCAGCAGTCCGCAACCCCCAAAGCGCAAGCCCAGCCGTCCACCGGCCAGGACGAACCCGATCCCCTCAAGCGCCAGCGTTCCGACAAGGAGCAGTTCCAGGCCCAGCGGGAAGTCAAAAAAGAGCTGAAGGGCGCCTATCGGACCTGGCTCGACCAGGACGTTGCCTACATCATCAGCGACGAAGAACGGAAAGCCTTTAAGAACCTCAGCAACGACGAAGAGCGCGACGCCTTCATTGAGACCTTCTGGCTGCGCCGCAACCCCAATCCGGATTCCCCCGAAAACGAGTTCCGCGAAGAGCACTATCGCCGTATCGCCTACGCCAATGAGCACTTCGCTGCCGGCAAGCCAGGCTGGAAGACGGACCGCGGTCACATCTATATCGCCTTCGGCAAGCCCGACTCCACCGACTCCCACCCTTCCGGCGGCGCCTACCAGCGCCCCATCGATGAAGGCGGCGGCGAGACCTCCACCTTCCCCTTCGAAACCTGGCACTACCGCTATCTCGAAGGTGTCGGCGACAACATCGACATCGAATTCGTGGACACCTGCATGTGCGGGGACTACCACTTCACCATCGATCGTGGCGAAAAAGACGCGCTGCTCCGCGTGCCGGGCATGGGCCTCACCCAGTGGGAACAGATGGGCATGGCCAAGAAACAGGACCGTTTCCATGGCGGACCGGAAACCCTCGGAACCGGCCCCATGGCTTCGAGTCAGCAGTCCAAGGAATTCGACCGCATCGAGCTGGCCGCGAAGCTGTTCGCGCCGCCGCCCGTGAAATTCAAGGATCTGGAAGGCTTCATGTCGGAGCACAAGATCATGAATGGCCCTCCGTTCCCCTTCGACGTGCGTACCGACTTCGTCAAGGTCACCGACAATACCGTGCTCGTTCCGGTGACGCTCCAAATCCGCAACCGCGACATCACCTTCGAGACCAAGAATGGCGTGGCCCGCGGCGTCGTCAACATTCTGGGCAAGGTCACCACCATTACCCACCGCACCGTGCAAACCTTCGAAGATACCGTCGAGGTGGAACAGCCGGCTGAGTTGCTGGAAAAGAGCCTGGATCGCCAGTCCATCTATTGGAAGGCCTTGCCGCTGCTTCCCGGAGCCTACCGCCTGGATATCGCCATCAAGGACGTGCACAACCCGGACCACATGGGCCTCTACGCCCGCAGTCTCGAAGTGCCCAAGTTCTACGACGAAAAACTGGCGACGTCGACACTGATCCTCGCCGACCAGATGGCTGCCGTGGATTCGCACTCCATTGGTGCGGGAAACTGCGTGATCGGGAACACCAAAATCTGCCCGCGCGTGAGTTCGGCCCCCGCCGTGCCCATCAGTTTCAAGCGCAATCAGCAGTTAAACTTCTGGATGCAGGTCTACAATCTGCAGATCAACGACCAGACCAAAAGCAACGCCGCTACCGTGACGTATCAGATTATTGATACGGCAACGAACAACGTAATTTTCGAGAAACAACTCGATTCAAAGGAGTTGGGGGCGCACAGCGATCAGCTCACCGTTGAGAAATCGCTCCCCATGGCCGGTCTTCAGCCAGGCAAGTACAAGGTAACAATTAAGGTGAACGACGAAATCTCAAAACAAGAGATTGCGCAATCGGCACCTTTTGTCGTGGAATAGTAAGCACACTCCCGCGCGCACCAGTTACCGGACCCAAGAGCCTGGAACGAGCACGGGGCAAATTGCTGGAGACATTCCGCCAGGGACGCCGCCGGGTTACACAGAACAGGTGATACTCCGAAGGCTCCATCTCGCGTTGTTGTTGACACTCGCCGGCTTGGGCGTAGCTCCGCTTCACGGAGCTACCCCCGGATCCGTGTCCGGCGTGGTGCGCAACTCTGCCGGCGTGCCGCAAATGGGCGCGGTGGTCCAGCTTCTGCGTCCCGACCTGTCCGTAGCCGCCAGCGTCTATACCAACTCCAAAGGACATTTCGCGTTCTCCACGGTGAGCCCCGGCCGTTACTCGATCAAAGCCATGGGTACCGCATTCCTGCCTTCGCTGCGCGAGAACGTCCGCGTGCAGACCGCCACTGTTGTGAACCTGACCCTCAACACCCTGTATGAGGTGATGCAATGGCTCCCCGCCCAACCGCGTTCCGCCAACGGCCAGAAAGACGACTGGGCATGGACGCTGCGCTCGGCAGCTAACCGTCCGCTGCTGCGCTGGCTGGAGGACGGGCCACTGGTGGTGGTCTCGGACGGACGCTCCAAGCCCAAGCTGAAGGCGCGCCTGATGGCCACCGGCGGAGCCGGCACCTTCAGCGAAGATGGCCAGCGCATCACGTTTGAAGTGGAAGACACGCCCTCCGACAGCCGCGAACTTCTGGCCCACGTCGACTTCGCGCCCGGCACCGACGCCAGTATCGAATCCACGCTGGGATTCCGGCAGGAGCTGGGATTCGCCGGGTCCGTCCAGTCTGTGGGCGCGGTCTCCATCCATCCTGAAGTGGTGGGTGGCGGAGCGGAAGGCCTGAACGAGGCCGCGGTCAACTCCTCTGAAAACATCAACATGGGCGACGAATTTCAGGTCGAGGCAGGAGCCCGCCAGATTTTTGCCCGGTTCGCCCAGGACTCCCCCAACACGGTCGTTGCAGCTCTCCCGTACCTGTCCATCGGCTGGCGCAAAGGCGATTCGACGGTGAGCTACCGCTTTGCCACCGCTGTTCCTGACGGTCGCGGCCTGAGCGAGATGCAGGCGGGCGCGTGGATGCCGGCGCTTGCTCTGCGCGACGGCCGCCTGGTGATGGAGCGCGGAATGCACCAGGAGATCGGGTGGGAGCGGCGTACCGACGACTCGGGTGTTGCCGTGATGTTCTATGCCGACAGCCTGAGCAATCCAGTGATCGAGGCCATGGCGCACAACGGTGCTCCGTCCTCTCCAGACGCAATGTATGACCAGACGAGCCGGCTGATGCGGGCTGCGGCAACAGGCTATTCAAGCACCGGCATCGTGGCCACAGTGGAGCGCAAGCTGCCGCGCGGCAACCATGTCCGGCTGAGGTATGCCAATGGCGATGCTCTGGTGATGCAAGCCACCGAGCGTCCCACTCCCTTGGGCCAGCTCGTTTCTTCGGCGCGTCCGCGTCGCGCCCAGATGTATTCCCTGTCTCTCTCCGGTACCCTGGACGGCACCGGGACCCGCTGGCGCGCAAGTTATCGCTGGCAGCCTGAGGACACGGTGACCCGCATCGCTCCTTTCGCCGCCGACGCCGACGAGCCTTATCTCAACATCCATCTGCGCCAGCCGGTGTATGCTGCACGTCTTGGCGCACGCAGCCTTGATGCCATGATCGACCTGCGCAATGTGCTTGCCCAGGGCGAGCGGCCCTTCGTGCTCACAGATGGTTCCATGCTGGTGTTTGCGCAGGATCAGCGCGGCCTGACCGCCGGCCTCGCGTTCACGTTTTAGTCCTCTTTCCGAGCACAGTCTGTGAGGTTCTGCCATCGCGGTTCAGACCGTCAGGGCACACACGCGCACGTGTCTCCGCGCTTTTGGAATCGACGCGCGCCTATGTTATATTCATCAAGTAGCGCGAGACGTTCTTCGCGCCACTGTGCCTGCAATTCCCGCCGCACAGTGCTCCATGCAGTGGACGCGTAGCTCAACTGGCAGAGCATTCGGCTCTTAACCGACAGGTTGCTGGTTCGATTCCAGCCGCGTCCACCAATCTCCCCAAATTAGGACATCAATGGCCGATTGGCGCGCGACCGGCATGCGTCAATTTGCAACTAAGTTGGGGCAAGTGTCTGTCGTGTACGCGTTTGCGGTACAGCCGCGCGGCAAGTTACCGTCTGGCTCGGAGCCGCAACTCGGTTAATATAGTATTCAAGATGGTCGAAGAGAACAGCAAGGCCAAGGCATCCTCATCCTCCCTTCGCGACATTCTGTCTGTCATGGAAGAGCGTTCTCATCTTGGTCTCGATGACGAGTTGGCGCACAACCTGAGGCGGATCCTCAACCGCAGAATTGCCAGAGCAGAAAGCGGCGCCTATCGCGCGCCGGGGTCCTTTGTGCTGGTGGAAGAAGAAACCGAGGTCGGCGTCTAGGACCTGGCCGCTCTCACCCGAGCGCTGTAATGCTCACGCCTGGTTGACCATCGCACTTCTGCAAAGCGACGCGTTCTGTTTTTCTAATCCCTATCAATCCAGCCTCAGAACTGAAACGGCGCAGCCATTGGCTGCGCCGTCCCCGTCTTGCCGGCAGCCAAAAGCTCACGGCTGCGTTGCATCCTCTCCCGCCTCGGCGTCGGGGCCGCCGCGGTTGACCGACTGCACAAACGAATACGGCTTCATCTTGTACTCCACCGGCGGCACGTCATTCGCAAGGTAGCGCACAAAGTAGTCCCACCGCCGGCGCGCCATGTAGTTCGACGCGGGGCCGTAGCCGTGCGGCACATTGGGAATCATCAGCAGGTCGAAGTCCTTGTTAGCCTTGATCAGCGCGTCCACCAGGAGCAGCGTATTATTCGGCGGCACATTGTTGTCCATGGTGCCGTGAGCCAGCAGAAGGTGCCCCTTCAGGTTCTTCGCAAAGTTCTGATTTGCCTGGGAGTCGTAATTGCTGGTTCCATCCGCATTCTTCTCTTCCAGGCCCGACCACTTCTCGGCCCAGTCATCTTCGTAATCGCGCTGATCGTGATTGCCGCTTTCGGCGATGCCCACCTTCACAAACTCCGGGTAATGCAGCATCGCCGCAGCCGTTGCGTTGCCGCCGCCGGAGTGCCCGTACATGCCCACGCGATTGAGATCGATGAACGGATACTGGCGCGCCAAATCCTGCATGCCGGCCACCTGGTCAGGGATGGTGTTGTCACCAAGGTCGGCGTAGTACGCCTCGTGGAAGGTCTTCGAACGCCACGGCGTCCCCATGCCATCAATGCACACCACAATGAAGCCCAACTCCGCCAGTGCCTGATTGTCGCTATGCGAAGCGCGAAAGCTGCGGTTGCCACACGAGCCAGTCTGCGGGCCGGGGTAGACGTAATTGACAATGGGATACTTCTTCGAGGCATCGAAGTGCGTCGGCTTGAACATGAACCCATACAGATCCGTCTTGCCGTCGCGCCCCTTCACCTTGATGGGCGTCAGCGGTTGCCAGCCCGAGGCCTTGAGTTTGGAGATGTCCTGCCGCGCCACCTCCATCACGGTCTTGCCTTCCGTATCGCGCACCACTGTCGTCTGCGGCTCCGTAGGCGTCGAATACGTGTCGACGAAAAACTCTCCTCCAGGCGCCATCTTGATATCGTGGTCGGCGTTCTCGGGCGTGAGCAGGCGCAGCCCCGTGCCGTCAAAATTCACGCGATAGAAGTGCTGATAGTACGGGTCGCGATCCTTCTCCTTGCCCACGCCTGCGAAGTAGATCAGGCGTTTCGATTCGTCCACATGCAGCACCTCGGTTACGTTGCCGGGCCCGTGCGTGATCTGGTTTTTCAACTGCCCGGTCTTGAGATCGTAAAGGTAGAGATTGCCCCAGTCGTCGCGCTCGCTGAACCACAAAATCTCGCCGGACTTCGGCAGATAGTGCCAATTGATCTTGCCGTTGCCGCTCTCGTAAAACTTGGGCGCGGTCTCTGCCATTACTTCGCGCACATCGCCCGTAGCAGCATCTGCCTCCCGCAGCCACTCCTGCTTGTGATCGCGCGATGTGGAGACAAAGCCGAGATGCGTGGCGTCAGGGCTCCACTCCACGTCAGACCACGTCGTGCCCTCGCACGCCACGTCATCGCACAGAGTCGAGCGATGCTGATCGGGCGGCATCTTGAGGCGGATCACCTTGCGCGCCTGCACATCGATGACTACGCGCTCGATCATGGTGACGTCTTTGTCGCCCACCAGCGGATACTTCCACGCCTTGAGTTCGGGATGCGTGTTGGTCACCGGCACCAGGTACATCATCCCGGTCTTGCGCTGATCCTGCTGAAACGTGGCAATCTTCGCGGAGTCGGGCGACCAGAGCAGAATCGCCGCATCGGATGATTTCCATCCCGCATTGTCCGTGGCATAGCCGTAGTCCTGCACTCCGTCCGTGGTGAGCTGCGTCTCCTCACCTGTAGCCAGATTGCGCACCCACAGGTTCCAGCCGCGGATGAAGGCGCCCAGCTTCTTGTCCGGTGAGAGCGTGAGCGGCGGGTGCGGCTCCGGGTGGCCGGCGCCTGGCCTGTCGTGTTCCTCCGCGGAGGCGACGCTGCAGGCTGCCGGCGTAGCTCCAAGATCACAGCGGTACATATTGCCCCAGCCGGAGAAGTTCAGCACGCGGTCGCTGTCGGAGAGCTCCAGGTCCGCAAGATAAAGGTGCTTAGCGTCGACCTTCACATCGCTGTTTGGAACCGCATTGAGTGCCGCGGCCAGCTTCTCGTGATCGAAGGCCGGACGCTTTGTGTTGGCCGCCGGGTCGATCAGCGTATACGTGATACCGGCATTATCCACAGCCTTGTACCAGAAGCGCCCATGGTCGAGAATCTGCGCTTTCACCTGCCCTTCGAATGCCAGCGGGTTCACGTTGTACGCCATGAGCTTCTCAGCGTTGGCGTAGTCCTGATCCGTGTACCGGCGAGGATGCTGTGCTGTTGCCAAGGTGCAGAGGAGGGAAAGGGCCGTTGCGGCTCCGGCAATTCTCATTCGGGGTTCCTTTTACCGTGCTCACATGACGAGAATCCGTGCGCAGGTTCCATGTGGCTGAATGGGGATCATTCTAAATTGTGCCAGCCTTGCAAGGCCGCTTTTCGGCAGGATGAGAAACAGCAAAGGCGGTTCCATAAGAACCCGATGCGCTGCGCTCGGCAGCGCAAAAAGGGAGTGGCGGGTTTCTGCGACTCATGAGAAAGCGGCGCAGCCTGGCAGGCTGCGCCGCTCTTGTGAGCAATAGCAGTTCGCTCTAGAACAGGTTCCAGAGCGACTGGTTGTAGACCTCGTGGTGGTACTGCACTTCCGGCGCCTTGACGAAGGTGCCGAGTGCGCGGGCGCAGCGGTCGGCTGAAGCCTGCTTCAGGTCCGTGTAGCGGCCCTGAACATCGGCTCCCAGGATCTCGGCGATCCACTTGGAGGTCTTGAAGTCCTCGAGGGCCTGCTGCACGTTGTCGGGCAGGTAGCGCTCCGCCTGGCGCAGGTTGTCAATCTTGGCGGTGGAGCCATCCACGCCCGTCTTGAAAATGGAGTAGAGCGCCAGGTAGGGGTTCGCGTCCGGTGCCACCGAGCGCACTTCCACGCGCATCGAACGCGAGTTGCCAATGGGCACTCGCACCATCGAACCGCGATCCGTGGCCGAAGCCTTGATCTGGTTCGGCGCTTCGAAGTGCGGGTCCAGACGCCGATAGGCGTTCACGCTGGGGTTCAGAATCAGGCAGATATCCAGCGCGTGCGTCAGGATGCGATCGATAAATTCCCATCCGTACCCCGAAAGCTGCTCCTGTCCCTTTTCATCCCAGAAGAGGTTGGTCTTGCCCTTCGAGATGGACACGTTGGTGTGCATGCCGCTGCCGTTCACGCCTACCACCGGCTTGGGCAGGAACGATGCCGTGTAGCCCATGTTGTTGGCAATCTGGCGGGTCAGCAGCTTGTAGAGCTGAATCTGGTCCGCGGCCGCCACCACTTCGCCGTAGCTGTAGTTGATTTCAAACTGGCTCGGCGCTACTTCCGGGTGATCCTTCTCGTTCTGGAAACCCATGGCCCGCTGCACTTCAGCCGCGGTATCAATGAACTGGCGGAGCGGATCGAGCGGCAGTACGTGGTAATAGCCGCCGGTGTTGATGAATTCGAACTTGTTGGTCTCGTGGAAGCGGCGCTCGGCGTCGCGTCCCGCGAACAGGAAGCCTTCAATTTCGTTGGCCGCGTTCAGGGTCAGGCCCTGCTTCGCATAGAGCGTGTCGGAGTAGTGCTTGAGCACGCCGCGGATGTCACCGCTGTAGGGCGTGCCATCCTTATCGATCACGGTACCGAAAACCAGCACCTTGCCGTTGCCGAATACATCGGCGGGCACCCAGTAAAACGCGCTCCAGTCAATGCCGAGACGGAGATCGCTCTCCTTCTGCGCAGTAAAACCGCGGATCGACGAGCCGTCGAAGGTAAGGTTTTCGTAGCTTCCCAGCAGGAACTTCTTGTCGTAGTCAAGCAGATGCAGACGGCCTTCCAGATCGGAAAACAGCACAGTCACTGCCTTGATCCGCTTCTCGTCGGTCAGATACTTCAGCCGCTTCTCGCGGATCTCATCGATCGACACGCGATTTGCACGTTCAGCCTTGGCTTGCAGATTAAGCTCTTCCAGCTCTTCATACGAGAGGGCTAGAAAATTGCGAAACTCAGTCGACATGGATCTCCTTTTGTCGAAAAACGGTTTACTCAAAGTGTACGAGGCGGATCATAAGGGCCGCGTGAAGATTCCCACGCTGGGATGCGCATGACAGCCGGAGCATGCATAAAAGCATAGCAACTCAAACGAGCGCCAACTTGAATGACAAGCGATTTCCGCTGGACTTCAGGCGACTTACACCGCGACGCCCGGAAGTCCTGCCGAGTTTTCCACAGTCGCGACAGGAGTGCGCAGCGAATTCGCGAGCCGTCAGGCCCGGCGCGCTTCGAAGGCGAATTCCTCCTCGGCCTCCATCGCCACCACCTCAGCCATCTCCTCCTGGGCATCCTTGAGCATGAATGCTCCGCGCAGAATCAAAGGCGTTATAAGGGTGGTGAGCAGCACAACGGCGACCATGACTGCCACTTCGGCCTGCTGAAATATGCCTGCGGTGGCGCCCATCGCGGTCACAATCAGGCCAACTTCGCCTCGCGAAATCATGCCGCATCCAACCCGCAGGCTTCGCACCCGCCCCATTCCCATAGCCAGGGCTGCCGATCCGCAGCCGATCAGCTTGGTAACCACCGCGACCGCGAAGATCGCTCCGAGCAGAACCCAATGACCTCTGAGCGCCCTGAAGTCGCTCGCCAGGCCGATCGAGACAAAAAACAGCGGAATCAACAGGCCATGGCCGATAGCATGAAATGTGCCCTCAATGGTGTGCTTGAGCTTGCTTTCCGCAAACACATAGCCAAGTAGATACGCCCCCGTAATCCCGGCAACGCTGCCCAGCCATTCCGCGCTCACCGCATAGATGAGTACCAGGGAAAGTACGCATGCGGTCACGGCCTCGTTGACGGGCAGCTTGCTGCAAAATCTCATCAGCGGATCGGCCATCTTACGGGCAGCGGCTAATGAAACCACAAAGAACAACGTCACACATACCGCGATCATGCACATCTGCACAGTGAGCGGATGGCTCTGCGCGATAGCGAAGTGCTCCTGCAGCTTGCTGCTGAGAAAGGGCGCCACACCAAATGCGCTCGCCGGGCCGGTCGCGCAGGAGGCGGCCAAAAAGGCAAGAACAAACAAACCCATGACATCGTCGATCACAGCCGCGCCAAGAATCACGCTGGCTTCCTGCGAGGCCATCTTACCGGCATCCATCAGCGTACGCGCTGAAATCGACACACTTGTCGCGGTCAGCGCGCCGCCCAGAAAGCACGAGGTGCTCCATGAAAGGCCCAGAGCATGAGCTGCCACCGCACCCAGCGCGAAAGGCCATATAACGCCTGATAGCGCGACCAGAAATGCCGTCGCGCTGGCTTGGCGCATGCGCTCAATGTCCGTCTCCAGCCCCGCCATGAACATCAGCACCAGGCCGCCGATCTGCGCGATCAGCATGAAAGCATCCGCTGCCGATGTGCCGCTGAACATATGCATGTGCAGCATGTTCAGGCAGCCAGGCCCTGCCGCCACCCCCACCAGAAGCTCGCCCAGAATGGCGGGAATTCCGATGCGCATGCTCGCCGCCGCTACCAGCTTTCCGGCCGCGAGAAGAATGGCGATGAGAAGAGCGAGTTGCAGGGCCGCTGGCATTCAGTTAGTTCCCCCCGGCGCGACGGTTGCGATTTGTGTGGATCGAGCAGCGGAACGCGGGCGGAACAGCCGCCCCAGCAGCCCCTGGTAGCCGCCGCGCTCAATGCCTTCGCGGAGCATCGTGCGAATTGCCGCGGCCTGGCGGCGAGCGAGTTCCGACTGGGCGGCATTCGATGCCAGCAAGGCTGCCTGGTGGGTCTCCTCTTCGGCCTTGTCGCATATACGCAGGCGCATCAGCAGCTCACCGTACTTAAGTCTGGCAATGAAGGTGTTAGGCGCCTGCGCGGCAGCCGTGCGCAGTTGTTCCATCGCCTCCTGCACCTGCAGGTCAACGCAAAGCGCCATGCCCAACAGGACCCGCACTTCCGCCACATGCGGCGTCAGTGCCACAGCCTCGCGTAGTTCCGCGATCAACCCCTTGCGCTCGCCTTCATCCAGCACCCGCGGATCCCGGAACATCCGCGCCAATTGCTTTGAGGTTCCCACCGGCAACGGTGCCGGCAAAAGACTCGGCGGTGCAGCCTGCACCGCCAATGAAAACATCGGATCGTCGACTTGGGATGTATGCAACATTTAAACCTCACCAGAAACAAGGACCTGGCAGCGGGACTCCATTCCGAAGCCCCGCTGCGTGAAACAACAGGGTTAAGCCACAGCCATATGCGGAGTGGCGCTCAGGTGTACAGGTTCGGGAACAAACACAAACTCGGGGTAGCCGAGTTGTCCCATCTCCGGGAGATCCAGCCCGGCGAGTTCGGTCTCCGCCGAAACCCGCTGCCCCATGAAAATGTCAAGTACCCAGTTCAGGAGGAAGCTGAACGTGAAGACAAATCCAATCAGCGTGCTGACGCCCACAAGCTGAGCAACGAGCTGGGTTGCATCGCCATAAAACAGGCCAGTCACTGACCCCGAGACGCCATTCCACGAACCGCCATAGTTACTCGTTCCATCCGCGAACAGACCGACCGAGATAACACCCCAGATACCACATGCCCCGTGCACTGAAATCGCGCCGACCGGATCGTCCACCTTAAGCCTGTTTTCCACAAACGAAACACTCAGGCAGACGAGCACCCCGGCAATCAGGCCAATGATTCCGCTGGAAACGGGACTCACGAATCCGCTGGGCGCGGTGATCGCCACCAGCCCCGCAAGCAATCCGTTCCCCGCCATGGACGCATCCGGCTTGCCCTTGAGCACCCACATGAAGCACAGCGCGCCAAACGTTCCAGTGCAACCGGCGAGCATCGTATTCACAGCCACAGAGCCGATCCTCAGGCAACCGGCGCCCGAAGCTCCAAGCGTGCTGCCCGGGTTGAATCCGAACCACCCGAAGGCCAGGATGAAGCAGCCAATCAGCACCGCCGACATGTCATGTCCGAGAATGGCATTGCTTGACCCGTCCCGGTTGAACTTGCCGATTCGCGGTCCGACGATCAGGGCAACCGCAAGCGCGGTGACCCCGCCCACAGCGTGCACTACGCCGGAACCGGCGAAGTCCGCGTATCCCTTGCCCAGACCCAGGTTGGTCCCGAGTTGCGCCAGCCAGCCGCCGCCCCACGCCCAATTGGCGAACAGCGGATAGGTGATCGCGCCCATGATGATCGACGAGACAGCAAACGTGAGGAACTTCCAGCGCTCTGCGCACGCGCCGGTCACGATCGTCAGCGCCGTGTCCATGAAGACCATCTGGAAGAGGAAGATGACCATCACGCCCACGTCATACGAGTGGCCGGCGAGGAACATGCCCGTCTGGCCGAACACACCCCACGTATGGCCGAACAGGCTCAGCGTGTGTTCCCCGGACAATGGCGCCAGGCCGCCCAGGTTGCCGTTTCCCGCCGCGCCTCCCATCTGGATCGCAAAGCCGATAATCCAGTATGCGAAAAGCCCGCAGCCGTACACGAAGAAGTTCATCATGTACGTGTGGTTGGCATTCTTTACGCGGCAAAGACCCGCTTCCACCATGGCGAATCCGGCCTGCATAAACATAACCAGAAATCCGCAGACCAGCGTCCAGGTGAAGTTGATGCCGATCTTGTTCTGGCCTACTTGATTGGCAACATCACCCAGGCTAAGGCCCGTCTTGGCGTCGCTCACAGGCACGTCCGTGATTGAGCCAGTAGCGGTGCCCCCCGGATCGCCGGCCGCGAGGGTGGTGCTGGCAGGCGCCTTGCCGGCCGCGTCCTTCAACTCGGCGGCGGAGGCAGACGGTGTGCCTTGTGCCGAGGCTACGATTCCCCCCAGTGATGGGAGCATGACAGCAAGCGCGCACACGCAGGATGCTAGGCGTGCAAATCTCATTAAAACCTCCAGTAAAGTTGGCAGCTGAAATGCGACCTGTCTCTTCTCAGGCTTTCCAGATAGCGTTTTTGTTTGCGGCGAACGGGAGCACGCCAATGATGCCCGCAAGCGTAACCACCATACCCACGATCGTCGCGGCCATGCGCCCCGACACACTCGTGCTCAGGTTCAGGCCGGCAATTACGATCAACCACCCGCTGATCGCCAGCACCAGCCCCAGCAGTTTGAGTCCCGCCGACATGGAGATCTTCGGAACGTCGCCCTCCTCAGGCTTGATCTTCAAAAAGACTGCGAGGGATACTGCGGTGAGCGCCAGGCCTACGACCAGGCCGACCTTTCCCAATCCCGTACTTACAGCCGCCAGGCCGGCTGCTCCCACTGTGACTCCCGCCACGAATACCGTGAAGGCCTTGCCCTGTGACTTGGTTGCCGCCATCTAAACTCCTCCTTGATGGTTGTAGTTGAATCGTTGCAATGAAGCCGTTTGTATTCGGTTACCTGCGTAAGTACGGTGCGCGCCGCCCGCACACCCTCGAGTCCCGTTCGAAACTCAGCGCGCCCGTAGCGCTGGCATCGCCCGTTTAGCGGTTGGCAGTGCCATAAACAACACAAATTGAGCGAGCGCCGTTAGCTCAGCCATGAGAGGTGTGCCCTGTTGCATGCGCACCAGAAATAGCAGCAGCACCATCGAACACCATTGCAAGCGTGATTGCCGCAGCCGTTCAATACGGCTGGTCAGCACAAACAGCGAGCGGGGAGCAACGCGCAGATCCAGTGAGGCGTTCGAACGTGCCTTGAAACATGCCACCGCAAAGAATCCCGCCAGTAGAACTTCGATGAGAACTGCCTGAGTGTTCAACGTTCCTCCGTGTCCTTCAGGTATTTCCCCAATTGGAGTGTTCGGGGCGACGCGAATTTAGCCGCCGTCGTATCGGGGCCACAGGGAAGATCGCAAGTTTGCTAGCGTTTGGGCGCGATGACAAGAATCACGCCGGCCGACAACGTGGTCTGCGAATCGGTAAAGCCGTTGTCCTTGTGAAACGATGCCTGGTCTGACCAGTCGTGGCGGAATTCAATCCGACTCAGCAGGCCGTACTTCATCTTGTATTCGTAGGTGCCGGTGAACTCCTGAAGAATCTGCGGCGTCCCCGTGGCAAACCCCTCGGCGTCATTCATCGTTTCATAACGGCCGCTTGCCGCCATCTTGCCCGTGAATTGATCGTGGAGCGCCATGGCAATACCCAAAGCGTTGTTTCTTGTATTGTTCCCTTCGCCCTGCGAGGTCACCGTGTTCTTCTGCTGGACAAAGTCGAAGTTCACATAGCCGCTGACCTTTGGGGTCGGCGTGAGCAACAGCGTGGTGTCGAACAAATTGCGGTAGCCGTTCTGCCCCGGTGAGTCCGCCTTGCCCGTATACACATCGGCGCTCCATGTGTACTTGGTCTGGGTGAGCGTGTTCGTGATGCCGATCGTGGGACCGCCCACCGCGTGCGTAATGTTGTTCCACCCATTCACCACCTGCACGCCCGCTGTATCCACCTTGTTCAGAGGCATGCTGGCGCGCCCGCCAAAATGCCAGTAAGGCAGCGTATAGGCGAACAGCAGTGAACGCGAGTAGTTCCAGTTATCCTTGGCCTCAATCACCTCGGCGCCGGCAAAGGTCACAAACTTGCCGCCGTCGATCTCAAGACCCTTCCACTTGGCAGGCTTGAAGCTCATGAACGCCTGCTCCACATACTCAAGCTGGCCCGCTGCGTTCATCAGCCGATTGGTGCGGCCATAAACCACGTCGACGCGCGCCCCAATCGGAGCAGGATCATGATTCAGCGTGAGCTTGGCAGCGCTTAATCCCGGCTGATTCGCGTCCTGGTTGAAGTTATAGTAGTCATTCATCTTGCCGTTAGCTTCCTCCGTGGGATTGTTAGGGTTATAGGAGTAATACCCATCGAGGAATCCGCTTACTTCCATAGGCCCGATCTTCCACGGCGTCGGGGCTGGCGCAGCCGCGGCAGCCGGCGCGGGCGCCTGCGGAGCAGAGGAACTATCGGTCTGTGCCGCGGCCATAAAGCCTGCAGCCAGGGTGATGGATGCTGTAAGTGTGCGAAGGCCTGACCTCAAATCCATGTAGTTATCCGCTTTCTCCACCGCCAAACTCGGTGGGATTTCGACTGATTGAGACAACGACTCCCCGGGGCCGCCCAACGCAGAGTTTGCCAGGAGGCACAGATATCGAACTTCGGGAATCAGAGTTTGCGGAGAAGGCAGGCCGTGCGAGAGTGCTGACCGGCGTGCCGTGCGATTTCAATCACCGCCACATGGTTGTGGTCGTTGTTTAGCGATTACGGCCAGTGGGGCCCTGTCGCAGCCGAACGGACTCTGAGTTGGCTGCGATTGGTTGAAGTTGACCAGCCCGCTCATAAGGATGCAATTAAGAAACGCTTCTTTACCTTAATGTCGCTCTAAGGGCCAAATAAAGAATCTGCTAAAATCGCGTCAATCACTTTCATCGCGGCTGCTCCTGCAAGGCTCTCCGGTAGGCAACACATAAACAAATGCAAGCTGCGATAGGCCTGAAGGCGAAGTTGCCGCAATTTGAAAGGCAACGCCACAGCAAACCGAACGACACAGGCTGGTGCAGGTTGTCGGAAAACAAAATTCCGCATCAGGGCTTTCTCGGCGCCATCCGTCCTCGGCGGATTACCCCCGTGCTGCGCCGTGCCCTGCGCGCCGCGCGCCGCGCCAACTCGTCGGCCGCTGAGATGCGGAGCCTGTACGAATTCACGCGTGCCACCCTGCAGATGAACCTCGGCAGCAAGCCCGGGCCCAAACTGGCTGAGCATCTGCAAAAAATGTTCGCGCTTGAAAGCGTAGCCATCTTCGACGCCGACCTGCAGGAGGTTTACCAGGCAGGGAAGTGGAGCGTGGACCCCAGCGAACTGGCGCAGAACGTATATCACTTTGAATCTTCAGACGACGATCCACACACCGGTGTGAGTCGCCGCGTGGTAAGGCTCGGCGCCGTGCCCATCGGCAGCGTGGTCGTGCGCGGAAATATGGAGCCGCTCAGTAACAGCGCGGTCGCAGCAGTTATCGCCATCACCTTCGATCGCTATCGCGCCACGGCAAACGAAACCCGCATTGAAGCCGAACGCGAAGCCGAGCGCATGCGCGCCACGGTGCTTGACAGCCTCGCGCATGCCTACAAGACTCCCCTTACCGCCATTCGCGCGGCATCCAGCGGCCTCGCAGAAATGGGCAAGCTCTCGCCTGCGCAGGCCGAGCTGGTGGCCCTCATCGACGAGCAGGCCACTCTGCTGAACGAACTCACCACGCGTCTGCTCACCACCGCGCGGCTTGGCTCAGCCGAGGGAGAAGGCGCCGTGTTGTCGCTGCATGTCGAGCAAGTCCATGCAGAGTCCCTGATTGAAGAAGTCCTGGCCGGCCTCGGCGAAAGATCCTCCGGGGCCAACATTCGCATCCACATGGACCCCGCCAACCTCTCGTTTCCCGGCGATCGCAGGCTCATCTCCATGCTGCTCACGCAGTATCTTGACAACGCCTGCAAATACTCTGACGCCGGCGCGCAGATTACCGTCCGCGCGCAACGATCGGAGAGAGAGATTCTGCTGTCGGTGCACAGCTTCGGCGCGGTGATTCCCGCGGCCGACCGCGAGCGGATCTTCGATCGCTACTATCGCTCCTCGGCATCGGCCACCCGGGCCGAGGGCACTGGCATAGGCCTTTCGATCGCCAAACGCGCGGCTCTTGCACACGGTGGATCGGTGTGGGTGTCGAGCGACGAAGCGGAAGGCACCACTTTTTTTGCGGCTATTCCCGTCGCGCCCGTAGCAAATGCGGACACTCCGCATGACCCCGCATACTGAAAGGACTAACTTATGACCACCTCCGCCATTCGCGTCCTCGTTGTTGACGATGAGCCGGCCATTCGCCGCGCCCTGCGTCCGCCGCTCACGGAACTCGGCTTTGAAATGATTGAAGCCTCGCGGGGCGAAATGGCGCTTGAGTTACTGCGCACAGAGCCGTTCGATGCGGTGCTGCTTGACGTCAACATGCCGGGCATTGGTGGAATCGAAACCTTGCGGCGCATGCGGGCCGCCGCGCCGCGCCTGCCCATCCTCATGCTCACCGTGCGCGATCGCGAGGAAGAAAAGGTCAACGCCCTTGAGCTGGGCGCGGACGACTATGTGACCAAGCCCTTCGGCGTGCGCGAACTGGTGGCCCGTATCCGCGCCGCTGTCCGCCGCGTGCAGGCGCCCGCCCCGCCTGAAGATGCCCCCCTCGAGATTGGCGAAATCCGCCTGATGCCCGCGCGCCGCAGCGTCACCCGGCGCGGCCAGCCCATTCATCTCACCCGCAAGGAATTCGACATCCTCCACTGCCTCATGAGCCGCGCCGGCCGCGTCATTACCTATGCCCGCCTGCTCACCGCCGTGTGGGGCGCCGACTGCCGCGAGGAGGTCGAGTACCTGCGCACCTTCGTCCGCCAGTTGCGCAAGAAAATCGAAGACGATCCCGCGCATCCCCGGTATCTGCTCACCGACATTTACGTCGGCTATCGCTTCGCGGATGCGCAGATGCTTGAGGACGCTCAACCCAGCGACAACGCGCCATTGATTGCGGACGGCGAAGAGCAGGGCGCAGGTCAAGGGCAAATGCAGTAAGCGCGTGTGCGCTCTGCAAAGTGTCACAACCCCTCGCGCCGCGCTGGCCCTGCGCTGTTAGCATGAACCTGCCAAGTCATGCGCGAGCACCTGGGAACACTCGTTGAAGAATTTCGGTCGTACAGCGGCGAGATTGCCGTAGTTCGCTACCAGGGGAACCGTCGCCGCGTTTCCACGTACGTCGACATCGCACGCCTGGCTGCACGCTTCGCGTCTTATCTCGCAGAGCACAACATCGGACCCGGCGATCGCGTGCTTCTGTGGGGCGAAAACAGCGCCGAATGGATAGCCGCATACCACGGATGCATTCTGCGCGGAGTGCTCGTAGTTCCGCTCGACGCCTACGGCTCCGCCGACTTCGCGGCGCGCGTCGCTTCTGACGTGCAGCCGAAGCTCGCCGTCGGCGATGCGCTGCTCCTGCGCCAACTGCCTGTGCACTACCAGCGGATCGCGTTTGAAACATGGCCAATATCGCTGCCCGGCAAAGAGGCCGCCCCCATCGCCGGACTCAATCGTGACACCCCGCTGCAGATTCTCTTCACATCGGGAACCACCGGCGACCCCAAAGGCATCGTGCACACCCATGGCAATGTGCTCGCCAGCGTCGGCCCCATTGAAGACGCGGCGCAGAAGTATCTTCGCTACGAAAAATACGTGCACCCCCTGCGCTTCCTGCATACCCTGCCCCTGAGCCACGTCTTCGGCCAGACCATGGGCCTGTGGATTCCGCCCATCTTCCGCGCGCAGGTGTACTTTGAGAGCCGTCTGGTGGCGCCGCGCCTCATCGAGACGATCCACCGCGAGCGCATCTCCGTACTGGCTGCGGTGCCGCGCGTCTTCGCGCTGCTCAAGACCTATCTCGAATCAACACATCCTGCGCTCGCAGAGCGCGTCATTGCCTCCCACAACCTGCGCGCATGGAAAAAGTGGTGGGTCTTCCGCGATGTGCATCGCGCCTTCGGACTTAAGTTCTGGGCGCTCATCTCCGGCGGCGGAGCGCTTGCGCCCGCAGTGGAGCAGTTCTGGAACACCCTCGGCTTCGTGCTCGTGCAGGGCTACGGCATGACCGAAACCACCGCGCTCATCACGCTCAATCATCCCTTCCACGTCGCGAAGGGCACCATCGGCAAACCGCTTCCCGGACGGGAAGTCAAGATCGGCCCCGATGGTGAAGTCCTCGTCCGCGGCCCCATGATCTCCACCGCAACCTGGGCCGGCGGCGAGCTGCGCCAACGCGAGGACGAGTGGCTCGCGACCGGGGATCTGGCGGAAGCGCAGTCCACGGGCGAGCTGAAATTTCTCGGCCGCAAGAGCGAGGTCATCGTGACCGCGGCCGGCGTCAACATCCACCCCGAAGACCTCGAAGCCGTCATCGAGCAGCAGCCCGGAGTGGCCGCCTGCGCCGTGGTTGCCATGCACACCCCCGCGGGTCCGGAACCGTGCGCCGTCCTCGCCATGCGGGGATCGCAAGACCTCGCGCCCAAAGCCATCGAACAGGCCAATGCGCTGCTGCCGGAATTCCAGCGCGTGCGCCGCTGGATGCTCTACCCTGAGCCTGACCTGCCCCGCACGCCTGTGGGCAAAGTGCGCCGCAAAGCTGTGGCTGCATGGCTTGACGAAACTCAAAACACCGCAGCCGCTACGCGCCCCGCATCGGAAGCCTTCAGACCCGCGCACGATTGGCTGCTCGCCACCCTTGCGCAGATCACCGGCGAAACGCCGCACGCCTCCAGCGATGACCTGCGGCTCGACGAAGATCTCCACCTCGACAGCCTCGGCCGCGTCCAACTGGCCGCAGCCATTGAGCAGAAACTCGGCATGCCTCCGGAGAGCGGCCTGCTTGAGCAGGTGCAGACGCTGGGCGACGTGCGCGCGCTGGTCTCCGGCAGGTCCACGCGTCCGTCATCGTCAATTGCTCTCCGTGAGTTGCCCGCGCAACCGCACTCCGCTGTGCTCCAAAATCCAACCCCACTGCACGACTCTCGCGCCGAAACGGTTCAGCCGATCATCACGGAACCGCTTCCGCCTTCCTATCCCACCGAATCAGCACAACGCGACTATGTATATCCCCGCTGGCCGTGGTGGAGCGCGGTGCAGGGAATTCGCGCCGTCTTCATCGAACTCATCATGCGCCCGCTGGTGCGCATCCTTGCCAAACCGCGCGTCGTCGCGCCTCCCCATCTGCGCAGCAGGATCAACGAGCCGATCCTCATCATCTCCAATCACGTCTCCGCATACGACGGACCCCTCGTGCAATACGCACTGCCCGGGCCTGTCCGCCGCCACGTTGCCACAGCCATGTCCGGCGAAATGCTCCAGGATTTCCGTCATTTCCGTAACCCCGACTGGCCTCCCCACAAACGCGGCTTCTATCCGCTCGGCCCGCTGGCATGGTTCGCCGTCACCGCCTTGTTCAACGTGTTTCCTCTGCCGCGGTCGCGCGATTTTCAGCGCAGCTTTGCGCATGCCGGCGAAGCTCTCGATCAGGGATTCAACGTGCTCGTATTTCCTGAAGGCACGCGTTCCGCCGCAGGACAACTCGCCCGCTTCCGGCCGGGTATCGGTCTGCTCGTCAAACAATCCGACACAGCGGTGTTGCCGATCGCACTGCGCGGCCTGGGCGACTTGAAGGCGCACGGCCGCGGCTGGTTTCGCTCCGGCAGCCTCGAGGTGCGCGTGGGCGAGCCACTGCGCTTCGCACCGGAAGTGTCCGAGGCAGAAATCACCGAGCGGCTGCACACCGAAGTTGCGGCGCTCCTCGGAAACTCTGGCGACATTCCGGTCTGACTTATACGGTCACGCGCGGGCGGAAGTAGCATGTTCCTCCCGCAAGCGTCGCGTACCATAACGACGGGTCCGCAGGCTGCTCGGTCGAACCCAGGATCAACAGTCCATCGGGCGCCAGCAGCCGGTGCACCGCCGACATCAATGTTCGACGCGTTTCCGGACCAAAGTACAGCATCACGTTCCGCAGAAAAATCACGTCGAACTTGGCGCGGAAAGGCAGCGGCAACCTGCAGAGGTTCGCTTGCTGAAAATTGCACAGCGATCGCACCGGCGGTCCCACCACCCATTCGTCGCCGTCCTGCTTGAAGTACCGCACCAGGTAGCGCGCGGGCAGGCCGCGGTTCACGTCAATGCGCTGGAAACGTCCTGCTTGCGCGCGTCGCACCACGTCCTCGCAGATGTCCGTTCCCTCGATCCGAACATGCCAGTTGACCAGCGATGGAAAATGTTCGCGCAACAGAATCGCAAGACTATAGGGCTCCTGTCCAGTGGAGCAGGCAGCACTCCAAAAACGCAGCGCGCGCACCCCGCCTCGCGCCTCAATAAGTTTTGGAAGCAGATCAGTCCGCAGCAGTTCAAAAGGCCGGCCGTCGCGAAAAAAGCTCGTCTCGTTGATGGTCATGGCATCCGCCACCGCCGATTCCAGATGCGGATCGCGCGTGCTCCGCAGATACTCCACCAACTCCCCCAGTCCCTTCATGCCGCGGCGCCGCACAATGCCCGCCAGCCTCGCTTCAAATACATAGTCGCGCGACGGATCGAGAATGTTCTTCGAGTGGGCCGCAATAATCTTGCGCAGAAATCCAAAATCAACAGCAGATGTCGTTCTCGGCACGGCTAGACGGGTTCCTGAAGCATAAAGGCTTCTCTTGATCGGGTTGTAGCGAGCCGCAGAATCTCCGGCGCAATCTCCGTCAGCGGCAGTACGCGGTGAGCCAGTCCGGCGGTTGCCACCGCGCCCGGCATGCCCCAGACCGTACTCGTGGCCTCATCCTGCACCAGCACCGTGGCGCCCTGCTCGTACAACACCCGGCAGCCCGCCAGTCCGTCGTAGCCCATCCCCGTGAGCACCACCGCGAGCACATTGCCCGCATACGTGGCGCCCAGCGAGCGGAAAAGAACGTCCACGGCCGGCCGACAGTGGTTTTCGGGCGGCCCGCTCGTCAGGTGCAGCGTCGGACTGTTGCCGGCAGCTGCCGGCTTCAGCGCTTCCATGTGCAGGTCTCCGCGCGCAATGTAGATGTTGCCCGCCGTCACGGCCATCCCTTCCGCGGCTTCGCGCACACGCAGAGAGCAGCACTTGTCCAGGCGCTCGGCCAGCATGCCCGTAAACAGTGCGGGCATGTGCTGCACAATCAGAATCGGCAATGGAAACTCGCCGGGGATCGACCGCAGCAGAGTTTCAAGCGCCTCCGGCCCGCCCGTCGACACTCCGATGGCCACCACCGCGGGAGCGCGTGGCTCCTGCGCGCGTGCGGCTACAGGGCGCACAGGCGGCACGCCCGTCAATACCTGAGCCTGCGTTCTGCGCACCAGCGCGTGAATCCTGGGCAGTAGTTGACACGACAATGTCCGAATAGCGGCCTCGCGACTGTCCTGGGCGTCTGGCTTGGCCACATAATCTCCAGCGCCGTTCGCCAATGCCTCAATCGTGACCCGCGCTCCACGCTGCGTAAGCGCGCTGCACATGATCACAGGCAGCCGGCACCCGTCGGCGCGCAGTCGCTTCAACGTGGCCAACCCGTCCATCACCGGCATCTCCACGTCCAGCAACATTACATCCGGCATAGCCGTCACAATGGATTGCAGCGCGGCGGCGCCATCCACCGCAGTGCCTGCGATCTCCAGTTGCGCATCGGCGGAAACCACGCTTCGCAGCAGGCTGCGCATCACCGCCGAGTCGTCCACAATCAAAACGCGCGTGCGCCGCGCGGGTGCGCCCATCATGCAGCCTCCAGGCCCATCAGGGCCAGCTTCTGTCGCAGCGCATCGCCATCGAAAGGCTTCATCAGGTATTCATCGGCGCCCGCCTCCAGCGCCTGCAGAATTCCGTCTGCGTCGCAGAGCGAAGTCACCATCATGATCCTCACCTGATCAAAGCCGCGCCGGCGCAGTTCTTTCACCATCTCAACGCCGCTCATGCCCGGCATGTTCCAGTCCACCAGCACCACGTCGAATGACTCTCCCCGGCGCAGAATATCCAGTCCCCCCAGGGCATTGGCAGCTTCGCTGCACTCAAAGCCTTCCGCTTCCAGCAATCCCCGCAGCACCCTGCGCGTAAACCCGGAATCATCCACGATAAGCGCTCGCATGGCTCGCACCTCAATCCGCGCCCGCGGCCATGCGCATCGGTTCCAGGCACTCGGGGTCCAGCATCACCATCAGATCGCCGTTCAGTTTGTATGCGCCGGCAAACAATCCGCGCCGCTGCTTGTTCACGGTGGATGGGTTCGGTTCGAAGTCGGCTGAAGAGACGGTCCGCACCTCCAGAACCTTGTCGACAAGCAGCCCGAACGAGCCGGCAGGATTCTCCACCACCAGCAGGTCCTGCGCGCCTTCCCTGGGGGCCATCGACAGCACCCGCCGCATGCTCACCGTGGTCAGAACGTCACCCCGATAGTGCATCAGCCCGCCCACGAATGCCGGCGCTAAAGGAACCTGCTGCGTATGCGCGCCGCCCACAATCTCCAGGATGTGCCGGATGGGAATCCCGTAGAGCCCGTCCCCCAGGCGCACGGAACATACCTGCGTGAGCTCCTCCGCTTTGTTCTTCTTGACTGATGCCGGCTGCTCGGCCATTCGCATCTCCTTCACTCTTTGAAGCGCCGTGGTTAGATACTCGCCGCCAACTGCTCTTCCGTCGGTTCCCTTGCAGGCAATGGCGCCACAGTCCCCAGGTTCACTACCCCCGTAACCTTGTCGCCGAGCAGCGTTAAACCGCACGCGGGCTGGCTGGTTCCCGCTTCAAACAAGTCGCCGCCGCGCGCCACGTCAAGCACTGAATCCACGGCGATGCCCACCTGCCGGCCGCCATCCCGGCACACCACCACGATGAGGGTTGCGTCGGAACAGCCGTGCGCTGCCTCGCCGCGCGCATTGTCGATTAGTCCTGCGGCATCTTCCACGGGCAGCAGTTGTCCGCTGAAGTTCAGCACCGGGCGATGCCCGAAATACTCAATGCGCGACAGCGGTACCTGCTCAATGCGCAGCACGCTTCCCAGGGCCACGGCCGCCTGCCGGCCACCCACCTGCACCACCAGGTATTCAAGGCGGCCGGCGTTCTGCGTATCCGCATCCTGCCCCGCGACCGCGTCGGCCGCAACCTCTGAGGTGCTCACGCCGGCAGCCGCGGCAATTGCGCCGGGGTCCAGAATCAGCGCGAGGTCCGCGTTGCCCAGAACCGTCGCGCCGGAGTAGAGCCCGATCCTTTTCAGCACCGGGCTGAGCGGCTTCACCACAATCTCTTCGGGGTCTGCAAGGCCGTCCACAACCAGGCCGTAGCGTCGACCGTCGGCGTCCAGCACGGCGATAAAATTGTCCACCTTGTCCACCGCGCGGCGGCCCGCGCCCAGCAGACAATCCAGAAATACCAGCGGCAGCAGTTGCCCTCGCAGGCGGTAGAGCGGCGCGTCTTCAATCCACTCAATGGCGCTCCCCGCCTGCTCCGGCGGAACATGCACAAGCTCTGAAAGCGCGCCCTGCGGCAGCGCAAAGCTCTGCCCCTGCGTGCGCACAATCAGCGCGGGAATGATGGCCAGAGTGAGTGGAATGCGCAGCCTCAGCAGGGTGCCTTTTCCGGGCCGCGAGTCGATCTCGACGGTGCCGCCGATGCGCTCCACGTTGGTGCGCACCACGTCCATGCCCACGCCGCGGCCGCTCACGTTCGTCACCTGCTTCGCGGTCGAGAAGCCGGGCAGAAAGATCATCTGCAGAATCTCGCGATCCGCAAGCTGAGCCGCTCTTTCCCGCGTCGCCAGCCCGCGCTCGATCGCCTTTGCGCGCACCCGGTCCACGTCAATTCCGGCGCCGTCGTCGGACACCTCTACAAGAACGTGGCTGCCTTCCTGCACCGCGCGCAGCTTCAAAACGCCTTCGGCATTCTTGCCCGCAGCTTCGCGCACCGCGGGCGGTTCGATCCCGTGGTCCAGCGCGTTGCGCACCGCATGCGTCAGCGGATCCTTGATGGCCTCCAGAAGACTCTTGTCGAGCTCCGTCTCCTGACCTTCCATCTCCAGGCGCACCTTGCGCCCCAGCGTCTGCGAAAGGTCGCGCACGATCCGCGGCATCTTCGAGAAGATGTTCGACACCGGCTGCATGCGCGCCTTCATCACGCTCTCGCGCAGATCGGCGGTCACCATGTCCAGCCGCCGCGAGAGCATCGTCATGCGCGGGTCGGCAGCCGTTGCCTGCAGCACCTGGTTACGCGTGAGCACCAACTCGCCCACCAGGTTCATCATCCGATTGAGCAGCGTCACGTCCACGCGCAGCGTGCTCTCCGCGGCCGTTCCACCCGAAGTGCCGGCAGCCGCGGTCTTACCGGGCTCGGCCACTGCCTTGTCAGGAAGAGGAGAGTACGCCACCGGCTCCGCAGCGGGATCAGGCGCCGCGCCACAAGGAGCGCCGCTTACGTCCGGAGCAAGCCCGTTCGCTGGCTCCTCCGGCATCTGCGCCCCGGCCCGGCCGCCGGATATCACTCCCGCCGCCTCGCTCTTTCCCGCGGCCTGCAACTCATCCAATCGCGCGATCAAGCCTGCGTCGGATGCGCTGCTGTGTTCGCCCTCATCGCCGCGCTCTTCGATGATTCTCAAAATTGATCGCAGCCCATCCAGCAATTCCAGCAGCGCGGTAATCACCGCACGAGTTGCCGCCAGCTTGCCGTCTCGCAACTGACCCAGAAGATTCTCACCGGCATGCGCCAGTTTCTCCAGCCGCTTGAAACCCAGAAACCCGGTGGTCCCCTTGATGGTGTGCACGGCGCGAAAAATCTCCGCCAGCAACGCAAGATCGTTCGGACTGGATTCCAGATCCGTCAGGCAGCGCTCCATTCGGTCCAGGCCTTCCTGGCTCTCAATCAGGAACTCCCGCGTCAACTCATCCATGCATCACTCTTCCGGCGCGCCAGGCGCACAGCGCGCATCAGCAGTCCCCACCCTTATCGGAAAAAGCGCCGCGGACTTGAGCGATCGAAATGCTGCGCCCCACCACATCACCCGCTCACCCGCTCCCTCTTTCCCTCTGTCCCTCTGTCCCTCTTTCCCTCTTTCCCTCTGTCCCTCTTTCCCTCTTTCCCTAGTTCCCTCATCCCTCGCCCATCCATTACTCTCAACATGCAGGCGGAACCCGCGCGCATGACCCAAGGCTCTCCCCATCCTGAATTTCAACCTCTGCTCGATGCTGCCCTCGACGCAGCCCGCAACTCTTATTCGCCCTACTCCGGATTCAAGGTGGGTTCGGCCTTGCGCTTGACCAACGCCGCCATCGTCACCGGCACCAACGTCGAGAGCGTGAGCTACGGCCTCACCATCTGCGCCGAGCGCGCCGCCCTGGTCCGCGCCATCGCCGAGTTCGGCCCCGAAATCCGTATCGAGGCCATCGCCGTCGCCAACCTCAACCAGGCCCCCAGCCCTCCCTGCGGCGCCTGCCGCCAGATGCTCGCCGAGTTCGCCGCACCCCATGCCCAGGTGGTCTTCTTCTCTGAACATGAGGTGCGCTCCATGCCCTTCGCCGACCTGCTCCCCTTTGCCTTCAACACGAAACTCGGCTAACCGCACCGCGCCGCGCAGCCCCGGCCGCAATCACTCCCCTCGCCATTCCTGATAAAAAAGAAACACAGGGAACATTGAGCAGGGAACAGCGAGTAGAGCCATGTGCGCCGCGCCCGCGCAAGCGGCGCCTTCTACTCCCTGTTCCCTGCTCCCTATGCCCTGCCTTTAGGGAGCTTTGTGGATCGATTCACCGGAATCTTGGGCATCATCGCCGTGCTCGCTGCCGCGTGGCTGTTCTCTACAGACCGCCGCCGCATCCGCTGGCGCACCGTGGCGTGGGGTCTCAGCCTACAGGTCGTCTTCGCGTTCTTCGTGCTGCGCTTCAGCTTCGGTCAGCAGGCCATGGCCTGGGCCGGCGACGTGGTCAACAAGATGCTCTCCGCCACCACCGCCGGCACCCGCATCCTCTTTGGCGAACTCGGCCTGCCCAATTCCGGCGCGTTCGGCAAACTCATCGCCCCCAGCTCCGGTTCGATCTTCGCCTTCCAGGTGCTGCCCACCATCATCTTCATCTCCGCCTTCTTCGCGGTCCTCTACCACATCGGCGTCATGCAGCAGATCATCCGCGCCCTCGCCTGGGTGATGCTCAAAACCATGCGCATCTCCGGCGCCGAAAGCATGAACGTCGCGGCCTCCATCTTCATGGGCCAGACCGAAGCCCCCCTCACCATCCGCCCGTTCCTCTCCCGCGCCACCCGCAGCGAGCTCATGACCATCATGACCAGCGGCATGGCCCACGTCTCCGGCGGCATCATGGCTATGTATATCTCCCAGGGCATTGAAGCCAAACACCTCCTCGCCGCCGTCATCATGACCTCCCCGGGAACCATCCTCATCTCCAAAATGCTCGTGCCTGAAACCCAGGTTCCCATCACGGAAGGCAAAGTCGTCATCCCCAAAGACGAGCAGCACAAAGACGAAAACCTCATCGGAGCCATCGCCCGCGGCACCATCGACGGCGGCAAGCTGGCCCTCAACGTAGCCATCATGCTGGTCAGCTTCCTCGCCCTCGTGGCGCTCTTGGACATGCTGCTGGCCTGGGCCCACGGCGGACTGCATTTCATTCCCCCCAGCCTGGGCGAAATCCTCGGCTACGTCTTCTGGCCCGTTGCCTGGCTCATCGGTGTCCCCGCCCGCGACTGCGGCCTCATCGGCAACCTCCTGGGCACGCGCATGGCCCTCAATGAGGTCATCGCTTACATCGGCCTGGGCGCGCAGAAGGCCGCCCTCGCCCCGCGCTCCTTCACCATCGCCACCTTCGCCCTGTGCGGCTTCGCCAACCTCGGCTCCATCGGCATGCAGATCGGCGGCATCGGCGCCCTCGTCCCCGAGCGCCGCAACGACCTCGCCCAACTCGGCATCCGCGCCATGATCGCCGGCACCATGGCTAACCTCATCAGCGCCTCCATCGCGGGCATGTTTCTGGGTTGAGGTGAGCGACGACGAGCACTCATTGGTGAAGGCACTCTACGCGCTTCGGATGGAGATACAGAAGTCGCGTTGAAGGCATCGAAGCAGCATATGAGACAGTGGACCCCCCTCGCCCTGCTGCTCGTCTCCCTGCCGGCTCTCACAGCCCAGTCCCCGACGCCGTCCTGGCGCCCCGGCGCAGAGCTTTGGGCTCCTCTGCCCACTCCCGCCACAGACAAGCTTCCCGATCCCACCGGCAAAGACGAGATCATCGCCCGCCTCACCATCTCCGGGTTTGCGATTCGCTTCGAGTCCACCCCCCTCGACTCGGTGCGCAACCACTTCAACGCGGAAATCGGCGCCGCCGGCGATGCAGGCGAAGCAGAGCGATGGGTCTGCGTTCAGGGCCAGGACGACAACGGCCCGTGGGTTCTCTGGCTGTTGAGCAATGCGATCGACGGCCCCGCCGTGGGCGGATTCGAGTGGCTCCGTATCGATACCGCAGACAAAGTGGACCGCCGCTGCAAGCATCTCGCCCCCGGACAAGACGTAATCCAGTTGCCCGTTCCGCTCCGTCTCGACATGAGCCTGGCCGATGCCGCAGTCGTTCTCGGCACGCCATCCGGCCTCACCGGCCGCAGCAGGATCTACGTTCACGCCCACACTCTGACATCAAACGGCGAATCCTACTCCGCCGAGAACACCGTCTACCTGCAGTTCCGGCAGAAATCCCTGCGGGCCATCCACGCCCTCTACACCATCAGCAAATAAACGGTGGCCTCCCTCACGGAGCGCCGGCTCACTGCGCGAACCGCGCCGCACTGCGCGCCTTCGCCTTGGCCGCCTCTTCCTCGCGATTGCGCGGCCGGCCCGCTGTCTCCAGCGTGCCCAGCAAACGTGCGGACGCCCCCGCAACTTCGTCCACCGCCGCCGCAAACGCAGCCTCGTTCGCCTTCGACGGCTTGTTGATCCCGCTGATCTTCCTCAAATACTGCAGCGCCGCCGCGCGAATCTCTGCCTCCGTCACCGGAGGATCGAAATGAAAAAGAATTTTGATATTCCGGCACATACGCCTGCTCCGTCGCGAACACTCGCTGTACGGACCATTCACCCGGCCCGCACACCGAGTGTACCCGCACCGTCAGCAAAGCCCCCAGTCTCCCGTCACTCGGCCGCCGGATATGCCAGGCAACGTTCGTCCCGTCAGAGTGCTTCCTAGAACTGCAGACAAGAACTGCAGACAAGAACCGCAAGCCGGAACTTGCAGGCCGCCGCCACCACACAACGCGGCGCGGAAAGGGAACTGGATGGCACGGTCGGCACTGGCACGATGGGACGAACTTTCGCCGCCCCCTCCCCCGTCCCCCCGTAAGCCTTCCGCGGCTCCCCCCCGCCGCCGGCGCCTCGCCCTCCTCATCGCCGCCTGGATCGCCCTCGCCGCGGTGATGACCGGCATCTGGTTCGCCGGCGAGAACTGGCCCTTCCGCTACCGCAAGATGAAGCCCCTGCTTGAAGACGTCTTCGGCAGCCAGATCGTCATTACCCACTACCACCGCGTCTACTTCCCCAACCCCGGCTTCATCGCCACCGGCCTCACGCTGCGCCGCAAATCCGCGCCCGATCAACCCCCCATCGGCACCGTGCAGACCTTCTTCGTGCACGGCCGCTGGATCGACCTCCTCCTGCTGCGCCGCCGCCTTGAACTGGTCGACATCACCGGCTTCCACCTCGTCCTTCCTCCCCCCGGCAGTAAAGCCGCGCAGCAGGATTTCCCGCCCGGAAGCACCTCCGACTTCAGCGGGCCCGACACCCCCATTGCCCGTGTGGAAATCCACAACTCTGTCCTCGACGTGCTGCGCGACAACGGCCGGCGGTTCACCTTCCCGGTGCGCCAGTTGCACATTGAAAACCTCCGCAAAGGCCAGGCCATGCGGTACGCGGTCGACATGGACAATGCCATCCCCCACGGCCGCATCCGCGCCTCGGGAACCTTCGGGCCACTGAGCGCCAACAATCTCGGCGAGACCCTGGTCTCCGGCCGCTTCGCCGTCGAGCAATTCAACCTGCACGATGTGGGCAACATCCGCGGCACCCTGCGCGGTTCCGGCAGTTTCAGTGGGCGGCTTGACGCGATCCATGCCGGCGCCGACACCGTGACCCCGGACTTTGCCGTGGATGACAGCCAGCCCACCGCGATCGCCGGGACCGTCGATTGCACCGTCAACGGCCTCACCGGCGACGTGGTCTATCACTCCATCCAGGCGCACACCGGCCGCACCTCCGTCCGGGCCTCCGGCAGCACCGCCGGAAAAGACGGCAAGACCACCAATCTCGACATTGCGGTTGCCGGCGGCCGCGCCCAGGACCTGCTTCAGCCTTTCCTGCATAAGGAACCGCCCATCACCGGCACCGTTGACCTGCACGCGCATGCCATCCTGGCCCCTTCCAAAGAAGGCGGCTTTTTTCACCGGCTCCGCGTGGAGGGCGCCTTCGAAGTGCCCAAAGAAGAGGTGACCGACCACGACACAGAGCGCAATCTGTCGGCGTTCAGCCAGCGCGCCCAGGGCGGCAAAGCGCCTGACACCGGCAAGGACAAGACCACGCCCATTCCCAATGCCGTCTCCTCCGTGCGCGGGCAGGCCGCCATCCGCGATGCGGTGGTGACCACCCACGGGCTTACCTTCCAGGTCCCCGGCGCCCAGGCCTGGCTTGACGGCACCTTCAACCTCCACACCAGCGCCGTCCACCTCACCGGAAAAGTATCTACAAAAGCGGACATCGCCGACGATTCCACCGGCTGGAAGTCCATCCTGCTCAAACCCCTCGCCCCGTTCTTCCGCAAGAAGCACGCCGGCGCCGTGGTTCCCATCGCCGTCACAGGCCAGCCCGGCACCTACAAAGTCACCCAGAACCTGACGCATACCAACTAGGGCACGCGTTTACGGGCTACCAAGCCCTCAGGTCGCTCGCTGTCCGTCCGGCGCGGTGGTTCGCACCGCCCACTCATCCCCAACTGCTTTTCTGCTCCGGAGTTCCTGCCGGGATACGGGCGCATTCCAAGCTTGGGCCAGGCCGCCTCACGCCGGGATCAGACCGTCTGTGCGCGCTCCCGCCGCAGCCGCCTGGAGCGATAAAAGAGCGTCAGCAGCGTCACCGTTCCACAACTCAGCAGGCTCGCTGCCATGCCCAGAATCAGCGCCAGATCGTGCTCGTAGACGCCGTGCACAATGGCCACGATCTGCAGAATGCTGAACCCTCCAAAGGTGATCAGCGAAATCCCCTCATCGGACTTCTTGCGCCACACCGCGATAGCCTGGGGAACGAAAAGCAGCGCGTTGCACAGCAGTCCCAAACCGAACACCACGGCCACAATCTGCTTCATTCCAGTCTCCTGCCTCTTGTGTCAGCCACCCCTTCACCTTGCCGGCAAAACTGAACCTGGCAAGGCTGTGTAACAAGGACCTGCTTCAATCAGGTCAAAATCAGCCCCGCTTTCCGGAAATTCAAAGCTGACCAAGTTGAAGCTGACCAAGCTTTGTAATAAGCGCACGACTTCAGTCGAGCTGAAAGAGCCGAATAGAAACCGCGGACTTTAGCCCCTGCCATTCTGCACTTCCACAAAGACCGGAGCACCCTCCGCCTCTGGCCAGTCTGCCCCTCTTCCAGTGCAATCCACAGCAGCCGATACCCACCATGCAATGCTCTCACGCGGATCTCTAAGCGGTTTACTTTCAATACACGGACCTCAGCAAGCTCTCGCGAAAGTTGGCTCGACACAACTTGTTTTCGATTGCGTCGCATCCTATTGATCTGTGCTTAGAACATTCTCCAACTCGGTCTTGATTGTTCTTGGGTTGGCCGTACTGCCCGCGGTGGCGCAGTCGCCAACCCCTCAACAGAGCTCGCAGCCGAGCCAGCCCTCGCAATCGAGCCAGAGCTCGCAGCCGAGCCAGCCCCCCGCGCAGACCCAGCCGGCTCCCACCCAGCCAGCGCCGGCCGCCATGCAACAAGCCGTGCAGCAGGAGGCGGTGGAGACCCAGCAGGCCGTAGCCAAAGGCCAGCCCGTGTCCCAGCCCGGTGCCGTAGGTCAGGCCATCGATGTCACCCACCCGGCCGTTCCCGTTCCTCCCGGCCCTGTGCCCCCCAAGGACATAAAGCCGGCCCCCCCCACCCCCATTGCCGTCAAAAAGGTCGAACTCGGTAGCGACAATACCTGGGACCCCAAGTGGGACGTGGTAATTGAAGAGAACCTGCCCAACGAACTGATGTCCCCCGGCATGTCCAAGGCGGTGAAGCCCTTCTGCCCGCGCTTCGGCCAGCTGAGCGAGGGCGACAAGCGCGCGTTCTGGGCGTACCTGTTCCAGGCCCTCGCCGGCGCCGAGGCGGGTCTCCGTCCTACCGCCGACGTGAAGCACCTCGACCCCACCGTTGCCGTGCGTGACCACGTGAGCCAGAAGACCGTCCGTCAGCAGGGCCTGCTCCAGCTCACTTACGAGGACAGCCAGCGCTACGGCTGCGACTTCGACTGGGAGAAAGACAAGCACCTGCCCGTCGGCGATCCCAACAAAACCACCCTGCAGCCTGAGCGGAATCTCCTCTGCGGCGTCCGCATCATGAAAAACCAGCTCGTCGACCTAAATCGGCCGCTGGTCACGAAAAAGAGCTACTGGGGCACCCTGCGCCCGGGAACCATGAGTTACCGGGTCTTCGCCAGGCAGATGGCCAACGTCCCCCTGGCCTGCGGCGCCAGAACGGCTCCGCGCCACAAGTCCCTCGACAAGGGCATTCGCGAAGCCGCCGTCGCCCGCCCCGCGGCAAATGGGCAGGCAGTCGCAGCAGCCGTCCCCGGCGGGGAGCAGTAACCCCCCTCCCCCCCGCTACAACAAGGGCACGTTGAACCGCGTGCCCCTTTCCCACTGGCCGTCCGAGGTTCAGGAATCACACCAGGCCGTGACGCCCGGCACATCCCTTTCTCCTGAAGAAGCTCACAATCGACACTCCTCATGGCGCTTTCTGCTCAACTCGTATCTCTGCACCCCGGGTTCGGCACGTTTCCACTCGAACTGAAATTCCATCCAATGTTTACCAGAAGATTACGAAGTAGCCTTTTTTTGGGTTTTTGGTCAGCAAACGATTCAACTGCAACATTGCAGGGTAGTTATCCAAATTTAATTTGTGATCTGTATCACTCAAATCACGCCACCCCACCCCCCTCGCTGACCCATAAATCACCCCGGCCGCAAATCGATCAGGTCACCGCGTCGGTTACTTATCTGTAAACACACCCCGCAGCGGCTCTGATGCCCGCCCGCGCCTTTCGCTAAGCTGGAATCCATGGCTTCTTACTTCGATAAGGTCACTCACGCGGCCGCATTCGTCCGCGCTCGCCTCGGCTCCGGGGCGCCGCGCGTTGCAATCGTCCTGGGCTCCGGCCTCGGCGCCGCCGCCGACGCCGTGACCCATCCCATCCATATTCCATACGCGGAGATCCCCGGCTTCCCCCAGTCCACAGTCGAGGGCCACTCCGGTCGGCTGGTCGCCGGCCTGCTCGGCGGCGTTCCCGTCCTCATCCTGCAGGGGCGCGTGCACTACTACGAGGGCTACACGCCCGCGGAAGTCACGTTCCCCATGCGCGTCCTGGGCGCGCTCGGCATCCGCGCCGTCATTCTCACCAATGCCGCCGGCGGCATCGCTGAGGGCCTCCGGATCGGGCAGCTTGTGGCGCTGTCCGACCACATCAACTTCATGGGCTGGAACCCCCTCACCGGTCCCAACGAGCCGCGCTTCGCCTGCATTCCCACCGCCGGCCTGCGCTTCTTCGATATGACCGAGGCTTACTCCAAGCCCCTCCGCGCGTTAGCCCGCCAGGCCGCCGCCGAAGAAGGATTCAACCTGGCCGAAGGCATCTACCTCGCCACTCCCGGCCCCAGCTTCGAGACCCCCGCCGAAATCCGCGCCTTCCGCACCCTCGGCGCCACCCTGGTCGGCATGTCCACCGTCCCCGAAACCATCGTCGCCCGCCACATGGGCATCGAGGTGTTGGGCATCTCCTGCGTCACCAACCTTGCCGCCGGCCTTGGCGCCACCCAGCTAAGCCACCAGGAAGTCTTCGAAGCAGGCCGCAAAGTGGAGCAGCGGCTGGCGCGTCTGCTCACGATTCTGGCCCCTCGCGCTGCCGCCGCCACCGTATCCGCCGCACCGGACACTCAACCGTGAGCATCCAGCCACAATCAGCAGCCCTCATCATCGGAGTGGCCGGTTGCTCCGGCTCCGGCAAGACCACCCTCGCCGCCGAACTGGCACACGTCCTGGGCGGCATCCACTTTCCGCTCGACAACTACTATCGCGACCTCGCGCACCTGCCGCCCGCCGAGCGCGCCGTGCAGAACTTTGACGATCCCGCCACCATCGAGAGCCCGCTTCTCGCCGCCCACGTGGCAGCTCTCGCGCGCGGGGAGGCCATCGAGCGGCCCCTGTATGACTTCACCACCCACACCCGCCTGCGCGATCGCACCGAGCCCATCGGACCCGCGCCGGTCGTCATCGTAGAAGGTATCTTTGCCCTTCACTATGCCGAACTGCTCCCCTTGTACCAACTCAGCGTCTACGTCGACGCGCCGGATCATATCTGTTACCAGCGGCGGCTCGACCGCGACGTCACGCAGCGCGGACGTACACCGGAGTCCGTGCGCGCGCAGTGGGAGGCCACGGTGCGGCCCTCGGGCCGGCGGTGGGTGCAGCCTTCGGCCGCCAACGCCAGCCTGATCATCGACGGCACGCTCGAACTCGACTGGAAAATGGAGCTGGTGATGAGAAGGGCGCGGACAAGCAGCGGCGGAGGAAAGCCGAGGCAGAATGCGACATCAAGGGATCAGCAACAAGTTTGAGGTGCTCAAGTGATCAGGTGGCTCAAGTGATCAGGTGCTCAAGGCATCAGGTGGCTCAAGTGATCAGGTGCTCAAGCGATCAGGTGCGCAACTGACCGAATCACCACCCGACCACCGCCTCACTCCCCCACCTCGCCACCTGACCACCTGTTCCGCCCCAAACCCGGATTGTGGTACGCGGCTACCAGTCTGGTCCTCCTGTCAAAACTTTCACCAGGAATTGAATCCAACGTGCATCTATATGCGTAAAGGTAAACAGAGATGAAGTTCGCGGCATACAGTCTTGGAGGCGTGAAGGAGAAGGCGGCAGCATGGCTGTTGGAGGGCATCTCGCCCCAGCGGCTGGCGCTCACGCTGGCTCTCGGCTTCGTGCTCGGCTGCATTCCGCTGGTCGGCGTACCCACCGGCCTGTGCGTGGTTCTGGCATTCGTCTTCCGGCTGAATCAGCCCGCCATTCAGGCTGCCAACTACCTCGCCATACCCTTCCAGTTGGCATTGGCGCTGCCGCTGCTTCGGCTTGGCGCTAAGCTGGCTCCGGCGAACAAAGCCGCCGTCGATATGTCCGCGCTCATGCAATCGCCGTGGCAGATGATGACGCACTCCTCGGCAGATGTGGCCACCCAACTCGGCGTCATGGCCGGTCAGGCGCTGCTGGCGTGGCTGCTGCTGGCCATTCCCGTCGTGGCCGCGCTGACCTTGGCGCTCACCGGCGTCTTGCGCCGGGTTCCGGCCCTTGCTTCGCCCCTCGTCCGAACTGACCTGCTTCCGTAAACCCTGCCTCAACCTTGCGCGACGCTCGGAATCTAAAATCCGGAATGCCGGGAGTCTTGAACGTCCCGGCATTTCCATGCGCGCCGCACTGCAACCACTAGTACTTGGCCTGCGGGACCGGCTGGCCGCTGTCAATCCATGCCGAGTAGATCATGTCGCGCAGCATGCTGGCCCCGGCCGCGAGGCGCTCGGCGGTAAAGTCGCGCGACTCGGGCGTGCCCGCCCCCGTGAAGCCGCCGGCCTTCTCCAACTGGTAGACCCTCTCAACATAGGTAGAGGTATGGCGCAGGTATGCCATGTAGTCATCAAACATGTCGCCCTCCAGCGCCTGCACCGGCGTCATCTTCGGCTGGGCATGCAGGGCCTGCAGGTTCGCGGCGACAAAAATGCCCTCGAACTCCCAATGAATCTTGTGCTCCGTCGTATAGTTGTTGGGATTCGGTCCCACCCACCCGTTGTATTTCTCCGTGGTGTGAAGGGGCTGAGAGGCGTCGCCGACGTAGTGCCCCAGCCAGCCTGCGTAGAAGATCGCAGCCTGCTCGACATCGTGGGTGTCCCGGCGCGCGCTGGAGAGCTGCCGATACTCGCGGAGGGCGGCCTTGAGGCGCTCCCAGATCTCGTCCGCCTCCCAGGGCTGCAGCCCGATACGGTCCGGCTTCTGGCCCGCGGCGTACGCCTTCTGCATGAAATCGAAGCGCTTGTGGGGCAGCGATCCCAGGGCATCGGCGGGTTCCAGATCGATAAAGTGCTCGGGAGCCTGGGCCGCCACCAGTTCAGGCTCAGCCGGCGAGCGCCAGCGATCAGGCTCGGGGCCCAGGTATTCGATCTCCTGAATAGCGGCAGGCGAGCGCAGGAAAGCGGGAGTGTCCACGGGCAGCGAAGAGGCGGCCAGGCGATTGATCATCCGGTGGCCCTCGTTACCCCAGGCGTGAGCTGGCGGGGACTGCACTGTGAGTATCGACAGGCCCAGCACGGCTGCGGAAATAGCACGCAATGACATCGGCATGAGGCCAGTATATCGGCGGACCCAAGCTGACAAATCCAGCCTGCTTTCGCCCGGATTCTCAGGGGGATTGCACCGCCTCAGGTGCCGGATCGCGCGCCGGGGCAGGCACCCTCAAACTGAACGCGCAGCCCGGAATTTTCCTCAAACTCAAACCTTCTTGCGACAATATCAATATAATTTTAATTTAATGAGCCATCTTTTTTGAACTGTTGTGACGGCCGTGCTTGCCAATCGTGTTTTCCCGGGCCTAGTATTCCAGACAGTTCGACCGGGTAGTGGCGACCAATAAGCCCGGCTGTACGCCAGCATGCAGAGTTTTCCCGGGGTTTCCAAAGTTCCACACAAAGCGACGCTTACCGGCATCGCAGGGAGTGTTCCAACATGGCATGGTATGCCTACTGCATTGGTGAAAAGCAAGCATTTCCAGAGTTGGCCCGTCATCGCAAGCCCGTTCCGCTCCAATCCGTCCATGGCGTAAGTGGAAACCAGGTCTTCCTGTATCCCGCCAGCGACCTAGCCGTCATCGTCAGTGAGCATAATCCAGCAGAAAATCTCAATCAGAAAGCCGGAGTCGACCACGCCCGCGTGATCGCAGACTGCTTTCAGCACTCCACCGTCCTGCCTTTTCGTTTTGGCACGGTTTTCAACGACGACGAATCCCTTCGCAAGTCCATTCGTTCCAACCAACGGCAGTTTCAAAACAACATCGAGAAGCTGCGCGGCAGGACGGAGATGCACCTGAAGATCTTCGTGGAGGATTGCTGCACCAAGGAACAGATTCACCACGGACCCGCCGAGGGCGTAGGACGCGAGTACCTCTCCAACCTTCGCGAGAACGCCGTGCGGCAGCGGGAGCGCCAGACACGGGCACGAGCGGTCAGCTTCCAGATGCACCGGCTCTTCAACCCGCTGGACGAGGAAGTGAGCTGCCGGCTGACGGAAAGCGGCAGGATGGTCCTCGACATCGCGCACCTCATCGACCGCAAGTGCGTGGAGCGGTATCAGAACAAGTTTCACTCGACGAGTGCCGCGCTGAAAGACTGCCACATGCAGCTTTCAGGCCCCTGGCCTCCGTACCACTTTGTCCATCGCCTCACCCGTGGAGCCTCCACCCCAGCCGTAGCAGCTACGGTGAATCCGCCGGTCCCCGTGGTTCGGGTTCCGGAAGCCGCCGTGCAGGTGGCGCTGGCTTAAGAACCGCCCCAATCCTCGGAACGGGACACGCAAAAGCCCCGGCGCAAGCCGGGGCTTTTGCGTGCAAAGCTTGTCGGGACATCGGGAACCTCTGCCTTTCCGAGCCAAGTGTTAGGCACACGGTGCTATACTGCGCTCGATTCCAGCTGCGCTCCCTTGGCAGCTACTCCCATCCAGCTCTTTCAGCCCAGGAGGTGTCATGCGCTTCCGTCCCGGGTTTGTTCTCTCCTGCACATTCGCATTCGTCGCGGCCGCCGCTCTGGCACAGATCCGGCCGCCGCAGGGCTCCCCGCCATCTGATCCGGAACATGGGCCCCCGGTGGTGAGCTTCTCTGACGGAGGCGCCAGCCTCAGCGGCACCGGGCCCATGGAGAGCATCTACATCTCCCCCAAGGCTGGTGCTCCGTTCAGCCTCAAGCTGGCGGCCGAGTGGTCGCATCCGCTTGCCGGCGGCGGCACCTTCACCCTGGCAAACGAGCGTGGCATCGTCCGCGACAGCAAGGGCCGCATCTACCAGGAGCGCTGGATCCTGGTGCCCAAGGGCGGCGACATCAAGTCGGAGATGAACGTCTTCCAGATCACCGATCCCGAACTGCACACCTGGTACAACTGCTGGACCCGTCAGAAGGTCTGCGAACTCATGCAGTATGACGATGTGGTCACTGCCGTCTACCTGCCACGCCTCCGGCCGCCTGGCCCTCTGCCCGACGGCAAAGGCTACGTCCAGTCGGAAGACCTCGGCGCGGGAACTACCCAGGGACTCGAAACGCACGGGTATCGCGAGACCACCACCTTGAATCCGGGGACGTTCGGGAACGACCGCGAGATGAAGGCGGCGCGCGAGTTCTGGTTTTCCTCGCAACTCGGAATCAACCTGTTTTCCATCGTCGATAACCCGCAGACCGGCAAGCAGGTGTTTACGGTCAAGGAATTGTCGACCTCAGAGCCTGATCCGTCGTACTTCCAGGTGCCGGAAGGCTACCGCGTCGTCGATCGCAGGAAAGCAGACGACAAGGATAGACGCTAGCGCTGTTCCGGTTTAGTTCGCCCCCTGCGTGCCGGCGCCCTTGCGACGGCTCAGCACGAAGGAACTGCGGCGGTCGCGGGAGGCGCGATCGATCTGCTTCCAGAACCCGATGAAGTAATCCACAGCCGAGATGATCGAAACGGCGGCGCAGAAGTAAATAGCCGTCACAGCGGTCCACCGGACGGGTATTGTGATCAGCCAGAGGTCCCACTGAAACCAGTGGTGCGCCAGAATGGCCGAGACGACAGCCACGATCTGGATGACAGTCTTCAGCTTGCCCAGATCGCTGGCCTGAATCGTGAATCCTTCTGACGCAGCGATAGACCTCAGCCCGGAAATCAGGAACTCGCGGCCGATGATGATCACGGCAATCCACACTTTGACCACCTGCGGCTCGTAAGCCACCAGCGCAATCAGTGCGGCCGTGACCATAATCTTGTCGGCCAGCGGATCCAGAAGCATGCCCATGGTGGTGATCTGGCCGCGCTTGCGGGCCAGGTACCCATCCACGCCATCGGTGATCGAGGCCAGCACGAAGAGGATCGAAGCCAGAAGCTCCTGCTCGGCTCCGCTCTGCCACGGGAAATGCGGCGAGAGAATCCAGAGCAGCAGGGGGATCATGACGATCCGGCTCATCGTGATGGAATTGGGCAGATTCACTTCATTAACGCCGCGCCCGGAGCAGGCTTCCGGTTCTGTTCATTATCGCACCGTTCCGGTCGCGGGCTTCGCCGGATGAAGGGCGGCACTCGCATCTTTGCATTTGGATGCAGGTGCTCTGCCTTGCCACGTGCCGAAATGAGTTCCCACTGGCGTTACGGCCGCAAGACCGTCTATTCTCGGTCCAACCCATGCCGATGCAATACTTTTCCCGCCGCGCCTTCCTGTCCACTTCGGCCGCAGCCGCCGCTGGGGCCTCGCTCCAGTGGACGCCCGAACTGAGGGCGCAAATGCCCGTGCCCGCCGCCGCAACCCCGCTGGAGCAGAAACTCGATGCCTACATCGCGTCGTATATGGAGGCGATGAACGCCCCCGGCCTCACCCTCGGGCTTACCGGTGCGGACAAAACGCTGCGCACCGCGGGTTTCGGCTACGCCGATGTGGACAAGCGCGCACCCGTCACCACCGATCACCTGTTCCAGATCGGCTCGATTACCAAATCCTTCGTAGCGCTGCTGTTGCTGCAACTGCGCGACGAAGGCAAGCTGGATTTGAGAAAGCCGGTTCTGGACTATCTGCCCGGATTGCCGATTGTCACTGAGTTCGGGCCCGTAACGGTGCACCATCTGCTCACCCATACGTCAGGATTGCCGGATAACCTGACCCTGTTCGCCGCCGATCCATCCGCCCGGCTGATACAAGGGTTCAAGCCGGGCGAGCATTTCCATTACTGCAACGCAGGGTTCGACATTCTCGGCCTGCTGGCCGCGAAGCTCGATGGCCGGCCGTGGCGCATGCTAGTGGAAGAGCGCATCTTCAAGCCGCTGGCCATGAGCCGCACGCGCGGTGTGATCACCACGGCGGACCGGGCGCGAGCCGCAGTGGGATACCAGCCTTACTGGGACGACCAGGTGTATCCCCGGCAGGGCAAACTGGCTCCCGCGCCAAACCTCGTAATGGACGACACCGCCGGCTGCATCCAGTCCACTCCGGACGACATGGCCCGCTATATCCGCATGCTGCTGAACGGCGGCAAGGGGCCAGCCGGGCGCATCGTGTCGGAGGAGGGTTTCGGGCTGTTCACCACACCTTACATCAAGGCGGAAGAGTTCAGCCCCACGGCGAGCTACGGCTATGGCATCGCCGTCGACACCCTTGACGGGCACCGCATCCTCCGCCACACCGGCGGAATGGTGGCATTTGCCTCGTCCATTCACGTCGACCTCGATGGAGGCGCGGCGGCGTTCGCGTCCATTAATGCCATGCAGGGATACCGGCCCACCGCGGTTACCGAGTATGCCGTAAAGCTGATCCGTGCCCAGCGGGAAGGGAAGCCGCTGCCGGCTCCGGCAACCATTGCTGATCCAATGGACGTGGACAATGCCGCAGACTATGCAGGCATCTACACAGCGCCGGATGGCCGCACGCTCGAGTTCGCGGCCAAGGGCAAAGGGCTGTCTCTGCTGGATGGCGAGCGGCCGATCCCTCTGCAGCGCCAGGGCGGCGACGCCTTCGTTTCGACGGCGGCCAGCTCTTACGCCGCCCATGCCTTCGCCTTCGGCCGGAAGGAGGAGGCCAAAGACCCAGACCCGAAGAAGAAGCTGCCGTTGATTGAAGTGTCGTACGGGCCGGATTGGTTTTCGGGTGCGAAGTACGAGGGACCGAAGTCGTTTCATGCTCCGGCGCATTACGGCGGGTTCACCGGCCGGTATTGCTGCGACAGCGCGTGGGGCGGCAGTGCGGAGGTCTACATATTGAAGGATCAGCTCACCGTGGACGGAACGCCACTCGCGCCCATTGGCGGCGCGCTGTTCCGGCTTGGAGAGGAGCCGTGGTCACCAATGACCGCGGAGTTCCTGCACATGTTTGAGGGCAAGGCTCGACTGATGCGGCTAGGCGGAGCGGATTACTGGCGCGTCGAAGTGGGGTAAAAGCAGGATGTAGGGAATCGCGAGTAGGGTCCCGACCCCAGCGACGTGCACAAAAGGCGTCGCTGGGGCGCGGCGCCGGGCTTGGTGGGAAAGAGAACGGGCGGACCGCAGTCCGCCCCTTCTCTTTCCCTCTTTCCCTCTTTCCCTCAGTCCCTCAGTCCCTTGTTCTCTATTCCCTGCCTTTACGCGTAGAGCCCGCGCTGCTTGATGGTGTGGGCTACGCGATCGATGGCCAGCATATAAGCTGCAATCCGGTTGTTCACGTTGTGGGCTTCGGCATAGCGGACCACGTCGTCAAAGCTGTCGCGCAGAATCGTCTCGAGCTGCTCGTTGACAATGGCTTCTTTCCAGAAGTAGCCCTGCCGGTCCTGCACCCACTCGAAGTAGCTGGCGGTGACGCCGCCGGCATTGGCCAGAATATCCGGCACCACGAAGATGCGCTTCTCGGCGAGAATCTCATCGGCTACAGCAGTGGTGGGCCCATTGGCGCCTTCCACCAGGATGCGCGCTTTGATCTTCTCGGCGTTGCGGCTGGTGATCACGTTCTCCATGGCCGCGGGTACCAGGATCTCGCACTCCGAAAGAATCAGCTCCTCGCTCGGCATGGCCTCCGCGCCGCGGAAACCAAGCAACGTGTTGTGGCGGTACTTGTACTCGAGAAGCTGGTGGATGTCGATGCCGTTGGGATTGAACAGGCCGCCATCTTTCTCGGCGATGCCAATGACCTTGTAGCCGTGCTCCATCATCAGGCGGGCGGCGTTGGAACCAACGTTTCCGAATCCCTGAATAATGACGCGGCAGCCCTCGATGGGCATCTTGAGGTAGCGCAGGCTCTCGTCGCAGGCCACCATCACGCCGCGCCCCGTGGCCTCAGTGCGTCCGCGTGATCCGCCCAGGCTCAGCGGCTTGCCGGTGACCACGCTGGTGACGGTCTGGCGCATGTGCATGGAATAGGTGTCCATGATCCACGCCATCGTCTGCTCGTTCGTGTTCATGTCGGGAGCAGGCACGTCCTTCTCAGGACCGATGAACTCAATGATCTCCGCGGTATAGCGGCGCGTCATGCGCTCGAGCTCGGTGATGGTCATCTTCTTGGGGTCGCAGATCACGCCCCCCTTGGCGCCGCCGAAGGGAATGTTCACCACGGCGCACTTCCAGGTCATCCAGCTTGCCAGCGCGCGCACTTCATCAAGTGTGCAATCGGGCGAGTAGCGGATGCCCCCCTTGGCAGGACCGCGCGCCTGCGAGTGCTGCACGCGATAGCCGGTGAACATCTCGATGCGTCCGTCATCCATGGTGACGGGAAAGTGCACGATGACTTCGCGCGAGGGAGAGCTGAGAACCTTCCAGAGACCTTCGTCGAGATTGAGTTTGCGCGCCGCGAACTCAAAGCGGGCGCTTTGGGCCTCCCATGGGTTGATTTCCTGGTCCAGAGTTACGGTTGGGGTTAACACTGCCATACGCGAGTCTCCAAGTGCTTTCTTGCCTGGCCCAGGGGCGGGCGGACCGAACGCGGCCGCCCTCGCAATCAGCGGGTCAGGGGTCGTGTCCGTGGCTAAACGGAGTTATTGGTTTCTTTAAAGTACTTCATTCCTGCCTGCCAGCGCCGCCGGTCCCCAGTTTTCTGTCCCGGCCTTACCGGCGCCAGCCCAAACCAAAAGAGTCTAGGCTCTTGAAAAGAGAACCGTCAAGCGAACATGAACCTGCCTTGGCACAGTTTGTCGTCTCTTTTCCCGAGAAAACGTTGGTTCCCACAACCACGGGAGTCGGACGAACCGGAGCCCGCCCGGCCCGGGTGACGTCATGGGCCCTCTGCTTGGATGCGTCCGACGGCGCCCGAGACACGGCGCGCAGGCGTATGCCCCTTGCCAACATCCCCAATGGGAAGAGACACTTTAGAGCAATCCTGTGGTCTTTATTCCAACTCCGGCAAGAGGCGCAATGCGCACTTCGATGACCCCGCTCCTCACCGCGGCAGCCGCCGCGGTCTTCGGTATGGCCAGTGTGGCCAGCTTCGCGCAGGTCCCAGCGGTACCCGCGGCCCAGCCCCAAACTCCCGTCGCCGCACCACCCGTCCAGCCCCAGAACGGTCCTCCCGCATCCGTGACCCCGGCAACCCCCCCGGGCGGCCATGCCCTGACCCAGCCCGATCTGGAGGCGTTCTTCGACGGCATCTTTCCGCTGCAACTGGAGCGCAGCGATATCGCCGGCACGTCCGTCCTGGTGGTGAAGGATGGGCAGGTGCTGTTCGAGAAGGGCTACGGTTTTGCCAATGCTAAGGACAGAAAGCCCGTGGACCCCGACGCGACCATCTTTCGGCTGGCGTCCATCTCCAAGCTGTTCACCTGGGTGTCAATCATGCAGCTTGCCGAGCAGGGCAAGGTGGATATCGATGCCGATGTGAACCGCTACCTCGATTTTCAGATTCGTCCCGCGTTCAATGCTCCCGTGACGCTCCGCAACCTCATGACGCACACCGGCGGCTTTGAAGAGAAGATCAGCAACATCATCGTTCTCGACCCGAAAAAGCAGCCGACGCTGCGCGATGACCTGATCCACGGCCAGCCCATGCGGCTGTTTCCCCCGGGCACCGTCACGGCATATTCGAATTACGGTGTGGGCCTGGCCAGCTATATTGTGCAGCGCGTGAGCGGCGAGCCGTTTGAGCAGTACGTGCAGAACCACATCTTCGGTCCCCTCAAGATGACGCACTCGTCGTTCTATCAGCCCATCCAAAAGGAACTGGCGCCGTTTGTGTCGGAGGGTTACCGCGGCGACACGACCAAGAAGCCGGTGGGCTTCGAAATGCTGAACCCGGTGGGCGCGGGCGGGCTCTCCTCCACGGCAAAGGATATGGGCCGGTTTGGGCAGGCCCTGCTGCAGGGCGGCGAGCTGGATGGTGCGCGGATTCTGAAGCCGGAAACGCTCGCCCAGATGTGGACGCCGCAGTTTCGGGCCAGCAATGACATGCCGCCCATCTGCATGGGCTTCTATCAAGACTGGCGCAACGGCCTGCGCTGGATCGGGCATGAAGGCGATCTGATCGCTTTTCACAGCCTGTTCTTCATTGAGCCGACCCAGAAGATTGTCCTGTTTGTGAGTTACAACTCGGCCGGTGGAGGAGGCAAGCCTCGGCCGGAGCTGATCAACGCATTCAGCGACCGCTATTTTCCCAGCGCGCAAACGTTGGCCCCGATGAAGAGCTGGCCTGTCGAGATGCGCGACATTGCGGGAACGTATCAGACCACGCGCCGGTCCGACTCAACCAAGCTGCGGCTTACCGCGTTGGGAGGCCAGGCTACGGTTGCCGTGGACAAGGATGGCGCGCTCACGGTGAGCAGCTTCAAAGACCTGCGTGGACACGCGGAGAAGTACAAGGCGATTGGCAAGGATCTGTGGGAGTCAGAGGAGCAGGATCGGATCTCCGCGATCCGTGACAATCACAACCGCGTGGTGCGGTTCGCGGTCACATTCCCCGGCGTGCAGTATGAAAGGGTGCCGTGGTATGCAATCCAGGCGTGGCAGGGCCCCGCGATCGGTGTGTGCCTTGGCATCATGGCCCTGGTGCTCCTGGCCACGCTGATCCGGCTCGGGCGCCGTGTCTTTCTGCGCAAGCGATCGCGGTGGCAACCGCAGCCGGGGACCATTTATCTCACCTTTTCTCCGCGCGCAGCTTCCATCCTGTGGGTGCTGTTCCTGGGTGCCATCATGATCTTTTTTGTGGTGCAGGGCGACGACATGCTGCCCCCCACACCCGCCTGGTATCCATGGTTCACCATCGTCAACTGGGTCACCGGCGTGTGCCTGTTGCTCAGCTTGTTTGCGGTGCTGCGGGCCCTGTTCATATGGCGTCGCGACGATCTGCGCAGGATTACCAAGGTGAAGTTCACGCTGGTGGGGCTGGCATGCGCGTTCATGAGTGCGTGCGCGGTCTTCTACCACCTGATCGGGCCGGCGAGAAGGATATGAGGGGCATGTGGTCAAGTAGTTAGACAAGTGATCAAGGGGTCAGGTGCTCAAGTGATGGCTGACGAGCAATCAGATCACCCGAACACCTGATCACCCGATCACCACAGTTTCCCAAACCCCTTCCGCTAAACTGGCAGGGTGACTTCTGCTGACCAGATACATCCCAGCCGCAAGGAATTCCTCGCTCTCGCGAAGGAACATACGCTCGTTCCTGTCTGCCGCACGCTGACCGCTGACCTCGAGACGCCGGTGTCGGCTTTTCTGCGGGCCGCGTGGGCGGAGAAGGAGTGCTTCCTGCTGGAGTCCGTGGAAGGCGGCGAGCAGGTGGGGCGCTATACCTTCATCGGGCTCAATCCCTACAAGCGCATTGTGGCGCGCGGACGGCAGCTTGCCATCACCCAGGGTCGGAAGACGACGCATCTCGAAGGCGATGTCTTCGCCCTCCTGCGCGACGCTCTGGGCGGACACAAGCCGGCACGGCTGCGCGATCTGCCTCCATTCACCGCCGGTGCGGTAGGGTACTTCGCCTACGATGCCGTGCGGCAAATCGAGCGGCTGCCGGAGACAACCGCGGACGAACTGCAGATCCCCGACGCGTGTTTGCTGTTTTTCGATGAGGTGCTGGCGTTCGATCACGTGCGCAAGCAAATATGGCTCATCGTGACCGCCGACCTGAGTGTCGCCAGGCCCGCGGATGCGTATGACCGGGGCGTCAAGCGGCTCAACCGCCTGGAGAAGCGCTTGAGCCAGCCGCTTCCAAAGCTGCGTGCCGCCAGGCCCGGCAAGCTGAAGGTGAAGGATCGCACCCGCAAACGTGATTATCTAGCCGCCGTCGCGAGCACCAAGGAGTACATTGCCGCCGGCGACGCGTTTCAGGTGGTGCTCTCGCAGCGGTTCGACGTGGAGCCGGGCGTGGATACGTTCCAGGTCTATCGCGCTCTGCGCAACGTGAACCCCAGCCCGTACATGTATTTCCTGCGCTTCGCCACCGATGGCCCGCTGGGCGCCGCGCCAAAGCAGAAGCCGGGCAGAAAACAGCCGAAGGCGAGCACGATTGAAGTGGCAGGCTCATCACCGGAGCTGCTGGTACGCGTGCACAATCGGAATGTGGAGTATCGACCGATTGCCGGCACGCGGCCGCGCGGCGCCAATGACAAGGAAGACCAGGCGCTCGCCGACGAGATGCTGCACGACGAAAAGGAGCGCGCCGAGCACGTGATGCTGGTCGACCTGGGCCGCAACGACGTCGGCCGCGTCAGCGAGTACGGCACCGTAAAGGTGGACCGCCTCATGTTCGTCGAGCGCTACAGCCACGTCATGCACATCGTCAGCAGCATTGAAGGCAAGCTCCGCAAGGAACTCACCGCGGTTGACGCGCTGCGGGCGTGCTTCCCGGCCGGTACGCTATCAGGAGCGCCGAAGGTGCGCGCCATGGAAATCATCGAAGAGCTGGAACCCGCGCGCCGCGGAACCTACGGCGGCGCCATTCTCTACGCGGATTTTTCCGGCAATCTCGACTCCTGCATCGCCATCCGCTCGCTGATGGTGAAGGACGGGAAGGGAAGCGTTCAGGCCGGGGCCGGCATCGTCGCGGACTCAGTCCCGGAGAAAGAGTACGAAGAGTCGATCAATAAGGCCCGCGCCGTGATCCGGGCGGTCGAGCGCGCGCGCGAGATGTAAAAGCCAGTTCGTAGTTCATAGTTCGTCTGCCCTGAACCGTGAACTACGCCGTCTGAACTCCCCCCGCTACTCCTCCGCCTTGCACGCATACGGCTTCGTCAGATCCTGTCGTGCCTCGTTCAGCGCCCCCTGAGTATTGTCGTTCGTCTGCACTGCCAGCCGGTATTCATTCACCGCGCGGTCCCTCTGGCCGGTGCAATCGAAGATCTTGCCCAACTCGATGTGCGCCCAGACCTCGGTCCAGCGCGGTTCGTTATCTCCGCGCAGCGCGTCGCGATAAGAGTTCACCGCGGCCTGGAAGTTGCGCTGCTGGAACAGGACCTCGCCGATCCGGTAGCTGGCAAGCGAGCTTTGCGGGTTGGCCTGAAGCGCCTTCTGATACTCACCCAGCGCACCCACCAGATCGCCCTGCGCCACAAGCTGCTGGCCTTTCAGGATCGCGATGCGCACCTGAAGGTTGGGCGAGGACTTCAGCACCCAGTCGCCGGGGTCGATCGCGATCCGGCGCGGCCGGCCGAACGTGTCCACTACATATTGAGAATCGGTCCCGACCACGTCAACCTTCTGGTCAACCGTCTTGCCGTCCGTTTCCACGCGCAGGTCGACCGGCATGCGGAACAGGTCCAGGTCCTGATTGATCTCGCCAATGGTGCGGAACCCCTTGTTGTTACCGAGGCGATAGACAGCGTACTTGTTGGTGAAGGTCGGAGCGCCCGTGCCGTCCACCCATTGCGCGAAGAACGACGTGAGCTGCGTCTGGCTCTGCGCCTCGGCCACTTTGGTCAGATCCACCGTGCGCACGCCCTGGTCGGTGTACTGGCTGAGCAGCCCCTTAAGCGTGGCCAGGAACGCCTTGTCGCCCACCTCCCAGCGCAGCATGTGGAAGATCATGGCGCCCTTCTCGAGCGTCTGCGACTGGAACTCCGGGGAGAATGGATTTTGCCGGCCTGACGACGACAGCGGCGTGGTGTCATACGCCAGCGCGCCCGCGGCCACATCCTCAAGGGCGCCCTTCATGGCATTTTTGCCGTTCTCTTCTTCCACATACATCAGCTCGCCATAGCGGGCCATGCCGTTGGTGATCCAGGCGTCATTCAGGGTCTTGGGGCTTACCTCAGATCCCCACCATTGATGCGCGATAGTGTTCGCAAGCAGGCGGATGCCGGACTTGTCGCCCACGCGGGCACCCATGATGCCGGCCAGCTCCGGACCCCAGATGGCGGGAAGCGTGTCATCAGGAATCTCCACAACATTCAGGTGGCTGGACTCGGGGACGCCGAAGTTGTCGGTGAAAAAGTCGAATTGCTTGTTGGCAGTCTGCGCCAGGTCGTTGCCGGATTGCTGGTGGCTGATCGTAAGCCAGACCTTGATGTTGCCGGAACCCACATTCGGCGCATCGACGTAGCGGCCGGCAACCACCGTTCCCGGAAACCCAGGCTTCTTCCAGTTGAAGTCATACTGGTCGGCCGGCTTGCCATTGGCCAGCTTGGCCGGACGGGCCGAGCCGGTTGCGCCGCTCGAAAACACGCGCATGCCCTGCGGCACACGCATATGCAGTTCCATGGTGTAGCGGTCCGTCTCGTATCCGTTGGTGGGGAACCAGCGCCCGCCGTACAGCAGATAGGTAATCGGTTCCTGTATGGCCGCCAGCTTCAAGCCTTCCACCGGTCCGTCTTCATTGCCGGTGATAACGCCCTCGTACTCGAAGGTCCAGTGCAAGGGCTGGCCCTTCACAATCGGCGACGCGGGCGTGACGCGGATCGTTCCGTCAGCCGAGCGCTCTCCGGTGAGGGTCTTGCCGGTGCCGTCCGTGATCTTGGATACCTTGAGCGCGGGATGGAACCCGAAGCTGACGATCTCGGCGTTCTCGGGCGCCGTAAAGATCACAGTCGTGTCCGCTTTGAGCTGGTGCGCTTGGGTGTCGATTTCGGCGTTGATGACGTAGCCCGTAATGTCGAGCTGCCCGCGCTCGCTGCGCTGCGCATGTGCGGAGAGGGCCAGCAATAGTGCTGCGGAAACCAGGCCAAGGCCCAAGCTAAACCGGCGAAACGTACTCGAAATATTCATCATCGTCTCTCGTACCCGCGGTGGCTCGCGGCCACTCATTGTAACCTTTGCCCCTGGACGCCGCACCCTGTGGTCGCTGACTGCGCGGCTGGTTCGTATTCGTTTATGCAGACTTCGGCGAGGCCAGCCTAAGCAAGTCGAGCGTCACCTCGGCCACTCGGGCAATCGCGCCACCAACTGCGCTTCGGGCGCGATCGATGTCCCGCCCTCCAGCACCCGTTTGAGCCTGCAGCACCCCGCGGAGTTCCGCGAGTTCTTTCATCATGGACTGTCGAGAAGGGCCGTCGGGTAGCAACGGCGTGAGTTCCTTGACGATATTGGATGCAGTGAAGTCGTTCTGAATCAACTCAGGAATCAGGCGTTTTTGGGCAATCAGGTTCACCATGGCCACGTGCGGGACGGTCACCACGCGTTTGGCGATGGCGTAGGTCAAGGGCGAAACCCGGTAAACCACAACAAAAGGGTTGCCGATGAGGGCGGCTTCCACCGTGGCCGTGCCGGAGGCCACGATGGAGGCGCGGGCGTGCTGGAGCGCTGGGCGCGCATCGTTCACGAGTGTGACGGGCAGGCCGAGGGCGCGGTCCTGCAACATTTGACCCACCCAGGCGCGTTTCTCCGTTGTAAGGGTGGGGGCCAGCGGCAGAATAAATTCGTACTGCCCGGGTTGGCGGCGGACGTGAAGCTCGTCGGCTGCGGCCAGCATCTCCGGCAGGTTGTCGCGGATCTCCTTGGCGCGGCTTCCGGGCAACAGCCCGATCCACGTCTTGCCCGGATCCAATCCCCATCGCTCCCCGAATTCCTCGCGTGAAATCACAGGAAGCTCCAGCTCCGCCAGCGGATGCCCGACGAACTCGGCGTTGACCCCGCGTTCTCGATAGAACGGCTCCTCAAACGGGAAGATCACCAGCATGCGGTCTATGTATTTCTGCACCAGCCGGATGCGGTGCTTCTTCCACGCCCAGAGCTGGGGGCTGACAAAGAATACGACCGGGATACCGAGCGCGTGCAGCTCCTGGGCCAGTTTGAAATGGATATCGGGGAAGTCGATGAGGACGGCGACCGCGGGGCGGCGCTCGCGGATGGCAGCCTTCAGCCTGCGGAATTCGCGATAAATGCGCGGCAGGTGGCGGACCACTTCGGTGATGCCCATGACCGCCATGTCTTCAGCCCGGACGACCTGCTCCAGCCCCGCGGCCACCATCCGCGGTCCACCCATGCCCCAGAACCCCAGGTCGCGTCCCTGCGCGGAAAGCTGCCGCCGCAGTTCTTCAATCAGCAGGGCGCCATAGGCTTCGCCGCTGGCCTCGCCCGCCGAGATGAAGATCCCGCCCGTGGTCATAGGGTGTCGTACTAATGATAGTTGAGCCAGTTATGGTCTTCGGGAACGGACCACCTGCACAACCCCAAGCACTGCCACGCCACACGCCCACGCCAGAGCCACGCAGACAACAAGGTTCCACAGCGTCCCGCTGGCATTCGGGTAGAAGTAGCGAATAAACGCAAGAATGACAACCAGGGCCAAAATGGCCAGCGTGTTGTAGAAGGCGACCGATCGTCTGGCGTTGATCATGCTCGTTACCCGGCTCTTCCATTTTAGTTGGACTGCAGTCAGGGCGTGACCCGCTGACCAGGCCTCCAGCGCCGTAGTAACATCGTTGCACCAGCCTCCCGGCCATATCCCTGCTCGACTCTTCAGAGGCAATGAAGCGGACCATTCTCATCTGCGGCCTCGTCGGCGGACTCCTCATCGCGCTGCTGCGCTGGTCGGAATACCAGTTCCTGGTGATCGACCACTCGGTAGAAATCTACGCCGCCCTCGTCGCGGCCGTGTTCGCCGGATTGGGAATCTGGCTGGGCATCCGGCTGACCCGGTCCTCCCGGGTCGCGGCTGTGCCTGACCAACCCGCAGCCGCCCCTCTCGCTACACCCGTACCCGCCCCGGATCCCATGGCCTTCGTTCCTGACCAGAACAAGCGCGACGATCTGGGAATCACCCGGCGCGAAATGGAAATTTTGGAGTTGGTCGCCGAAGGCCTGTCCAACCGCGAAATCGCCGAAAGGCTCTTCGTCAGCGAGAACACCGTCAAGACCCATTGCAGCCGAGCCTTCGACAAACTCGGGGCTCGACGGCGGACCGAGGCGGTGCTGATGGGAAAGAAGCTCGGGCTGCTGCGGTGAGAAACACCGCGAGCAGGATCAGGGAACAGGCAATAGAAGTAGGGTCACGACTCGATCGTCATGCAAACGTATGATTTTCAACTCTAAACTGCAAAATCACCCGAAAGCATGACGACTCGGACGCTGGGTGTCGCGCTATGGTCAGGTCACATCGCAGCTGATTCACTTCTGAGGAGGCACATGAAAAAGATCATTCTCACCTATGGGTTCATCTCCGGCGCGATTTGTTCGGGGTTGATGGCTCTTTCGCTCGTCTTTGCCCACCGGATTGGGTACGAGCACTCAATGTACGTGGGCTACACCATCATGGTGTTGTCGTTCCTGCTGGTCTACTTCGGGGTCCGGTCGTATCGGAACGACGAACGCGCCGGATACATCACATTCGGGCAGGCGTTCGGAGTAGGCATGTGCATCATGCTCATCACCTGTGCCTGCTACGTGATCTCGTGGCTCATCATGTACTACGCCTTCATGCCCGACTTTTTCGACAAATACGCCGTGTACGTAGTGGAGAAGGCCCGCGCTGCCGGCGCCAGCCCCGCCGTCCTGCAGGCCAAGGCCGCGCAGATGCAGCACGCGAAAGAGATGTACGCCAACCCGCTGTTTAACGCGGCCATGACATTCCTCGAGCCGCTCCCGGTGGGTCTGCTGATGACGCTGCTGTCGGCGGCGATTCTGCGCAGGAAACCGCACACGCAGTCCGCTCCGTCCACGGCAGCGTCCAACTAGCCTCCGGACCCCGGAGCTGTTTAGCGCACCTTGCCTGCCGCGTTCTCCAGCAGCACGTTCGAAGCCACGCCTGTATCCACCGTTGCTGGCAGGTGCGAGCAGAAGCCGATGCCCACATAAAACGGCCCGTCAAAGTGCAGCGTCATGGGCGGGCCGAACTGGTGCATCGGCTCGCCGGTGAGGCTGATGAAGAGCGCAACCTGGTCGCCGTGCTTCTCGATGCCGATGCGTTTGGGCAGCACGCCGGTCAGGCTGCCTCCAAACCGGTACGACATGTCCTTCATCTGCGCGCCTTTGTCTGCGCGCCACGCCAGGTGCGTCATGCCCGTCCCGTGCTCGCCGGTGACTGCTTCCTTGGCATCATCGTCGAGGCTCTGGCGGATCACCAGCACAACTTTGCGATCGTCGTAGCCCTGCTTGTTGGGAAACGAAGCGTCGGCGGCAAGGGAAACGTCGCCCGTCATCTTCTTCCACAGGAAGCGGAACTCATCGCGCTGGTACCAGATGTTGTACCCCGCCGAGCGGATGGTGTACTGCTTAGTGACCGGATCGAAGCTCGCCTCTCCCGGCGCCAGCGGCCCGCCGATGTCGGACTGGTTCTCGAAAATGCCGACGGGCTTGTCCAACGTGACCGTGGGTCGGTGGAAGTCCGCCGGCGGAGCCACCTGCTGGTGTGTGGATGAGCCAGGCTGCGCCCAGTCTGGAACCTGAGGGGCCTGCGAACTTGGCGCCTGCGCGCCGCCCCCTGGTGTGAAGGCGAAAAGCATGAAGACGAAGAACAGAGCGCAGCGAACCTGCGAATTTTTCATACGCACGAACTGTACCAGACCGGATGCCCCGACCTGCCCAGGCCGAGCTTCGATGAGGCACCCACGCCCACGCTCGCGAGATTAGCTGCCGCGCCGCTCCCGCACCGCAGCCGCCAACTGCTCCAGCACCTTGTGCGTTTCCGCCCAGTCGATGCAGGCGTCCGTAATGCTCTGCCCGTAGGTGAGCGGCTTGCCCTCTTCCAGCTTCTGCGCGCCGGCCACCAGGTTGCCCTCGATCATCGCGCCCATGATGTCGCGGTTGCCGCCCGCGATCTGTGCCGCCACGTCTGCTCCCACGACAGCCTGACGCCGATAATCCTTGTTGGAGTTGGCGTGGCTGAAGTCAATCATGATGCGGGGGTCGAGGCCGGCTTTGTGCATTTTTGCCCAGGTCTCGCCCACCGCCTGCGCCGTGTAGTTCACCATGCCGCGCCCGCCGCGCAGGATGATGTGCGTATCCGGATTACCCCGGGTAACGAAAATGGCCGACTGCCCATGCTTGGTGTGGCCCAGGAAAGTGTGTGAATGCGCGGTCGAGAGCAGCGCGTCAATGGCGATATCGACATTGCCTGAGGTCCCGTTCTTGAAACCCACCGGGCAGCTCACTCCGGAAACGAGTTGCCGGTGCACTTGGCTCTCCGTCGTCCGCGCGCCGATAGCGCCCCAGGCCACCAGGCCGGCGATGTACTGCGGCGAAATCATGTCGAGGAACTCCGTGCCGCTGGGAACACCCATCTCCGCCAGGTCCAGCAGCAGGTTGCGCGCCAGGCGCAGCCCGTCGTTGATCTTGTAGGACTGGTCGAGATGCGGATCGTTGATCAGGCCCTTCCACCCCAGCGTAGTACGCGGCTTCTCGAAATAAACCCGCATCACGATGCACAGATCACGGGAGAACTCCGCGATGGCCCCCTTCAACAGGGCAGCATACTCGCGGGCCGCGTGGATGTCGTGAATCGAGCAGGGGCCCACCACCACCAGGACGCGGTCGTCGCGGCGGTGCAGAATGTCAATGATTTCAGTACGCGCGTGGAAGATGGTCTCCGACGCGGTTTCGGTAACGGGGCGTTCCTCTTCGAGGAAAACGGGCGGCAGGACGACCTTCGTCCACTGGATACGGATGTCATCAGTCGTATGGAACATGATCTGTATCCAGTATCCAATATGAGGCGCGGGCGGTTTCAATGGCCGAAACTCGCATTCCGGTGCCGTCAGGATGTCGCAGCCCGTGGCCCGGGTCGCCCCTTGCCGCGCAGTCAAGCCGTTTTCGGGTAACATTCCTCAGATAGCGACAGAACAGTTGCAAGGAGGACCGCATGGAACCGGAGAAGCCGGTGCGTGCGCTGGAAAACGAGGGGCCGCTGGCCGGAGACCTTATGCAGCCGAATCAGGAGCCGCAGGGCAGCGAGTATCAGACCGCGGTCGTAGCGCCCGGAGCAAAGGACCTTCGCTGGGTTTTCCTGGGCCCCCATGGGCTCCGTGCCGGTTGGTCGCTCGCCCTGTTTATTGCGCTTCTTTCGCTCGCCCTCATTGCGTTCGCAGGCATCGCCAACGCCCTGTTTGGGCCCTTCATTCACGCCGGCAGCCGCACAGGAACCATCGATCCTGTTTCCAGCACACTGGAGAAAGCAGTTGAGGTGCTCTCGCTGCTTTCAGCCGTCTTCGTAATGGCGAGGATTGAGCGGCGGCGCGTGGCCGACTATTACCTCAGGAGCGCGCGCCCCATCACCAACTTCCTCGCGGGCGCGTGCGTGGGGTTTTTGACGCTTTCCGTGCTTGTGGGTTCCATGGCCCTGGGCGGCTGGATGCACTTCGGCGCCGTGGCGCTCAGTGGGCGACGCATCCTGCTGTATGGGGCGGTTTGGGCCGTGGGTTTCCTGCTGGTGGCCTGTAGTGAAGAGGGGATCTTCCGCTGCTACCTGCAATACACGCTGACGCGCGGCATCAATTTTTGGTGGGCTCTGGGCGTGAACGCCCTTATCTGCATCGAGCTGTTGCTACGTGCCAAAGGAAATGCGTTGTGGGGCGTTTACCTGATTGCGCTTCTCGGGCTGCCCCCGTGCCTCATCCTCCATGTGAATAAAACGCCACGCAGTGGCTTCTGGCAGGCGGCATGGGTCACGTCGGCGTTGTTCGGATTTGTGCACACCGGCAATAACGGGGAGAACTGGATCGGGATCTTTGCTGCGGGTGCGATCGGGTTCGTGTTTTGCGTGAGCGTTTACGTCACCGGCTCGGCCTGGTGGGCTATTGGGTGCCACGCTTCGTGGGATTGGGCGGAGACCTACTTCTACGGCACAGCGGACTCAGGCCTCATTGCCCGGGGTCATCTGCTCACCGCCACACCGTCGGGCAATCCCCTGTGGAGCGGCGGCACGGATGGGCCGGAAGGCAGCGTCCTTGTCCTGGGCGTCATCCTGCTTTTGCTTCTCGCGGTACTTGCGCTTTATGGCCGGCGCCGGACCAGCGTGGCGGCCGCGGCACAACAGCCAGCGAGCTGAGGAGACGGCGTGCGGCTCTGGCTCAATCGAACCGGCGAGATCAGCCTGCGGGAACAATTGACGACGCAGGTGCGGCTGGGAATCCTGTGCAGCGAGCTGCAGCCCGGCGATCGCCTGCCCAGCACCCGCGAGCTGGCGCGGCGCTTCGGTATTCATGCCAATACGGCCAGCGCAGCCTATCGCGAACTGGAGCAGAATGGCTGGCTGGAATTCCGCCACGGCAGCGGCGTGTATGTACGCGCCAGCCGGCCCACACTGCCGCGAACGCCCCAGCTGGCCGTCGATGAGTTGATCGGCGAGCTGGTGCGGAAGGCGCACAGGGCCGGTGCTCCAGTGGATCTGATCCGCGCCCGCATGCGGCGGTGGATGGAGATGGAGCCGCCCGGCCGATGGCTGGTAATCGAGCCCGACGAGGAACTGCGCCGCATCGTGATCACCGAGATGGAGCAGGCCATGCATCTGCCCGTCGCCGGCTGTGCGCCCGACGATTGCGCCCAGACTCAAACCCTGGACGGGGCCATGGCCGTAGTCCTGCCGAGCAAAGCCTCCACCGTCCGCAAGCTGCTGCCTGCCGGATCGGAATTGACGGTGCTTCAGGTCCATCCCGTGGCCCCTGCGCTGGGCCAATATCTCCCTGCGCCCGCAGGGGTGCTGGTGGGGATCGCCTCGCGCTGGTCGGAGTTCCAGCGAATCGCCCGCACCATGCTGATCGCCGCCGGGATCGCCCCGGAAAGCCTCATCGTGTGCAACGCATCCAAGTCCGGCTGGCAGCGAGGCCTGGCCGAGACCGCCGCCGTCGTCTGCGATGCCGTGACCGCGGCGGACCTGCCAAAGCGCTGCCGCCCCATCGAGTTCCGCCTGCTGGCCGAAGGAGCAATCGCGCAGCTTCAATCATCGGAAGCCGCCTTGACCTCGACTAGCTAACCCGCTGACTCGCTAACTCGCTATCTTCGTCCCCCCGTGACTGTGACAGCCGCGGAACTGTCCCAGTCACGCACTTCACAAGCCATCACCCTCCCTACGATGGCTACGTATGAAACAGCTCGCCTTTACCCTCATGCTCTTCGTCATTGTGCTGTCGCCCTTGGCGGCCGCTTGCCAGAAGGCTCCTGCCACGCCAACGGGACAAGGACAGCGTTCGGTTCAGCCCCCGCCGGCGGATGGTCAATCGCAGCCTCCGCGAGGTCAATCTGTGCCGCCGTCTATCACGCCTCCTGATGGGCAGTGGCAGAAGATTGAGCGCCTTCCCGTGGGCGTGCTGATTGTGGTCTCCAGCACTTATGGGCCACCCATACCCTGCCGCTTTGCCGCGGCTACCAATGATGCGCTGTTCTGCGATGCGCCGGAGAGCCCTGGGGGAACCGGGTGGCAGTTCGAGCGGTCCAGCGTAGTCAGCGTCGAGGCCACGATCCTGAAGAAAAACTGGCACCCCGGACTGGTGGGGGCCATGATCGCGGGCGGCACCCTGGTGGGGCTTGCCGCAACCCACGGCGCAAGTGCAGGCCGCGCGGCCGGAATCGGCGCGATCGGCGCAGTGATCACCGGCGCCGTCGGAGCGCCAATGGCGCTGTCGCAGCCGGATGAGCGGTGGGTAACGGTGGTGTATCGGCCCCGCTTCGCCCGGAGAACACCCTCGGCAGGTCCGCAAAGACTTCCGTAGAAGGAGGCAGCGTATGAAACTGCTCAGGATTGCCTTTATGCTCTCCGTCGTTGCGCTGTCGCCGCTGGCCCCTGTATGCCAGACGATGCCGGCGTTGCAGTTCGAGGGAGGTCCGCCGGCCGAGGGCGGCGTGCCACAGGAACGATGGATTCCGCGGAATATCAGGGTGAAGCTCCGCTTGCTCGACCCGTTGAATACAGCCACTCACCACAGGGGCGATGTGGTCCATCTCGAGCTGGCGTCAGACGCAGTGGCGGACGGAGTCATCGTTCTGCCAGCCGGAACCCCAGCTACCGCGACCATCACGCGTTCACAGGCGGCACGCGGAAAGCAACCGGGTGTGATCGACTTTTCCGACCCGGAACTGGTGGTAGCCGGGGAGAAGATTCGTCTTGTGCCGTATAACCCGAACGAGGAATGGGAGGACGGACCGGGGATAGTCTTGGCCGTGGCCATTGCCGCCCCGGTTCTCGCAGCGATGTTCGTGGCGGTGCTTCCCGTTGCGGGTGTGGTTCATCTCGTCCGGAGACATCACAAGAAGCCTCCTGAGCATGACGTCGGCATCGATCCGGGCATGACGCTGACTTACTACACACGTCAGAGAACCCTCCTGAAAATCGCCGCGCCTGTCGCCTCAACGCCGTAAGCCTCCGGCGGTATCCTGTTGTTGACCCATGGCACGCATCAGCGCGTTTGAAAGTTCGCCTGTAGACGATTCCTCTGTCCCACCGCGCTCCAGCCGGCGGTGGCTGCGTACTTTGCTTGGCGCCCTTGCCGTGTTGGTGCTGCTGGTTGCGGTGCTCGCCATTGGCGGCATTTTCTGGCTGCGCGCCTCCGCCAGGGCCGCGCTCCCGCAGCTTGATGGCAAAATCCAAGTATCCGGCCTGTCCGCGCCGGTACTCGTGCGGCGCGATGCGCATGGCGTTCCCCACATCGAGGCGGCGACGCAGGACGATCTCTTCTTCGCGCAGGGCTACATCGTCGCCCAGGACCGCCTGTGGCAAATGGACATGTACCGCCGCAACGCCTATGGCGAACTGGCTGAGGTGCTGGGCTCCTCAATGGTCGCGCATGACCGCGCGCAGCGCGTGCTGCGGTTTCGGAAGGTGGCGGAGCGCATGTGCGCCGGCCTCGACGCACAGGACAAGCGCTGGCTCGACGACTATTCCAAAGGCGTGAACGCCTTCATCGCGCAGCACCCCAACGATCTGCCTGCCGAGTTCAAGCTGTTGATGTACAAGCCCTCACCATGGTCGGGTGTGGACTCGATGAGCGTGGGAACCATGATGATGGACATGCTCGACACCCACTGGGATACCAAGCTGGTGAGGGAACAAATCGCCGCCAAGCTGAACAGCTTGCCGAACGGGGCGCAGCTCGAATCGCAGTTGTACCCCGTGGGATCGTGGAGGGATCATCCGCCCACAGGGGAAGTCATTGACCTGACGCAGCCCGAAGTCAACCCGCCGCCAGTGACGGATGAAGACGAGGACAACACGACTGCAGGCATCAGGGACCAGCGACCGGGGACGAGAACCGCAGGGAACAAGGCCACGAGGGAACAACGGAACGAGATAGAGCCGGTCGATATCCGCGCCCTTCGCACCATGCTCGGCCTGCCCGACTGCTCCGGCTGCGTCTCGGGCTCCAACAACTGGGTGGTCAGCGGCAAGCACACGGCAAGCGGAAAGCCCCTGCTCGCGAACGACATGCACCTCATGCTCACCGAGCCGAACATCTGGTACATGGCTGACCTCAAGGCGCCGGGCTACCATGCGGCGGGCGTAGCGCTGCCCGGCGTGCCCTGGATTATCGCCGGACACAACGAGCATGTGGCTTGGGGATTCACCGCGCTGATGGCCGATGTGCAGGACCTCTATCATGAGCACCTCGACGGCAAAGGCAATTACCAGGCCGCCGACGGCTCCTGGAAACCTCTCGCCGTGGATCACGAAACCATTCACGTGCGCGGCGGCAAAGACGTCACCGTCGATGTGCAGTCCACGGCACACGGCCCGCTGCTGAATCCCATGTTCGCCAAGCCGCTGAACGAGCCCGTGGCGCTGAAGTGGACCATCTACGACGCCGCGCTGAACGGCCTGCCCATCTATGCAATGAACACCGCGCAAAATTGGGCGGAGTTTTCGGCCGCCATCGGGCAGTGGTGCTGGCCCACGCAGAACGTCGTCTACGCCGACGATCAGGGCCACATTGCTTATCATGCTGTGGGCCGGGTGCCCATGCGCCCGGCGGGACTGCAGGCCAAGCCGGTTGCGGCCGGCGACAGCGGGCGCGAGTGGCAGGGCTACATTCCGTTTGAAGGCATGCCCAACGCCTTCGATCCTCCCTCGGGTTTCCTGGCCACAGCCAACTCGCGCGTGACAACGGAGAAGTCGCCGTATCCGCTCTCGCTGGAGTGGATCGAACCCTACCGCGCAGAGCGCATTTACAAGTCGCTGCAGGGCCGGGACGGGCTCACGCCAAAGGACATGATCGCCGTGCAGACCGATATCTACAGCGAAGTGGACCAGGAACTGGCGCACCGGTTTGCCTATGCCATAGATCACGCCAGCAAGGCGGATGACCGCCTCAAGAAGGCCGCGGACCTGATGCGCAGCTGGGACGGCAAGCTGGCCACCGATTCGGCCGCGGCTTCCCTCGTCGATCAGACGCGCCACGCCCTTTGGCCGTTGGTCCTGGAGCCGAAGCTCGGCGAGCTGACCGACGATTATCGCTGGCAGGAATCCAACTTCGCACAGGAAGAGATCATCATGCACGGCTCCAGTGAGTGGCTGCCGCATGAATACAAGAGCTGGGACGACCTGCTCACTGAAGCCGTGCGCCGCGGCATGGCCAAAGGGAAAGCGCCCAGCGACGTGAGCCAGTGGGCCTACGGGAGCTGGCACGTCATGGACATCGAGCATCCGCTCTCCGGCATGCTGCCGTTCCTCAGGAAATTCGCCGGCACCGGTCCGCAGCCCATGAGCGGCGATGGCACCACCGTCAAACAGGTGGGGCGAACGCTGGGCCCCTCGCAGCGCTTCACCATGGACTGGAGCAACGTCGACGGCTCGACTGAAAACATCGTGCTCGGACAGAGCAGCAATCCCTACAGTCCGCACTTCCGCGACCAGTGGAACGACTGGTACAACGGCACTACGTTTGCGCTGCCCTTCAGCGATACGGCGGTGGCGGCAAACACGCGGAACACGCTCCGATTGAATCCATGAGCGGCATGGACCAAGGCCACAAGGGAAATGGCGGACAAGAAATTCCGCGCACGCGGCGGTGGATGGGACCACTATACATTGCGCTCACCGCGGCCCTCGCCGTCCTCCCTCAGATCATCCGCGGAACCTCCTGCGGCCACGACTTCGACTTTCATCTCGTCTCATGGATCGACGCCCTCGCTAGCTGGCGGCACGGCATCTTCTATCCGCACTGGGCCACCACGCCCAACTACAACGCCGGGGAGCCCCGCTTCGTCTTCTATCCGCCGCTGACGTGGATGCTGGGGGCGGCGTTAGGTGCCGTGCTGCCTTGGATCTGGGTTCCGCCCGCCATGACGTTTCTGCTGCTGACGGGCACTGGCCTGGCCACACGTGCGCTGGCGCGGCAGGCACTGCCCTTAGGCGCCGCGACCCTCGCCGGATGCATTGCGATCTTCTCCGGATACACCCTCTATTCGGTCTACGAACGGTCCGCATTCGCCGAGCTCGCGGGCGGCATCTGGATTCCGCTGCTCCTCCTGCTGGTTCTGCGCCAGGGAGAGCAGGGGAATTTCTGGGCTCGGATTTTCGACTCGTCGGCCGCAGGCCTGACGCTCGTCATCGCCGCGTCCTGGCTGTCGAATGCACCTCTAGGCGTGATGGCGTGCTATCTGCTGGCTGCCTTTGCTGTCGCTGTTTCCGCGACCCGGCGGACCTGCGTTCCCGTGCTCCGCGCCTTTTTCGGCGCAACCGTCGGACTGGCCCTCGCCGCGTTCTATCTGCTGCCGGCCGCCGCCGAACAGAAATGGGTCGACATCCGCCAGGCCACGGAAGATCCCGGCGAGAAGATTCAGAACAGCTTCCTCTTCGGCCATCACGCCGATCCGCAACTCGCCCTGCATGATGCCGAGCTGCACCGTGTTTCATGGATTGCAACCGGCATGCTGTTGGCAATCGCAGTTGCGCTGCTCCTGGCCTGGCGCCGACGCGCGTTGCCCGGCGGCCGGACTTGGTGGCTGCCGCTGGCGCTGATCCCCGCGGCTGTGCTGGTGCTGCAGCTCCCGCTCAGCTTGCCGCTATGGGATCTGCTGCCGAAGATGCGCTTTCTGCAGTTTCCGTGGCGCTGGCTCGTGGTGCTGACGGCGCCCCTGGGCATCTTCCTGGCTGCGGCGATGTGGCCCGCTGAGCGCGCACGTCGCAATCTCGTCATCGGGGTAAGCGCGCTTGGGTTTGTGGGACTCGCGGTCTTCGCCGGCCGCACCTTTTTCGAGGCCTGCGATCAGTACGACGCCATCCCCGGCATGCTGGAGGACTATCACGCCGGCGACGGGTTCCAGGGAACCGACGAGTACGCTCCTGCACGCGCCGACAATTCCCTGGTCGCCTCCAATCTGCCCGCAGGCTGCTTGGTCCACGATCCAAAGCAGCAACTAGGCAAGTCCTCGCCCGACGATGCGCAGCCTTCATGGGCCGCGAAGCAGGGCAGTTGCGTCACGGCGATCGCCGAACCGGCTCGCGCCGACGCCCGCCACTGGAGCGCGCGCGGCCAGATGCCCGCCCCTGGATATCTTGTGCTGCGTCTGCGTCGGTATCCGGCGTGGGATGTGACCCTGAACGGCCGCCACGCTACCGACTTGGGTAGCCGCGAGGACGGCCTGATCGTCCTCCCGGTCTCCGCGGGCCCGGTAGCTATCGATGCAGACTGGCAATCCACGCCGGATGCGACGCGGGGCCGCTGGATCAGCCTCGGTGCCGCGGCACTGTTGCTGGCCCTTTGTGCGCTGACGCGCCGGCGTTCCCGCGCTCGGATAAAATGAAACAAATGCCAGTCGATGTAAAGACGCTGATTCACGAGGGCGCAGAGCTTACCGACCGCGCGCTTGAGGCCCTGATTCCAAGTTCGGATACCGTGCCGAACTCAATTCACGGCGCCATGCGGCATTCCACCTTCGCGGGTGGCAAGCGGCTGCGGCCGGTGCTCGCCATGCAGGCCGCGGCGACGATTGCCGGCAAGGTGCCGGCCGGAATTGAGAATCTGGGCGCAGCGCTCGAGATGCTGCACACTTACTCGCTGATTCACGACGATCTGCCCGCCCTCGACAATGACGACCTGCGCCGCGGCAAGCCCACCTGCCACGTGGCCTTCGGCGAGGCCATTGCCATCCTGGCCGGCGACGCCCTGCAGACCCGCGCCTTTGAAGTGCTGGCCGGCCTGCAGTGTCCTCCCCCGGCTGCGGTCAAGATCATCGGGCTCATCGCCAACGCGGTGGGCACGGTCGACGGCATGATCGGCGGGCAGGTGCTCGACATTGAAAGCGAGCACCAGAAGCCCACGCCCGAACTCGTCGAAGCCATCCATCGCGCCAAGACCGGCGCTTTAATCCGCGTCAGCGTGGTCGCAGGCGGCATTTACGCCGGCGCTACCGATGAGGATGTGGCGCGCCTCGACACCTTCGGCCGCAAGGCGGGGCTGGCCTTCCAGATTGTGGATGACGTGCTGGACATGACCGTCGATTCCGAACAGCTAGGCAAGACCGCCGGAAAGGACCTCGCTACCGAGAAGGCGACTTGGCCGGCGGTCTTCGGCATCGAGCAGAGCGAACGCGACGCCGCCTCGCTGATTGATGAGGCCTTCGCGGCAATTGCCACCTACGGCACCCGGGCTGACGGGCTCAAATCCGTCGCGCAGTACCTGGTGGAGCGAAAGAACTAGAGCACGATGCTCTCAGAGACCGAAATCCTGACCGCCCTCCGCGACTGCTTTGACCCCGAGGTCAAGCTGAACCTTGTCGACCTCGGCCTGGTCTACGCCGTCGAGACCGGGCCCGATCCCGACTCCACCCCGAAGTGGCCGCGCCAATGGGTCAAGGTAACCATGACCCTGACCACCCCCCAATGCCCGGCCAGCGGCCTCATCTTTGAACAGGTCCACAACCGGCTGGCGAGCATCCCCGACATCTCCAAGGTCGACGTCAACCTGGTCTGGGAGCCGAAGTGGACGCCGCACCGCATCAGCGAGGCAGGGCGGCGCCAACTCGGAATCTAACGTGGCTGACTACTTCCCGAACATCGAGAAGATCTTGTCCCGCTTTTGAGTCAGGTCGTCGATGGTGTGCTGCGTCTGCTCCAGCATGGTCTGCGCTTTTTCAAGGTGCTGCGGCAGCGCCTCCCACCACTCTGCGACCACTTCCTTGTGCTCAAGCATCGCCAATGCCGTTCCGGCCACCGTCACCAGCAGGCCAGCTTTGCGGTTGCCGGTGAGCAGAAGCAGAGATCCGGTAAGAAGGCTTGCGCCCACTCCGATGCGCAACCAATCCGGGTTCTTCAAACTTTCCATGGCTGATTCCGTATGCTGCTGAATAGAACTCCTGGTGGGTAGCGCTACAGCACTCATGTTCTCTCCTTATGGCTGACGTCCCGCGATCCCAACGGCTTCGGCGGAACCAGAATGTGGCCCGGACTGAATCCGGCCTCTGAAAAACTCCTGTGGCACTTGCTTGTGCAAGGACACGACTTCAGTCGTGCCGATAAGCTGCTTAAAATGAGAGGGTCTTTAGCCCCTGTGGGATGCTTTCCGAGCCTTTGACACGTCCTGGCGCTCCTTTTTCATAGCTTCTGAAGCCTCAGCTGAACCTTCGAATACTTCTACGCCCGCCACCGACCAGAAAAGATGCGCGGCTGGTGCCGCCCGTGGTCCTCCGCCCTGCAGTCCGGCCCCAATCTCAGCGGCTCAGCCCAGGCTCAGTCCCCGGTTAATCCAGATCGAACTCGCGCAGCGGCTTGCCCTCGGGGGCGTCCTTGGCCTTCTTCAGCGCCTCGGCAAACTTCTTTTCGAGCAGATCGGCCTTGTTCTTCTCGGCGTCTACGCTCTGGCGGAAGATCGATTCGGCTCTCTCGTCCCGTTCGCGCATGGCTTTGGCCGCGGTCTCCAGGTCCTCAAACATGCGTTTGCGCGGCGCCGGGGTGTGGGTGATCACCAGACCTGTGGCCGCATCGATCTTGAGCATCGCCCCGCAGTCGGGACATGCCACTTCAAACGTCTGCACAACGGATTGTTTGCTCTGCTTGGCCATTTCATTCAGCATTTTAGGCGCTGCCAGGTCAGGTTGCACAGTGGCGTGAGCGGCTCATTGAACCAAAGTGGGCAGCGGTGCGTAATTCTCCCTGAATCCTGAGGGATTTCATCTACAGGTGCAGCCGGCCAGAACGGTCTGCGGGAAAGGAAAGAATCATGGGTAAACTCGGGCGCTTGAGTATCGGCTTCTGCCTGCTGGCCGCGCTGGCTTTTGCAGCACAATGCTTCGGCCAGTCGAGCCTGGTGGGTGAGTGGGAGGGCACATTGAATGCCGGCGGCAACGAAGTGCATATCGCCTGGCATGTCACCGCGGGTGCCGCAGGCGTGGTCACCTCCACCTTCGACAACAAGGACGAAGGCGTCTACGGAATCAAGGTCAAGGATTTAGTGCTCACCGGGTCAAAGCTGACCTTGGCGATAGACGATCAGGTAGAAGTCAACGGCTCCGCAGCGAACATCCGCGGCACGTTCGACGGCACCGTGAGCGCCGACGGAAATGAGGTCACCGGCACCTGGACGCAGACCGATCCCCAGGAAGAGCCGCCGGCGGAAATCCACTTCAAGCGAAGCGCGCCGCAAGCCCCGTCTACGCCTGCCACTCCCAAAAACTGATCGCCGGCGTATCCCAGGCAACGGCAAACGGCCCTGCCGGAGCACGAAGCAGGGCCGTGCTTGGAATTAGTAGCCCGCTACTTCTCCTGAGCCGTGGCCAGCTTGGCTTCCGCTTCGTTGATGACGTGGAGAGCGTGATCGTACGCCTCTTCGCTTTCCCCGGCCTCGTTCCAAAGCTTCGTGCCTCGATCGAGTTGCTGCTGGGCGCGATTGACGTCAATCTCCTGCGGCTTGAGAGCGTCGTTGGCCAGGATCGTGACGCGGTCGGGAAGCACTTCCACAAAGCCCCAGCTCACATTGAAGATCTGTTCGGGCTGGACCTGCTCGCCCGTGGCTCCGTGGAGGCGCACGTCGCCGGCTCCCAGCTCGGCCAGCAGCGGCGCGTGGCCGTAAAGCACTTCCATGTAGCCGTTCTTCGCCGGAAGCTCGACGGCATCCGCGGTCGCCTCAAACAGGATGCGCTCAGGGGTCACGAGCCGTACGCGGAGTCCGTTGGATGTATCTGCCATAAACCTTAGCTCCTAGCTCCTAGCTTCTAGCTTGAGCCGCGCATTGGGAAGAGCGACCTGAAAGCTAGGAGCTAGAGGCTGTCTTTAGACCGATGCCTTCAGCTTCTCCGCCTGGGCGAGGACTTCTTCAATGGCGCCCTGCATGTAGAACGCCTGTTCGGGGACATCGTCGTGCTTGCCCTCGAGGATCTCCTTGAAGCTGCGCACCGTGTCGGCTACCTTCACATAGCGTCCCGATATACCCGTGAACTGCTCGGCCACGTGGAACGGTTGCGAGAGGAACTTCTGCACCTTGCGGGCGCGCGCCACGGTGAGCTTGTCCTCTTCTGAAAGCTCGTCGATGCCAAGGATGGCGATGATGTCCTGCAGGTCCTTGTAGCGCTGCAGAATGCGCTTGACGCCCTGGGCCACGTCGTAATGCTCCTGGCCCACAACCCGCACCGAGAGAATGCGTGAGGTAGACCCCAGCGGATCGACGGCCGGGTAGATGCCGAGCTCCGAAAGCGGACGGCTCAACACGGTGGTGGCGTCGAGGTGCGCAAACGTCGTGGCCGGCGCCGGATCCGTCAAGTCGTCGGCAGGTACGTAGACGGCCTGCACCGAGGTGACAGATCCCTTGCTGGTCGAAGTGATACGCTCCTGCAGTTCACCCATTTCCGTTGCCAGGTTGGGCTGGTAACCCACCGCGGAGGGCATGCGGCCCAGCAACGTGGATACCTCCGAACCGGCCTGCGTGAAGCGGAAAATGTTATCGATGAAGAGCAGGGTGTCGGCGCCTTCCACGTCGCGGAAGTACTCGGCCACGGTGAGCCCGGTCAGAGCCACGCGCAGACGGGCTCCAGGCGGCTCGGTCATCTGGCCATAGACCAGCGCGCACTTCGACTCTTCCCACTTGCCGGGCTTGATGACGCCGGACTCGGACATTTCGAGCCAAAGATCATTGCCCTCGCGGGTGCGCTCGCCTACGCCGGCGAACACGGAGAAGCCACCGTGGTTCTTGGCGACGTTGTTGATGAGCTCCATGATGACGACGGTTTTGCCCACGCCGGCGCCGCCGAACAGACCGATCTTGCCGCCCTTCAGGAACGGCTGGATCAGATCGATGACCTTGATGCCGGTCTCGAACATCTCCTCGCGGGTGGACTGCTCATCGAATGCCGGAGCAGGGCGATGAATGGGCATGCGGATCGTTTCGCCCACCGGGCCCAGCTCGTCGACAGGATCGCCGATCACGTTGAGCACGCGGCCCAGCGTCTGCTTGCCCACTGGAACCCGGATCGGGCCGCCGAGGTCGATGGCGTTCATGCCGCGCACCATGCCGTTGGTGTCTTCCATTGCGACGGTGCGGACGCGGCCCTCGCCGAGATGCTGCTGGACCTCAAGAATCACGTTGATGGGCACAGGCGTGTTGAAGCCTTCGCTGGTGACGCGCAGCGCCTGGTAAATAGGCGGCATCGTGGCTTCTTCAAACTGTACGTCCACCGCGGGACCGGAAATCTGGATGACCTTGCCGATGTTTTGTGCCATTTTTTGCCTTTTCGTTGCGAGAACTCGAACTGCGGTTGTTCCAGATCGAATGCTCTGAGGGGCTAACGCCCAGTCAAGTCTTTGAAGCCTCTTCGGCACGAGATTACTCGTGCCCGTTACAAAACTCTCATTGGCTCGGTCCCTTGTTCCCTTGGTCCCCTAGCCCCTGCTTCTTAAACCGCGGCCGCGCCGCTGACGATTTCGATGATCTCCTTGGTGATGGCAGCCTGGCGCACGCGGTTCATCTGCAGCGTGTAGGCGTCGATCATGTCGGAGGCGTTGTTGGTTGCTGAATCCATTGCCGTCATGCGCGCCGCCTGCTCTGCGGCCACTGACTCCGTCATGGCGTGGTAGAGCAGGGAAGCGATGTACTGCGGAAGCAGGCCGTTGAATAACTCCTCCGGTGGCTGCTCATAGATGTAGTCCACGTTCGGGGTGCCAAACTTCTTGGCCTCTTCGTCGGCCTCGTGCGTGTCGGCTTCCTCCAGCGGAATGCCCGCGGAACGTGCTGCCTCGGCTGCGCGCTCGCGCTCCTCCACCGTCGGCTCCACGGCACCCGCCAGTTGCTGGCTGCCAATCCTGATCAGAGGTAGCAGCTTCTCCACCACAACCCGCTGCGCGATGACGGACTTGAACTCGTTGTAGACGATATAGGCGGCGTCGATCTCCTCGTGCACGTAAAGGGAGACGATGTTCTCCGCCATTTCGAACACCTTGTCCGCTTCCAGCTTCAGCAGCATGCCCGGATGATCCGGCATCAGCTCAATGCGGCCGCTGCGCTCCTGGCGGACATTATGAGTCGCGCCTTCTTCGTTTGTGGCATCCGCAAACTGGGCTGAAGGATAGCGGCGGCGCAACAGGTCGCGCCCCTTGCGGCCCACGGTTTCGATGTCGATCTGCTTGTCGCCGGAGGCATCGATGAATTGCAGACCGGCCTTGAGGATGTTGGCGTTGAACGCGCCCGCAAACCCCTTGTCGCCGCTCACCACAACCAGCAGCACGCGCTTCTCCGGCCGCGTGAGGAACAACGGATGCCGGACATTGCCGGTCTCGGGATCGAAGATTTCAATGCGGCGCGTCAGCGATTCCAGCACGCTCGCGATCATCTTGGCGTAGGGCCGGGCAGCCAGCGCGCGCTCCTGGGCGCGGCGCAGCTTGGCAGCCGAGACCATCTTCATGGCCTTGGTGATCTGGCGCGTGTTCTTCACGCTGCGAATGCGCCGCCGTAAGTCGAGGACGTTTGCCATTTTTAAGCTGCTAGCTCCTAGCTTCTAGCTCCTATCGTTTCCGTGCCGCTTCCGCTTCCAACACACCAGCTAGAAGCTAGCGGCCAGCAGCTAGAAGCTTGCTTTTACGCCGTTACCGCTTCCGCAGTCTGCGCCTTGAACGTTTCCTTGTATTCCTTCAAGGCCGCGTGCAGACGGTTGCGCACGTCGTCGTCAAGCTGCTTCTTCTGCGTCAGGTCGTTGATCAGCCCCGACTGCTGCGACTCAAAGAACTTGTACAGCCCATCTTCAAAGGCGCGAATTTCCGCGACCTTCACATCGTCGAGATAACCCTGCGTACCGGCAAACAGAACCACCGCCTGCTGCTGCCATGTGAGCGGATGGAACTGCGGCTGCTTCAGCAATTCCGTGAGGCGTTGCCCGCGGTTCAACTGCTTCTGCGTGAGAGGGTCGAGGTCCGAGCCGAACTGCGCAAAGGCCGCCAGCTCGCGGTACTGCGCCAAATCAAGCTTCAGCGTGGAGCCGACCTGCTTGACTGCCTTGATGGCAGCCGAGAAGCCGACGCGCGAGACCGACAAGCCCACGTTCACGGCCGGACGAACGCCCGAGTTGAACAAGTCGGTTTCAAGGAAGATCTGCCCGTCGGTGATGGAAATGACGTTGGTCGGAATGTAAGCCGAAACATCGCCCGCCTGGGTTTCGATGACCGGCAGCGCCGTCAGCGAACCGCCGCCGCGCTCGTTGCTCATCTTCGACGAGCGCTCCAGCAGGCGCGAGTGCAGATAGAACACGTCGCCGGGGTAGGCTTCGCGGCCCGGGGGACGGCGCAGCAGCAGCGAAATCTCGCGGTACGCCATCGCGTGCTTTGAAAGATCGTCGTACATCACCAGGGCGTGCTTGCCGTTGTCGCGGAAGTACTCGCCCATGGCCGTTGCGGCGTAGGGGGCCAGGTACAGCATCGGCGCGGGCTCGGAGGCAGATGCGGCCACGATGATGGTGTGGCCCATCGCGCCGGCTTCGGTCAGCGTCTGCACAACCGTCGCAATCGAGGAACGCTTCTGCCCGATCGCGCAGTAGATGCAGATCAGATCGTTCTTCGCGTTGTTGATGATCGTGTCGAGCAGGACGGCGGTCTTGCCGGTCTGGCGGTCGCCAATGATCAGCTCGCGCTGGCCGCGTCCGATGGGAATCATGGCATCGATAGCTTTGAGTCCGGTCGCCATGGGCTCGCGCACCGGCTGGCGGTCGATGATGCCGGGAGCGAGACGCTCGACGGGAAGGCTCTCGGTGGTGGCGATGGGGCCCTTGTCGTCAATGGGCTGACCGAGGGTGTTGACGACGCGCCCGATCATGGCCGGCCCAACCGGCACGCTCAGAATCTTGCCGGTGCGCTTGACCTCGTCGCCTTCTTTCAGCTCCGTGTATTCGCCCATGATGACGGCGCCCACGTGGTCCTCTTCAAGCGAGAGCGCCAGCCCGGCAATGCCGTGCGGGAAGGCGAGCAACTCGCCGGCCATGACCTTGTCGAGACCGTGGATGCGGGCGATGCCGTCGCCGAGCGAAGTGATGGTGCCGACTTCGTCAACCTGCACCTTGGAGTCGTAGTTCGCGATCTGCTCGCGAAGTATCTGCGTAATCTCGTCTGCTTTGATCTGAGCCATGTGCGTTCCCTTTAGTGGGCAGTGATCAGAGGTCAGTGTTCAGCGAACCCGTCGTGGTGCCGCCATGTCTGACCCGATTCCTCACTGCCTCCTGCTGATTCGAAAACCTGTCCGGAGTTCTGATCACTGGTCACTGACCACTGATCACTTAACCCGCCATCAATTCTTCTCTCAAACGTTCCAGGCGCCCCTTCACGGAGCCGTCGTAGACAGTGGAGCCGATGCGCACCACTGTGCCGCCCACCAGCGAGGGATCGAGCTTGAAGTTGGCCTGAATCCGCGCGCCCGCAAGCTGGCCGACGCCGGCCAGCAGGAAGTTGCGCTCCTGATCGCTCAATTCACGCGCCGTGATGATCTCAGCCTGGCGGATGCCCTGGCGCTCCTGCAGTTCGGTTCGATACGCCTCGACCACTTCATGCACGTGCGCGGCCCGGCCGTTGCGCGTGAGCACAGCGATGAAGTTGCGCACCGGCTGCGCCATGCCCAGCTTGGCATTCATCTTGTCGAGCACCGCAACCTTCTGCGTCTCTCCGATAGCCGGATTCTCGAACACCCCGCGCAGCGCCGCGCTCGAGTCCCACGCGGCCAGAAAATCATTAAGCTGCCGGTCAATCGCGGCCGTGTCGAGCTTCGCCTTCAGAACCACATCGGCAAGAGCACGCGCGTAATGGGAGACAAAGACTGCCATTTAGCGTTTCCCTCCCTTGGCCGCGCCGTTGGAAGTAGCGTCGGTTACAAATTCCGAGATGAGGGCGCGGTCAGCTTCGGGCGTCAGCGTCATCTGCTTCATGGCCGTGTCGATTGCCAGCTCCGCGGCAAAGTGCCGCAATCCGCGCTGTGCCTGCGCCGCGGCCGCCGCAATCTCCTGCTCGGCTGAAGCCACAATGCGCGCGCTCTCTTCCTCAATGCTGGCCTTGATGCGCACCTCGTCCTGCTTGCTCTCCTGCTCCACATTGGAACGGATCTGCGCAATCTCTTCATCCAGCCGCGCTAGTTGCGCTTCCACAGCGCTCAGGCGCGTATTGGCGTCGGCGGTGGTTTTGCGGGCTTCGTCCAGATTGTGTTTCAAAGTCTGGGAACGCTGACGGATGATCCGCGGCAACACCCTCGCCAGCGGGATCACGATGGCGAGAATCAGAATGAGCGAATTGATCCACTCAAACGTGCGCGCCGTCTTCTCAATGTGCTCGTTGCGCAGCGCCTGCTTTTCAGGATCGGTGGCGTTCTTGTCGTCCTTGAAGACAGCATCAGAAACCGCGGCCACCAGGGCCGTGTGACGAAACAGGTTGTGCTCCTCCTGTTCCTCCCTCTGTTCCTGTCCGGGCTGGGCGGGAAGTCCCTCCTGCCCGTGAGAATCGGCCTGCGACTTCACTGGCGCTGAAGGGTTGGCTTCCTGCGCGAATGCGCGCACCGGAGCAAGCCACGGACCAACCGCCAGTCCAGACAGCAGCAAGACAGCGGAAAAACGTGCCGAAGTTAAGTTCTGCAAATGCTTCAACGGGTACCCCCGGCAGCCAGCGGCAACACCGCGCGAACCACCCGGCTGGCCAGCTCGCCGGCGGATGCCTGGATGGTCTGCCGTGCCTGCACAGCTTCGGCCTCCAGCTGGGCCTTGGCCTGGCCGACCTTCTGTCCGGCGGACCTGCGAGCGACATCAAGAGCCGCATCGCGTTCCGCGTTCCACTGCTTGATGCGCTGCTCGCGCAGTTTATAAACATCGGCCCGTGCCTGCCGGAGCTTGGCAGCATATTCCTGCGCGCGCTCCTCGGCCTGGGCAATCGCCTTCTGTGCGTCCTCAATGGCGCCCTGTGTCCGCGCGCGCCGCTCCTTGAGCGTGCGGGTCAGCGGATTTTGCACCAGAAACTGGTAGGCAATCACCAGCACGATGAAGAGCACTGCCGTGGGTATGGCTCCGAGCAGAAGGGTCCCGACTTGTTGGAGAATCTCATCCATGCTGATTTCAGTAATTCGTTCAGGCGGTTAGTACTACCGGTTAGGACAAAAACTCAATGGAATAGAACACCCATTTCTATCAGGCCAAAGCCTTGCAGGTCAACGCGCCGGAGCCGCCAAAACGGTGGATTTCCGGCCCTGTCACACGCATGCATGATGGCGGTCACGCATGATGGGTGCGGATGAATGCGTCGCAGCCTGCGCGGCGCATCTTCGTGCGGCGTTCGCCCCTAAGAATAATCCTTGCAATTTAGAGCCGATGGAGCCACACTAGAAAGTACCACCTAGACCCGGTTCAGGGTCCAGCGGGCTGGCCGGTTACGGGATTCCTTCCACTCCCGTTTCCGGCAGCCCGCTTCTTAATTTCCAGCGCAATCCGAGAATGCCGCATGGGAGTCATGCAGCCATGAAAAGGCCCGCGGCGTGCGCGGGCCTACTCGCAGTTATGCCAGAGCATCACTTCAACCGCGCCCCCAGCGGCACATCCTCCAGAAATCCCGCCAGCACCGGCGAACCATCCGGAGGCAGCGACGCCGCCAGCAGCATCCCGTTCGACTCCAGCCCACGCATCTTGCGCGGCGCCAGATTCGCCACAATCACGATCTTGCGGCCAACAAGCTTTTCGGGCTCGTAGTACATCGCGATGCCCGCCAGGATCTGCCGCTTTTCATAGCCGAGATCCACTTCCAGCCGCAGCAACTTGTCGGCCTTCGGAATGCGCTCCGCCACCAGCACCTGCGCCACGCGCAGATCGACTTTGGCGAAGTCGTCAATCGTAATGATGGGAGAAGATGCGGAGGTATAGTCCGCTGATGCGGAGTGCTCCGCAGCCGCTGCGGGACCGCTTGCTGTCGTACCAGTCGCTGCAGCCTCGTGCTGCGGAGCCATACTAGGGTTTGGCTTGCTCTCCGCCGTGGGCAACGGCGCGCCCTTGGGCGCCTCGCCCGCTTCGCTCTTCAGGCGTGCCGAGGCAATATCCTCCGGCACCCCGTGCACCTTGGCCGTGGCGACAGGCTGTGTGCTGTCGTGGGGCACGTGCGTTGACGGCGTCTCCGGTTCGTGCGACCTCTGGTTTCCGGTGGGCGGAGCCGAGGACGACTCCACCGATGTCGCAGCCGGCGCATTGTCCGGGGTTACGGCGTCGCCCTGCTTGCCCGCCGCCGCGTCCACGGCGCTCGCGTTGTTCTGGTTCTCAAGATTCTGCATACGTTCGATCGCGTCCTTTTCTGCGCGCGGAAACAACGGCGCAGGTTCGTTGAACTTCGTCCCGGGCTTCAACCCGCCCCATGCGAGATCGCCGAGAAACGCACTCTGCGCCGCGGCGCGAAGATCGCCCAGGCCTAACTGCTGCCATACCTTCGATGCCGAGGCCGGAAGAATGGGATAGACCAGCGCCGTAATCACCCGGATCGCCTCCCCGGCCGTCGCCAGTACCCGCGCCTGCAGCGCCCTGTGATCTTCCTCTGAACGGCCCTCGGGGCGCTTCCACGGCGCATTCGCCGTAAGATACCCATCGGTCTCCGCGACCAACCCCCACAGCGATTTCAGCGCCTCTGAGAACTGCAACTCGTCAAACAGTGGCCCGAACTCGGCAATGGTGCGTTCCGCCACCGTGCGCAGATTCGTCTCGGCGGCTGTGAGGACGCCGGGCTCCGGCACCGTACCGCTGAAGAACTTGTGCATCATGTTGACCACGCGGCTCACAAGGTTGCCGTAGCCGTTGGCCAGATCGCCGTTGTAGCGCCGCACCAGCGCCTCGAACGTAAAGCTGCCATCCTGCCCGAACGGAATCTCGCGCAGTAAGAAGTACCGCAGAGCATCCGCGCCCAGCACCTGATCCACGGTCTCCGCGCGCACAATGTTGCCCAGCGACTTCGACATCTTGGTGTCGTCAAAGAGCAGCCAGCCGTTGGCGCGCACCGACTTGGGCGTTGCAATCCCCGCAGCCATCAGGAACGCCGGCCAGTAAACGCAGTGGAACCGGCTGATTTCCTTGCCGATCAGATGCATGTCCGCCGGCCAGAACTTCTCGAAGCGCGCCTTGTCCTCCGGGTCCTCAGAGCCGTAGCCCAGCGCCGTGATGTAGTTGGCCAGCGCATCCAGCCACACGTACACCACGTGCTTGTCGTCGTCTGGAACCGGAATTCCCCACTTGAAGCTGGTGCGGCTCACCGAGAGGTCCTTCAGCCCGCTGCGCACAAATGAGATGACTTCCTTGCGCGTGGATTCGGGCTGCATAAACTCTGGATTCGCCTCGTAGAACTCCAGCAGCCTGCGCTCAAACGACGACAGCTTGAAGAAATAGTTTTCTTCACTCACGGTCTCGGTGATGCGTCCGCAGGTGGGGCAGGGCGCGCCCGGCCCCACGTCCATCCACGCTTCATCGCTCACGCAATACTGGCCCGTGTACGTGCTCTTGTAGATGAAGCCGCGCTCCCGCAGCGTGGCAAACAGCTTCTGCACACCGCGCTTGTGCCGCTCTTCCGTCGTGCAGATAAAGTCGTCGTACGTAAGCCCCAATCGGTCCCACAGCGCCCGGAATTCGCCCGAGATGTGCGTCGCAAACTCCATCGGCGTCCGCCCCGCCAGCTTCGCTGAGCGCTCAATCTTCTGCCCGTGCTCATCGGTGCCGGTGAGGAACCACGTATCGATCCCAAGCGCCCGTTTGCGCCGTGCAATGGCATCGCACACGATCGTCGAATAGGCGTGCCCCAGGTGCGGCCGCGCATTCACGTAGTAAATGGGCGTGGTCAGGTAAAAATGCGACGTGCTGGATTCAAGAATGGTCATGAGCTGGCTAATGCGCCTCACTGGATGCGAAAACGGGTGCTGAGCGCAATCTCTATCTTAGGACATCAAAGGTGAGGGGACGCCCGTGAAGCTCGACCGGGTTCACCATACTTTCAGCCAGTGGAGAAGCAGAATCCCTGGAAACACCGCGACGGAAACGGCCCCGACTCTCCAGATAGCCGGCCATATGACTTAGCGGAGAAGGAGGGGTATTTCTTTCCTGTAGTCCTTGATTTTGAGGTCGGGGCAAGCGGAAATGATTGCCAGTGTTCCTTCAATCGCTTTTGCACTTGCATGCTATCCAGGACCGGAGAACTTCCCTCGCACAAGAGTCCCATCACGAAATGGGGCGTGCAGATGAAGGGTGATGCCCTGCGGCCACCATCGTAACGGGCAAAAAAGACAACGCGCCGGGCTTGTTCTGTGTACCTCTCGAACACTCGCCCTGACTTTAGCACGTGTTTTCTGACGTCAGGCGCCATCCTGATAAACTGACCCTTGTAAATCAGGGATTTCCGAGGCTTTCGACGTGTATCTGGAACTGCAGAAGCGGCTCGCCTGGCATCTTCGCGATGCTCTACAACGCAAGTACGATCTCACCATCGAGAACATTCCGGTGGAGATCCCGCCCGACCTGAAGTTCGGCGAGCTGGCCACACCCATCGCGCTGCAGCTCGCGCGTACGCTCCGCAAAGCTCCCAAGATCATCGCCCAGGAAATCGTCACCGAGCTCGGCGCCCTCGAAGGTTTCGCCGGCTTTGAAGTCGCCGGCGCCGGCTACATCAACGCACGCCTCGACCGCGCCGCCTGCATCCAGTCGACCATTGGCGGCGAAGCCGCAGTTGGCCGCACCGCAGGTGCCGCAGGTGCTCATGTGCTCGTCGAGCACACCAGCATCAATCCCAACAAGGCTGCGCACATCGGCCATCTGCGCAACGCCATCCTTGGCGACAGCTTCGTGCGCCTCCTCCGCGCCGCCGGGAACAAAGTCGACGTGCAGAACTACATCGACAACACCGGCGTTCAGGTGGCTGACGTCGTCGTCGGCTTCCTCCACATCGAGAGCAAAACCTCCGCCGAAGTCCGCGAACTCATCGCCACGTGCGAAGAACGGGCCGCCGCCGCCGAGGGCCACACCGCAGGTGTTGATTACTACTGCTGGGACCTCTACACCCGCGTCGGCCAGTGGTACACCTCCGGCACCGACGACGAAAACGCCCAGCGCAAAAAACTACGTTACGAAACCCTGCACCAGATCGAGCACGGCGGCAACGAGACCGCCGAAGTAGCCGAACTGATCTCCGCGGCCGTTCTGCGCCGCCACTTGGAAACCATGCTGCGCCTCGGCATCGAATACGACTTCCTGCCCCGCGAAAGCGAAATCTTGCACCTCAACTTCTGGGCGCTCGCCTTCGAGCAGCTCAAGCAAACGGGCGTGCTCTACTTCGAAACCGAGGGCAAGAACAAGGGCTGCTGGGTCATGCGGCGCCCCGGCGCGGATGTCGCCGAGGGCGAGCTGGACGAGGACGCCAAGGTCATCGTGCGCTCCAACGGCACCGTCACCTACGTCGGCAAAGATATCGCGTATCACCTCTGGAAATTCGGCCTCCTCGGCCGCGACTTCGGCTACAAGCCTTTCTTCACTTATCCCGACCACGAGTGCTGGATCTCAACCGAGCACGGCATCGAACCGCATCCGCACTTCGGCGGCGCGACGGCGATTTACAACGTGATCGACTCGCGCCAGTCCGATCCCCAGGCCAACGTAATCCAGGCGCTTCGCGGCATGGGCCACACCGCCCAAGCCGACCGCTACACACACTTCGGCTACGAGATGGTCGCCCTGACGCCGGCTTATGCAGAGAAGCTCGGGTATCGGCTCACCGACGAAGACCGCGCCCGCCCATACATCGAGATCAGCGGCCGCAAGGGCTTCGGCGTCAAGGCCGACGACCTGATGGACCTGATGATCGACGCCGCCAAGGCCGAGGTCGTCAAGCGCCACGCCGACTGGACCGAGGAGCACACCACCTCCATCGCCTCCAAGATCGCCTATGGCGCGCTGCGCTATTACATGCTGCGCTTCAGCCGCAATTCCGTCATCGCCTTCGATCAGGACATGGCTCTGTCCCCCGAGGGCGAGACGGGTCCCTATCTGATGTACGCCGCCGCCCGCATTCGCAGCATATTCCGCAAAGGCGGCGCTACCCCCGAAACGGTTTTGAGCGACTTCGCCATGTTCGACCCCCAGGGGCTCGCTTCATTCCTCGATGGCGAAGAGAACGAGGACATCTGGGCACTATGGCTGCGCGCCGGCCAGCACACCCTGGTGCTCGAGCAGGGCATTGCGACCTCGGAGCCCATGCACCTGGCCAAGCATGCCTTCCAGCTCGCGCAGGACTTCTCCAACTTCTACCACCATCACCACATCCTCACGGAAGAAGACCCCACGCGAAAGTCTTTCCTGCTGGCCACCGCCGCAGTCACTCTGCGCGAACTGGTCACAGTGCTGAGTTGGTTGGGCATCGAAAGCCCCGAAGCGATGTAAAAGCAGTTTCAACCGTCCACCCACTAACTCCTGGCTGCTGCTGAGCAAGCTAGAAGCTGGCAGCTGGAAGCTATCCGCCGTAACTCCTCACCCACTCCAGAATCGACCGCACCGCCACCCCGCTCGGTCCCCTGGCGACATACGACCGGTTCTCATCGATCCACGCCATCCCCGCAATATCAAGGTGAATCCACGGCGTGTCTTCGGCAAACACATGCAGAAACTCAGCCGCGGTAATTGCCCCGCCGTAGCGGCTCCCGCCGGTGTTCTTGATATCGCCGATATCGCTCTTGATCATCTCCGCATACTCGTCGCCCAGCGGCATGCGCCAGAACTTCTCGCCGGAAGTTTCGAGCGCACCCTGGAACTTCGCATACGTCTCATCGTCGTTTGAAAAGGCGCCCGCGTTATGCGTGCCCAGCGCCACCCCAATCGCGCCCGTCAGCGTGGCTGCATTGATCAGATGCGTCGCTCCAAGCTGTCTCGCATAGGTCAGGCCATCGGCCAGAACCAGCCTTCCCTCCGCGTCCGTATTGATGATCTCGATCGTCTTGCCCGGCTTGTCCGCGGAGAGCGGCATGGCGGTCTGCACATCGCCCGGCTTCTGCGCCTTGCCGTCCGGCATGTTTTCGGTCGCGCACACAATCGAGACAACGCGCACCTTCGGCTTGAGCAGCGCGATGGCGCGCATCGCGCCAATCATCGCCGCACCTCCAGCCATGTCGTACTTCATCTTCTCCATGTTGTCTGAGGGCTTGATCGAAATGCCGCCCGTATCGAACGTGATCCCCTTGCCGACGAGGCCCAAAATGGGCCCATCCTGCACGCCCTCCGGCTCATAGCGCAGCACAATCAGCGCCGGCGGCTCCTCCGATCCCTGCGCCACGCTCCAGAAGGCGCCCATCTTCAGCTCTTTGATCTTCTCGGTGGAGTGCACCTCGCACTGCAGGCCCGCTTCCTTCGCCATCGCGGCAGCGCGGCGGCCAAACTCCGCCGGAGTCAGCTTGTTCCCCGGCTCGTTCACCAGCGTTCGCGCAAAGTTCTGGCTCTCGCCCACAATCACGCCCTCGCGGAAGCCGGAATCCACGGCCGACGTGTTCGCTCCCGGAGCCGCCACGGTGAACGTCTGCACGCTCAGGTCCTGGCGGTCGCTGCGATAAGTGTCGGGATCGAAGTCGCCCACAAACGCGCCCTCCACCGTGGCCCGCGAACACGGACCCGGCGGCAGGAATTCCGCTTCCGGCAACGCAAACACCAGTTCGCGGATCCCGCGGGGCTTGGTGAAGCGCACCGCCGTGCCCGCCGCATTGCGCACTGAATGCATGGTGGCCCTGGCCTGTTTTCCCAGCCCCACAATCAGAAGGCGCCTGGCTCTGATACCGGCTGGCGCATGGAGAAGCAGCGTCTCATTGGCCCCGGCCTTGAATTCGCCGCTGGCCAGAACCTGGGCGGCCGCCGACTTCAGCGCCCCATCCCCGGTGAGCAGCTCCGGTGCGGGCCGGGCGTCCGGGCCGGTGCCGGTCTGCGTGTCCACGGCCGTAACAGCCAGCAGTTCAGTTTCAATTCGCGATAAAGGAGAGTAAGAGAGTTCCGTGCGCATAGCGCGATTATTTCATTCGCCGCACGGCAAGTGTCACCCCGCAAGAACAACAGCACGACAACCAGGTGGCGTCGGCCGTCAGACCTTGTGCCGATGCTTGCTCGCGTTGATGGCGGAGCGCGCCTCGCGGTCGGCCTCCCGCTTCCTCTCCGTCTCCCGCTTATCCCAGTCCTGCTTGCCTTTCGCCAGCGCAAGCTCGCACTTCACGCGGCCGTTTTTGAAGTACAGCCGGGTGGGGATGAGCGTGTGCCCCTTTACCTGCGTCTTTGACATGAGCTTGCGCACCTCTTCGCTATGCAGGAGGAGTTTGCGCGTGCGAGTCTCATCGTGATTGGCGATATTACCGTGGGAGTAAGGCCCAATATGAGCATTGAGCAGAAACGCCTCGCCGTCCTTCACCAGGCCGTAGGCGTCCTTGAGGTTGGCTTTGCCTTCGCGGATGGACTTGACCTCCGTGCCCCGCAGGGCGACGCCCGCCTCGTAGCGCTCCAGCAGGAAATAGTCGTGGCTGGCGCGCCGGTTCTGCGCGGCATCGCGCTCTCCGCTGGCCACCGGGTCGCGGGAACGCGCCGGCTTGGGAGCCGTGCCGGTGCGGGCGGCCGGATTAATGGTATGGCTGGACTGCCGGGGCATGGTCAAACTTCCTTGAATCTTCATCGTAGCACCGCGGTGAATGACGGCCGCCGTGCCGCGGAGCTTTGCTAAAATGAGGCCAGGTTGGATGGGTGAACCACCCCACAACACACGCGTACAGGGCCGCCAAATCAGCCAGCCCGCAGCCGGGCACCTGGGGGCTGCGGATCGCCGATCGACCCCACAGACGCCAGGGAGTTTGATGAACCGCGCTGGTTTTCCGGCTGCCCTCAGGCACGCCCTATGCATCGCCCTCTTCTCCCCTTTGATTCTTGCCGGCGTGCCTTCGATGCGCGCATTCGCTCAGACCGCCGAGCCCGCCAGCAATCTCGCGGCCCCCACCGCCTCGTCGAGCAAGCTCTACAAGGAAGGCCAGATAGCCGAGCAGCGCGAAGACTGGGACGCCGCCTACAACGCTTACGTGGCCGCCGCTAACAAGAATCCCAGAGACCTCCGCATCCGCGAAGCGATGTATCGCGTGCGCGGCCAGGCCTCCGCCGTGCACATGCTCAAAGGCCGCCAGTTCCTGAATGCCGGCGATCTGCAGGGCGCCCTCACTGAGTTCCTTCACGCCGCCGAAATCGATCCCGGCAATGAAGCCGCCGGCCAGGAGATCGCGGCCATCCGCGAACGCGAAAATCAGGCCGCCGCCCAGCCCAATGCTCTTACGCCCGAGCAAATCCAGCAGCAGCAACTCGCCTCCATCGGCTCGCCAGTTGAGCTGAAGCCCGTCACCAATGAGCCGCTCACCCTGCACATGACAGAGGACTCAAAGACCGTCTACCAGGCCATCGGCCGCGCCGCCGGCATCAACGTCCTCTTCGATCCCGACTACAACTCCAAGCGCATCCAGGTCGACCTGACCAACTCCACGCTGATGGACGGCCTTCGCATCGTCGGTGTGCTCTCCAGCACCTTCTGGCGCCCCATCACACCCAACACCATCTTCGTCGCCCAGAACACGCGCTCCAAGCGCACGGAACTCGACGAGCAGGCGGTCCAGACGTTCTACCTGACCAACGCCTGGCAGCAGAACGACCTCAACGATGTCCAGACGGCACTGCGCAATGTGCTCACCAACATCAAGGTCTACGGCCTCGCCAGCCAGAACGCTTTGGTCGTCCGCGGCACGCCCGACGAACTCCTGCTGGCGCAAAAGCTCATCAGCGATCTGGACAAGGCCCGGCCTGAAGTGGTGGTCGACGTCGCCGTGATGGAAGTGAGCAAAAACTGGGAGCGCAACCTCGGCATCCAGTGGCCGGCCAGCGCCAGCGTCACCATCCAGAGCAGTACTGCAAGCACTTCATCCACCTGCGCCACCGGCAGCACCGACTGCACCAGCACCGGCACCACCACCGGCACCACGCTCTACGATTTCGCTCACCTCAATTCGAACAACTTCGCTGTCTCCGTCGGCACCGCCACCGCCAACCTGCTGCTGAGCGATTCGAACACTCGCATCCTGCAAAATCCGCGCCTGCGAGCTACTGACATGCAGAAGGCGAACCTCAAGATCGGCGAACGCATTCCCATTGCCACCGGTTCTTACCAGACCGGCGCCGCCACCGCCCTGGTCAGTTCACTGGTCAACACGCAATTCCAGTACATCGACATCGGCGTCGAGATTGAGATAACTCCCACGGTGCACGCCGACCGAGACATCACACTCAAAACCAAGATGTCCGTCACCGCCCAGGCAGGTTCGGTCACCATCAGCGGCGTCACGGAGCCCATCATCGCGCAGAAAACCTCCGAAGAGGTCGTGCGCCTCAAAGAGGGCGAAGCCAACATCCTCTCCGGCATCCTCAATCAACAGGACCAGGTGAGCTGGAGCGGTATCCCGGGACTGAGTTCCATCCCGATTCTGAAATACCTGTTCGGAGCCAAGGACCACACCATCTCCAACGACGAGGTTGTGTTCCTGATGGTGCCGCACATCGTGCGCGGACCAGACATCAACGCCACCAACCTGCGCGCTATTGATACCGGTTCCGGCCAGAACGTCGAACTGCGCCGCATTGCCGCCGAAGGCCCCGGCGCCAATAACCCGGCACGGGTGCAGCCGGTCGCAACCCAGTCCATCGCTCCCCATTCGCCCACAGTGCCGGTGCAGCCGGGGCTTGCTACCGTTCCCGGTGCGGGGAGCGCCTCCGCGGCCGCGCCGCAGGCGCTTGAGCAGCTCAGAGAAGCTGCCGGAGGGGCCAATCAAGTTCCGCAGACCAACCTCCAGGTCAAGCAGCCGGCCACCACAGCCTCGGGCGAGGCTCCGCCCACACCGCCTCCCGGACCGCCGCCTGGGACCAACGAACCACCAGCCATCCCGGGCCAGCCGGCGAATCCTGCTGCGAATCCAGCCCCACCCAATCCCGCCCAGCCCAATGGGACTGCGCCCAATGCGGCCTCCAATGCGGCTCCAGCCGCGGACAATCCCGCCAATGTCAAGTTCATGATGAACTCGCCGGGCCCCGTGACCATCGGATCCTCGTTCCAGGTGCCGGTTGTGATCAGCAACGCGAACGACATCGTCTCCGTTCCCCTGCAGATCCAGTACGATCCCGCCCAGCTTTCGCTGGTGAACGTGGGCCCTGGCGATTTTCTTAACCGTGATGGTCAGGCAGTTGCGCTAGTGCATAGAGACGACGGCCCCGGAACCATTACAGTGAATGCGTCACGCCCGCCGGGTGCGCCTGGCGTGGGCGGTGCCGGCGTGGTTTGTATGCTCACTTTCCAGGCCAAGGCGCAGGGCTCAACCTCGATTGTGATCTCCCGGCCGGGAGCCATGTCCAGCGGCCAAAAGCCCGTGCAGGCGCGCGGTTCGCAGGTCGACATCACGGTGAAGTGACATGAATTGCGCATCGGCAATCCGCAAAGGCGAGCGAGGGCTCACACTGGTCGAGTTGATCGTGGCGGCGGCCATCCTGGCCATCCTCGCCTCCGCGGCCATTCCCATCGCGCGCTTTCAAATCAAACGCGAAAAGGAACGCGAACTCCACTACGACCTGTGGATGATGCGCGACGCCATCGACAAGTACAAAGACGCCGCCGATAAAGGCGCCATTCAGACCAAAGTCGATAGCCAGAACTACCCGCCCGACCTCGAAACACTGGTCAATGGCGTCGACATTCAGGGCAAGAAAGTGAAGTTCCTGCGCCACATCCCCGTAGATCCCGTCACAGGAAAGGCCGAGTGGGGCCTCCGCTCCATGCAGGACGACCCCAAATCCGACTCATACGGCGGGCAGAGCGTGTTCGACGTGTATTCCAAATCGCAGGGCACCGCCCTGGATGGAACCAAGTACTCCGACTGGTAAGCCGAGTTTGCTCTTCGAGAGAAAGCTCTCGGAGGGTATGCTCGTTCGAGGTAAGCATTTGATGGTGGCGCGCACAAACCGAAAGATCCGCCGCAGCGCAGGCTTCACGCTGGTGGAGTTGATGATCGTGATGGCGATCATCATGATCCTCGCCGTGGTGGCCGTCCCTGCCTATCAGGCGGCGATCCGCGCGGCCCGCGAAGCCGTGCTTCGCGAGGACCTCCACGTCATGCGCAACGCCATCGACTCCTACACCGCCGACAAGCAGAAGGCCCCGCAGTCGCTCGACGATCTCGTGCAGGAAGGCTATCTCAAAGCCATCCCGGACGACCCCATGACCCACAGCAAAGAAACCTGGGTCGTCGACACCGGCACCGACCTGCACAGCACCGACCAGACCGACCCCGGCGTCGACAACGTCCACTCCGGCAGCCAGGAGCAAGGCAGCGACGGCCAGCCCTACTCCGCCTGGTGACCCTCAGCCGCACATAGGCCTTGTAACTCGCACGACTTTGCAGTTCGCTGAGCAAGGTCTCAAGACAAAGGTTTGCAACAAGGGCACGACTTTAGTCGGGCCGATACGTGCCTCTTTTTGTTGGTTCGGCTTTAGCCCCTGCAAAAGATGGTCGACCGAAACTGCATTTTTGTGGCTTCTTCAACAAGATGTTCAGTCGAGCCCGCAAGCGTCTTCAACAAGAATCGAGCTTGAACCCCGCATGAGCCCCACCCCGCCCATCGACGCCACCCTTCTCGCCGAACTCGAAGCCGTCTACGCCTCCTACTTGTCCCTCCATCCCGAGACCGGCCTCGGCGGAAAACTGCTCTACGCCGGCCAACTCGACCAAACCGGCTCCCGCCTCGTCCGCGCCGCCAACATCGCCGGAGCCGCATCCCTCAGCGCCGCTCCTGACTCCGCTTTGCAACGCTCCGCCATCCGCGACGGCGTCGTCGACTTCCTCGTCACATCCGTCGACGAAGCCCTGCGCATCCTCAAAAACGAGATCCGCAAAAGCAATGCCGTCTCGGTCGGAGTCTCCTGCTCCCCCCCGCAACTCGTCCGCGAAATGCGTGACCGCGGCGTACTTCCCGATCTGCTTCCGGCAAATCTCGCTGCGGAATTACCCGACCTCATTGCCCAGGGAGCGCAGCCGATCGCGTCGGCCACACCCGGCAATCGCTTGTTCACCTATCCGTCGCCAGCCCCCGACCTCGATCGCCGCGCCCTCGAACTGATCCCGGAATCCGACCACGCTGCTCGCCGCTGGCTGCGCCTGTCTCACCGCTATCTAGGCCCCGCCGCACGCCGCATCCGCTCCGTACCCGCGGATGCCGCAATAGCCGCGGCCCTGACCAAGCCCTGATCCCGCCGGACACCCTACGACTCCGCCCTTACCGCCTCGATCCGCGCCCACAGTTCTTTAATCCCCGCGCCGGTCTTCGCCGACACGGGCACAATGGCGTCCGTCTCCAGCCCCTTCTTCAGCGCCGCCATATTCCGCGTGCGCTCATTCCCGCTCAACCGGTCCGCCTTCGTCGCCACCACCACATACTCCCGTTCCGCGTGCTGCAGCCATTCCACCAGCTGCTTGTCCCGCGGCTGCGGCGGAATATTCGAGTCCACCAGGCACACGCACAAACCCAGCACCTCGCGTTCCGCCAGATACGGCTCAATGAACTTCGGCCACTCCGCTGAAATCGACTTTGAAATCTTCGCGTAGCCATACCCCGGCAAATCGGCAAACACCAGCCGCCGCCGCTCGCTCTCATCCAGCAGCGCAAAAAAATTAATGGCCCGCGTCCGCCCCGGCGTCGACGACACCTTGGCCGCCTTCTCTCCCGCAAGCGCGTTCAGCAGACTGGACTTGCCCACGTTCGATCGCCCCAGAAACGCGATCTCCGGCACCGAAGGGGCAGGGAACTGCTCCGGTGCCATGGCCGACAAAAGAAACTGAGTGGTATAGCGCATCGCTTCTGAGCATATCCTGCCGCATGGCTCTCACCCCTCACTGACCATCTTTCCGATTGCGCCGCGCGCAGGCCTGTGCTACGTTTTCGCCGGCCTTCAGAGAGTCCGCGGGCTCCTCCCAAATCCATCGCCGGAGTCTCTCTGTCTGCCTTGAGAGGGCTTCCCCACATGAAAAAACTCAGCTTTCTGTCACTTGCGCTGGCATTGTGTCTCACCGTGCCGGTGCGCGCGCAGGGCGACCGCGATCACGACCGCGACGCCTGCAAAGACCTGCCCTCCTGGAGCCAGCTCAAGTCGGCTCTCATGGCAGCACGCAACCAGACCAACGGCGGCTTCAACCTCGACATGTGGGGCACCGTGGTAAATCGCGACGGCGTCGTCTGCGCCGTGGCTTTCACAGGCTCCGATCGCGGCTCGCAGTGGCCAGGCAGCCGCGCGATCTCCGCGCAGAAGGCGAACACCGCCAACGCCTTCAGCCTTCCGCAACTCTCCCTGTCCACCGCCGACCTCTACAGCGCCGTCCAGCCCGGCGGCAGCCTCTACGGCCTGCAACACAGCAACCCCGTCGATACTGCCGTAGCCTATGGCGGCAGTTCCTCCAACTACGGCCAGTCCAACGACCCCATGGTAGGCGGAAAAATCGGCGGCGTGAACGTCTTCGGCGGCGGCCTCGCCCTCTACAACGCGCAGCACAAGCTCATCGGTGCGCTGGGGGTAAGCGGCGATTCCTCCTGCGCCGATCACAACATCTCCTGGCGCACCCGCCACTCGCTGAACCTCGACTTTGTGCCCGGCGGTGTCGGCCCTGACTCCAGCCGCCCCGACAACATCGTCTATGACATCACCACCGCCACCGGCGTGATGATCGGCACCAGCCCCACCGGATGGGGCCACCCCGTATGCAGCGCGGCCGCCCAGTCCATCGCCGGATCCCTGCCGCCCGTGCAGTAGTGCCGCCCGAGTCTACCTTCACATCAGGCCCATGGCTGCTTGAAGGGTCAGTACAAGCAAACGGCGCTTTCCGGTTGGACGGAGAGCGCCGTTTGCTTGTGTGGCCACGCCGCTGCTTGGCGTTTGTTACTGGGTTACCGCTTGCGGCATGGCAGCCAGTACCTCCTTGACCGCTTCAATCGGATCCACCTTGTCATCCAGCTTCTTGAACAACTGGGCAATGTAAGCCGCCCGGTCCTTTCGCGCTGGATGAGTGCCGATTTCGCGATCGTCCATGATCCACGTACCTTTGTCGGGACCTACCGCATCTTTAATATCGTCCTGGGAAATCCCCGCGTTCAGCATCAGTACGGCGCCAATCAGGTCAGCCGCTACTTCGTGCTTGTTGGACGACAGATCGAGTCCGGCCGTACCGATCTGTTCACCGATATTTCCTGCACAAACATGGGCGAATTCGTGCGCGATTGCGAACTTGACCACAATCGGCATCTGAGCTCCCACATCGGCGAGAAGTTTAGAGATCTGAACTTGGACTTGATCCTTACTGTTGATGTGCTGTTGACCGTCCAGGCCGCCGCCAGAGTCAACGTGAATGTCATCGATAACCGGCATACCTAACGCCGAAGGTTCTTCGCCTGCGAAGAAGAGCTTCTTCGCCACAGGTAGCAGGCTCGCCATGAATTTCTTACGGTCCGAATCGTTTTGCATGGGCTTCAACCTCCTGCCAGATGGTATCCGACACCCAGGCTACCCGAGTCAACGCGGAAATCGCTTGGCCACGAACATTTCATAAACAGCATTTCGTTGCCACCTGCCCGGCGTGCAGGCGAACCGAATGCTAAAACAGCATTCACTCAAAAACAGCGGGCGCGCGTTCCAAAGAACGCGCGCCCGCCATGCTGCTTGCGTCGGCCTACTGACGCGAAGACAGGTTTCCCGTCATTTCTGCCTGCGGCACTGCCGTCAGCACCTCTGCTTCCGGCGGAACCGGCGTCGGCAGCGGACTCTCCAGCGCCAGCGCCAGCACCTCATCCATCTGATCCACAAAGTGCAGCTTCATGTGTTTCTTGATGTTGTCCGGCATCTCCTGCAGGTCCTTCTCATTGGCCCGCGGCAGAATCGCCTCAAACAGACCCGCGCGCAGCGCCGCCAGCAGCTTCTCCTTCAATCCGCCGATGGGCAGCACCTTGCCGCGCAGCGTAATCTCGCCGGTCATGGCGATATCGCGCCGCACCGGAATCTTCGCCAGCGCGCTCGCCAAAGCCGTTGCCATCGTAATGCCGGCACTCGGCCCGTCCTTCGGGATCGCTCCCTCCGGCACATGCAGGTGGATGTCCACGTTGCGATAAAACTCCCGTGAGAGTCCCAGCGCCTGCGCCTTGCCGCGAATATAGCTGAGCGCCGCCTGCGCCGACTCCTGCATCACATCGCCGAGCTGCCCCGTGATGGTCAGCTTGCCCTTGCCGTCCAGCACCTGCACTTCGGTGGTGAGAATCGATCCGCCCACCTCCGTCCATGCCAGCCCGGTCACAAGGCCCACTTCGCTCTTCTCGTGCACTTCCGATTCGCGATAGCGCGGCACGCCCAGGAACTCCGCCACATTCGCGCCCGTGATCTCTTCCTTGTGCTTGGCGCCGTTCTTCACCACCTTGCGCGCCACCTTGCGGCACAGGTTGCCAAGCTCGCGCTCCAGGTTGCGCACGCCCGCTTCACGCGTGTAGTTGCGGATGATCTCGAGAATGGCATCGTCCTTGATCACCACGTTCTTCTCGGTCAAACCCGTCTGATCCCGCTGCTTCTTCACCAGGTACTGCCGCGCAATCTCCAGCTTCTCCTGCTCCGTATACCCCTGCAGCCGCAGAATCTCCATGCGGTCCTGCAGCGGCGCGGGAATCGTGTGCAGCACATTCGCCGTCGCCACAAACAACACCTGTGACAGGTCGTAATCCACGTCCAGATAGTGATCCTGGAACGTCGTGTTCTGCTCCGGGTCCAGAACTTCCAGCAGCGCCGATGCCGGATCCCCCCGGAAGTCCGAAGCCATCTTGTCTACTTCGTCCAGCAGGAACACCGGGTTCTTGGTCCCCGCCTTCTTCATGTGCTGAATAATCTGCCCCGGCAGCGCGCCGATATACGTGCGCCGATGCCCGCGAATCTCCGCCTCATCCCTCACGCCGCCCAGCGACAACCGCACAAACTTGCGCCCCGTCGCCTTCGCAATCGACATCCCTAGCGAAGTCTTGCCAACGCCCGGAGGCCCGACAAAACATAAAATCGATCCCTTCGGATTCTTCACCAGTTGCCGCACAGCCAGAAATTCAAGAATGCGCTCCTTGATCTTCTCGAGCCCGTAGTGATCCTCGTTCAGCACCTTCTCGGCGTAATCAATCGAGCGCGTTTCCTTCGACTTCTTCTTCCACGGCACCGCCAGCAGCCAGTCAATATAGTTGCGGCTCACCGTCGACTCAGCCGACATGGGCGGCATCGCTTCCAGCTTCTTCAGCTCCTGAATCGCCTTGTCCAGCACATCCTTCGGCATGCCCGCCGCTTCAATCTTCTTGCGCAGCTCGTCGTACTCGCTCTTCTCGCCGCGGCCCAGCTCCTTCTGGATCGCCTTGATCTTCTCGTTGAGGTAGTACTCCTTTTGTGCCCGCTCCATCTGCCGCTTCACGCGCGACTGGATGTTGCGATCAAGGTCCAGCTTCTCAATTTCGATATCGAGCACATCCGCAATGCGCGCTAGCCGCGCCGCCGGATCGAAGATGCTCAGCAACTCCTGCTTCTCTTCAATGCCCAGTTGCAGATTGGCCGCGATCACGTCCGACAAACGTGATGCCTCGTCCATCTTCACGCTGGCGATGATCGTCTCGTAGTTCAGCGACTGCTGCAGCTTCACATACTGCTCGAACAGTGACGTGACGCGCTGCATCAACTGCTCCACCGCCGGCGTCATCTCAAAGTTCGATTTGCCCATGCGCACCGTGGCCACAAAAAAGCCATCGCGGTCCGTCACGTCCATGGACTTGGCGCGCTCCACGCCTTCCACCAGAACCTTGATATTGCCATCAGGCATCTTCACGCTCTGCACAATGTTGCAGACCGATCCCACCTGGTAAATCTCTTTCGCCTTCGGCTCGTCGATGGAGGCATCGTGCTGCGTGGCCAGAAAAATCTTGCGATCGCCGTTCAGAGCTTCTTCAAGCGCGCGCACGCTCGACTCGCGGCCCACCACGAAGGGCGTCATCATGTAAGGGAAGATCACCATGTCCCGTATGGGCATCATGGGCAATTTGCGCGGCTCGTTCTTTTCTCGGGAAGAAGTCATATTTACCTAACCATTCGACGCGCCAGAACTGCTATGGATGCGCGACTTTCAGGAACAGCCCGAGGGCCTTGTTGGGATTGTACAGCGGATTGGAAATGGGCAGTCTCAAAGAGTGTCGAGGCATCGGCTAATTTGGGCCTACTGATTTTCGCCACGCACATAGAGCACAGGACCGCCGGGACGCATGCCCTGCGCAAGGCGCGCCGCGGTGCGCGGATCGACAGGGTACACCGCGATCGGCGAGGCCAGTGTGAACTCCATTTCCGACTCGGCAGGAATCACCGCGATCGATGGCGGCGTGCTTGCCGCAATCGCCAATCCCACACCCGCCCCTACGCCGGCGAAGACGGCGTCTCCTTCAGCCCGCTGTTTTGCGGTAATGCGTTCGACTTGCCGGTAAGGGTGCGTGCTCCCATCCTCCCAGGTGATTGTTCTGGGAGGCGGCATCGACGCTTCACCCAGCAGCGCTCCCACCGCCGCCCCTGTCGCAGCCTTGTGAACCGTCGGCCGCGTCTTGCTCTGTCCCACCACCTTGAACGGCGGCGTATACAGCGGATAGCTCCTGCCGTCCAGGCTCAAAGCGGTCAGTTGCAGCGTCAGATTCGATGCGCCCACGAGCCGCCCCGCCTGTTTCGCAGAAACTACGGTTCCAAACACGGTTGCGCCGCAGGGAATAATCAGGACGCCGCCGACCACCACATCCCGCGTCACGGTGAACGAGAGCCGCGCGCCCTCCCTGCTGCTCCGGGAACTGATGGGCATGTCGTTCATGACCTGCAGCGGCGTGTCCTCAAGCACCGTGACGGCTCTGCCGGTCGCGAAGCGAACTTGATCGGGCGTGTCGGAGGAAGAGCGGTGAAGGGCGCCGCCTGCGGAAGCATCCGGCGAGGACGAAATGCTTCCCTCTGACGCCGTCACGGGCAGCGCGGCCTGCGAACACTGGGCAGCCGCAGCCGTCCAGCTCAAAGCAAACATCGCAATCAAAAAACAAACTCCCCGGCAGCATGCGCTGAGCCGGGGAGTCACAATCATCGCCATTACGAACCTCTTTCAAATACGGCTCGAAACAGGCAGTCTTATCCCGCCTTCTCCAGCAGACACAGCGACAGATCCCGCCGCTCCACCATGTCGCTCGTGATCTCCAGATCGCGCACCCGCTTGTTATTCGGCAGGTGGTACATCAGGTCGAGCATCAGTTCTTC
>NZ_DASXYM010000001.1:0-23159 GCF_036502485.1 Occallatibacter sp. | reverse complement strand
GTTTGTCCGCAATGTGGAAGTTTCGAGCCTGGTTGGGAGCGCCCTTGTTACAAGACGACCTTCTGCCCTGGCGACATCTTCGCATGGGGGTGCGGCATCACAGTCGCAGAAGAGGTGTGAGTGATGGACCAGAAGACCCTCATCGCCATTGTTGTGGTGCTCGCGATCGTTGTCGTGGCCGCCATCGTGATCGGGATGCGTAAACGCAGAAGCCAGCGCCTGAGGGAGCGCTTTGGCCCGGAGTACGAGCGGGCCGTCCACGAGGGGGGAAATCCCGCCAAAGCTGAGTTGGAACTCCTGCAACGCGAGAAGCGGGTGCAGGGCTTCGCGATCAAGACGCTGGCGCCGGAGACGCGGCAGGCTTACGCACAGCAATGGTCTGACGTGCAGCGGCGGTTTGTGGATGATCCCGCCATGTCTGTTACGGAGGCCGATACGCTGGTGAATCGGGTGATGGGGGCGTTGGGTTATCCCATGGCCGACTTCGATCAGCGCGCCGCAGACATTTCAGTCAATTACCCCGCGGTCGTCCAGAACTATCGGTCGGCCCGCAACCTTGCACAACGGCATGCGCGCGGCCAGGCCGGGACGGAGGACCTTCGTCAGGCAATGGTTTATTACCGGTCGCTGTTCGAGGAACTGCTCGGCAGCCAGAATTCCGCAGCAACATCAAGAGGAGTGATTCATGAGCGAGCTTCGTAGAAGCGAAGAGAGACTTTCAACCGCCGATATCGTCAACCCGCGACGCCCTGAGCCCGTCAACCCCGCGGTTTCGGACGCTGCTGAAATGCGCGATCGTCAACTGGACCGGGAGCGGCAGCCGGTGGCGCCTCGAGGACCGGTGGCGTCCAACCAGGCGACCGCGACCGCGGAGCCGGCCACGGCCGGGCAGCCCATGGTATCGGGACAGCGGCCTGCGGGGAATCCGACGGCTGCTGCGACCAGGCCGGCTGCTGCGACCGGGCCGGCTGCTGCGCCCTCACAGGCGGCGACAGGCACCCACGCTATTGCGGCAGCCGGACAGGCGCAGCACAACGCGCTGTTTCCGCAGGATGAGTTGCAGAACTTCCGCGGGCGCTGGGACCAGGTACAGACGTCTTTTGTGGATGAGCCGCGTGCCGCGGTGGAGCAGGCAGACAGCCTGGTGGCCAGCGTGGTGAAGCGCATTGCCGAGCAGTTTGCCAATGAGCGCGAGCAGTTGGAGAAGCAGTGGGATCGCGGCGATAGCGTGAATACGGAAGATCTGCGTCAGGCGCTGAAGCGCTATCGTGCGTTCTTCGATCGGCTGCTGTCGTTCTAGGTGAAACCGTGCAAGAGGGCTCCGCTTTCGAGCGGGGCCTTTCTTTTGGTTTCGGACGGCCACGGGAGAGATAGGCAGGTGCGGGAAGGATTCAGGTGGTGCGGGTGCCCTGGTGGAAGCGCATGCGCCATTCGCCCTCGTGGCGGACCCAAATGGAACTGCGCAGGCTGCAGACCAGGCGCTCGCCGGTTTTGGGTTCGGTGCGGACGGTGCGATAGGTGACGAGGGCGACCTTTTCGGCGAGGAAGTTGACCTGGAATTCTTCGATGGCGGGCGGCTGAAAGCTGGTCTCGCAGGCCAGCATCTCGATGATGGACTTGCGCGTCCAGATGCGGCCCGAGGAGCCGAACTCGAGGAAGTCCTCGGCCAGGAGCTGGCGCAGGCGATCGCCATCGTGGCGCACGGCGGAATCGAGGAGGGATTGTTCCAGGCGCCGGAGCTGGGAGGCGGCGCGTTCGCTACTTCGTCCAGATGGGTCGGATTTGGTCATTTCCTGTGCGGGTTCCTCATTTCAGGTACTGATCGAACTGGCTGAGAATGCGGTTGAACAGGTGGGTGCGGACGTCAGGGCCGGCGATGGAGTGGGTCTTGCGCGGGTAGAGCTGGAGGTCGTAGGGCAGTCCGGCCTCGATGAGTTTCTGAATGAACTGGACGGTATTTTCCATGTGCACGTTGTCATCGCCGGTGCCGTGCACCAGCAGCAGATGGCCCTTGAGGTCAGCGGCCGAGTTCACGACGGAGAAGTCTTTATACCCCGCGGGAAAGTCAGAGGGCTGGCTCATGTAGCGCTCAGTATAGATCGAATCGTAGTTTCGCCAATCAGTAACCGGAGCGACGGCAACGCCAGCCTTGAAGCGATCGGAATGGGTCATGGCATAGAGGGTGAAGGTACCGCCCCAGCTCCAGCCCCACCAGCCGAGGCGATTTTTGTCGAGCTGAGGGTATTGGGCGAGGGCGGCGTCGACGGCGGCGAGCTGGTCTTCAAGCTGCACCGGGCCGAAGTTGTGCCAGGCGGCCTGCGCGAAGTCGCGCCCGCGGTGGGCGGAGCCGCGGTTATCGGCGTGGAGAACGGCGAAGCCGTGCTGGGTGAGGAGTTCGTCGAAGAGCAGATCGTCGGACCAATCGTTGGTGACGGTCTGAACGCCGGGGCCGCCGTAGGGATTGACGATGAGGGGGACGGAGGCGGCGGCGGTCTGGGTGGCGGGCAGCAGGAGCGTGGCGTGGAGGGTGGAGCCGTTTTTGGCTTTGACCTCAAGGCTTTTGGGCTCGCGGAGCTTGAAGGGCTCAAGGCCGCGATTGGACCAGAAGAGGCGGCAATCGCCGCCGGTCTTGCAGAGGCTGAGCTCGGGCGGGGTAAGGGTGGTGGAGTGCCGGTCAACGAACTCCGCGCCGGAGGGGGAGAAGTTGAGGTCGTGGTAGCCGGGGGTGGTGGTGAGCTGCTTGCGCTGGCCGTCGAAGCCGACCTGCCAGAGCTGCTGTTCGAGGACGTTGTTTTCGTTGGAGGTGTAGTAGACGAGTTTGTGCGCGGCGTCGATGAGGGAGACGGCGGTCACGTCCCAGTCGCCGTGGGTGAGCTGGGTGACTTCAGGCGGCGCGGTGGACATGGGGTTGTGCTGGTCGTAGCGATAGAGATAGAGGTGGTTGTGGCCGTCTTTCCAACAGCTGAGGATGATGGCGCCGTCGCCGACTGAAACGTCGTAGTCCTCGTCGAGGAACTTGTCGTCGCTGATTTCGAGGACCTGGCGGCCCTGGCCGTTGGCGGTATCGACAAAGTCGATGAAGCGGTGCTGATGGTCGCGGCGCACGGTTTCCATCCACAGGATGTGGCGATCGACCCAGCCGAAGCGGGGGACGTAGTCCTGGCCGGGGTGGATAGGCATGCGGATCCAGTTGATGTGGCCGCCGCCGGAGGTGCCGGTGATGCCGATGCGGACGTCGGGGTTGAGGTCGCCGGGCTGGGGGTAGTGCTGCATGTCGACGGTGGCGTGGGTGGGGATCCAGTCGGTGATGGGGTAGAGGGGGACCTCGGTTTCGGTCATCTGCAGGAAGGCGATGTTTTTGGAATCGGGCGACCAGAAGTAGTTGCTGCGCACGTCGAGCTCTTCCTGGTAGACCCAGTCGACTTCGCCGCAGGTGGTGGTGGGATTGGGGGCATTGGCGATGGCGTAGGAGCCGCTGTTGCCGAAGTCGTGGGGGTGGACGACGCTGAGGCCGTGATTGCGGACGAAGGAGATGGTGTCGCCATTGGGAGAGAATTTGGGGTCGTCGCCGGAGGCGGTCTCGGTGAATCCGATCTGGATGCCGGTGCCGTTGCCGAGGTCGTAGAGCCAGAAGCGGCCATTGGAGTCGAAGAGGAGGTGTTTTGAATCCGGAGCCCAGAGGTAGCTGGCCATCTTGTAGCGGTCGCGGTGGTCCTTGTCCTGCTCGGATGCCTGGGCGCCGGCGAGGGCGGCGAGCTTGGAACGGCTGACGAGGACATGGGGCTTGCCGGTCCCGGGGTCGAGATCGATGAGTTCGCCGCCGTCGAGGTAGGTGAGGTGCTTGCCGTCAGGCGACCAGGTGAGGCCTTCAGGGGGACTGCCGGCGAGGGAACCATGAGCGAAGATGCGCTCGACTGTGAGAGGGATCCCGTTTTGCGCGAAGACGGGCGCGGCGAAGAAGGCAAGAGCCAGAATGGTCGGAACCGGTGTGAGGCGACTCACGGGAATCCTCCGCGGGCGGACCCTGAAGGTCGCGTAGCCGCCGGAAATGATGTTCAGGACCTTTCAGGCAGTTTAAATCAGGGGTGGCCGGGCGCCTGCGGCGCGGCGGTCCGAAGTGCTTAGGTGCCGGGTCAGGCGGGTGGGTGCAACCGCGCAATCAGCCATTTGATGGCCTGTGATTCGTCCTCGATTTCGGTGCGCAAGGCGGCGGTGATGACCGGAAGGGACGACTTGAAACCCTCGAGCCGAACGGCGTCCTTCTCAGTGGTGAGCAGGACGCTGGCGCCGCAGCGGGTCGCCTGGGTGGTGAGCCGGTCCAGATCGGCCGGCGTGTAGCGGTGATGATCGGGGAAAGCCCTGGTCCGTGCGGTGTCGACGGAGGCTTTGCGGAGTCCGTCGAAGAACTGTTGGGGGCGGGCAATGCCGCAGAAGGCCAGCACGGGTGCGTCTACCGGGGGGATGTCCATGTGGCGGCGCAGGCGCCAGACGGGGCCGAGCCATCCTCCTTTCCGAAGTTCGGATTCGACTTCGGGCTCGTCTGCCGCGATCGCGATGACGTGGGCGCGGACGGTTGCATGCAAGGGCTCGCGGAGATTGCCGGCTGGAAGCAGGCTGTCGCGCAGGTCGCGCGCGCTCAGCAGCAGAATGTTTACGTCGCGATGGAGCTGGCGATGCTGGAAGCCGTCGTCGAGGAGGTGGACGGTGCTGCTGGCGGGGGCGGCTTCGGATTCGGCGAGCAGGCCGGCCTGGTAGCGCTGGGGCGCGACGTACACGGGGATGCCGGCGTGGCGGGAGATCAGAAGGGGTTCATCGCCGAACAGATCCGCGGTTGCATCGGGGCGCACGCGTGCCGCGGCTTTACCGGTTCTCCCATAGCCGCGGGAAAGCACATCGACGGATACGCCGCGCGCCGTCAGCGCCTGTGCCAGTGCGATGGTCAGGGGTGTTTTGCCTGCTCCGCCAGTGGACAGATTGCCGATGCTGATGACCGGAAAGCGCAGGCGGCGGATCGGCTCGGGTCCGGCGGCAAGCCGATGCTCGCGCAGCGCGAGCCCGATGCGATAGAGAGGCGTAAGCGGCGTGAGCAACGAGCGAAGGCTCATGCGCCGCGCCCCGCCGCTGCCGTAGAGCTGTTAACCAAGGCGCCGATGGCCTCCACGCAACGCGCGGTTGCACCTGACTGCTGCTCGAAGACTCGGCGGGCGCGCTCGCCGACAGCGCGGGCTTCCTCGCTGTCGCCGAGCAACTCATCGAGCACCGGCCACAGGTTTTCCTTGTGGGCAATGCGCACCGCATCCTGTGCCCGCAAGTCCTCTGTGATGGCGCGGAAGTTGGCATAGTGGGGGCCCATGACGATGGGCACGCCGAACTGCGCCGGTTCGAGGGGATTGTGGCCGCCGGCCGGCACCAGACTGCCTCCCACGAAGGCAACGGCGGCGACCGAGTAGACAGAGGCAAGCTCGCCGATGGTATCGAGAAGCACGATCTGCCCGGGCGCGAGCATGCGGAGAGATTCCGCGGGCTTGCCCTTCCAGGACGACCGCCGCACCCAGGGAACGGCGCTCGCATCGAGCAGGGCGGCCACATAGTCGAAGCGCTCAGGATGGCGCGGCGCCAGCACGGTGATCAGGGCCGGATACTGCGGAAGCACGGAGCGGTGCGCGCGAATGACGGCCGACTCTTCGCCTTCCAGGGTGCTGCCCGCCACGAGGAAGCGCGCGTCCGGCGCCAGCCTTTGCAACAGGTGCGCGGCCTCCGCCTCCTGGACGGCGCGCACGTCGAACTTGAGATTTCCGGCCACGCTCACGCGCTGCGGGGGACAGCCGAGCGCACGCAGCCGCTCGGCATCGAGCTCACTCTGGGCCAGCACCGTGGAGAGCCGCGACAAAAATCCTTTCCACAACGCGCGCAGCCGCCGGTAGCGGGGCCAGGAGCGGTCAGAGATGCGCGCATTCACCACGGTTACGGGAATGCCGCGGGCGAAACAGCCCGCGAGCAGGTTGGGCCAGAATTCGGTCTCGGCCAGAATGAGCATCTCCGGCCGGAGGGCGTCGAGACAGGCGCGCGTGGCCCAGGGCAGGTCGAGGGGCGCGTAGAACACGCGGTCCGCTCCGAACCGCTGCCGGGCCAGGTCCTGCCCGGTGCGCGTGGTGGTTGATATGAGAATGCGATGGGAGGGGAGCGCGCGGTCCAGCTCAGCGACGAGGCGCGATACGGCGAGCACCTCGCCGACTGAAACGGCGTGCAGCCAGATGACGCGCGCTTCCGCGATACTGCTCAACTGCGTGGGAATGCGGCCGAGGCGCTCGCGTAAACCTTCGCGGTATTTGCGGGTGGTGGCCATCCGCCACAGCCACCAGGGGGCGCTGAGCACCAGGCTTATGAAAAGCGCCACGTTGTAGAGAAGCAGAATCATGCAAGAGGGGGTGGTGCCTGCTGCGGAGTCCTCGCCCGCCAGTAGCGGGGCGGAGGTCTCGCGGGGTTGAACCACGTAAAGATTTCCGCAGGAGGCGCCAGAAATTCGGAAACCAACTCCGCGTTCCTGCGGTCTAACCCTACGATGATACAGTCGAACCCGATGAGGCTCTTCCGTCGCATCTCCTTTCTGCTGCTGTTGATACCGGGACCGGTGGTGATGGCGTCCGCCACGGATCACGCTCCGCCCGCGGTGCAGCCCGCCACGGCGTTTGCCGCGGTGGAAGTGCACGACAAGGAGAAGCTTGCCATTGCCGCGGAACCTTACGACACGAAGCTCAAAGCGTCGATCTTCCGCGTGGACTATCTGGCGCACGGGGTGATGCCGGTGCGCCTGGTGATTACCAATAACGGCGACAAGCCGATCTCGCTGCGGGACGCCCGAATCCTCTTCCAGACGGCCGAGGGAGATCGCATTCAGGCTTCAGAGCCCGAGGACGTTGAGCGGCTCATGACGCGGAAGGAGCGCGAGGGCGGCAAGATTCCGCTGCCCGGGCCGTTGCCTCCAATCAAGACCAAGGCGAAGGCCAGCAACAAGGATATCGAAGCCGACTTTAATACGTTTGAGTATGGCGCGCTGGTGGTGGAGCCGCACACCACGCGCGCCGGGTTCCTGTTTTATGACGTGTCGCAGCTGGATCATCCACTCAAGGGCGCGAAGCTGCATCTGCACAAGCTCCGCGATGCGGAGGGGAATGAGCTGTTCTATTTCGAGATTCCGTTCGATAAGTATCTGCAGTCGAAATCGAGCCAGATGGACTGAGGGGGCCCTGCGGCGCGGGCCGGGCGGGGCGGACGCGGCCGTCGCGCTACTCGTAGTAAGTCGCCGAGGTAGTGTCGGTTTCCCAGATGGTGCAGTCCTTCACGCGCACGCGGCCGCCGGTCATCGCGGCCAACTGCTCGCTGGTCTGGTCGAAGAAGTAGCGGGCAATGTTTTCGGCCGAGGGATTGATGGTCGTGAACGGCTCCAGGTCGTTGAGCATCTGGTGGTCAATGCGGTCGATGACCGGGCGCATGACCTGCTTCAGCATTTTGAAGTCGAGCAGCAGGCCGGCGGGGTCGAGTTCGCGGCCCACCAGCGTCACGCGCACCTTGTAGTTGTGCCCGTGCGGGTTCTCACAGCGGCCGTGATAGTTACGGAGGTAGTGCCCGGAAGAAAAGCCGGCCTCCACGTTGACTTCGTACATGAACCTTTGACCCGTCCGCGGGAAGTATCCCTCTGCTGTTGATTTTAGTTCCTGAACCGGAAGCGCGAGGGATGGACGGCGGCGAGGTCTACCGATCGCGGTCGCGGCGTTTCTCCCGGGCGGCCAGGCGAGCGGCTTCATTGCGGCGGTCCACCTGCTCAAACAGGTTGGTCATGACGCCGACGAAGGCCGACACCAGCCCCGCCAGCAGCAGAAACAGGGCGATGGTTCGCCACATTGAGGCGTTGGCCGGCAATCCGGGCTGAAAGTTGGCGGGCACAAACGACATCCCCGCGGAGAGCAGCGCGAAGAAGCCCAGCGTGGCGCCGAGGATGTAAAAGTTTCGAGACATGATGGCAGGAAGCCCTGATGCCATTGTACGATCAGTCTCAATCAAGCAGCTGTGTCGAGTTGATTACCGGGACGCCCGCGCGGGCAAGCTCAGCCTCCATGCGCGTGGCGGAGCCGTTGAGATCGATGGCGCGAGAGGCATCGCGGATGACAACCGCCTCGAAGCCCAGCGTGCGCGCATCCAGCGCCGAGTAGGCCACGCAGTAGTCGAATGCCAATCCCACAGCAAACACGCGACTGATGTTGCGTTCCCGCAAATAGCCACCCAGTCCGGTGGGGGTGGTGCGGTCGTTCTCGAAGAAGGCGGAGTAGGAGTCGATGTGGGGGCGGAAGCCTTTGCGCAGAACGAGTTCGGCCTGCGGCAGGCTTAAATCTGGGTGAAATTCGGCGCCCCGGGTGCCCTGCACGCAGTGGTCGGGCCAGAGTGTCTGCTCGCCGTAGCTCACTGCGACGGTTTCGAAAGCTTGCTTGCCGGCATGCGCATGCGCGAAGGAGGCGTGGTGGGGGCTGTGCCAGTCCTGGGTGAGGAGGATGTGGTCGAAGAGGGGGGCGAGGCGATGGATGACGGGTATGACGGCATCGCCGTCAGGTACGGCGAGGGCGCCACCGGGGCAGAAGTCGTTTTGCACGTCGATGACGAGGAGGATGTCGGAAGAGGTGATCTGCATGGATCGCTCCCGTTCAACCAGTCCCGCCTGGCTCATGCCGCGTCTTACCATCGCAATGCGCAGCCGATTGCCCGCCGCCCGATCAGCCCGGGCGATGGTGTCATGTCGCGAGTGTACCGCGCGAGGTACTTCGCTGCGAGGTCTTCCCGGGATTTTGCGTCATTGGTCGCCTTGCAGTTCATTGCGCAGCATATGAGCTGCGCAGCCGCTGTATGCGTATCCGTGATCACCGAGAAAGTGGTGCCTCGTTCCCTCTAGAATCGGACCAGCATGAGTACTGTCTTTCCGCAGCTGGCCTGGTGGGATATTGCCGATCCGTCGAATTCCGAGCTGGATGAGCTGGCTCGGCGCTTCGATTTGCACGAATTGCAGATCGAGGACTGCCGGCATCGGCCGCAGCGGCCCAAGGCCGAGGAGCACGAGAACTATCTCTTCGCCATCCTGAAGCATGTGCATAACGAGGGGGAGCTGCGGTTTGACGATGTGGACCTGTTTCTGGGGCGCGACTTCCTGATCAACGTGCGGGATCGCGATTCCGCGATGATTGCGCAGGTGAAGGCGCGGGCGGAGCAGGAGCAGATCACGAGGCTGGATCGGCTCTTTTACCTGATCGTGGATGAGATCGTGGACGGGTACCAGCCGGTGCTGGACAAGATTGCCGAAGAGATTGGCGATATTGAAGACGTGGTTCTCGACCGGCCGGAGCCGGAGACGCTGGCGCGGATCTTTTCGCTGCGGCGCAAGCTGGTGGATTTTCGCCGCGTGGCGAGCGGCATGCGCGAGGTGATCAACACGCTGGTGCGCCGGGAAGGGGGAGTGCTGGCAGACGATCTCGATCCCTACTTCCGCGACGTGTACGACCACGTGATCCGCACCGTGGACATGATTGAGACGTATCGCGACCTGTTGTCGGGGGCACTCGATATTTACCTCTCGGCGGTAGCCAACAGGACCAATGAGGTGATGAAGGTACTGACCATCTGGGGCACGGTGGCGCTGCCGCTGGTGATCATCACGGGGTTCTTTGGAATGAATCTGAAACTGCCCTGGGTGAACGATCCGTACGGGACGGATTACGCGGTGGGGCTGATGGCGTTGTCGACGGTCGCTGTGCTGGTGTACTTCAAGACGAAGAAGTGGTTCTAGAGCGGCTGCGGGGGTCGAGTGCCCTTTCTGATTCGGAGAGGGTCGGCATTTTCCTGAGGAGATGCCACTTCGCTGCGTGGTTCCAGGGTAGAGCAACTCTGAAACCGCAATAGCCGAGGGGCAGCGTGCAGCAGCCAGAGTGACGGGGTGGGGCGGGCATGCGGTTCAGGCCAGGCGGCTTTCGCTCAGGTCCAGTTCGCGCTCCAAATCGCGGTAAAGGCCGTCGCCGATGCGCCCATTGGCGCGCAATTGGCTGAGTTCGGCGCGTTCCCGGCGAATGGTATCGAGCAGCACGCGTTCCATGGTCAACCCGGGTTGAGGCTCCGCCGGGTCGCCACCGGGGCCGCATGGATCGATTTCGGTGAGCTTGTGTTCGTACTGGTGCTGCAGGTCCTCATAGAGGTGGCGCTCCTGGTCGTCGCTGGCGGACTTGCCGCGCTCCTCGAGGAAGCCGATGGCTGCGTGGAGCAGCAGGCGGCGGGCTTCTCCTTCTTCGCAGAGTCCGGCGCCGGCTTGAGCCAGGCCGACCCGGCGCACGATGGAGGGCAGCGAGACGCCTTGAAACACGATGGTCACGACGATCAAGGCGAAGGTAAGGAAGATGATGAAATCGCGTTGCGGGAATGGGCTTCCGTCGCCAAGCGTGAGGGGCAGTGAGTTGGCTGCGGCCAGGGCCACCACACCGCGCATTCCGGTCCAACCTATGATGAAGAGCTGGTTGAGGCCGGGCATGGGGTAGCTCTGGCGAAGGATGCGGGTACGGATCCACCAGGCGGCGCGCGCACCGGGGAACATCCATGCGAGGCGGAGCGCAATGAGTACGGCTGAGAAGGCCAGCGCTACCGCGATGTCGTCGAGCCTGCTTCTGCCCTTCATGCCGGCCAGTACATGGGGAAGTTGCAGGCCGAGAAGGATGAAGACGAAGCCGTTCAGCAGGAACTCAAGGGCATCCCACACGGCGATGGTCTGGAGCCGGACCCGTGGTGAAAACAGCCGCGAACTCTGCCGGCTGACGAGCAGTCCGCAGGAAACGACGGCGATGACGCCGGAAGCTCGAACTGCGTCGCCGGCGAGATAGGCAACGTAGGGGACGACCAGCGAGAGGGCGATCTCCACGGGGCCGTCGTCCACCCAGCGCTCCAGCGAGGTAACCGCAAAGCCGATGAGGACTCCTACGAGGACGCCGCCGACCGTGAGCCAGGCAAACTGGAGCAGGCCATGCATGATCGAGGGCGGAGTTCCGTTCACCACCATATCCAATCCGAACTGGAGGGCGAGCAGGCCGGTTGCGTCGTTGAGCAAGCTTTCGCCTTCAAGAATGTCGACGATCTGCTGCGGCATGCCGACTTTACGGGCGATGGAGGTTGCGGCGACCGCATCTGTGGGGGAGACTACGGCGCCGAGCAGGAAGCCAAGTCTCCAGTCAAACCCCGGCAGCCACCACCGCGCCGCGAAGGCTACCGCGATGGCGGTGAAGAAGACGAGGAAGACGGCCAGGCCGGCGATGGAAACCAGGTTGTATTTGAACTCGCGCCACGACGTCTGCCAGGCCGCGATATAGAGAAGCGGCGGCAGGATGACGATGAAGACCAATGAAGGCGGCAGGACGATTCTGGGCACATGCGGAATGAGGGAGCAGAGCAGCCCGAACACCACCAGCGCGATGGGGTAGGAGACGGCAAAGCGGCGCGCCAGGCCAGCCACCGCGGCCACGGCGCACAAGAGTCCAATCAGCAGGACCACTACATAATCCACATGATCCATGGGGGAGCCAGGCCTCCGTTGCGTGGTACTTCTCTTTATATTGGAGTGGCCCGGGGTGAAGACCGAATGCTGGTTCGAGGCGCCAGGCTCACTTCTGGAGGAAGCCTTCGAGTTCGAGCCATTCGGCGAAGCGATCAATCCAGTGGTCTGTGGGGATGTTCTGTTTTCGCATGCCGAAGCCGTGGCTGCCTTTCGCATACATGTGGAGTTCGGCGGGCTTGTTTGCGAGCGTCCACTTTCTATAGAGCGCGAGGCTGATGGGCGCAAGGCCGAGGTTATCGTCGGTGGCTGCCGCCAGGAACATGGGCGGGGCGTCGTCGGGGACGGTGAGCTTTGTGAAGTCTTCGCCGCCCGCATAAATGGGGGCGACAAAGGCGGGGCGGCTTTCAGGCTTGTATCCGAAGGCCACACCGGTGGTGACGCCTCCTCCGGCGGAGAAGCCCATGATGCCGACGCGATCGGGCGAGACACCGAACTCGGCTGCATGCCGGCGCACGTAGGTGACGGCCGCCAGGCCATCGGCGACAGCGAGAGGAAGATCCTGGTGGATCATGGCATCGAGCCTGGCGCGGTCGTGGGCCCAAAGGTCTCCAAATTCCTTAGTCGCCTCGGTGTCGGTGGGCGCCAGCCGGTACCTGAGGACGAACGCGGTCATGCCGCGTGCGGCCAGGTAGGTGGCGACATCGTTGCCTTCGCTGTCGATGGAGAGGGCCATGTATCCGCCGCCGGGGCAGACGATGACAGCGCTGCCGCTGTTCTGGCCGTTGGTGGGCTTGAAGACGGTGAGCGTGGGCCGCGTCACATTGGTGACGACGTTGGTGTGCCACGCCTCGGAGAAGTACTGCTTCTCGGTATCGGGTGCGGAAGGGCTCGCGGGGTAAAGCGGGATCACCGTTTGAGCAGGGGTCAGGGGCGCGCATACGATCAGGCAGGCAAGGACGGGAAGGGCGAGCGCTTTCATAGCGGGAGTCTACCAGCGGGGGGCCGGGCGTGCCTGAACTTGAAGATGAGCACCCCGACAAGCCGACATGGCGGGGCCATACGGGTTCTATCGGCAACCCCGAGGTTTCATACGCGGCCCGATTCTGCCTGATACTTAATTCAGCAACACTCCCTGATTGGGACGATCCAGCGAGAACGTTGGTATCTCGATATCGAACCGCTCGCCGGTCTCAGTTTCCATCTGGTATGCCCCGCCCATCATCCCCGACGGTGTGTTGAGGGGCGCGCCACTGGTATATTCATGGCTCTCGCCGGGCTTGAGCACCGGTTGTTCCCCAACAACGCCCTCTCCCTTGACTTCAGTCAGCTCGCCACGCGAATTCGAGATCATCCAATGCCGGCTCAGTAGTTGCACGGTTTCCCGTCCGTGATTCTCGATGATCACGCGATATGCCCAGAAATACTGCGATTCGTCGGGCGATGATCTGGCGACGAGGTAAGTCGGCTCAACGGTTACCGTGATTGCTCGCGTGGTTGCGGTGTAGTGCGCACGATCTGCCATGACAATAGCTTAGAGCAAACCCTCCTTTACGTGGGCGTTTGAGGGAGTGCCACGATCCGCGGCTTATGTCTTTGATGGCGGATGGTTCTCCTCGGCCCCATACCTCACCAACGAACGGTCTCACCACATGCTCCAACTTCCATCCGCCAAGGACAGAGTGGAGCAGGGGGCCGATGGCGTACTCAAGCACTTCCGGTAAGGTCAGTCCCATCAACGGGCTTGCCTTCAACGAGGTTATTGGTCAATTTGACCCAATACTCCCTCTCACCTATCAAGAGGTTTTCGCGGTCTCAGCGAAGAAGGATTCGACATCGGTGATGTCGGTGCTGACGCGATAGGGCGGAAGGCTGGCGAGGAAGGTTTGGCCGTAGCGCTGTCGGCGGATGCGCGGATCGAGGAGGACGAGGACGCCGCGATCTTCGAGGGAGCGGATGAGGCGGCCGAAGCCTTGCTTGAGGGTGAGGACGGCTTCGGGGACCTGGTAGTCGAAGAAGGGCTTGCCGCCGGCTTCTTCGATGGCTTGCATGCGGGCCTGGACGACGGGGTCGTTGGGGACGGCGAAGGGGAGGCGGTCGATGATGACACAGCTGAGTGCTTCGCCCTGCACGTCGACGCCCTGCCAGAAGCTTGATGTCCCGAAGAGAACGGAGTTGGGGGTGTTGCGGAACTCGTCAAGGAGGGCTTTGCGGGGGGCGGTGCCGTGCAGGAGGATGGGCCAGTCGAGCACCGGCAGCAGGAGCTCGTACACAGCGCGCATCTGGCTGTAGCTGGTGAAGAGGCAGAATGCGCGGCCTTTGGAGATGTCGAGAATGCGGCGGATTTTTTCGGCGGCGGCAGCGGGGAAATCCGGCTCGCGGGGGTCGGGCATCTCAGGGGGCAGATAGAGGAGCGCCTGCTCGCCGTACTTGTAGTGCGAGGGGACGACGAGCTGGCGCGCTTCAGTCAGGCCGAGCCGCTTGCGCATGTGCTCGAAGCCACCGTTTACGGTGAGGGTGGCGGAGGTGAGCACGACGGATGGGATGGTTTCGAAGACCAGGTCGTGCAGCAGCTCCGAGACATCAATGGGGGTGGCCTGGACGAAGGTGGTGCGGCTCTGCTGGCGGCCCAGTTTGGCAGCGCCGTCGCGCTCATTGCCTCCCCAGGCGCGGCGCTCGAGCCAGTAGACGATGTTGGACGCGTTCGACTCCATCAGGAACTCGAGTTCGCTGCGCAGGCGGCTCACGCGCTTGCGCAGGCCGGGCGCCTCGTCCACTTCTTTGAGGTTGCCGATCTCGTCTTCGATGCGGCGGAGGGTGGAGCGGACGCCGGTGTAGAGATCGCCGCGGGTTTCGAGGAATTCCTCGCGGGCGGTGAAGGGCTGGCGGCCGTCGCCGGCCATGGGCAGCCCGGCGAAGAAGAGGCGGGCGCGGTCACGGAGTTGCCCGGTGAGTGCGGGCAGGCCGAGGGCGCCTTCCTTGCCGCGCAGCATGGTTTCAGTGTCGCGGGCCAGCTCTTCAAAGCGGATGTTTGAGACGGAGAGGCCGAAGTAGTTGGAGGCCACCTCTTCGAGCTCATGCGCTTCATCGAACACCACGGCGGCCGCCTCGGGGAGGATGCCGGCATCGGGGGCGCCGCCCATCTCGCGTTTCACGGCGAGGTCGGCGAAGAAGAGGTGGTGGTTGACGATGATGATGTCGGATTCGAGGGCGCGGCGGCGCATCTCGGTGATGAAGCAGCGTTGATAGCTGGGGCAGGTCTGGCCGAGGCAGGCGTCGCTGCGGGCGTCGAGCTTGGCCCAGACGGCACTGGCCTCGGGGAGACCGGAGAGCTCCGCGCGGTCGCCGGTGTCGGTCTGCTGCTCCCACTCGGCTATCTGCCGGTAGTGGTCGATTTCCTCAAGGCCGGAGAGGATGGGCTGGCTGCGCAGGGTGACGAGTTTGTGCCGGCAGAGGTAGTTGGCGCGGCCTTTCATGTAGCAGACGCGCAGGTCGCCGAGCAGGGTTTCAAGGAAGGGCACGTCGCGGAAGTAGAGCTGATCCTGCAGGGCCTTGGTGCCGGTGGAGATGATGACGCGCTGGCCGGTGCGCAGCGCAGGGAGGAGATAGGCGAGAGTTTTGCCGGTGCCGGTGCCGGCTTCCACGATGAGGTGACGCCGCTCGGCCATGGCGCGCTCCACGGCTTTGGCCATTTCGAGCTGGCCGGGACGGTACTCATAGGGGAGCGGCGAGCCGGCCAGGATACCGCCGGGCGCGAAGAACTCGTGGAGGCTGGGCAGGGTGCGGGTTGGACTGGTGGTGGACGCCATGGGGGCAGGTGCTGTTTCCATCATAGTGAGAGCGCGGAATCTCCGCTCTGGGGTGACGGCGGCGGTTTGCACCCAGTCCAACGCATCCGTATTGTAAAGGCAGGAAACCCGTCTTTGCCGCCGGTTCGCCGCGCGACCGAAAATCGGACTCTCAAGGCGAGTCGGTTCGGGTTGCAGGAGTGATTTGATGTCGTCCGTCGCGCAACAGGCCGCCGCATTGCGCCCGGTGGACCGGCTGCCGTCCGGAAAGCTGCCCCGGGTCCTTATGGCGGGTATCTTCGCGGCGCATCTTGTGGTCCTGCTGGTGGATCGGCACGCCGCCGGCGTCTCCCGGATCTTCACGTCCGCGCTGGTGGCGGTGGCGGGCCTGTGTACATTCTGGCGGGCGCGGCTTTTGCCGTGGCGGGAGCGGCCGACGTGGCTCTGGGCCGGGACGGGGGTGCTGCTGTGGGCGGCGGCGCACTCCATTGAGGTGTTTGCAGGCCACTCGACGGGTGGGAGCGTACTGACGGTAGACGCCTCCGATTTCGTTTACGTGTGTGCCATCTTCCCGCTCCTGATGGCGTTTGCCACGACCCGCGAGACGCAATCGCTGCGCGGCGTGTTTGTGCTGAACTGCGCGCAGACAGGTCTGGCGCTGGTGCTGGCCTGGTACATGCTCTACCGCATGAGCCGCTCGCCGGAGGTTGCGGAAGTCATCATGGGCCGGATCTACGGCGCGGCGTGCGCGCTGCTGGCTGTGATGTCGCTGATGCGGCGTTTCTGCCGGGTGACGGAGGAGGAGCGCCAGGCGCTGCGCTGGATCAGTTTCTTTCTCTGGTCTTATCTGCCCGTTGAGCTGGGGATGGACTACCTGACCCAGTACCGCGGTCTGACGTCTGGCACTCTGCTCGATCTGGCCTGGAGTATTCCTTTTGGGATCGCCGGCTGGTTCGCCCTGGCTCTGCCGCTGAGCGGCACGTCGACCCGGCCGCGCGCCGCCATGAGCACGGCGCGGCTGCTGGTGGAGTGTGCTTGCCCGCTGCTGCTGAACGCCGGCATTTTTGCCCTGGCGGCGGCGGTGATTCGCCAGCATCTGCGTCTGGGGCTCATTGCCATCGGCTGCCTGCTTCTGATCCAGGGCCTGCAGGCGGCGCTGGTGCAGATGAGTTACCTGAACGGCCGCCGCACGCTGCTGGCGCGGGAGAGCGAGCTTCGCGCGGCCAATGCCAGCCTGGAGCAGCTCGCGCTGGTCGATCCGCTCACCGGCATTGCCAACCGACGCCGTTTCGATCATGCATTTCGCGCGGCGTTTCGCCGTGCCAGCCGGCGCCGCCATCCGCTGGCTCTTCTGCTGGTGGATGCCGATTTTTTCAAGAGCGTGAACGACCTTCACGGCCATCCTTACGGCGATGAGTGCCTTGTGGCCCTGGCGGGGGTAATGGCGTGCCAGGCGCGCGGGCCTGACGATGTGGTGGCGCGCATCGGCGGCGAGGAGTTTGTGGTGCTGCTGCCGGATACGGATGCGGACGGAGCCGCGGCGGTAGCGAGGCGGCTGCATGAAGAGGTGCAGAAGCTCGCGCTGCTGAATGAGGCCTCCCCGTTTGGCGGGCGGCTGACCATCAGCATTGGGCTGGCGGCATGGTTTTCCTCCTCCGGCCTTTCGGAGTCTGACCTGATGCGGGCCGCCGATCAGACTCTCTATCGGGCGAAGCAGGGAGGCCGGAACCGCACTGCCTCCGTCCTGCTCGAATCCGCGGAAGTCAGGCCTTCCATCGGATAATGGAATCAGTACAGTCGCGCCGCGCCCATGGCCGTGCCGAGGAGACAGCTTGCCAACGTATCGCCGATCCGTCATTCCCGCCAGCGCCGGCGCGGAGAACCTGCCCGTGGTGGCCATTGTTGGCCGCCCCAACGTGGGCAAGTCCACGTTGTTTAACCGGCTGACCAGGAGCCGCCGCTCCATTGTGGGTGACGAGCCGGGCATCACGCGCGACCGCATCTATGGCGAGTACGACTGGGGGGGGCGGCGCTTCCGTCTGGTGGATACGGGCGGCATTGTTCCTGACGATCCCGAGCTCATTCCGACGGAGATCTTCAGCCAGGCGCGCGTGGCCCTTGAAGAGGCGGACGCACTGATCCTGGTGGTGGATGTGCGGACCGAGTTGGCCAGCCCCGACTACGATCTGGTCCGCATGCTGCAGCGCGGCGGCAAGCCGGTGTTTCTAGCCGTCAACAAGGCGGAGGGCGATGCCATGGCCGCGGCGGCGGAGAACTTCCGCCAGCTCGGACTGCGCGAGGTTTACCCGGTGAGCGCCGAACATGGGCTGGGCATCGGCGATCTGCTGGATGCGGTGTCCGCGGCGATTCCGGAACGCGAACATGCGGTTGCCGAAGAAGAGGCGCCTGGCGAAGAACAGGGGCAAGCGGATGGGGGTGCGGAGACGGAACAGGCCGGGGTGCATCGGACGCACGGCGAGTTCGAGCAGCATGAGACGTCGATCGCGATTATCGGGCGCCCCAACGTGGGCAAATCCACGCTGCTGAACGCGCTGACGGGAACCAGCCGGGCGATTGTCTCGCCGATTGCCGGGACTACGCGCGACGCCGTGGACGAAGTGGTGGAGTTCGAGGGCTCGCAGTTGCGCTTTGTCGATACCGCCGGAATCCGCCGCAAGGGCAAGACGCACCTGATGGCCGAGAAGCTGAGCGTGGTGATGGCGCGCCGGCATCTTGAGGCTGCGGACGTGGCACTGCTGGTGATCGACGCGACGGAGGGCGTTACCTCGTCGGACGCGACGATTGGCGGGTATGCGCATGAATCGGGCCGCTCCGTGATCATCGTCGTGAACAAGTGGGACGCGGTGACGACCGCCCGTACCGATGGAAAGCCGGCGGCGGATCGCGACATTTTCGAGCGCCAGTTGCGGGACGTGCTCAAGTATCTCGATTACGCGCCGCTCCTTTTCCTCTCGGCAAAAGAAGGCAAGGGCATGGGCCGGGTGCTGCGGGAGGTTATGTCGGTGGCGGCGGAGCGCCGCAAGCGGGTCACGACGGGGCAGATGAACCGCTTCCTCGACAAGGTCGACTTCCAGCGCGCGCCGGTGCCGATGGCCAAGCGGGTGCGGATTTTCTACATGACGCAGGCGGCGGTAGCTCCGCCCACGTTTGTGCTGTTTACGGATCGGGATGTGCGGCTGCACTTTGCCTTCGAGCGGTTTTTGCAGAACCAGATTCGCGATTCATTTGGGTTCAAGGGGACGCCGATCTGGTTCAAGGTGAAGGCCAGGAACGCGGATAAAAAAGAAGGATAGGTGCTCCTGCGGATTATTCCACTCGTGGTCATCGCCGCTGGAGTGCTCTGCACGTTCGGGGCGGTATTCCTGCCGATAGCGGAGCGCAAGGCCAAGACACGCCTGGTGGGTTCACTCGGCATCAGGATCGGGCTCTGCCTCGAGTCCATGGTCGCGACTGTCGGGACAAACGAACCTGAATGGCACCGGCTGATCATTCTCGCCGGTTGGCGTTTCGGCTGTTTACGGCACTGCTTAAGCTCCGCCGCGATCCGTTGGGAAGGCGATCCAATCCGCCGGCCGGCGGGATGAGAGTGCGACAGGAATTTGGTCCATGATACCTGCGGAACCGCTCAAGCCGATGCAGAGGAGTGAGCCCGAGCGGTAATCACCGATCGTTGCGCGCCCCGACCAGCCCTGCCGGCGCCACTGCTTTGCCCACCATAAAGCGGCGGACGGGCAGCCCCAGCAGGACCAGGGCGGCGCCGATCAGGGAGGGCACGGTTCGGCTGGCCAGCAGCATGAGCGCAAGCACGCCGCAGCCGCCGATGAAGAGCAGGGGCGCGACCGGGTACCACCATGCCTTCGCCGCCGGTCCGCGGAACAGGGTAGCCGCCGTCAGGGCCAGGAACACCACCGACGAGAAGATGATGAACGCGAGGATGCGGTCAAACGCGCCCAGCATGAGGATCACCAGCGCCATGCCGGTCTGCAGCAGCACGGCGTTGGCGGGCGTGCCGAAGCGGGGATGGAGGCGGGCGAAGATGCGCAGCGGGCCTGAGGGTTCGGCGTTGCCCAGTGCGCAGGTGACGCGCGGCACCGCCATGAAGAGGACCAGCAGGCCTCCGGCCACGCTGAGCACCACGCAGGCCGACAGCACTCTGCCGCCCTCTGGTCCGAACAGCGACGCGCCAAACTGGGCGACGAAGGCGGTGTTGGAACGGATCTGCTCCATGGGCACCACGGCGACAAATCCCAGGCTCACCAGCAAGTAGAGCGCGGTGACCAGCAGGACTCCGCCGGTGAAGGCGATGGGCAGGGTGCGCCGCGGGTTGCGGACCTCGCCGGCGATCTTGCCTGCCTCCCACCAGCCGCCGAAGCAGAAGAAAGCGCTCACGGCAGCGCCGGCAATCGCCGCGCCGAGAGGATCGGAGCCTGCGCGCCGCGCCGCCAGAGGGGCAAGATTTGCGGCAGTCGCGTGGCCCGAGACAAAGGCCCATCCCACCAGTCCCAGCAGCACGGGAATCTTGAGCCAGTTGAGCACGGTCATCAGGCCGCTGGAGAGGCGCATGCCGACGTAGTTGATGGCTCCCAGCGCGGCGATCATCAGGGCCGGCAGCGCTGGAACGAGCCAGAGAGGAACGGGGAACAAGGCCTGCAGATAAGGCACGGTTCCCACGCACAACGACGCCGCCACGCCGGGATACATGACCAGCGCCGCCATCCAGGCATAGAGAAAAGCGATCTGGGGGCCGAAGCCGCGGCGCAGGTAGAGATACTCGCCGCCGTCCTGAGGGTTGCGCACCGCAAGTTCGGTGAAGCAGAGGGCGCCAGCCAGCGTCATCAGCGCCATACCGCACCAGACGGCGGCCAGCAGCGCGGGCGATCCCAGCGAACGCGCCATGGCTGCCGGGGTGAGGAAGATGCCCAGCGAGATGGCCTCGCCTGTGACGACGGCTGTGGCCGCCCACACGCCCATCTGGCGTTCAGTTGGGGAAGATGGCATCGTGTCGTCATCGTACCGGGCACACGGCAGGACGCGCCATCGTACATTCGGTGGAGCGGGGTCCTGACCGGAACGGCCGGGCGCTTAGGGTCAAGATTTCGCGATTGGGGACTACTCTCCCGCTATGAGAAGTTTGCGGCAAGCAGCGCATTCCTATTCGCTCCAACGTCGGCTTGAGGAACCACCCGATCAACGAGTCCAGGGATCGTCAGACATTTTTCGCCGAGGCGGCGTGATCTGGGTGAATGACCTCCGATTCGGAAGTTTCGACCCTTGATTGTGCGCTGATCGCCTGCAGCAGAAGTTCAGCACAAGAGCCGGCAAGGGTGCTGCTGGCGCAGGATTGCTGCCAAAAGCCCTGAACAAACGCCGCGCGTCCGCGCGCTAGGGAAAGCGCGTGGCCGGAGTGGCTGGATTCGGCGGGCCGATGGGGGTGATGTGCTCGCTGGCTTCGGTTTCCGGAATGGTACCGTCGTTCACCTGGACCTCAATGGGCTGGCCCTGGATCACGATGCGCTGCACCACGCTGCCATGCTCCGGGATGCGCACGCGCTGGGTGATGGAGTTCTCCGTGGTGCGCACGCTGACGGGCACCTCGGCGGCCGCGTATCCGCTGTTGGAAATGGTGATGGCGACAACCGTGCTGGAACCCTGAACGGTGGGATAGACCTTGTCGACGGTGAGATCGGGCAGCCCCTTGTCGGCATCCACCCAATCGGCGAAGAACCACTTCAGGTCGTGGCGGGTGCCGGCCTGCTCCACCAGCGATTCGAAGTAGCCCTCCGCGCCCAAGTCCTTCTGCGGATCGTAGGCCCGCAGCGCCGCGGAGAGCGCCGCGTCTCCCGCGATGTCTCGCAGCATCCACAGAACGTAGCCGGCCTTGGTGCGGTAGTAGACGGGGGAGATGGAAGCGGCGAGAGGCTGTCCTGGACCGGCGCCGGGGCTGGCTGGCTCGGCGATGGCAAGAGCGTCACGACCGGACGCAAGGGCGGTGAGAGCCTTGTCGCGGCCCTGCTGCTTTTCGACCCACAGCGTCCCCATGAAGTGAGCCACGCCTTCGCTGAGCCAGGCGCGGGGCGACTGCATCCAGGCATGTGTGAGCGCGTGCGCCAGAATGCCGTCAAGCTGATCGGGAAGGGCGTCACGAAGATTTGTGGCGAGGAGGGCACCGGCTTCAAAGGGGGCATCTTCCCGCTCCGGCAGGTCGAGAAGGGTGAGCTGTGCGCGAGGCTTCTGGCCCAGCCACCCCTGCAGGAAGGGAGTCACTCGCTGCGCCGCCTGGTTCCACAACTGCGCGTTCACTTGGTTGTCCGCGGTGGTCCAGGCAGTCAGGTTCTGGCCCGGGTGACTGGTGCGCTGCGCAACGAACAGGCTGGGCGCCTCAAAGCCCAGTGTGGCGGGCTCGCTCTCTGCCGTGGCTACGCCCGCGACCTCGGGGGTTCCGGCATCCACCACTGCCAACGCGGCGGGATGGCCGTTGATGACGGCGACGGTGGGGGCCTGCTGGTGGGGGAACTCCGTGGTGAGCCGCAGGCGGAAGCGCGCGCCCGCCATGCGCAGCTTGTGCTCGCCCATCTCGTCGAAGAGTTTGGCGCCGTCACCCAGCATGACGGGAACGGAGGATACCGGGTACCAGAGGACGTTGCCGAAGCCGCGCAGCCCGGTGAAGGCGGTGCCGATTTCGTCCCAGTCGGAGTGCAGCGCGACGTCATCGGGCGTTCCAATGGAGAGCAGCCGTTGTGCACTTTTCTCGATCACGCCGGAGTAGGTGGCGTCGACGGAGAGGGTTGCGCCGGGCGCGAGCGGCACAGCCAGAGAGATGCCGGCTTCGCGCAGGCGGCCGGTATGGTCGGCATCGGAGTTGAGCAGGGCGACCTGGTATAGGGCGTCCTTGCTATTGACGAGAATGCGTTCCCAGTTGAGCGAGGACGAGATCTGCAGCGGCAGATGAGCCAGCGGGACCTTGCCGTCGTTGCGGACGGTCATGATGGCGCGCACGGCCAGTTGGTGCTCGGCGGGGCGCAGATGCACGTCCATGTCGAAGCTGGTGAAGGTGATGGCGGTGCGCTCAGCGTCCTGGGCGGTGGGCCTGGCGGCGGTTTCCGGCGCCTGCTGGGCGGCCGGGCCGGCGGTGCTGCTGGTGTTTCCGTTCTCGTCCGTGGAGCGGGAGAAGACGACCTTGCCCTTATCGCGGGGCGGGTTCTGCCGGGCGGGAGGAGTGGGCGGCGTGGTGGTCTGGGCCGGACTGAGGACGCACGCGAGACAGGCGGTCACAACGGCCGCGTGTCCCAGACGCGCAAAAGAGAACTTCATGGACCACCTGCGGCGGGGCCCACTGGCACCTGCAGTGCGGCCAACTGCGCCTTCGGCGCCAAAGACATCCGTCACGAACCGAGACCTTTCTGTTTCTTCTGCTTGGACGCCCTGGCGGGGCCGGCGGCAGCACCGGCCGTCGCGGCCCGGCGCTGGCGGAACGCTTCATAGAGCACTACCGCGCCGGCTGCCGAAACGTTCAGCGAGCTGACGCCGCCGGCCATGGGGATGCGCAGCAGGTGGTCGCAGGTGCGGCGGACCAGATCGTGCAGGCCGGCGCCCTCGCGGCCGAGGACGAGCACGCAATCGCCGGTGAAGTCGAACCGGTCATAGTCGGTGGCGCCGCGCTCGTCGAGTCCGATGATCCACAGATTGTTGCGCTTGAGCTCCTCGAGGGCGCGGACGAGGTTGACGACGCGGGCGATGCGCAGATGCTCGGATGCCCCGGCGCTGGCCTTCACGGCTAC